>NZ_CP039396.1:2158834-2878445 GCF_004803915.1 Duncaniella dubosii
TTCACCATTACTACACGACAAAAACGATTCGAGAATAAAGCTTGTCGCTCCGGCTGCCGGAACGGTCGAGGCTGTCGTGCGTGGAGCGCGTCGTAAAATCGAGCGTGTTGTCATCAAGCTTGATCCGTCTGTCTCTCAGACTGCTGTCAAGTCTGCCCCTTTTGCCGATGCATCGGCCGAGTCTGTAACTGAAGCCCTGATGGCTTCCGGTCTGTGGGCCATGATGCGCCGCCGTCCTTATGATATAGTTCCCCTCCCTGCCGACCGACCGCGTTCGATTATGGTGACGGCTATGGATACGGCTCCGTTAGCCCCCACTCTTGAGTTCATGGTCGAAGGCCGCATGGCTGACATCGAGGCCGGAGTAGGGGTGCTCTCACGACTGACCGACGGCCATATATATATAGGTATAGAAAAGGGGGCGTCAATACCCGACATAAAAGGTGCGGAAATTGTGGAATTTCCCCGTCTTCACCCTGCAGGTAATGCCGGAGTGCAGATCGCGGCCATCGAGTCGGTCAACAAGGGAGAGGTCGTGTGGACACTCGACATTGTGACGCTTGCCCGCATCGGGCATCTCGCGCTTACGGGCGAGCCTGACTGGTCGGCTTTTGTTGCTGTGACCGGCAGCGAGGTGAGCGATCCGCGTATGGAAAAGACTGTTGTCGGCGCTTCGCTTTCTACAGTCCTTGAGGATGAACTGAAGGCCGACGGCTGTCATCAGCGCATAATATCCGGAAACGTTCTGACCGGTGTCCGTGAGAGCATCGACGGCTATCTCCGCTATCCCTACCGTCAGGTGACGGTGATTCCAGAAGGCGACGATGCAGACGAGTTCATGGGCTGGGCTTCGATGAGTCCTTCGAAAATGAGTGTCAGCCCGTCGTTCATCGGCCGTTTCCTTGGTCGCAAGTTTGCGCCAGATGCCCGCATCAACGGTGGTCGCCGTGCCATGATTATGTCTGGAGAGTACGACAAGGTTTTCCCGATGGACATTCTGCCCGAATATCTTATCAAGGCAATTCTTGCCAAGGATATCGATCGCATGGAGGCGCTTGGCATCTATGAGGTAGCTCCTGAGGATTTCGCTCTTGCCGAATATGTTGACCCCTCCAAGCTGGAACTTCAGAAAATCGTCCGTGAAGGTCTCGACTATCTCCGCAGCGAGGTCTGATTTCTGTTTTTAAGAATTAACATTCCAACAATGAAAGCGCTAAGAAATTATTTAAATAGAATCAAGCCTAACTTTGAGCCTGACGGCAAGCTCCACGCTTTCCGCAGTGTGTTTGACGGGTTTGAAACGTTTCTTTATACTCCTAACACCACTTCGACTTCGGGTGTGAATGTCCACGACAGCCTCGATTCAAAACGAGTGATGATAATAGTGGTGCTGGCACTGATGCCCTGTCTGCTCTTTGGTATGTATAATACCGGCTATCAGAACTGGCTGGCAGCCGGAGCAGTGGAATTTCCGTTTTGGCAGCTGATGGCCTACGGATTTCTTGCGGTGTTGCCGCGTATCGTGGTGGCCTATGTGGTCGGACTCGGCATCGAGTTCGTCGTGGCCCAGTGGCGTCGCGAGGAAATTCAGGAAGGATTCCTTGTCACCGGTATTCTCATTCCTCTCGTCTGTCCGATTGAGACTCCGCTGTGGATGATTGCAGTCGCCACTGCCTTCTCGGTTATTTTTGTCAAAGAGGTTTTTGGCGGTACTGGCTACAATGTGTTCAACGTCGCCCTCGTGACACGTGCGGTGCTGTTCTTCGGCTATCCTGCACAGATGAGCGGTGACAAGGTGTTTGTTTCTACAAATTCGATCTGCGGCCTCGGTTTCGACCTTCCCGATGGATTTTCAGGAGCTACGCCACTCGGACAGATCGCATCATTTACCGGCGGCAATCTTGAATTGCTCAATCTTAAGGGTAATCCTGTCAGCACATGGGATGCCTTTCTCGGACTGATTCCCGGATCGTTTGGCGAGACTTCTACGCTTGCTATCCTCATTGGAGCATTGCTGCTGCTCGCCACCGGCATAGCTTCGTGGCGCATTATGCTCAGTGTCGTGGCCGGAGGTCTTTTTATGGGATGGGTTGCCAACGTGTTCGAGACACCGGCCTATCCTGCATCGTTCCTCAACCCGCTTGACCAGCTTCTGTTCGGCGGATTTGCTTTCGCTGCTGTCTTTATGGCGACAGACCCTGTTACGGCCGCACGGACGAACCCCGGCAAATATATCTACGGTTTCCTTGTCGGAGCGGTCGCTATAATCATCCGTACATACAACAACGGTTATCCCGAGGGCGCAATGCTTGCCGTGCTTCTCGGCAATGCTCTTGCTCCGTTGATTGACTATTGTGTGGTTCAGCTGAACGTTTCGCGCCGTATGCGCCGTCAGAGGCGTACAGCCGCCTGAGCATGGAAACCAAATTCATCCAACAGCTATAAAGCTTAATTTCACATCGACTTATGAATAAGCAAAGCAATACATATACAATAATCTATATCATCATTCTTGTGGTGGTGGTCGGGACTGCTCTCGCGGCCACATCTCTTGCTCTGCGCGAACGCCAGCAGGACAATGTCAATGCCGACAAGATGAGCCAGATTCTGAATGCCGCACTGATTTCCCCTGACAAAAAGGACGTAGTGGCGGAGTTTGACAAATATATCACCGACCAGTTCGTTGTCAATGAGCGCGGAGAGACTGTCGAAGGTGTCAAGGCGTTTGATGTCAATGTGGCTGCCCAGAGCAAAGTCGCAGCCGACCGTCGCGAGCTGCCGGTTTTTGTCTGTACGACGGCCGACGGCGCTGTCAAGTATATCCTGCCTGTCTACGGTGCGGGTCTTTGGGGGCCGATTTGGGGCTATGTCGCCTTTGACAGTGACGGCTCGACCATCTATGGCGCATATTTTGCCCATCAGGGCGAGACTCCCGGTCTTGGCGCTGAAATCGAGAAGCCTGCTTTCAGCAGTCAGTTCGAGGGAAAGAAGGTGTTTAAGGATGGCCGTTTCCGTCCAATCGCAGTGGTGAAGGCCGGGCAGCAGCCGCTCAACGGTGAGGATTACGTCGATGGAATTTCAGGAGGTACTATTACCTCGAAAGGTGTCGGCGCGATGCTTGACAACTGCCTCACTCCCTACAAGAAATTCCTTCAGGGACTCTCCCGGCCCGCTCTCTAAGCACGGCGGCTATTGTGAGAATTTACAAATCCAGTCAAAACACTCTCAACACTCAAAAAAATTTCATCCGTCATGGCTGATAAAATCAATAATAAAGAGGTGCTTTTCAACCCTCTGTCGAAAAACAATCCGGTAGTGGTGCAGATTCTCGGCATCTGCTCGGTGCTTGCTGTCACTGCCAAGCTCGAACCTGCGATTGTGATGGGTGTCTCGGTGATAGCGGTGCTCGCTTTCGCCAACGTCATCATATCGATTCTCCGCAACACGATTCCGACCAATATCCGCATCATCGTGCAGCTTGTGGTGGTGGCAGGTCTCGTGGTCATCGTCGATCAGGTGCTCAAGGCTTTTGCCTACGATGCCGCCAAGCAGCTGTCGGTGTTCATCGGTCTCATCATAACCAACTGTATTCTCATGGGACGCCTTGAAGCCTTCGCGATGGCCAACAAACCTTGGCCTTCGTTTCTCGACGGTGTCGGCAACGGCATAGGCTATGCCATCATCCTCGTCATCGTCGGTTTCTTCCGTGAGCTTCTTGGAAGCGGCACACTGCTCGGCTGTCAGGTTATTCCTCAGAGTTTCTACGAAGCCGGTTATGTCAACAACGGTCTCATGATTCTTCCTCCTATGGCTCTTATACTTGTCGCCTGTATCATTTGGGTTCAGCGCAGTATAAACAAGGATCTTCAGGAAGATAATTAAATCAACCATATTCGCCCAACGCTCTAAAATTAAAACCAAGTGGAAAATCTGAATATATTCATACGGTCGATTTTTGTCGACAACATGATTTTTGCCTACTTCCTCGGCATGTGCTCGTTTATCGCTGTGTCAAAGAACGTGAAGACCGCTTTTGGCCTTGGAGTGGCAGTGACTTTCATGCTTGTTGTGACGCTTCCCGTCAATTATCTGCTCCAGACCTATGTGCTCAGCGCAGGTGCGCTCACATGGCTTGGCCCTGAGTATGCCGATGTCGACCTCAGCTTCCTTTCGCTCATCATGTTTATCGCTGTCATTGCATCAATGACCCAGCTTGTCGAGATGACGGTCGAGAAATACAGTCCCGCGCTCTATTCGTCGCTTGGCATCTTCCTTCCGCTCATAGCCGTAAACTGCGCCATTCTCGGTGGCTCGCTTTTCATGCAGCAGCGTGACTTTCCCTCTGTCTGGACTGCGATATGTGCCGGCGGCGGCTGGGGGCTCGGCTGGCTTCTTGCCATCACTGCCATCGCTGCCATCCGCGAGCGCATTGCGGCCTATTCCAATATTCCGCGTCCCCTTCGCGGTGTGGGCATCACATTCATTCTGACGGCCCTCATGGGAATAGCCTTCATGAGCTTCCTCGGCATCAAGATTTGATATTATTAAGCATTCACACATTTATATTATAATATAATCATGTTAACGATACTTTCAGGTGTGAGCATCTTCCTTATCATCACCCTTGCGCTGGTGCTGATACTCCTGCTCGCAAAGAAATATCTTGTCCATTCGGGCAAAGTCAAGATTACGATCAACTCCGACACTGTCGTGGAGGCCGAGTCTGGCAAGACTCTCCTCTCGACCCTTGCCGATCAGAATATTTTCCTTTCCTCAGCCTGTGGCGGAAAGGGCAGCTGCGGTCAGTGTAAATGTCAGGTGTTTAGCGGAGGTGGCGACATCCTCCCGACCGAGAAAGTTCACTTCTCGCGCAAACAGCAGCAGGATCATTGGCGTCTCGGCTGTCAGGTGAAAATCAAGGAGGATTGCTCCATAGGCATTCCGGCTTCTGTGCTTGATGTCAAGGAATGGGAGTGCGAGGTGATTTCAAACAAAAATGTGGCGACATTCATCAAGGAGTTTATCGTGGCTCTGCCCGAAGGCGCTCACATGGATTTCATTCCCGGTTCATACGCCCAGATAAAGATTCCGACATACGAGATGGACTATGACAAGGATATCGACAAGGCTTCTATCGGTGACGAATATCTGCCTTCGTGGGAGAAATTCGGACTCTTCGGGCTGAAATGTCGCAACACGGAGACCACCGTCCGTGCCTACTCAATGGCCAACTATCCTGAGGAGGGCGACCGAATCATGCTTACTGTCCGCATAGCCACTCCGCCATTCAAGCCGAAACCTCAGGTCGGTTTTCAGGATGTCATGCCCGGTATTGCGTCAAGCTACATCTTCACTCTCAAACCGGCGACAAGGTGCGCATGAGTGGGCCTTACGGGGATTTCCATCCCATTGTCGATTCGAAGGCCGAGATGATGTGGATTGGCGGTGGCGCAGGTATGGCGCCTCTCCGTGCCCAGATTATGTGGCTGACCAAGACACTCAACACCCGCGACCGTGTGATGAACTATTTCTACGGTGCGCGTGCGCTTAACGAAGTGTTCTATCTCGACGATTTCCTTCAGCTTGAAAAAGATTTCCCCAACTTCAAGTTCCACCTTGCGCTTGACCGTCCCGATCCCGCAGCCGATGCCGCAGGTGTGAAATATACTGCGGGATTCGTTCATCAGGTCATCTACGAGACATATCTCAAGAACCATCCCGAACCTGAGGATATCGAATACTACATGTGTGGTCCCGGCCCGATGAGCGCCGCCGTCAACAAGATGCTCGACGACCTTGGTGTCGATCCCGAATCAGTTCACTACGATAACTTTGGTGGATAATTCCTCATAAAGAAATAATTCTTGCAAAAAGCGCTGTTGGCTGTTGTCAATGGCGCTTTTTCGTTGTTTTGTAATAGATGGTTATTGTATTGTGTATTAGGTGATTCTCGAATGAAAGGTATATAATTCTCTCAATAAAAATCGGATTAACGATTAGATTTATTAGTCAAACTCTTTGGTTTATTAGTCTAAAACAATTATATTTGCGAAATAAGAATTAAATTTTTAACATAGTTTCGACAACCATGAGAAATATTATTTTGACGGCTTTACTTATCTTGACTTCATTTGTGGCAGGGAGTCAGAATGCCACCACGTCCGAACCTAAACGACAGAGTTATGTCTATATCCAAGGCCACTTTTTTAAAGATACTCCAAAAGAACTTATTGGAAAAAGCAAGTCAATGGCCAGGGTAGAATATAAGGATATAACAATCTGGCTTAATGTCTATAACGATTCTTCGGCCCTGTCCGACGACATTTTTGCACAAGCCATACCGCTGAATCAACTGGAAGACGGGGAGGCTATTTTGAAAGAGGCTCGGAGTCGTGAGAAGCTTATGGAGCTTCTGTCGTTTAAACGAATGATGCCGATTCATGAGGGCGACAGATTTCCTGAATTTACCGCTATGGACATTGACGGGATAGAGTGCAGTAATAAAGATTTAGAAGGTAAGGTAACAGTGCTGAATCTATGGACTTCGACCTGTGGGCCATGCCGTGCTGAGATGCCTGAACTTTCGACTTGGAAAGAACTCTATCCTGATGTGGTGTTTCTGTCTGCTACATACGAAGATGCCGACAAGGCACGGCCTGTAGTGGAAAAACTTGGTTTCACATGGCGTCATCTTGTCAATGATACTCTGTTTCTGCGTTGGAATAATGGGAAAGGTTTCCCTATGACAATTGTAGTCGATAGGAAGGGAATAATCCGCCGGGCCGTTAATGGCACAAATCCCGGCATCCGTGCCGATATTCTCGCGACGATAGCCGAATGTGTAGAGGAATAGTGCGATAGTGTTTTTCATATCCTTTTGAGAGTTGAGTCGCCTATAGCTGCGATAATACAAACGATATGAGTGGTTTTAGTGAAAAAATTGGGTCGACTCCGCTTGTGGAATTGACCCTTATTCTATCAGGTAAAAGTTAAAGTTATAATATTATCGCCTTTAAAGATTGATTATCAGCTCCTCCGCTGGACGTTTTGGAACTACATGTGTGGAGTCCGGGGTGCGGTAGTAGCGGATGTCAGCGTCATGAGTGCCGTCTGTATCCGTTAATACCACTTTTTCGGCCGGGTAGCCGAGAGCAAGGACATACAGAGGTTTGTATTGTTCAGGCAGATGGAGTGTCGAAATGATTTCTTGGATGTTGAATGCCTTGATTATGCAGCAGTGGATTCCTAAAACGGCAGCCCCGAGTGTGATTGCTTCGAGCTGAAGTCCGTCGTCACACAGACAGTTGGCGGTCAGACTCGTGTCGAGACACTGGACGAGATATGCGCCCGGACGTTCCGTAGGGGCAGGTCCGTCCCAGTCGCTAAGATACCCGGCCCATTTCAGCGCCGGAAATATAGCCTCGCGTTCTTCTGCCGATGTTACCGTGCGGTAGCGCAGTGGCTGGAGGTTTCGCGCCGACGAACAATAGCGTGTCAGACCGACTAATTCACGCAGTGTCGATTCGGAAATAGCCTTTGACCCATCAAAGCGGCGATAGCTGCGGTTGCTTTTAAGAAGCTCCCTGAGCGATTCGAGAGTGAGTTTATCCATGTTTAATATTTTTTGTTGTTTTTGATTACTCCCAATCGTCTGTACGGAAAGGTATCAGAGGCAGATAATTGCCGGCATGGAGATTTCCCGGCATGAAATCACGCCATCCGTAACGTACGGCAACCGGATTAGGAACTTTCTTGCTCGATACGACCATTTCGTTGGTCTGCCAGTGAAGCCATACGGAGTCGGCAGGGTGAAAAATTTTGTCAGGACCAGCGATTTCAAAACCTTCGATCATATAATTGCGGCAGATACCGTCGGAGGGGGAATCAATCGCTACCCATGCAGCGCCGTCAGTGAACCGGTGGCTCTTGTAGCGTGGGCTTTCCACCGGAAATTGTTTCTTACCGTATGTCTTGTTCAATGCAAGGTCACACAGGCGTTTGCCGACGGCAGCCTTGTTGGCGGGATGGATGTTGAAACGCTCGTAGGGTTCTACAAGGTCATTGGTTGAAATCATTGCACTGTTCGGAATCATGCCGATTGCCTTCCACTGGGCTTCGCGCAGCAAGGGGGCTTTGCCTTTTTCTGTCGGGTCGCCATACTCGTAAGGGGCGATTTCGACGTCATAGAAGGGGATGTCGCCGAGGCCGATGTCATCGCGCCAGCGTTTGACCATAGCAGCAAGACGCTCGGAATATGTCTGATAGGTAGAGACGTTCGAGCAGCCCTGATACCAGATGATACCGTTATACGTGTAGTTCTTTATCGGATTGAACATGGCGTTATACATCAGCATCGGACGGTGGTAGTGGACCATCGGTTCAATGTCTTTCGGGTCGAGCGATATATCGGGATATTTCTCAAGCATGTCGCGTGGAGTCCAGCTTTCGACCTTGGCCCCGCCGTAGGCTGCGCTTACGATTCCGACCGGGACATTTAGCACGTCTGACATCCGTTTTGCGAAATGCCATGCGAGCGCGCTGTAATCGGGAGCTGTTTCCGGAGAGGGAACGGTCCAAGAGGCGGCCACAGTGTCGAGCGGAGTGTAGCTCTGTGTCTGCGGGACAGTGAAAAATCTGACATTTCCTGCTTCGTCGCCTGAAGAGGCTATTTCGTCATATCCGCCGAGCGTGCAGCATCCGGGGAAACCTTTAAGCGGCATCTGCATGTTTGACTGTCCTGAGGCAAGCCATACTTCTCCGATAAGCACATTGTTGACAGTCAGTGGCTCACCGTCGGATATAGTGATGCTGTAGGGCGTAAAGCCGCCTGCCGGGGTTTCGATGGCAAGCGACCATTCTCCTGTGCGGTCGGTGGAGGTTGAATAAGTCTTGTTGTTCCACGACGGGATTACGGTGATTTCTGCGCCGGGGTCGGCTATCCCGTAGATCCGCGCATTCGAATTTTGTGGAAGCACCATATTGTCGGTGATCAGTGATGCAGGCCGGACTTTGGCTTCGCTCTCGGCGGCAATAGCGAGGAAGGCCAGAGAAATGGTGAGGATTGATGTTTTCATGTATTTGTGTGGTTGTTTTTATGTGGTAGATGGTCGAAATGGCTGAATGGCGCTCTGCCTTTACCTGCGATTGGCGGCTGCTATTCTTTTATAGTCTTGTTTTCTTTCTTCTGGTCGTCCTCGCATTCAGGGATGAGAGTGGCAGCATAGCCTATTTTCTTGAAACCCTTCTGAATATTCTCGACATTGGTCTTCTTGGGATTGAAAACCACTGTTACAGTCTGGCTGTCAAGCGATGTTTCGATGGACTTGATTCCCTTTTCGAAACGCAGGTTTGATTTGATTTTGTTTTCGCAGTTCTGACACGACATTTTGGGCATAACGTTGAAGATTGCTGTCGTGTCGGCAGGAGCTTTTGCATTGGCGATTACTGTGAGTGATACAAGCATCAGGGCTAATGAGAGGATTCGTTTCATGAGAGTGATTTATGAATTTGTTAATATTATTTATTAAGGTGTGACTATAGAAATTTCGTGAAGTTATATCGGAAACCGGCGTAGACCATAGCTCCGTGAATCGGGGCATGGACCATTGTCGCGTCGAAATTCGGCCCCCACGGATTGGCTGCGTCGATGATCGGACGTTTCTGTCGGTAGCCGGTCAGATTTTCGCCTCCGATATAAATGCTCCAGTGACGGAAATTACGCGTCAGCTGGGCGTTGAGCTGTGCGTATGGATGATAATATTTTTCCCATGACAGAGATCCGTCGGCGGTAATATATGGTTTGGGATTCCGTCCCTTTCCGTTTAGGGCGCAGGTGATGTCGAGCTGCCAGAGCCCCATGTTTGGGTGTATCCGAGGGTCAGAAGACCCTTGTTGCGTGAAGTCAGCGGTTTTTGGCGCATGCCGTCTCCGTAATTTGCCTGTACGTCTGTCAGACGGTAGGCTGCCGAGAAATTAAGGTCGGAGAGTATGTTGTAGCTCGCTTCAATCTGGAATGTATGTGAGTATGAGCGCCCTCCGAGGTTGCCGATTATGGCTGCATGCGGGTCTGTGTCGAGGTCGAGCAGGAGCTGGTCGGTAAAGCGCGTGTAGTAATATTCGCCGGACAGACTGAGCGAACGGCCGAAAAGACGTAGCGACGAGGTCACGCCGGCTCCGAAATTCCACGCGCTCTCCTGACGGAGATTGTTTTCGATGATGAGCGAGCGTGACGAGGCGAGCATGTAGTGGTACTCGGCAAGCGGTTGTGGCGAACGGTAGCCGCGTCCGGCCGAAAGCTGTAGTGATAACGGATCCATGATATTGTAGCGGACATGCAGACGCGGGGTGAACATCCAGCCGTAGTGCGAGCTGTAGTCTCCGCGTATTCCGGCCATGGCTATGAGGCTGTTGTCGATGTTGAGTGTATACTGTCCGTAAGCGCCTGTTGTCATTTCGTGACTGTCGATGTCGGCAGTCACCGCATCCGGTGCATTTGACGCACGCAGATGCTGGCGGTAATTGTCATAGACCATGCTGAGTCCTGTCGAAAGGGCATGGAGATCGTTCCATTTTCGCTCGAACATGGCCGACACGTATGCTTCGCGCTGGATGACATCGTAGAGCTTGCGGCCGTATTCTGCGTTCTGGTCGTGGAAGCTCATTGAGGCTATCATGGCCACATTGCCGTCGTTGTCGCGGTCGAATATATAGGCGTTTTTGGTGAAGGCTTCGACGCGGCGGGTGCTTATGTCGATTATATATGGGTCGGTGTAGTGGTGTCCGTGGGCAATCTGTCCGCTTTTGCGTCGTTCGTCAAGATATTTGACCGCTGCCTGAAACACATAGCTTGTTCCGAGATATGCCCATCTGTTCATTCCTGCAAACTGTCTCAGGCGAGGTGAATCGGCAAATCCGTCGTCGTTTTCGTCGTGGGTCGTGAATGAATTTTCTCCGTGGAGCAGGATGCCGGTGCTCCATTTTTCTCCGAGATGTATGTTGCCGTCGAAGTTTCCTTCGAGTTTTCCTTTGTGGTCGGCATAGAGATTGGCAGAGAGACTCGGGTCGAGCTGCGGTTTCTTCATCTCGATGTTTATCTGTCCGGTTATTGACTCATAGCCGTTTTTGACCGAGCTTGCGCCTTTCGACACTTGAATTGACTGCATCCAAGGTCCGGCTATATATCCGAGTCCGAACGGTCCGGCGGCACCTCGGAAATTAGGGATATTTTCAGTCAGCATCTGCACGTAGCTGCCAGACAGTCCGAGGAGTTTAATCTGGCGTGCTCCTGTCGCCGCGTCGCTGTAGCTCACGTCGACCGACGGGTTGGTGGTGAAACTTTCTCCAAGATTGCAGCATGCAGCCCGTTTTAGGTCGGAAGCGGAGATGACTTCAGTATTCGTCGCGCGTCCGCGCAGTTTGCCGAGAGTGCGTCGTTCGGAGATGACCACTTCCTGCAGTTCAAGGCCGAGTGTGTCGGGTTCTTGGGTCAGAGGCGAGGACTGGCAGTTGAATGCTGCCTGAAGGGAGGTAAATAAAAAGACCGTTTTTAATATTCCGTTCATGGATCATTGCAAAATTTACTGCGAAGTTACGAAAAATCCCGGAGTTACGGATATTTGCCACTTATTTCATAATTCAATGGATAATTGTCATAATGGAACAATTAGAAAATGTTTTTTGATAAATAATAATTATGAAAGGTTAATTAGTAGCAAATTTCTATTGAAATATTGATATTTAACGTTGTTTAACGAGTCTTAATGGCACATATCTATATTCTAAGTACCTTTGCAAAAATATACGCATGGAGTAACGGCCCGGACGGGGTTGCTTTCGGGTATATCGCATGAATTCATTTTGCAAATAAAATCTTGTATCAAAGTTAACTACAAAATTGTATGGACAGACGTATTATCGCGCTTATTCCTCTGGTTGCAACCATGTTGAGTGGTGTTTTATTGCCTCAGGGAATCTCTGCGAAGAAAAAGAAGGTCACTATGCCAAAGGTGGAGCTGTCAGGGGCAGCTAAGGACAGTGCGGATTTCATGAAAAATTTGAAGGATGCCAAGGTTTGCAAGGGTATGTTCAATACTTATTTCGACAAGAAAAACAAATTGTGGATTGAACTTCCCGACAGTGTTCTTGACTGCACATATCTTCTTGTGAACCGTGTCAACAGTCTTTCGACAACCAAAGACTACGTGGCCGGACAGATGGCCTGCAATCCTATGCTCATCAGATTCACGCGCGATGACAACAACGTCTACCTTCACCTCATACAGACTGCGTCGGAAGTTCCGGCCGATGATCCTATCAAGGTTTCATTTGACCGTAACTTCGTCGACCCTGTGCTCAAGGCTTTCAAGATTGCCAACAAAAATAAAGATGGCGTGTTCATTGATGTCACTTCTTTTTTCGGAGGCAATGAAAAGGTCATCTCTCCCATCAAGGAGGCCAACCCGCTTGCCAAGCTTCTTGGGGGCAAAGAGGGTATAAAGGGCACTTTCTATGCTGACGGTTCGTCGATTGTTTCTGTAAAATCCTTCCCGGAAAATGTCGAGATAAAGAGCCGTCTTGCCTACACTACTTCGAGTGCCACTCAGCCATATACTGTGGTTATGTCGCGTTCGATAGTCCGCCTGCCAGATGAACCGATGGCGATGCGTATCCACGACAACCGTGTGGGCTACTTTTCAGAACTGAAAAACAAGTATTCCTCCTCGACTGACGGAGCTAAGCCCTATGAGGTCATAACACGTCACAGACTTGAACCGCGCGATGAAGACCGTGAGGCATACTTTGCCGGTAAGCTTGTCGAGCCGAAAAAGAAGATTGTATTTTACGTTGACTCGGCTTTCCCGGAAAAATGGCGTGGAGCCGTCAAGGAAGGAATCGAATACTGGAATACAGCCTTCGAGGCCGCCGGATTCAAGAATGCGATAGAGGCGCGCGACTATCCTGCCGACGATCCTGATTTCGATCCGGATGATATCCGCTATTCCTGTGTCCGATATTGCGTCACTCCGACCGCCAATGCAATGGGCCCGTCATATACCGACCCACGCACAGGTGAGATTCTCGGTGCAGATGTCATCTGGTATCACAATATCCTTGAACTTGTCCACAACTGGCGTTTCACCCAGACGGCGGCTGTCGATCCCCGTGTCCGCACAAAGGTATTTGCCGATTCAGTGATGTATGAGTCGCTGACTTATGTGGCTGCCCATGAAATCGGCCACTGTCTCGGCCTCATGCACAACATGGGAGCTTCTCACTCGTTTACTCTCGACAATCTTCGCGACCCGGAGTTCACTCAGAAGCACGGCACTACTCCGAGCATCATGGACTATGCTCGCAACAATTTCGTGGCTCAGCCCGGAGACTTTGAGCGTGGAGTGCGACTTACGCCTCCTCCGGTGGGAGTCTATGACATCCATGCCATCAACTGGGGCTACCGTCTCATCCCCGGTGCAAAGACTATGGAGGACGAGAAGCCCACTCTTGAAAAATGGATCAGAGAGAAGGACGGCGACAAAATGTATGAGTTCGGCGCACAGCAGTTCCTCGGACTTGTTGACCCGACCGACCAGACCGAAGACCTCGGCAACGACCATCTGAAGGCCGGAGACATGTCGATTTCCAATCTGAAGATTATCATGGATAATTTCGAGGATTGGGCAGGTGACAAGGGCGAACACTACGAATCGCTCAGCGACATGTATAAGGCTGTTGTCAGCCAGTATCTCCGTCATGTCGGACATGTCTACCCCTACATTGGCGGTGTCGAGTTTAAGGAAATCCGTCAGGGGATGAACGATGGCGATGCCCGTAATTTCATTCCCAAAGCACGCCAGCGAGAGGCTATGAAATGGCTTCTCAATCAGGCTCGCACATGTGACTGGCTCACTCCTCCGAGCCTAATGGCCAAATGGGAAGAACCATACGAATGGAAAGAGAAAATGCAGCGTAACATTGTGGCTTGCCTGCTCATCTCGACCAATCTGCAGCGCATAAAGGAAGGTGGCCGGCTTGACCCCGTCAACAATTATAAGCTCCGCGACTATATGGACGATGCAATCCATTCGATTTTCGAGGCGACATATAAGGGCAAGGCGCTTGATGCGACCGAGCGCAACCTTCAGGCTTCGGCAATCGGTGTGATGGTCAACTATTCGGGTCTCAAACCGAAGGAACAGAAAGCGTCCTCGTCAAAATCTCTTTCGATAGTCGACGAATTTGCCATGACCCTCGCGGAAATCACAGTGCCCCAGTTGCCATGTGGCCTCGCGCATCTCGAATCTGCCGCAGACCCTGACGAAGCCCGGTCATTCCTGAGAATACTTCTCAACCAGACCGCGCTGCCTGTCACTGAAATGCAGCCTATGATGACGGCACGCCTCAAGGAAATCATGAACCTCTACAAGACAAAGCGTGCCTCGGCTCCTGATGCCGACACCCGTGATTTCTATGACTACCAGATTCTTGCAATCGGCAAGATTCTTAAAAACGACTAAATATACACAAAACCACTTTTTTACATTTCTGCAATATGCGATTATTCCTATTGGGCATAATGCTCGCTATTTCCACTGTGGTTCTGTCAGCGCAGACACGGCCTCTTATAGGCAAGGTGGTCGATGAGAACGACGAAGGGCTCATCGGGGCTACTGTAAAAGTAGAAGGAACAACACAGGCGACAGCTACCGATGTCGAGGGCCAGTACACAGTGGCTGTAAAGACCGGAAGCAAGGTGACACTTACTATTTCATATATCGGCTATAAGACTGTTGCTGTCGAGGTCGGCCCTGACCAGAACAATATAGTAACAAAAATGGAAGTGAATTCCAATGTGATGGATGAAGTGGTCATCATCGGCTACGGTACAGCCAAGAAACAATCGCTGACTTCTTCGGTTGAGACAATCTCGGGCGATGAGCTTATTCGCATTCCAGCCATGAATGTCGACCAGACTCTTGCCGGTCAGGTTGCCGGCCTTGGTGTGATGAGCACTACCGGCGACCCGTCGTCGGCCAAGGAAGCGACAATGAGCATACGCGGTAATACGGGAAACCCGCTTCTTGTGATTGATGGTGTCCCACGTCTTGGAACCAACACTTCGGACGGCGAGATGCGTCTAAGCGATCTTAACCCTGACGATATACAGAGCATTTCGATTCTCAAGGATGCCGCTGCTGCCGCTGTCTACGGTGCGCGTGCCGCCAATGGTGTCATTCTCGTCCAGACAAAGCGCGGACAGGATTCCGGACGTGCGCGTGTCAATTTCCGCGGTCAGTTCAACCTTCAGGAAGCCACCTATCTTCCCAAATTCCTCGACAGTTATAAATTTGCCGAGCTGTATAACCGTGCGGTAGAAAATTCAGGCAGTGACATCTATACTCCCTACGACCTCTCGCTCCTCGACTCCGACCCTAACGTATATGGCAACTCCAATATGCTTGACTATCTCAACAAGTGGGGCAACTCGCAGCGCTACTCACTTTCGGTGTCGGGCGGTTCCAAAAGTGTGCGCTATTTTATATCGGGCGGATACACACGCACCAAGGGGCTCTATTCAAATGTAAGCCGTGACCGCTACAACTATTCGGCCAAACTTGATGCCGATCTCATCAAGGGGCTTACTCTTTCGGTCGACCTTACGGGATCAGTGTCTGAAAACAAGAATTCAAGCTACACCACCATTGATGCGGCCTATAATTTCTCTCCGCTGCAGGTGCTGACTTTCACTGACGGACGCCTTGCCAGCATCGATGGGTCGAATCCGCTGATAAATGTCTATGGAAATGGCGGATATAACAAGGTCAATTCCGACTTCCACACGGTCAATGCTGTGCTACGTTATTCAATCCCTAAGGTCGACGGACTTCAGATCTATCTTAAAGGTACGGTCGACCTGAACCATCAGAATACAACCCAGTATTCCAAGCCGGTGGCGCTATATCTCTACGATCAGGAGACGGGGACGACATCCGTCGACCCGAATACGGTTTATCCGAAAGCAAAGATAAAGATGGAGGACCGTCACCAGACCATCAACAACAAGCTTGTCGAGGCTGGTATCAGCTATGACCATACATTCGGCGGGAAGCATTCGGTGACAGGTCTGGCCGTGGTCAACTATCAGGACTATCGCAACAAATATCTGACAGGACGCAACGATGATCTTCCCGGAGAGTTCCCCGAAGTCATCGGCAATACTTCAAGCGGCTTTCTTTCAGGCAATGAATACTACAGCGAGCGTGCTTCGCTCGTGGGCCGTGCCACTTACGGATTCGATTCTCGCTATTTCGCGGAATTCAGTTTCCGTGTCGACGGCTCGACCCGATTTGCGCCCGAAAACCGCTGGGGATTCTTCCCGACAGTATCTGCATCGTGGGTCGTCTCAAACGAACCGTTCTTCAAGAATATCTCACCTGCAGTGATGTCGTTTGCCAAAGTGCGCGGATCATACGGTATACTTGGCGACGACGGCAATGCGTCTGATTACGACTATCTGCGCAAATATATATTCGCAATGAACGGAGGTTATCCGATCGGAGGCATATTCGGCCCGGGTATCATAACTGAAGCCGGTTCATATCCCAATCCGGACCTTGAATGGGGCAAGTCGAAGGATTTCAATATCGGTCTTGACCTCGGTTTCTGGAACAACCGTTTTTCAATTACCGGCGAATATTTCGAGCGTCGCCGTTCGAACATGGTAATGGACGCGCCTGCATATCTTTTCCCTCCTTCTGTCGGAACAGGCGGTTCAGTGCCTAAGGTAAATATAGGTGAAGTGCTCTATCGCGGATGGGATATTTCGCTGAAACATCTCAATACAATCGGCGATTTCCGCTATAACGTGACTGTCAACGTGTCACGTGCCACCGACGAGGTTCTCGACTATGGCGATGAGTCGGCCTATCTGCCGAATCTCCGCCGCAAAGGCAAGAGCTATTCGTCGAAGGCCATGTATGAGGCCGCAGGTCTTTTCCAAAGCTATGAGGAAATAGCCGAATGGCCTGTCGATCAGGACGGTTTCGGCAATACAACACTTGCTCCCGGCGACATCAAGTATATTGATCAGGACGGCGACGGACTCCTGACGCGCAATGACCGCATCTATGTCAAGAACTCTTCACTTCCAGACCTTAATTTCGGTGTCGGCATCGGTGCTGAATGGAAAGGAATCTACATGAATGCACAGTTTCAGGGTGTGGCCGGTTATAATCAGCTGATCAGTGAGCTGTATACTCTTGAAAACCGTTCGCTCCAGCGCTTTCAGGACTATCATTACACCAACTCTTGGACTCCTGAGAATCCGCATGCCGAATATCCGCGTGTGAAATTCTCATCGTCATCTGACAACAACCGACTTGAAAGCACATTCTGGGTGAAAAAATGTAATTTCCTCCGTCTGAAGGCATTGACCCTCGGCTATCGTTTCCCGTCGAAAATGCTCAGCAAGGCTCATATATCGGCTCTTGACATCGCGCTTCAGGGCGGTAATCTGTTTACGGTATCTTCTCTCCACAACATGGATCCCGAGTCGCTCAGAGGCTATCCGCTTCAGCGCACTTATGGTCTGACAGTGAATTTCGGCTTCTGATTCTGTGGACGGAGTAATTCATGATAACAAATATCGACTATAATCAAAGGAAAACTCTCTGACTTATATGAAAATAACGAAATATATAATAGGTGCTCTCTTATTGCCTGTCACACTTGTCTCATGTGATGGCCTTTTCCGTGACGCTCCTAACGACAAGCTGTCAGAGGAAGTCATCTGGGAAAACGAACGGCTTCTTGACGAATATGTCCTTCCGTGGTACAGAAACATGGACAACGGTTTCCGCACTTATGTCACGACGCTTATGAAAGGTCTTGGCTACGAATACGAGCCGTGGTATGGCGATCAGCTTACAGTCGGACGCCGTGACTGGTATCAGGGCGACTACGGAAACATCCTTAAAAGCTCTCAGCAGGACATCACGACCCGTGGCCGTACGGAGTGGTTCAAATATTACACCCAGATTTCTTCTATAAATACTTTGCTTGAGAATGAAAGTCGTCTGCCTGAAAACATAAGGCAGAGGGTGCTTGGCGAGGCTCATTTCTTCCGTGCATACTACTATTACACACTGTTGCGTATGTATGGCGGAGTGCTTCTGATAAAAGAGCCCTACAATCCGCTTAAAAATCCGGTCAAATTCCCGCGAGCGTCCTATGAGGAGATGGTTCGTTTTATCGCTGATGAAGCCGAACTCGCCGCATCGCTTCTCGATGTCACCAACACGGCTGACAATGTGGGGCGTCCGACACGGGGAACAGCCCTTATGCTCAAAGGCAAGACTTTTTTTTGGGCCGCAGGTGAGCACTTTCAGAACTGTGAGAAGGATTACTTGGGATTTCTTAATGACCGCTCGGCCGAAATGCTTGACTCGGCAGCCTATAATTATGAGCGAGTGATGAAGTCAGGAGTCTACAAGCTTGTGGAGATTGCCGGTACGACCAGAGATGAGGTTGTCGCAGGCTACCGCAACATATTCCTTACAAAGAATTCGGAAGAGTCAATCTGGGAAGTGCAGCATGCCGACGACGGTAATTTCTCAAATGCTAACGGACATAAGCTTGACCGTGAGGCTTCCGCTCCGTCATTCGGTGCCACAACAGCTGCCTATAACCCCACGCAGAACCATGTGGACGAATATCGTATGGCCAACGGGCTTCCAATCACTGATCCCGCTTCAGGTTATGACAAGAATAATCCATACGAAGGACGTGATTACCGTTTCTATGCGAATGTGCTCTATGACGGTGCGGAATGGCGTGGCCACACAATGGATCTCCATTACACGACTGTCGACGGCAATGAAGTGGCGGGAGAGGATCTGACCCCTTACGGCACATCAACCACAGCTTCGGTGTCGCGCACGGGCTACTACATGGCCAAATTCCTTAACGAACGTCAGACAATTGATACGAACGACACTTATGCCAGCTCTCAGAACTGCATCATCTGGCGCTATGCCGAACTTCTTCTCGACATGGCTGAGATTGATTTCAAGAAAGGCAGGACTGTCGCTGCTCTCGACAAGGTAAATCAGATTCGCCGACGCGTGAAGATGCCTGAACTGCAGTCGGTGACATGGGATGACATTTTTAATGAGCGCCGTGTCGAGATGGCTTTTGAAAAGACTACCTATTGGGATCTGCTACGCTACAATATCGCAGAGGAAAGAATGACCGGCACGACAAATCCTCTTTTCGGTGTCAAGATTGTGGTCAAGGCCAACGGCACGCGCACGATAACCAATCCTGTGGTCAACGGACGCAACACCGTGGTGAGATATTTCCGTGCACGCCAGTATTACTGGCCTCTTGACTGGGACGATGTGCGTTATCACGAGATTGAGCAGAACCCTGAATGGGTCGAGATGTAACACACGCAATATTGTAAATAAAGAAAAAATAGATTATGGTTTGCGGGATTCGGGTTTTGAGAAGACACGCATCCCGCGGACCTTTAACAATTCATCATTATAAAAATTTTATCACATGAAGAAATTTTTACTCTCGATGGCGCTTTGCGCCGCATGCGTTACTGCAGCTTCGGCTCAGGAAACTTTCAACTATTTCGATGCGGCTGATGTCGATGCCAACGGCTGGCTCTGGTTTGACTCGCAGGCAAAGATCGACAAGTATGTGGGTTGGGGTAGCAAGTACAAAATACAGCTTCAGACCACTACATTTGAAGATAGCGAGGGGCAGTATGCCGAACCGACATGCGATCCCGAGGCAATAGGCTGGAATGAGGCCGGAGAACTTGGCGGCGAAGGCGCTAAGGTCGGTGCGATAATACTGCCCGGCGGATCATCGACCAATGGTTCTGATTCACCCAATGGAGGTGGTCTTCTCCTTCAGCTCCCAGACTGTGCCGAGTTTGATATTTTCCTGTCGACTGAAACCGCGCCCATCTGCGTCGGACTCCTCGGCGCCAAGGGTAATGTAGAGGCTATTGACTGTGCGACAATCGCTACATATATGAAGCTTGCATTCATCAACAGACCGCTTTCAACCAAAACCCAGTATCAGTGGGATAATATTCAGGATGTAAGCAACCAGAATACAAATCTTTCTCTTGCAAGCGCCACCGGAGAGAAGGTGACCGCCCTTTTGCGCAACAACATCAAGCGCAATCTCTATGTTCAAGGTATAAAGGTTCTCACTTATACAAATGAAAGTGAAGGCTCTGCGGGTATTTCTGACGTGATTGCTGACGGTGGTCTCAACCTGACATTCGACGGAGAGACTGTAAACGCATCTGCCGATGCCGCAATCGAAGTTTATGCGCTTTCAGGAGCGCGTGTCGCTATGGGCAACGGTTCTTCACTTGCCCTCGGCCATCTCGCCACAGGCGCATATGTTGTCAAGGCTACAGCCGACTGCGGAGTGGCTACCATCAAGATTATCCGCTAACAATCCCTTTAACAACATTGAGTCATGAGACAGTTACTTCTCTCGCTGTCGCTGCTCGTTGGACTACCCACGTTTGCCGTCCGCAAGATGGCGAACGTGGTTTGTTTTGTAAAGTTCGCTGATCAGGAAGACGCCGAGTGGCAGCATCCGCAGGATTATTATGAGGCGATGTTCAACGATAGCGGTGACAATGCCAATTCGGTACGTAATTATTTTACAGACATGAGCTATGGGGCGATGGAATGGAATTCCGTGCTTGTCCCGCTTGTCTATGTCGACAGTCATCCGCGCAGCTACTATTGCAAGCAGACATCGATTAATCCTGACGGCTATGACAACTATGCCGTCGCGTCGCTTCGGGAGCAGACGATGCTTGATGCTTTGTGCAAGTATGTCGAGTCGTCCATCCCTGAAGATGCGGAAATTGACTGCAACGGTGACGGCAAGATTGATAATTTTACTGTTATCATCAACGGCAATTCCGAAATTTCATCGAATTATAACCTGTGGCCATCAAATCAGAAGTGCCTTTGGACCACTCCTGTCATCCACGGCAAGAAAGTGGATTGTTATCTGAAAGTATTCGACAAGGCCAACGGATATAAGGCACTTGAGCCTCAGGAACTCAATACAGGTGTGTTATGTCACGAGATGATGCACACTCTGAATGCTTTTGACCTATACAGCAACGGCAAGCTTGAGCCTGTCGGTGTCTGGGATCTGATGAGCGACAATCAGAAAGTCCCGCAGGGGCTCAGCGCGTACATTCGTCAGACATACGGCCGCTTTTACGGTAACTGGATTCCGAGTGTCAGGGAAATCAGCGAGTCGGGGCGCTATTTGCTCAGACCGCTCGATTCGGATAGCCCGGAGGATGTCGCGTTTAAGATTGTCCCGGATCTATCGAAGGATGAGTATTTCATGGTTGAATACCGCGACAAGTCGTCGCGCTGGGACAAATCGCTGCCTTATGCCGGAATGCTTGTCTATAGGATTGACCCCACGAGGGAAGGCAATCTAAATGCAAGCAAGTTTGAGATGTATGTGTTCCGTCCCGGCGGATCGGTTGATCAGGCCGGTGTAATCGCCAAAGCTCCGTTAGGCGAGGCGACCAAACGCACGTCGTTTGGTGCGGAAGGAGATGCGGACTATCCTTTTTATACTGATGGCACGCGTGCGCCGTTTTCAATCACAGATGTAGTGACCGTTGACGGTGGGATTGAATTCACGCTTAATCTTGACAGAAGCGGTATTTCTGACATAGCCGCCGACAGGATTCTCCCTGCCTACGACCGCATGTCGTCCGTCCTTTCAGCGCCTGATGCACGGCGCATCGACGTTTTTAATACGGCTGGAATCTGCGTTGTCAGTGTCAGTGAAATGTCCGTGAGTCTTGAGAGTCTGCCGACAGGATTGTATTTTGCCCGGGCAGCATATTCAGAAGGCAGGACTGCAACCATAAAGCTTTTGAAATAGCCGGGATATTTTTCCGTGCACTGATCTAAATATATAAAAATGCCTGTGGCTTCAATTCGGCCACAGGCATTTTTGTAATATGAAATATGTCCGGATTAATGGATTTCGATGTGGAGAGGTGCGGCCACGGTCCATTTCACAGGAATCGATACTGTGGATGTGGACGGATCATATTTCCACGCTTTCTTGGAAAGGGTTTTGCCGTCGATGGTTATTTCGGATGGCTTTACATCTATAAGGTGAATCTTGAAAGTCAGTTTCTTCATGTCGGGTGCGCCGTGATATGTACCCTTGGCGGTGACATCAATGTTTATGCCTTCGACTGATGCGTCGCCTCGGAAGGTGATGATCGAGTAAGTGTTGTCGGCAAGCGAGGCGGTCGATGTGCGGTCGTCCTCAAACATCTGGTATTCCGATTCTCCGAGATAGGGGTAGTAGGTGACGGTATAGGTATCCGTGCGGTAGTCGCCGGTCGATTCCATTTTGTAGTCGGCCTGAGGAATGAACGCTCCGGCGCGGACGAATAGGGGAAGCACGTCGAGCGGGGCAGGGTAGGTGATGGTGTCACCTCCGTTGTAGAATTTCGACGGCTTACTGTAGTCGACCCAGAGGCCGTCGGGGAAAATCACCTGACGCTCTGTTGCGCCCTGTTTCATGACGGGAGCTACAAGGATGTCGCGTCCCCAGAGGTATTCGTCGGTCACGTCGTCATATTTCCCGCTTCCGGCAGAGTAAAAGTTGAGCGGACGCACGAGCGGCTGACCCTGCGAGGCGTTTTCATAGGCGAGTGTATAGTTGTATGGAAGCCAGCGGTAACGCTCACGTATGAGAGGGAGGATGATGTCTTGCTGCGCGGGATATTTGTAGGGTTCGGCTGTCGACTGGGCATGGGTGCGGAGCACGGGTGAGAAAAGACCGAGCTGTAGCCAGCGCACGTAGAGTTCAGGGTCGTAAGGATTGTTTTCGTCGATGGCAAATCCGCCGACATCGTGGCTCATGTAGCCAAGACCGCTAAGACCTGAATTGAGCATGATCGTGACCTGTGGCTGCAGGCCGCCCCATGAACGGGACACGTCGGTCGACCACGGGAAGACGCTGTAGCGCTGGAGGCCGGTTGTCCCGCCGCGCATCATGGTCATGAGGCGTGTGTCGGGGAAGTCTTTTTTGAACATATCGTAGATAACCTGACTCCAGTCATTGCCGTAGAGGTTGTGATATTCACGTGTGGAGAGCCCATTAGCGTGTATGCCGGTCTCGGGATGCACTTCGGGTTCGCCGAGGTCGCCCCACCATCCGCCTACGCCTTCAAGTGTCAGCTGCCTGTAGCGGTCGGAGAGCCAGCGGCGAGTCTCGGGATTGGCCATGTCGAACATGCCTCCTTCGCCTACCCAGATGGTCACTTCCTGCGGATTGCCGGTGGAGTCTTTTAGCAGAAGCCCTTTAGCTGCAAGCTCGTTGTAGTTGGCGAGTCCGTTGGAGTTGCGGAGTATGTAGGGCTGCGAGATAATGACGGTGTTGACGCCTTCTTTTTTCAGGTCGGCAAGCATCTTTTTGTGGTCAGGCCACTGGACGGGATCCCATGCGAGACGACCCATGTCCTGCTCCTTACCATACCAGTAAAGGTCGAGGACTATACCGTCGACCGGATAGCCGGCGCGTTTGAGTGTGTCGACCACCCCGACGGTTTCATCCTGTGTGCGGTAGCCGTATTTGGATGTGATGTAGCCGAGTGACCAGAATGGCGGGAGATCCTGACGGCCTGTCAGCGATGAGAGCTGGCGGGTGGCATCGGCAAGTGTCCCCGCGCCGTTGATGAAGTAGTAGGAAATCGGCGAGCGTGATTCAGATGTGTAGACAATCGGGTTTGACATCACCATCTCAGCTGCCGCAAAATCGTCGAACACGACCGAATATCCGTTTGACGAGATGAAAAGGGGCATTGTGATGTTCATCTGTCGGATGCGCGGATCGCCTGCTGTGTAGCCGTAGTTCTGGCGGTTGTACATCACGAGTGTGTCGCCTGCGAGATTGAAACTGTGGCCGCGCTCGCCGGCACCGTAGAATGAGCCTCCGCCCATTGTTGAGAGCGAAAGGCTCTGGCGGCCCCCTGCCGATGTGCGCAGACCGTTATCGCTGACGGCCTTGTTCCTGCCGGCGCTGATGTCGACTGCTCCGCTAATGCTGTCGACGCGCACCACGATGCCGCCACGTGTCGTGAGCAGGGCTATGCCGGGGGCAGTGGTTATGTCAGTGCCTTCGGCTCTGCCGGTGATGAGAGATGCTGTCGAGGCCGGGATGGTCTCGCCGGGAGCGAGGTTTGTCACTTTGATGATGTTATCGCTTACGGCATCAACAACTACCGAGCGCCCCGACGGAGTGGTGATGTCGATGCTGCCACGTGTGTTTCCGGCTGATGCCTCCGTGACAGCGAAATGCGCGGAAACCATGAACGCCAATGCGCCCATGACCCTTGCAGACCATATAAATTTCATAGTTTAAGGAGTTGATTTACTGATAAAAATTACGCTCTACAAATTTAAGCAAAATTATCGGATTATAGTGGTTTCAAGTTGTAAAAAGACATGAAAACTGCTGGTAGACGCGGTGTGAACGTGGTGTCCGGGTGCTGTTTCTGAATCGGAAGGTGCGTTGCGGAATTTTTTATCGTTCTGTCCCTGTCGCGTTAGACTGCCGGCGGGTCGATGAGGACGGGAAGAACGGTTCGACATGGATATTTGTGATGATGTCAGTTCCGAATACGTTGCGGAGCGATTTTTCGACCTCGGTGGCTATGCGGTGGCCTTCGGCTACATTGATGTCAGGGGCGACTTTGATATGTGAGTCGATGATGACGGAGTGACCGTTTCGGCGGGTGCGCAGACGGTGGTAGGTCATGACCCCGGGGACTGAGGCGATGGTCTCGGCTGCCTTCCTGACCTGATCGGGCGGGAGAGAGCGTTCGAGAAGTTCGTTGACTGAAGGGAGTGCGATCTGTATTGCCGACACGGCTATGAAGACCGCGATTATGATTGAGGCCACGGGGTCGAGGATTCGCCACTGTGAGCCGAGAAAATAGGCTGCGGAAACGCCGATGAGCGTGGCTATGGATGAGATGGCATCGCTGCGGTGGTGCCATGCGTTGGCTATGAGAGAGCTTGAATTGATGCGTTTTCCGGCATGGATGGTGTAGCGGTAGAGGTATTCTTTCGAGCCGATGGAGGCCAAGGCCACTATGATGGTGAATATGTCGGGCCGCGGGAGCGTCGCGCCTCGCATCGACGACATGATGCTGCCGGCTCCGGCTATTCCTATGCCGGCTGCGACTCCGAGGAGCACGACCGCGATTAGGAGCGATGCAAATGTCTCGAACTTGCCGTGGCCGTAGGGATGGCTGCTGTCGGCGCTTTTGTAGGCTATTCCGACGAAGACGAGCACAATTGCGTCGGTGGCGAAGTCACTGAGTGAGTGTACTCCGTCGGCGACGAGGGCATCACTGTGGCCGATGATGCCGAAAATGATTTTCAGCACCATCAGCACAGCGTTTACCCAGAATCCGACGAGAGTGACGCGGCGGATCGTGTGGAGATATGCTTTAGTTTTGTCCGTAGTAAGCTCCGGGGCCATGTTTGCGGCTGTAATGCTTTTCGATGAGGAGCGGGTTCATGGTGAGTCCGGGGTTGACACCATAGGCGATATAGGCCATTTTGGCCACCTGTTCGAGCACGACGGCATTGTGGACGGCTTCGGCCGGAGTCTTGCCCCAAGCAAACGGTCCGTGGTTTTTGACGAGGACGGCGGGTGTGTCCATCGGGTTCAAGCCTTCGAAGCGCTTGATGATCACGTTGCCGGTCTCAAGCTCGTAGTCGCCCATGACTTCTTCCATAGTCATGTCGGCGGTGCAGGGGATGGCGTGATGGAAATAGTCGGCGTGGGTAGTGCCGATGTTGGGGAGGTCGATGCCTGCCTGTGACCATGCGGTCGCATAGGTGGAATGTGTGTGGACGATTCCGCCGATTTCAGGGAAGGCGCGATAGAGCGCAAGATGGGTCGGGGTGTCGGACGAGGGGCGGAGTCTGCCTTCGACCACGTTGCCGTCGAGGTCGACCACCACCATGTCTTCGGCCTTCATTTCATCGTAGTCAACACCGCTGGGTTTGATTACAACGAGTTTTGTCTCCGGATCTATGCCGGAGACATTGCCCCATGTGTAGATGACAAGACCGTGTTTCACGAGGTCAAGATTGGCCCGGAATACTTTTTCTTTTAATTCTTCAAGCATGTCGGTTAAAAAATTGATGGTTATGATTATCCTTCGGATTGTAAAAGTAAGAATAATCGTGATAACATGCAAATAGAAATTCACAACAGGCCGCTGCCGAGAGGTAGAGGGATGAAGTAGAGTACAATGAACAGTATGAGCATGACGGCGATAAGAGTCACGACGCTCCACAGTGTGAGCGAACGAGGGATTTCGCCCAATATCTGCCTGACTTTTTCAGAGCGAATGTCGATGTCGGTCGTTAACCGTGGAGATTTGTCTTTATGGGAGGTCATGTCAGTTTCCGAGTTCGAGCTGATTTTTAACGAGATTGTAATAAGTCCCTCCTAAAGCTATGAGGGATTCGTGAGTGCCTGTTTCGACAATTCGACCGGAGTCAACTACGATTATATGGTCGGCATTGCGGACAGTCGAAAGTCGATGTGCCACGACCACCACAGTGCGTCCGCGATAAAAATCGTCAAGATTGCTGACGGTTTCACGCTCGTTTTTCGCGTCAAGAGAATTGGTGGCTTCGTCAAGGAATATGAATTTCGGGTCGCGGTAGACGGCGCGGGCTATAAGTATTCTCTGTGTCTGTCCTTTGCTGAGTCCTACGCCGTCGCGTCCGATACGGGTGTCGTAGCGAAGAGGCAGACTCATTATATAGTCGTCAATGCAGGCTATGCGGGCGGCGTGGTGCATACGGTCAGTATCGATTTCGTTGTCATCGACGGCTATGTTTCTGGCGATTGACTCGGAAAAAATCACACCGTCCTGCATGACCACTCCGCATTGCCGTCGCCACCATTTTAGATTGTAGTCTGCTATATCAAATCCTGCTATTGATATTTTCCCTGCCGACACCGGATAGTAGCCAAGCATGAGTTTTATCAGGGTTGTTTTTCCGCTTCCGGATGCACCGACAATTGCTGTGACCTTCCCGGCAGGGATGTCAAAGGATATATCATTCAGGACATTGTTGAGTGCGTGAGGGTCATATTTGAATGATACGTTTCGAAGACTGATGGACAATAGGCTGTCTGTTGGAAAAGATTTTGCACTCTCTGTGGCGTTCTCCTCGTTGTGCCCCTCGTGAATTTCATTGATTCGTTCGAGGGATATTTTGACATCCTGTAGTGAATAGATGAAATTCATAAGCTGTTGCACCGGTGAGTTGAGCTGTCCGATGATATATTGCACGGCAAGCATTGCGCCGAGTGTCATCTGTCCGTTGATTACTGCCGTTGCAGCAAATACGGTTATGAGTATGTTTTTGATTTCATTAATGAAAATACTACCAGCTTCCTGTGTCTGCTGTAGTTTGAGTGATTTCATCTGCACCGTAAACAGGTCGGCTTGCGTGTCTTCCCACTCCCATCGGCGACGGCGTTCACAGTCCTGAAGTTTTATTTCCTGCATCGAAGTGATGAACTGGTATGTCTTGTTCTGGTTGATTGCCTGTTGCTCAAACAGTTCATAGTCGATGATTTTCCGTCTTTTCAGGAAAGTCGATATCCAGATTCCATAGATTATGCTTCCGATGGAGAATATAATGAAAATCAGCTTGTCGTAGATGAATAGAACTATTCCGAACACCGCGAAACTCAGAAACGTGAACACGACACTCAGAACCTGTCCTGTGAGGAAGGACTGGACACGTGAATGGTCAGACATCCGTTGCATCAGGTCGCCAATCAGTTTTGTGTCGAAAAACGACATCGGGAGTTTCAAAAGTTTTATGAAGAAGTCGCTTAGGAGCGAGATGTTGATGCGCATGGATATGTGGAGCAGCAGCCATCGGCGTATGAAGTCGGTGGCCGTCCGCCCGATGACAATCATAAGCTCACCGAGCAGGATGAGCCATATGAGATTTATGTTGCTGTCACGGATGCCACGGTCAACTATTGCCTGTGTGAGAAACGGCAATATTAGCTGCATGACGCATCCGAGCAGAAGCCCGAATATAATGAGTCCGAAATGTCGGCTGTATTGTCTCAGATAGCCGGATAAAAATCGGAATGATCGGCGCTCTCCGTCGCTGTCGGGATTGATTTTGCCGAAGTGGTCGTTTGGTTCGAGCAGCATGATTATACCCTTTGGGTCACTATGGTCATCTGTCGGCCCTGTCCATCCTTTTTTGAATTCTTCCGTAGAATACACAAGAAGTCCCTTTGCAGGGTCGGCAACATGAAATTTCTTACCGTCGCATTTGTGTAACACTACGAAATGGTTCTGATTCCAATGGATTATGGCGGGTAAAGTTAAATGTTTAAGGTCTTCGATTTCAGCTCGAACACAACGAGCCTTGAACCCTAATTTTTCTACAATATTATATATTGCTAATAAAGAGACTCCATGAGCGTTTGTGATACAATAATCGTTAAGGACAGCAATAGACAGTCTATTGCCATAATACTCTGATATCATGGCAATAGATGCTATGCCGCATTGCATTGCGTCGTGTTGTTTTATGAACGGGAAACTGACGGACATCGGTCAGTGGGATTGGTCCGGATGGCTATTTGGTGTCGACTGTCTCCTCATAGTCCTGTGTACCAACAGCGATATTTGTCTTGACCTGTTTGCCTCCACGGAAGAACCACCTGAGGTTCACCCCGACGACATATTCCGGATTAGTGTAGTGGAGAGTGACAGTCGTCCCGTTTGTCCGGCGGTCAAGTTTACGTCGTTTTGAGACCGGGGTGAAATTCACACCAACTTCAAGGTCATTGTTAAGGAAAAGTTTGGAGATATTGCCCTGAACTTTGTAGACAGTGTGATATGTGCGGTCAAGACTGTGGTAAGTCGGTTCTAAGTCGGCGTTGAGAGATGCGTTCCATCCTTTTTTGAAGGAGAATGAGTTGTTGAGTATGTATATGTGACGGAATCTGGTCTTGTCGTAGTGGACATTTCCGATGGTTACATCCTCAGGGTTGAGCGAGAAGCGTGTGATGAATTTGAGTCGCCACGGTTTGAGCGGTTTTACGTTTAGTTCAGCGCGCAGTGCCCACGACTGTTCGCCGTCGTAGTTCACGGGTTTGGTATAGAAGACATTTTCGTTGTTGGCATCGGCGAAAGTTTCCCATGTAATAGCGTTGTTGTCGTAGAAATACGATGCGTTGAGGTTGAGAAGATTGTTGAAAAGGTTGACTCCGGCCATGACAAAATGCTCTGTTGTCGCTTTGAGGTCGGGATTTCCGACGCTGTAGTTATAGGCATCTTCCCATCTCACTAATGATGATATGGCGCTGTAAGGTATTTTGTCGAGAATGTGTTTGTAGCTTATTGAAAATGAGTGTTTGTTGCCTGCTCCGAATGGATACATCACCTGAACGGTCGGATTGATTGCCCACTGAGTGTTTTTTGTCCTCTCGCTGCCGTCGAGAGGCTCATATTCGATTTTGTTGAGCATCCAGTTAAGTCCGGCGCTGTAGCGCAGCTGGCCGAATGCGCCGCGCAAAGAGGCAAATGCCATTGGCGAGAGGCCTTTTGTGTTGGTTGAGATGTCAGATGTGTCGAAACGGTCAGAGGTCAGGTATTCGTCGGGACGATAGTGGATTGAGATAATCTTGGCAGACACACCGCCGTTGAACGCCATTGTCCGGTTGATCGGGAGATCGACATAGGCGTAGGTTTCCCACATGTTGGTTGTGTTTTTGTAGTGAAACACACTTGATTCGGCCGGCTGTGTGAGAAAAAGTTGGTTGGCTCGGCCGATGTGGCTGAAATAGTCGCCCATGACAGTCAGTGTAAGCCCTTTGTCGTTGAGCTGTGAATTGAATTTCAGCGTGCCTTCCTGAGAGGTGATGGAATATCGTTGGTTGATACTATTGTTGGCCTCGTCGGCTTTTGTGAGTGAATTACTTCGCAGATGTTGGGAAGCCACATAGTAGCTTGCTGCGAGATATGTCCGTTTATTGAAATCGTAGGTCAGACTGAGACGGTTGTGGGGGGTTGCATTGTGGCTGTTGGTCATCTCGTTCATGTGGGTTGTTTCTGACTGAGAGGTGATTGTCTGATCCTGCCACTCTTTGAAGCGTGTCCAGCTTGCCGAAGCGTAGTCATAGAAGCTGACTTTGCCATAGCGTCCGTTGATTACTCCGTAAAGCGATTCCTTTGACATGCCGATACGGCGGATGGCTTGTGCGTTTCCTCCAAGCGAGCCTGTGAAACCTCCTTCCGGTGGCCGGCGAAGGGTAATCCAGATTGAACCTCCAACCTGAGAGGTGTTCTGGTTAGCTCCGCTGAGATATCTCACCTCGACTTTGTCAATCATGTTGGCCGGTATGTTGTCAAGCTCTGAATAATTGTTGATTTTGAGGCCGTCAACATAGATTTCGCTGACGCCAAATCCGTTTATTTTTAAAGTCTTTGATTCATAGGAGATTGATGGCAGGAGTTTGAGTGCGTCGATAGCCGGTTTTCCTTTGGTGATGTCTGATCCATTGAGATTGACCACATAGCCGTCGGCCTTCTGTATGGTACGAGAGGCGATTACAGTCACCTCGCTCAGCTGTTCAGAGTTTTTTTGAGAGTATGAAGTAGCTGTAAAAAAACAGATACTTAAGAATACAATTAGAATTCGTGACATGCTTTGGTTTGGATTAGTGTGGGTGAGCAATGTTTTTAATATCTTAGATTCATTTGCATATTAATTGGATGCAAAAGGCTGTAGTATTTAATTGGGGGTGGAGGGGATGGCTTGTAATTTATATATGTGATTTCTAAGTCACAAATTTAGGGAGTTTTATGCTTTTCATCAAGTTGAAATGGTGAAATAAATTAGGAGTGTGTGATGTTGCAAGTTGTACTAAATAAGCTTGTTATAATATGTTTGGTTTGAAAAATTTAGGACTCCAAGGTCGATTTCCTGTATAATATGTTGGTTATTAGTAGCTTAAATTCATATTAATGGTTCATTAAAGGTTTATAGCAATGAAATGTGTTGAAAAATAGCATTTTACTGGAATATATCAAGGTAAATATCCCTGTTTTCTCCTTCGAACGTTGTGAATTTTCGTTTGATTCGTTTGCGTCGGTCGTAGGTTGTAGTGATGCGTTCGTCATGGAGAAGGAATGCAATTGATTGGGTTGAAAAACCGAGACAAGTGTAAAGAATGAATAGGCGGTCGGTTTTAATTAATTTGGGAAAATCGACACTGAGTTTTGTCATTATGCCATTGAATTGTAGATTGGCTATATCTTCAAGCTTCTTTATTTTCGCGTCATCATCAGTGAATCCGTTGATAAATGAATTAACTAAATTTACTATTTTCTTACGAGTTGCAGGCGTATCGTTTTCATATAGTCCCTGACATAGATTATTGATTTCGTCAAATCGGTCCCTGATAAGATTGGTTATGATTGTGTTAGCTCTGTTTTCGTTTTCTTCAACTGTTATTTTTAGATTTTTTGTGGTTGTTTGCAGTTGTTCTTCTGATTCACGAAGTTTGTCAATTGTGATGTATAAATTATCGGATACACGGATATACCTGTCGATGGCTGCTTGTTGATTCCTATGATGGCGTATTGCAAAATAGATTATGGTAGCCATCAAAAAGCATACAATTAGAATCGTAAAAATCGAGATAGTCTTTACATATTTAAGTCTTTCTTGAATTATAGAATGTTTATATGAATTATAGTCAATCAGAGCTCCCGATATGTTGCGTTTGCATGAGGAGTATAAAGCTCTATCGGCATCTTTATACATGGCTGTCATCATATCAAAGGCTTTTTGGGTGGAGTCGAGAGCACTATATACTTCATATCCAAGCCAATGATTTATACCCTTTTTTATGTCAGGGATGGATGTGAGTATATCATAAGCCTTGACAGTATCGCCTAAATTGATGCAGGCTAATCCAAAATATGCAGAATCAGATGGATTTGCCTCTGCAGATTCACATACCTTTTGGTAGATATCAAGAGATTTATCATACTCTTTGTTTGAGAAAAGTGAAAGCCCGAGCAGACGGTATGTAGGAATCAACCAAAACTTATCGCCAGTTTTTGCGATAGTGTCAAGAAGTTGGCGGGATAGCCTGACGCTCTTCTCATAATCATGGTTATTATGATAGGCGCTTGCAAGGAAAAACAATCCATCGTCGGTAAATGGCCGTCTGCCGGCAAGGAGGAAATTTTCATAGGCTATTTTAGCAAATTCGAGCTCTTCGGAGAAACAGTAGTTGCTGTGGTATATCTGCGATATGCCACGTGCGGCCATTGCGATATAGAATTTGTCGTCCAGCTCACGGGCGAGGTCGAGAGCTTCGAAATGGGCGGTCAGAGCCGGGGCGTATGATTTCAGCTCGAGACGGACGTCGCCGAGATAGTAGTGAGCGAGCATGCGGTGGCGCGTGTCGGAAGTGCCGTCAAAATACTCGGCCGTCTGTCTGATAATGGAGTCTGATGGAATGGGAATATAGTTTTTGCTTTGTGCCTGAGTGATGAGCAGGGAGTGGAGCGCACGGGAGTGTTCCGAGCGCAGGTCGGAAGGTCTGATTGATTGTAGGATTACGAGGGCTGAGTCGGGAGCATTGTCCATAATTTCCTCAGCTTCGGCAAGGCGTCGGTCGGCCATTCCGCCACACGCGGCGACAACTATTGCAAGAATAAAGGTTGTGATTAAGGTCTGTAGTCTTGACATTTTGCACTGATTGATTGTAAAATCCAACATCAAAGTTAAATGATTTTAACGATAAAAGCAAATGTCCTGAGCAAAAACAGCTGACTGTTTGTTTCTTATTGAAACACTCAAATCGGAAAAAATGGAAGAACTGAGAATCAAGCGGGCCTACGAGCCTGCAGAGCCTGATGACGGCTACAGGGTCTATGTCGACCGTCTATGGCCGAGAGGATTGTCGCACACGACGTTTCACTACGACCTGTGGGACAAGAATATAGCGCCATCGACGCAGCTGCGCGAGTGGTTTCACTCCGACCCCGGAGGGAGATGGGACGAGTTTGTGAAGCGCTATGCCTCGGAACTGCGCGCCAACCCTGCATTCGCAAGCCTGAAAACCGTGCTTGCGGGTCATCCGAAAGTGACGCTGCTATATTCCTCGCATGATTCCGTCCACAACAATGCAGCGGTGCTGAGGGAGGTGATCGAGGGGGGCTTATTGTAGATTTGTTTGAAAAGAGCCGTGGCGGCGGCGCGATTGCAACAGGCCGGACTGCCACTTATAAACCCAAAACTGACTGAAACTTCCATAGATTGAACTTTAGATGAAAAACATGGCCGGATTATGCGGATTTTTTGTAATTTTGCGAGGTAAACGGCATCGAAAATGCCACAACCTTAAAAAATTCACTCATCAATCAGGACATGGAATATCATGAAATAGGCAAAACCGGCATGAAGGTGTCGGCTCTCAGCTTCGGAGCATCGTCGCTCGGAGCGGTTTTCCACGACATCAACGAGCCCCGTGCCATCGAAGCGGTGCATACGGCTGTCGACGGTGGTATGAACTTTATCGACGTGTCGCCCTATTACGGGCACTACAAGGCAGAGACCGTTCTCGGCAAAGCCCTCCGCGAAATTCCGCGCGACAAATATTATCTCTCCACCAAGGTAGGCCGTTATGGTAAAGACGGAGTCAATACATGGGACTATTCAGGCCGTCGCGCGACTGAAAGCGTCTATGAAAGCATGGAGCGCCTCGGCATCGACCATATCGATCTAATCAACGTGCACGACATTGAGTTTGCCGACCTCAATCAAGTGGTCGGCGAGACCCTTCCGGCGCTCGTCGAACTGCGCGACAAAGGGGTGGTCGGCCATGTCGGCATCACTGACCTCCAGCCCGAAAACATCAAGTGGGTGCTCGACCACACTCCCGAAGGGATGGTGGAGACCATCATGAATTTCTGCCACTACTCGCTCAACGATGACATGATTCTTGACTATCTCGACTATTTCGAGGAGAAGGGTGTCGGGGTCATCAGCGCCTCGCCGCTGTCGATGGGGCTGCTGTCGCAGCGCGGAGTGCCTGCGTGGCATCCGGCTCCGAAGCCGCTTGTCGAGGCATGCCGCAAGGCTGCCGAACACTGCGCCTCGAAGGGCTATCCCATCGAGAAGCTTGCCGTGCAGTATGCGGTGAGCAATCCGCGCATCGCCACTACGCTCTTCTCGTCGGCCAATCCCGACAATGTACGCCGCAATCTCGAATTTGTCGAAGAGCCGATGGACGAGACTCTCGTCAGGGAAGTGCGCGAGATAATAGGCGACCAGATGAGAGTGCGCTGGAAAAATTCATAAATCCGAGCCGTTTTTTTACATCTTTGGACTATCATGGAACATTTCATAATTGACGCACATTCGCATCTGTGGCTGCGTCAGGACACGGTGGTCAACGGCCGCCGCATCAGTCCGCTCCCCAACGGGCGCGCCGATTTCATGGGCGAGGAGCGCCAGATGCTCCCGCCGTTCATGATCGACGGACGCAACACTGCCGAGGTCTTTCTCTCTAACATGGACTATGCACAGGTGGCCGCGGCAGTGGTCGTGCAGGAGTTTATCGACGGAGAGCAGAATGAATATCTCGCCGAAGTGGCGCGTAAATATCCCGACCGTTTCTTTGTCAACGGCATGTGTGAGTTTCGCGAACCGGGATTTCTTCCGCAGGCCGTCGGGCTGATGGATGCCGGCTTCCGTGGACTTGCCATCCCGGCTCATCGTCTTCCGCTGGAGGACGGGAAGCGCGTGTGGCTCAACTCGCCCGAGATGATGGAGCTTTTCAAGGAGATGGAGCGCCGTGGAGTGATTCTCTCTATCACACTCGCCGACGGCGACATGCAGGTGGCCGAGATGAAAGAGGTCATCGAGGAGTGTCCCGGCCTGAAAGTGGCCATCGGTCATTTCGGCATGGTCACCACCGAAGGCTGGATGGAGCAGATAAAGCTCGCCAAGGCTAAAAACGTGATGGTGGAAGCCGGAGGCATCACATGGCTTTTCAACTCGGAGTTCTATCCCTTCCCCTCGGCAGTCAGAGCCATCAAGGAGGCTGCCGCCGAGGTTGGCATGGACAAGCTGATGTGGGGCTCGGACTATCCCCGCACCATCACAGCCATTACCTACCGCATGTCATACGACTTCATCACCAAGTCCAAGGAGCTGACCGACGAAGAGAAGCATCTGTTCCTCGGCGACAATGCCATGCGTTTCTATGGCTTCAGAAATCTCCCCGTGCTTCCGTATGTCAAAAACATGTCGGAATGACGCGCTTTGTCAGAAAATACAGAAGATAAATTCAAAAAAATAACGAAAATGCAGTCTGTAAAAATTGTAGCTCCCGGTCGCGTGGTTGTCGAGGAGCAGCCGATACCGGCCGTAGGGCCGGACGACGTATTGGTCAAGATTCATTATGTAGGGTTCTGCGGTTCGGACCTCAACACATTCCGTGGCAAGAACCCGATGGCCATTGATCAGGTGATTCCGGGTCATGAAATCGGCGGCACGGTCGAGGAAGTAGGCGCGAATGTCCCCGCAGGCCTCTTTGAAAAGGGCATGAGTGTGACAGTCAACCCCTACACTGCCTGTGGCAAGTGTTCTTCATGCCGTCGCGGCCGCCCCAATGCCTGCCGTCACAACGAGACTCTCGGTGTGCAGCGCCACGGAGCTATGTCCGACTATATCGCTGTGCCTTGGTCGAAAATCATTCCCGCTCAGGGTCTGACTCCGCGCGAATGTGCGCTTGTCGAGCCGATGAGCGTCGGTTTCCATGCCGTTGACCGCGGACAGGTGACCGACATCGACACCGTGGCCGTAATCGGTTGCGGCATGATTGGTCTCGGAGCTATCGTCCGCGCTTCGCTTCGCGGTGCTACGGTCATCGCCATTGACCTTGACGACGAGAAGCTTGCTCTTGCCCGTGAGCTGGGTGCGACCTATTCGATCAACTCGGCTACGATGAACCTTGCCGACGAGCTTAACCGCCTGACCGACGGCAACGGTCCTGACGTGGTGATCGAGGCCGTAGGCTCGCCGTTCACCTACGTTGCTGCTGTCGAAAACGTTGCCTTCTGTGGCCGTGTGGTCTGCATAGGCTATGCCAAGGACGATGTATCGTTCCATACCAAGCTCTTTGTCCAGAAGGAGCTCGACATCCGTGGTTCGCGCAACGCTATGCCAAACGATTTCGCCGCCGTGATCCGTTATTTCCTTGCCGGAGGCCGTGACAATGCCGAGAAACTTATCTCCGCAACCGTTACTCCCGCTGAAGCCGGCGAAGCTCTCGAAAAGTGGAGCGCCAACCCCGGCAAAGTCTTCCGTATCCTCGTGAAGTTCTGATATTATTATAGAAAAAAACTTAAGACAGGTTTCCGAAGCAATCATCTGTTCATATTTGGATGTTATTGGTTCGGAAACTGTTTTTTTTAGACAATAGTTTATGGCAAAGAACTCAAAATTGCGCAAAGCTTCTAAAAATATACTCGTGCCTACAGTCAGATGGCGCGAGGTTCATCCGATGGGTGTCGTATGCCGTTCGGATGCTTACTATGCCAAGATGGCCGGCCGTATGGCAGGCATGATTCGTGACATGATAGGTAATGCCGTTGAGGCGACCGAGGATGACATCGTGGATGTCGCTGTTGAACTTGCTGCATATCTGGAAGATAAGATAAATGGTATAAACCTGTGGAATGCGTTTATAGCGCTTTATAGGGAGAAATTCGGCCGGGTCTATCCTTTCTATGATGTCAGAGAGGATGAACTGCTTGACGATGAACCGAATCTGCCTGATGTACGCTTCATCCTGTGGCGCGCTTTCGACAGGATTTCTTCCGCTTCGCTGCTCAACCCTCTGACCCAACCAATTTCAACCTTGGCCGGTATTATCCATGATTTCCTTATGGATGAGTTTGAGTCTGCTCCTGAATCGCCGGAATTTGTCGAAGCCATCTATACAGCGGATAAATACGATGATGTGATCTATCTGCGGTCGATGTGTTCATGGCTTGCTGCAAGGTCTTATCTGACAGCGGTCTATGATATGGAATATTGTTTCGAAAAGATTTTCGATATTTATAAATCCATCGTCGGTGATAATATTAATGAAATGATGTTGGCTTATGGAATCGAGGCGTATTTCGCGTTTAATGCCGAGATTGGACCGTTGGCTCTGACTGCGCCGGCCTGGCTTGGCAAGATGATGGAGCTGTCAGGCAATGAAGCTGTCAGGAAGCTTGCACCCGGCATAAGCGCTATCCGTACAAAGACTATGCTTCCGTATGATATCAAGGCTGTAGGGCAAGACGGTTTTAAGGTTGAATCGCTTGCGGGAGATATTATGGAAATGACATTTGACCCACTGCCTGAAAATGTATGGAGCGATGTGCGTGTAGGCCATCAGATTATTACTACATTGTTTGAATATAATGGCAAGTGGAAAGTCAATGGCATGTCGTCAATCACCCCTAAGAAAATGGATTTCAGTCCAGCCAAGGCGGATTATGCCAAAAGGCTGGATTCACAGAAGAACTCTTATGACTGGAATATCAGTAAAAATAATGGAAGCCGTATAGGTGTGGCTGCCGACATGAAGGAGCTTAAAGCCCGTTTCGGTCTGGACAAGGTCAAGAATCCAAAGATAGACGAGTCGGTATCGGATGATTTGGACAATGCAAAAGAGATTCTCTATTTTATAAATGACGACGGTTCGATGAGTATTTTGCCTGATTGTGCCCCCTGCGTCGCCATCCCTGATAATCCTTATTATAATGTCAGTGAGGCTACAGCCAGAGGTGCCATGATATTGTGTGGTCATGAATCGAGCAAAGAAATGCGCCAATATATAATGGATAACGGACTTATGCCCGATGCACGGCTTGCATCTCCGTCGATTCCAGACTCCGAGGCTAAGACGTGGTTTGCAGAAAATGTGCCGTTTCTTGTGGCCTTGACCCATAGCGATGATGTCGAGGTCAACATGCCTTGAAAATATAGATAAGTTTTAAAGATTCATCCCCGCAGGGTGGCTTCCGATGTCTCACCTGTGGGGATGAGTTTTTTTGTCGTATTGTTTCGGTTTTTCGGAATTAATCATTACATTTGCGACAGGCATCGGCCGAGGCGGTTGCCTGATTTGTTTTTTTTACATCCAAGTGATTTATATTCTGCCTCAGCTTTGGCTGTGAATGCGTGCAATAATAAAAATGATTCTTGTTGTAGCTTAAGTAACTTATTTCTAACTAAACCACATTCATCATGAAATTAAACCGATTATTACAACGTTTGTGTTGCAGTGCTTTGGGTTTGTCTGCTTTGATGGCATTATCCGCTTCAGTATCTGCCTATGATTTTTCATCAAAAGACCGTAATGGGATAGAGATTTTCTATAATATCAACCCCGACGGCAAAACAGTCACTGTGACTTATGGTGGTGAAAAGTATAATGCTTCAAATATTGAGATTCCACAAGAGGTCAGTAACGGTACAGATAGGTATACAGTAACAGCAATTGGTAACAGAGCATTTGAAAATGCGTCGATTGTAAGTGTTTCATTACCTGATGCTATTACTGAAATTCAGACATATGCTTTTAGCCAAAGTAAAATATCAAACATTAACTATCCAGAAAACCTTAAATATATACGAGAATCTGCATTTTATCGTACAAATATCTCGAACGGAATTTTCCCAAAGAAATTAGAAGTTATTGAATCAGATGCGTTCTCTGCAACCCAAATTGACAGTTTATATCTGCCTAAAAGCCTAATCGCGTTAGGTGAACATGCTTTTAATGGATGTCAAAATATACGGACGGTCAAAATTCCCGGTAGTATCAAGACTGTAAGCAAAGATGTTTTTAGTAATTGCGTAAATTTGTATAAAGTCACAATCGAAGAAGGCGTTGAAAGTCTTGGTGTAAGACCTTATGACGGCTCTGTTTTTTCTCAATGTCCTATAACAGAGATTAGCTATCCCACGACGTTAACGTATATAGGACCTGCGACTTTTATAGGAAATAAGTTGAAGGAAATAGTATTGCCGAATACAATTAAAGAATTAGGAGAAAGTTGCTTTTCATCTTCATTAGAACTGGAATCAATTCATTTCTCAAGCGGAATGGAGGAGATACCTAATTTTGTATGCTCTAATTCACCAAAACTCGTAAAAGTAAACATACCGGAAGGTATTAGAAAAATAGGAATGTTACCGTTCGAAAATGCAACTCTACTCTCTCATATCACTCTTCCTGAAAGTGTGACTGAATTATCGGTAGCATCGTTAGCAAAAACTGGTATTGTGAACTTTACTTTTCCAAAAAAATTGAAATATGTTGGAGCTCAGATGTTCGAGAATTGTGAGAATCTTACAGAGATAACAATACCCTCAACTATTGATACTATAAAAAATAGTGCTTTTGTTTTCTGTACTAATCTCAGAAAAGTTACATTGCCCGAAACACTCAAGGTTATGGAAGATAATATATTCTATAATTGTAAAAGTCTTAAGGATATTAATATTCCGTCCGGGATTGGGATTCTTCCAAGCTCCACTTTTTCAGGATGTAGCGGGATGACAAAAGTAGCTATACCTGAAGGTATTACAGAAATAGGCAGGTACGCTTTTATGTCTTGTTCAAAAATAACGGATATTGAACTTCCTAAAAGCCTGCAAACCATCCGTTCTAGAGTTTTCGAAGGTTGTGATGCTCTTCGTAAGCTCTCCATATATCACAATGTATCTGTAATTGAGCAACACGCTTTTGATGGCTGTCTGGGTATCGAGGAAATCCACTTGTATCGAGCCGTGTTGCCGGAAACTCCTATTCCACAAGGCTGGTTGGTAGACAGACCAGTCATCCCGGAAGGAAATTCATGCACGCTATATGTGCCTAAAGGAAGTGGCGAGACGTATAAGGCTTCTCCTTATTGGAACACCTTTAAAGAAATCATAGAGGTTGACATGCCGGAAAATCTGAACTATCAGATTTCATTCCCATATTATACGTATGGAGGAAGTCTGACAGTCAATGGTGAAACGGCTAAAAATGTAATGGAATTCGCCATAGGTTCAGATATTACTATCTCTGTTGTTCCGCAAGATGGCTATCATCTCAAATCACTAATGCTTAACGGCAAAGACGTGCTCTCTGAAATGACCGATAGAAGCTATATTATCGAAAAGCTTGATGCAAACTATGTGGTTGATGCAAAGTTTGCTGAAAATCCTGTGAAACTATCGCTTTTCATGGCTGTTGGCGGATCGGTTGATGTTGAAATCGAGAAAAGAGCCACATTCTCATGTGCTATTACACCTGAGGACGGCTGGAAAGTCAACACCGTTACATTCAATGGCCGTGATGTCACCTCGGACCTTACAGACGACAACCGCTATACCACGCCGTCGCTCATCGGCGATTCGGAACTCCGTGTGACTTTTGAAAACGTCAATTCGGCTGTCGAGAATATCGGAGTCAATGCCACTTCTACCAAAGTATATGTTGACAGGAGCGGATTGGTTACAATCGAAGGAATCGAAAGCGGAACTGTGGTCAGTGCCTATGCGGTCAACGGCCAGTTGGTTGAGCGAATCACTTCGTCAGGCGACATAGCCACACTACAGCTTTATCAGCACGGAATCTATCTGATACAGACCCCGGTCAAGACATATAAAATCCACTATTGATAGAAATACAGTCATGCCTCCTTGAACCGAGGCTGTATAGTATGAAAAATACCCCTGCCGCTCATTGCTGTGGCAGGGGTAAATTATGTCTCGATTTTAAATTGTCTTAGTCGCGTGCGCGGCGGATGCCGTAGACGATTATGACGAGGAAACAGATAAGCGGGAGGATGAACGAGATATTGACGGCGGGGAAGTTTCCGATAGTACCGCAGTCTATGATGCGTGCTTGAAGCGGGGGGAGGACAGAGCCGCCGAGGATGGCCATGATAAGGCCGGCAGCACCAAACTTGGCATCATCGCCCAGACCGTTGAGGGCAATACCGTAGATTGTCGGGAACATGAGCGACATACAGGCCGATACGCCGACGAGACAGTAGACTCCCATGCGGTCCTGAAATAATATCACGCCTGCGGTCAATATCGCAGCCACGACGGCGAGCACGGCGAGAAGTTTGCCAGCGTTTACATAGCGGAGCAGGTAGGTGCAGACGAAACGGCTGCAGCAGAAGATGGCCATTGCGATTATGTTGTATTTCTGCGACAGCACTTCGGCTGCCTTTTCGTCCATGCCTTCAAGCATGAACACGCGTGTGCCGTACTGGATGATGAATGTCCAGCACATGATCTGTGCCCCGACATAGAAGAACTGGGCTATTACACCTTCGCGGTAGCGGCCAATGGAGAAGATGCGTCGGAGAGTCCCGAAGAAATTGATGGAGTGTGACTGGTCACCGTTCTTGGGCATACGGGTGACGGCGATGACGACAAACATCATCAGCACCACGAGGCCGATAAAGACGTAAGGGGTGATGAGGGTAAGCAGGTCGGCATCGCGGACTGCCTCAAACTCGGCATCGCTCAGTGCGGCGCGCGCCTCGGTCTCCATCGGGTTCAGACGTGCCTGAATGAAGTTCATGGCTACCCACATGCCCATCAGCGAGCCGACGGGATTGAACGACTGTGCCATGTTGAGACGCCGTGTGGCGGTCTCTTCCGAACCCATCGAAAGGATGTAGGGGTTACAGCTCGTCTCGAGAAACGATAGTCCGCACGTAAGGATAAAGTAGGCGATAAGGAAGGGATAGTAGCTTCCGGTGAGCATCGCGGGATAGAAAAGGAACGCTCCGACGGCATAGAGGCCGAGACCGGTGAGCACACCGGCTTTATAGGAGAAACGGCGGATAAACATCGCTGCCGGGAATGCCATTGCGAAATAGCCTCCGTAGAAAGCCACCTGCACCAGAGTGCCGTCTGTCACACTCATGCGGAATATTTTAGAGAAGGCTTTCACCATCGGGTTGGTGATGTCGTTGGCAAAGCCCCATAAAGCAAAGCAGCTCGTGATCAGGATGAACGGCACGAGATAATTGATGCCATTGTAGCGAAGGAGTGATTGATTCTCTTTCATTGGTGATTGATGTAGGTCTTTTTTTGATGTTAAGGTAAGAAATCAGATGTCTTTAGCCGGACTTCAGTCATAGAGATGAAACACCCGTTCCATCGGCTGCCATTTTTCGGCCGACGACGCTCCGGGAGCTGCTACCTGAAAAATCGACATGTAGTCTTCCCATTCCTGCTGGCGCGGGAGGGTTGCGAGCCGGGCCATCGCGGCTTCAAGGTCGAGGTCGGCCGGAGCTTCGAGAATCATCATCAGCCGCGTCCCGCGGAGATAGATGTCCATTTCAAGGATTCCGACTTCCTTTATTCCCGCAAGGATTTCGGGCCAGAAATTTTCTTCGGCATGGCGTTTGCGGTATTCTTTGATAAGTTCCGGGTCATCTTTGAGGTCAAGTGTGCGGCAATATCTTCTGACGGGGACTTTGTATTCCCTCATTAGATAGCCGGTCTCTTTGTTTTCCATAGGGAGAAATATGTTTTAGTAAGAAGGGATTTTGCAGAGTGTCATCAGTGTGTGTGACATGCTACTGCAAAATCCCTTTCTATGACGAAACTTTAATTACTTATAAATAGGACCGTAGGTTGCACATGCGCGGTAGTCAGAACCTTCCTTATCCATTCCGAACGCATTCCATGCCGCAGGACGGAAAATCTTCTCGTCCTCTACATTGTGCATGCAGACGGGGATGCGGAGGATCGAAGCGAGGGTGATGAGGTCGGCACCGATGTGGCCGTAGGAAATCGCGCCGTGGTTTGCACCCCAGTTGTTCATCACTGAGTATACATCCTTGAACGCGTCGCGGTCGGGGCAGAGACGGGGCACGAACCAAGTGGTTGGCCATGTCGGGTCAGTGCGCATGTCGAGCACCTTCATGATTTCGGGATCTACATCGGCGGTCCATCCTTCTGCAATCTGTAGCACCGGGCCGAGACCTTTGACGAGGTTGAGTCGCATCATGGTCACGGGCATTCCGCCTTTGGTGAGGAAGTTCGACGAGAAGCCGCCGCCACGGAAGTAGTCGCGGTCAGCGGGATACCATGTGGTAGCGCCGAGACATTTTTCAACATCGCTTTCGGTCATTTCCCACGGTTCTTTCATCATCGGGTTGCCCTCTGCGTCAGACACCTGTCCTGTTCCGTCGAGAGTTGTGGCGCCCGAGTTGATGAGGTGGATCATACCGTCGGCTGCACGGCCTGTAAGCTCCTTGCCTGTAACGCGCTTCACTGCTTCGGGACTCCAGTAGGTGCGGACGTCGCTGAAGAACTGTGCGCGGTTGGTCAGAAGGTGGCCGAAAAGCATTGCGATGCCGTTGCAGCAGTCGTTTTCGGTAGCGAATACAAATGCCTCGCGGATGCCGTTCCAGTCAAATGAAGTGTTGAGGAGCGCTTCGGAGAAGTCACCATTGGGATAGAAGTCGGTCCATTGGCGCTGACCCTGAAAGCCGCCGGCGATTGCGTTGTGGCCGAGTGCTTCTTCAAGATATCCCATTTCACGGAGTTTGGGATTGCCCTGCATGAGGTCGCGGATGATGAGGGTCATCTTCACAACGAATTCCCAGTCAGCGTCTTTTTCTTCGCGGGTCTTTTTCTTTTCGGGACGGTTCTTGAAATCCTCGCCTTCGCGTGGCTTGCAGTATTTTTCGGTCCAAGCCATTGCTTTTTCATATTCTTCGTGGTCATAGATGCCGAGTGTGATGCGGCGGGCAACTTCGGTCATGTCGACCTGTTCGGCACGGATACCGAGATATTCCTGAAGGAAGTCGGGGTCTACGATCGAACCTGCGATACCCATTGCAACATTGCCGACAGAGAGATAAGACTTGCCTCTCATGAGAGCGACGGCGAGGGCTGCGCGGGTGAAGCGAAGGAGCTTTTCGGCCACATCGGCGGGAATCGAGTTGTCGTCAAGATCCTGCACGTCGTGTCCGTAGATGCCGAACGCGGGAAGACCCTTCTGAGCGTGGGCGGCGAGCACGGCTGCGAGATATACGGCGCCGGGACGTTCTGTGCCGTTGAATCCCCATACGGCCTTCGGCCAGTGGGGGTGCATGTCCATTGTCTCAGAGCCGTAACACCAGCATGATGTCACCGAGATAGTCGCGCCTACGCCTTCACGTTCGAATTTTTCCGCACATGCCGCAGCTTCGGGCACACGGCCGATAGTTCCGTCGGCGATTACGCATTCAACCGGCGAACCGTCGGGATAACGGAGGTTGGCTGATATAAGGTTGGCCACGGCTTTGGCCAGATTCATTGTTTTGTCTTCAAGACTTTCGCGGATGCCTCCCTGACGAGCGTCGATGATGGGACGGATACCGATTTTAGGGTAAGTGTTCATGATACTGAAATGATATTTCTTGGTTTTTGTTGTTCTATTATTCTTTATTTATGTATTTGTTGTGTATTTATAGGTGTATGCTGTGCAAAACTACAGAAAAAAACTGATAATGTCTCTATCTGCGCGACGGAATTTTGCGTTTGTAGCATTGCTTGAAATCGCAGAGTCCGCAGGAGTATTCCAGTTTCCTTACGTTTTCACCAAGTCCGATGACACCGCTGACCGATTTTATGGGTGTCATCAGGCTTGACGGCGTGAGCGCCACCCCACAGGGCTTTTCTTCCGGAAAGAGCCTGAACAGATCCTGCTGTCCGCTGACGTGCCATCCGCAATATCCCGGGCTGAACCTGTTGGTGTGCCGCCATCCTGACGGATCGAGCAGGCGTTGCAGTTCCTCCTCCATGCAGTCGGCGGCCTTTTCGGCAATCACGCTGCCTATCGCGTCGGCAATGAACACCTTCACCATGTCGCCGTCGTCCATGAGCTTGTGTTGGAACTCCTCAAACTCTGTGCCGGCGGTCGCGATGAAGAATGTGTAGCGCGACGAACCGCGCAGTTGCCGGCTTATGATGCGTCCGACCGAGAAGTCCCTGCCCATGACGGTGAGAGTGGCGCTGTCGGGGTCGAGCTTTCCGTCTGTGACGAAGAAACAGAAGCCGGGACGCACGAACCGGGCCACACATGCGAGCATTTCGTCTGTCTCTCCGACGGTCATTGCATCGGGTGCAGCCGTGCCATAGCCCATCTGCTCGTAGATTTCAGGCAGTCCGATGGCAAGGTCTTCGAAATTTAGCTCGCGTTTGATCATAGGCAGCTTTAGGGATTATCGGATGGTTATGAGTTCTTTCTGTTATATTCTTCAAGTTCCTCGAAAAATGCGTCGATGTTGGCGAACGGCGTGTGGGGGGAGTGTCGCAGCCGCTCGACAGGACGAAATTCGGATAGTCTCGCATGCGTCCGAGCAATTCGGCCGTAGCCTTGTGCATGGCCTCAGGAGTGGATTCCTTGAACACTGAAACCGGGTCGAGATTGCCCATAGCAAGTGCTGTGGGTGGAATCTCGCGGATCACTTCGGCCATGTCGCATTTATTGCCGAAGTGATATGCTCCCGCACCTGTTGCAGCCATAGCCTTGGTGCAGTGGCCCGTGTTTCCGCAGTTGTGGAGAATGATTGTGAAATAATCGTCCTGCACCTGATCGACTATCTGTTTTACATAGTCTGATGAAAAGCGCTTGCAATCTTCGTCAGACATGAGTCCGGCGGCAGGTTCGGCCATCACCACACCGTTGACACCTGTTTCCTTCAGTGCCTTGCAGTAGCGGAGTATGTATTCCGTACATTTCGCGAGAAGGGTATGTGCGGCTTCCGGATTCTGATAGATGAGAATCATGATTTCCGACATATCGTAAAGTCGTCCTGCGAGTGAGAACGGGCCGATACATCCTCCAAGCACGGGACGGTCGGTTATCGAGCGTGCAGCCAGTAGATTGGCCTTGATGTATTCAGGCACGCGCCCGGCGCGGAGAGAGGGGACTTTCAGCCGTTCGATATCCTCTGGCGAGTTGAGCATGTGGCCTATGACGGCGGGTACTTCATTCTCGGGAAACGAGATTTCAGCGCCGAAAGCCTCGGCCTCTACCGTGAGATCCATTATGACGGTAGCGGCTGCGGTCGGATATTTCTTTGCCAGAGCCTCTATCGCCTTGTGGTGGACATTTCCGTCGCTCACGGCCCGGAGGACGGTTTCACCTATGATTTCAATTCCCGGATGAGTCATGATAGGTATCGCAGCTATATCTTTGCGCCTGATAATGTCCTGCATCCAGCGGGTCATATTAATTTTCATGGTTTTTTACAATATGTTGTAGTCGCATGTTTTTGATTTCTGTCTGCAAATATACTTCTTTTCAGCTGAATTCTCTATAAATATTTTTCAATTTCATTGAGAATTCGTACTTTTGTCATACATTATGTAAGAATTAAATTTAGAGCTAAACAAAATACCATGAGATTTTTAACTCTACTTATTGCTTTAGTGCTTGCGTCGGCTATCGGATCACATGCAGGAAATATCTATGTTTCGGCATTGAAAGGTGACGATAACGCTCCCGGAACTGTCGCCCGGCCATTGAAATCGGTGGGCGAGGCGCTGAAACGTGCACGTGAATGGCGTCGGTTGAAAGCCAAGGAAGCCGCCGGCGACATTAGGATAATACTTGAGGGTGGTGTATATCGCCAGGCCACCCCGCTTTTTTTGCGTCCCGAGGACAGCGGTACGCCTGAATCGGCCACGGTAATCTGTGCGCCGAAAGGTGAGACAGCCGTCATCAGCGGAGGTGTTGAGGTCAAAGGCTGGACAAAGGGTTGTGACGATCCGCGTGTCGCCGGACATCTGCGTGACAAAATCTGGGTTGCCGAAGCACCGCTCTCAGCCAGCCGCATAGTCGAGACCCGTCAGCTCTATGTCAACGGACGCAAGGCGCAGCGCGCTTCGCAGTTCGCACCCGGAGTAATGGAACGTATGGTTGATTTCAACGCTGCTGGCCGCACGATTACCGTTCCCGCTCCCTCTGTCGACCTGTCTGCCGCTCGACAGCTCGAAATGTTCGTCCATCAGCGCTGGGCCATAGCCATACTTCGAGTGAAAGACATGGTCACCGACGGCAACGGCAACACCGTCGTTTCGTTTCACGATCCTGAAAGCCGTCTGGAGTTCGACCACCCGTGGCCTCAGCCTGTGATTGGCGGCGAGCGTGGAAATTCATCCTTCTTCTTTGCAAATGCGCTTGAATTGCTCGATACACCCGGAGAATGGTATCAGGACTATCCTTCGGGACGAATCTATTACTATCCTGTGGAATCTGACGGCGATATGAACGGCGCGGAGGTGACAATCCCTCTGCTTGAGACCATTGTCGCGGTCGAAGGAAGCCGAGAGCGCAATGTCGGCAATATCCGTTTTGAGAATGTCGGTTTCGAGCATGCTGCATGGCTGCGCCCGTCGGTCGAAGGCCATGTGACTCTGCAGGGAGGTTTCCGGCTGCTTGATGCCTATAAGCTCCATATTCCCGGTCTTCCCGAAAAGGCCGAGCTTGAAAATCAGGCTTGGATAGCACGCCCTGAGGCGGCAATAACTGTGAGACATGCGGGCAATATCGATTTTAAGGACTGCACTTTCCGTCATCTCGGGGCTACCGGGCTTGACTATGTGACAGCCGTGAGTGATTCGGAAGTCACAGGATGCCTCTTTGAAGACATCGGCGGCACTGCCTTGCAGATGGGAGCTTTCCCCGATGGCGGTTTCGAGACCCATGTACCCTATGTTCCGTCTGTTGCCGGCGATATATGCCGCAACATCAGTGTGAAATCCAACATTATCCGCGACGCGACAAACGAGGACTGGGGATGTGTGGGCATCGGTGCGGGCTATGTAAGGGATGTGACGATAGCCGACAATGAAGTCTCTCATCTGAACTATTCAGGCATTTGCGTGGGGTGGGGGTGGACTCCTCTTGAAAGCGGAATGTCGAACAACCGCATTACCGGCAACCATGTACACCATTTCGCCGCCCAGCTCTATGACGCGGGAGGTATATACACTCTTTCCAACCAGCCCGGTTCAGTGATAGCCGGCAACCGTATAGACAATCTGATTGATGCCCCTTATGCGACAAACAACAGGGCTTTCTATATTTATTTTGACGAAGCTACCGACGGTTATACCGTTGATGGCAATCATTGTCCTGATGCTGAGTTCGGTTATAACCGTCCAGGTCCGAAGCTTGTTGTCGGTGACAACGGTCCGCATATCAGCCTTGATTTGAATCTGCCTGAGAAGCGCTGACGCTTATTCATCAGCCTGATGTCCGGCATTCAGATTTTGCAGACAGTTCTTTATCAGTCTGCATTTTGACAGTTTATATAAGTTTGCGATAGCAGAAAACATAGAAAAAACATTACGATAATCAACAGAAATGAAACCGACCAATTATCATTTATTTGATTTTCTTGACTTTGACGTAGATTTAAAGCGCGACGAATCGCTATGGAAATCCTGCAGCCCGACTGCGGTAGAAGTAAGGGACGGCGATGTCCTTGTTACTGTTCCCTTTCAGAAGCAGGTGCTTGCCAACGATATGGCAGCCGATGAATCGGCTCCGCGTGAGAACCATACACTTATCATACGGCAATACGGACCGAAGATAACCCGTGTGTTCATGGGTTTCGGAGAGATTGAGATGACCGACGATTCCGAGATGCTTATGCTCAGCGAGCGTGTTGTTAAAATGCCTCTCGACGCGAAATTCAATGATGGCGAGTGGATCATATCGACAGCCGATGGCATACGCCGCGCGGTCATCAACATGCGCGAGCCGCTTCTTGACCGTTGGAGCACCTTGCTCCCCGATCCGCAGGAGACTCTTGATCTCCGGCTCTTCCCCGACGGAAAGCGTGAAGTGCGTCTTGCTGCCTACGACCATTTCTCGCCACCACGCTACGATGCACTCCCGCTTGCCTATTGCAAGCTTGACGGCAAGAAGGAGCGTGCGACTCTTTCGTTTGAATGTAAGCCCGATGAATGTTTCGGCGGTACGGGCGAGCGATTCGCCAAGATGGATCTTAGCGGTCAGACGTTTTTCCTGAAAAATCAGGATGGTCAGGGTGTCAACAACCGTCGCACATATAAAAACATCCCGTTCTATGTGTCGAGCCGCATGTATGGCACATTCTATCACACCACCTCGTGGTGTAAGCTCTCGCTTGCCGGACATTCGGCACGCTCGGTTCAGTTTATGAGCGACCAGGCGCTTGTCGATGCCTTCGTCATCGGTGGTGATTCAATCGAGGAGATTGTAAGAGGCTACCGTGACCTGACAGGCTATCCCACCATGCCACCGTTATGGAGTTTCGGAGTGTGGATGAGCCGAATGACATATTTCAGCGCCGATGAGGTCGACGGAATATGTGACCGTCTGCGTGAAGAGCACTATCCCTGCGATGTGATCCATCTCGATACAGGCTGGTTCCGCACCGACTGGCTTTGCGAGTGGAAATTCAATCCCGAGCGTTTCCCTGATCCGGAAGGATTCCTGAAGGGATTGCGCGACAAGGGATTCCGTGTGTCGCTGTGGCAGCTCCCATACGTGGCCAAGGATGCCGAACAGATTGACGAGGCTCGCGAAAACGACTATATAGCCCCGCTTACGAAGCAGCAGGCATCAGAGGGTTCGAACTTCTCGGCTCTTGACTATGCCGGAACTATTGATTTTACCTATCCTGCCGCTACCGAGTGGTACAAAGGTCTGCTTAAAGAGCTTCTCGATATGGGGGTGGTATGTATCAAGACCGACTTCGGTGAAAACATTCACATGGATGCCGTATATAAAGGTATGAAACCGGAGCTTCTCAACAATCTCTATGCGCTCCTCTATCAGAAGGCCGCATACGAGATTACAAAGGATGTGACCGGCGACGGCATCGTGTGGGCGCGTGCTGCTTGGGCCGGCTGTCAGCGTTATCCTCTCCATTGGGGCGGTGACTCATGCAGTTCGTGGGACGGTCTGGCCGGATCACTCAAGGGTGGCCTTCATTTCGGCTTGTCGGGATTCGCTTTCTGGAGTCATGACGTGCCGGGCTTCCACACTCTGCCCAACTTCATGAACTCTGTTGTTGACGATGATGTCTATGTCCGCTGGACGCAGTTCGGCGTATTCTCGTCGCATATCCGTTATCACGGCACAAGCAAGCGTGAGCCTTGGCATTATCCCGCGATTGCTCCGATTGTGAAAAAATGGTGGAAACTGCGCTACGGTCTGATTCCATACATCTATGCCGAAAGCGAGCGAGCGACCGTAAGCGGTTCGACTCTTGTGCAGGCGCTGATATTCCATCATCCCGATGATCGTACATGCCGTCACATCGACGATGAATATTATTTCGGTGACAGTTTCCTCGTCGCTCCCGTCATGAATTCAGAAAACCGTCGCGACATATATCTCCCCGAAGGCAAATGGGTGAATTTCTTTACAGGCGAAGTGGCCGATGGAGGTCGCTGGCTGAAAGATGTCGAAGTTCCACTCGACGAGATGCCTGTCTATGTTAAATATGGCAGCGACATACCGTTCTATCCCGAAGCCGTTGACTGCACCGACCAGATGGACATGGCCAAGACTGTCAGCCTCCATGTCGACGATGAATTCAAGGGTATATGGAACGAGAAACTGTTTAACGAATAAATTCCGCAGAAATGAATACTTGGAAAGAGAATCTTGAGGAAACCAAGCAACACTATATAGACTGGTGGAATCACAAAGGGATTGTGCTCAACATGTGGGAGCATTTTCAGGAAGGGGTCAAGCCTCACGCCGATATTCCCGCACCGGCTTCACCGGCTGATTTAAATCAGAAATGGTTTGACCCGAAGTGGCGTGCCGAATATCTCGACTGGTATGTGGCACACAGTTCGCTGAAAGCCGACATGCTCCCGGTAGCCAATACCCAGCTTGGTCCGGGTTCGCTTGCCGCGATACTCGGCGGTGTGTTCGAGGGCGGTCCTGATACAATCTGGATTCACCCCGACCCAGACTATACGGACGATATAAAGTTTGACGAGAACCATCCAAACTGGATTCTTCACAAAGAGCTTCTCAAGGCATGCAAGGCCAAGGCTCAGGGACATTACTATGTCGGTATGCCTGACCTCATGGAAGGTCTTGATGTACTTGCGGCCATAAAGGGTACTGACAAGGTGCTTCTCGACACCGTGATGCAGCCCGAAGTGCTCGAACGCCAGATGCAGCAGATCAACGACATATATTTCCGTGTCTATGACGAGCTTTACGATATAATACGCGAAGGCGACGAAATGGCATTCTGCTACTTCTCGTCGTGGGCCCCCGGCCGCATGTCGAAACTCCAGAGCGATATCTCGACTATGATAAGCGTCGAGGACTACCGCCGTTTCGTGCAGCCGTTCATCCGTGAGCAGTGCCGTAGGATTGACTATACGCTCTATCACCTCGACGGTGTAGGCGCGCTCCACCATCTGCCGGCGCTCCTTGAAGTCGAGGAACTCAACGCCATCCAGTGGACTCCCGGTGTCGGCGAACCTCAGGGCGGATCACCGAAGTGGTATGACCTTTACCGCCGTATCCTTGACGGAGGTAAGAGCATCATGGCTTGCTGGGTGACTCTCGATGAACTTAAGCCTCTCCTTGACAATATCGGTGGCAACGGCGTACACCTTGAAATGGATTTCCACAATGAGGCCGAGGTCGAGCAGGCGATGAGGATTGTTGAGGAATACCGTTACCGCCCGGCTGCCCGGCGTGATGATTCGGATGTGATGAAACTGACATCCGATAATCAGGATGTGTTTGATGCCGATGCAGAGGTCGAGCGCATAATTGATAAAGTTGAAAGTGAGGCTGCCGGAGCGGACGCTCCTTCGGTTCTTGTAATCGATGAGGAATCCCCGCTGCTCAAGGCTATGGAGAGACGTGTGCTCGTGCTTGACGGCGCAATGGGGACGATGATACAGTCCTGCGGACTTACAGAGAATGATTTCAGAGGAGAGAGATTCGGCAGTCACGAATGTGCGTTGCGAGGTAACAACGACCTGCTGTCGATAACACGGCCTGACATCATCCGTGATATTCACCGCAAGTATCTTGAAGCCGGCGCGGATATAATCAGCACTGATACTTTCAACGCGCAGCGCATTTCAATGGCCGATTTCAGGCTCGATGGAATATGCCGTGAAATAAATCTTGCGTCTGCCGGTCTCGCTCGTGAACTGGCCGATGAATACACTCGCAAGACTCCGTGGAAGCCTCGTTTCGTTGCCGGTTCAATGGGCCCGACAAGCAAGACTTGTTCGCTCAATACGGAAAGTGTACAGCCCGGATGGGCCACTTTCAGCTACGACATTCTTCTTGAAGCATACGAGGAACAAGCTTCGGCACTGATCGAAGGAGGCGTTGACATTCTTCTCATAGAGACGATTTTTGATGTCAAGAATGCCGATGCGGCCATAAAGGCAGCAGTCAAAGCCATGCGCAAGGCTGGAAAGACACTGCCGCTGATGCTGAGTTTCACTGTCAAGACTCCCGACGGATACAATATGCTTGGCCAGTCGGTCAGCGAATTCATAGCCGGGCTTAAAGATGTTCCAGTCCTTTCTGTCGGCTTGAACTGTGTGAGAGACATCAGTGAGATGATTCCGTTGCTTGTCCGTCTCGGCATTGAATGCGACTACAGGATAAGCGCATATCCTAATGCCGGTCTGCCTGATGACAACGGCAACTATGGACTGTCGCCCGAAATGCTTCAGGCTGCCATGTGGCCGTTGCTCGACGGACATGTGGTCAACGTAATAGGCGGTTGCTGCGGAACGACCGATAAGCATATTGCCGCACTTGCACGCATCACAGAGCCGGTCAAGGGGTTGTGGCTTTCGCCTCACTGCCCGGGACTGAAATCGGATGTGGCAGAAATCAAGTCTGGCGAAAAAACGCGTTACCGTGAGCCTGTGATTGCCCACGGTGTGAACTGCGACTGCTGTCCTCCGGCCAATATGAATCCTGAGTCTGTGGCAGTCAGCGACGACGCTGTGTTTGAGGCAATCCTTTCCGGCAAGGCCGACGACGCTGCTGCTGCGACCAAGGTTCTGGTTGACAAAGGTGTCGCTCCTCAGGAGATAATCAACGGCCAGATGATACGCGCTATGGCTGAGGTCGGACAGCGTTTTCAGGACGGCAAGGCATTCGTGCCGCAGCTGCTCATGGCCGGACGCGCCATGAAGTCAGCTCTTGAACTTCTGAAGCCGATGCTTGCAGGCGGCGCAGCCGCTACGCTCGGAAAGGTTGTCATCGGAACAGTCAAAGGCGACCTCCACGATATAGGCAAGAATCTTGTAGCCTCTATGCTTGAGGGCTGTGGCTTCGAGGTCATAAATATAGGTATAGACGTGCCCGCCGAGACCTTTGTCGATGAGGTTCGTAAGAGCGGGGCAGATATATTGTGCATGAGCGCCCTCCTAACCACTACAATGACCTATATGAAAGATGTCATCGTAGCGCTTGAAGAAGCCGGAATCCGCGATAAAGTGAAGGTGATGGTGGGCGGTGCCCCCGTAAGCCAGACCTTTGCGGATGAAATCGGTGCAGACGGCTACAGTGATAATGCTAATACTGCGGTTGCACTCGCGCGTCGACTTGTCGGCGCGTGAGTGTGACTCACTCACGATTGTTGACTCATTAATCCACATTTATGCTTTATTTACCTAAATCTAATGAAAATATAAAATGAATGATTTATCAATGCGGCCGATGGACTGGGTGGTCCTGATTGCCTATTTTGTCGTGCTGCTGGCCATTGGCCTGTGGGCAAGTTCGAAGACCAAGAAAGGCTCTCACAAGTTTCTTGCCGGAAATTCTCTGAAATGGCATCATATCGGATTCTCCATGTGGGGGACTAATGTAGGACCATCGATGCTCATAGCCTCGGCGAGCGCCGGTTTCGCGGCCGGTATAGTGTCAGGCAACTATGCGTGGTATGCCTTTGTGTTCATAGCTCTACTCGCCTTTGTGTTTGCTCCCCGCTATCTTGGAGAGAAAATCACGACTCTTCCTGAATTCATGGGAAAACGTTTCGGCGAATCGACGCGTAACATGCTTGCGTGGTACACGATAGTCACCGTGCTGATTTCATGGCTTGCGCTGACACTCTTTGCTGGTGGCATCATCATCCGTCAGGTCTTCGGGATTCCGATGTGGTTCTCTGCGTTCATCCTGCTTGCGATTTCGGCATTCTTCACTATCATTGGCGGACTGAGGGCGATAGCCTATACGAATGTCTATCAGATGGTGTTGCTGATTTTCGTATCGGCGACGCTGACGGTTGTCGGCATCTGGCATCTCGGCGGAGAGTCCGTTGTGGGAGGCATAAACACTCTGGCAGATTCGAGTGTAGTCCCCTCGCACTACTGGAATCTCTTCCAGCCAAACGACCACAAGGAGTTCCCGTGGCTACCGATTCTTCTCGGCTATCCGATTTCAGGTCTGTGGTTCTGGTGCACGGACCAGTCGATGGTTCAGCCCGTACTTGCGGCACGTGACCTGAATGAAGGACAGAAAGGAGCGAATTTCACCGGCTGGCTGAAGATACTTGACGTAGCTATCTATATCATTCCCGGAGTGGTCTGCTTCGCGCTTTGGAAAAAAGGCTTTTTCGGCGATGCCATAATCGAGCCTGACCATGCCTACATGACACTTGTTTCGAGCCTGTTCCCGGTCGGAATGGTAGGACTTGTGATTGCTGTGCTTACAGCAGCTCTCATTAGCACTATCGGTTCGGCTCTCAATGCCCTCAGCACCGTGTTCACGATGGATATCTATGTCAAGAATATCAACACCGAGGCTACACAGGCCGAAATCGTGCGCACCGGCCATATTGTGACCGTAGTCGGCGCTCTCGTCTCTATTCTGATTACGATAGCCGTTGACAATATCAAAGGCATGGATCTTTTCAATGTGTTCCAGTCGGTGTTGAGCTTCATCGCGCCTCCGATGGCGGCAGTTTTTGTCATGGGTGTGTTCTGGAAGCGCTGCACGACACTTGCTGCAAACATAGTCCTGACATTCGGTACGATTTTCAGCATCGGATGCGGTGTCCTTTACCTGTGGGTAATACCCAATGCCACTGAGCACGTCCATTTCATGATGCTTTCATTCCTCATATTCGTAGTCCTTATCATAACTATGATCGCTGTGAGCATGATGGATAAAGCTACAGTCGAGCGTGCGCCGATGACTGTCATAAAAGGCAGGATGTCGCTCAGCGTTCAGATGGCATGGCTTGCTCTTGCTGTCGTGATGGTGGGACTTTACGTGTTCTTCAACGGCCATTGAAACCACTGTCATAATACAATAAGCCGGTCGGACGCGACAATATCCGACTTATTTTTGTCCCGCCCGACGGAATTTATTATTTTTGCATGTCTATAAAACCAATCCAAATGAATACAACCTTTAAATCTCCACTTAGCGGAATCATTCCTCCTCTTGTGACTCCACTTCTCGGCAACGACACTCTCGATGTCGCAAGTCTTGAAAATCTTATCGAACATCTCATTGCAGGTGGTGTCCACGGTCTCTTCATCCTTGGCACTACAGGAGAGGAACAGAGCCTTAGCTACCGTCTCCGCAAAGAGATGATCAAAGAAACCTGCCGCATCAATGCCGGTCGTCTCCCTGTGCTGGTGTGTGTGACCGACACTTCAATTGTCGAAAGCGTCAATCTCGCGAAGGTTGCCGCCGACTGCGGTGCATCGGCTGTCGTGAGCGCTGCACCCTACTATTTTGCTACCGGCCAGCCTGAGCTTGCAGAATTCTACGAGGATATGCTTCCGGAGCTCCCGCTTCCGCTTTTCCTCTACAATATGCCCAGCCACGTGAAGGTCAACTTCTCACCGGCGACTATCCATCGCATCGCTGAAAACGAAAAGGTGGTAGGTTTCAAGGACAGCTCTGCCAATATACCGTATTTCCAGTCGGTGATGTATACGATGAAAGACCTTCCCGACTTCGCGCTCCTCATGGGCCCCGAGGAAGTGACCGGCGAATGTGTGCTTCTCGGCGCTAACGGCGGTATCAACGGCGGTGCCAATATGTTCCCCGAGCTTTATGTGGCCATGTATAACGCAGCCAAGGCAGGAGATGTCAAAGAAGTGTGGCGCCTCCAGCAGATCATCATGCAGATCAGCACTACAATCTATAGCGTCGGCAAGCACGGCTCAAGCTATCTGAAGGGTCTCAAGTGTGCATGCTCGCTCCTCGGTGTCATCAAGGATGATTTTGTGGCAGCTCCGTTCCACAAGTTCAATGAACCCGAACGTCGCAGGATTCAGGAAGCACTTGACCGTCTCCCGATTGAAAATGGCAAGATAATCCTTTGATTTTCTTATATTTTAAGTAATATTGCTCATTCCCCTCTCTTATTTATACACAAACGTTACTATTACCCTATCTCTCGTATCATGAATATAATAGACCTTGTCGTATTCCTTGTTTTTACAGTCGGAACCATATTGTTCGGTTATCTTTTCGGACGTAAGAAACAGAGTAGCGATGAGTTTACCCGTGGTGGAGGCAAAGTGCCCGGATGGGTGGTCGGCCTCTCGATATTTGCTTCGTTCTGTAGCTCGATTTCTTTTTTAGGCTATTGTTCATCAGCGTTTACAGGAAACTGGAATGCCTTTGTGTTCACAATCTCTATTCTGCCGGCCGGACTTTTGGCCATGCGTTACTTTGTCCCTTTTTACCGCTCTCTCGGAAGCATCAGTGCCTACAGTTTCTTTGAAAAACGTTTTGGCCGCTGGGCACGTCTGTATGCGTCGGTGTTCTATCTCTTCACACAGGTGTGTCGTTCTGGAGCTATATTGTTTCTGCTTGCCGTCCCGATGAATGTACTGATGGGGTGGAGCATTCCTCTTGTTGTTACAGTGACAGGTATAGGAATCATCCTCTACAGCCAGAAAGGCGGTCTGAAATCAGTAATCTGGACAGAGGCTCTTCAGGGTGCTATTCTCATAGTCGGTGCTATCATCTGTCTTGTAATGCTTTTCAAAGGAATGCCCGAAGGTCCGGGACAAGCTCTGAGAATCTGTATGGAGAACAACAAGTTCTCTCTCGGCAGCTTTGGCGACAGTCTTGTCGAAAGCACATTCTGGGTCTGTCTGATTTACGGTATGTTTACCAATCTGAACAACTTTGCAATTGACCAGAGCTATACGCAGCGCTATTGTGCAGCTCCGTCGCTGAGCGAGGCGAGAAAGAGTGCGTTCTGGGGCTCGCTTCTCACATTGCCGGTCAATTTCATCCTGTTTCTCATCGGTTCATGTCTGTTCGCGTTCTATCATGTTAACCCCGGCTCTCTGCCCGAGGGCATAAAAAGTGACTATGTGTTTCCATATTTTATTATCAATGAACTTCCCGTCGGACTGATCGGTCTGCTGATCGCCTCTATTTTCTGTGCAGGAATGAGCACTGTGGCCACAAGTGTCACATCGTCAGGCACGATTGTGCTGACCGATTTCTATTCACATATGTTTCCAAATGCGAGCGATGAGCGCAAGGTCATTGTGCTTCGTCTTGCAAGTGTGGCTGTAGGTGTTCTCGGCATCGGTGTTGCTCTATGTTTCCTTCTTGTCGACAATGCGCTTGACGCTTGGTGGGCGCTAAGCAGCGTATGTTCCGGCGGTGTCCTCGGCATGTTCCTGCTGGCTTATCTATGTCCCAAGGCCAAGAAGCAGCATGTGGTGCCCGGTGTGGTTGTCGGTGTGGCTTCATTGATTCTTATCGCATTGCAGACTAAACTGACCGATTGGATGGGGCTTCCGCAGTTCGTGCATATCAATCTCAGCATTGTAATCAGCACATTGCTCATATTTTTTATCGGCTTTATACTTGTGCGGTTCATGAATAAGGAGAAGGACAATTCGATCCACGGTTCATCCGTGCCTCAATGAAAACAAATAAAGGCTAAATATTGTTATCAATTAAACAAATTTATGTTTTTCCAGATACCGCATGGACGATCTTATAATAATTATCGCACTTATTCTTCTAAACGGCATATTCTCAATGTCGGAAGTAGCCTTGATTTCAGCACGTAAATCAAAACTGACATCCGATGCACGCAACGGCAACCGCAACGCGGCCACAGCCCTGCAGCTCGCAGGCGAACCTGACCGTTTTCTCTCGACTGTACAAATAGGCATAACCCTGATAGGAATCCTGACGGGTATGTTTTCAGGAGCGACAATCGCTACACAGCTTGCCGACTGGCTTGCCGCAGCCGGAGTTGCCCCCCGGCTTGCGCTTACGCTGTCGAAAGTTGTGATAGTGTCTGTGGTGACATATCTCTCGATTGTCGTTGGCGAGCTCGTCCCCAAGCGCATAGGACTCGGACGTGCCGATACGATAGCCAAGATTGTTGCCGGACCGATGAAAATGCTCTCTATAATCACTTATCCCGTAGTGTGGCTACTATCGGTTTCCACTGCCGGAATCGTGAAACTTCTTCGTCTGGGAGAGAATGCGTCGAAAGTGACTGAGGAGGAAATCAAGTCGCTTATTCAGGAAGGCACTGAGTCCGGCGAGGTTCGCGAGGTCGAGCAGGATATTATGGAGCGCGCGCTCGTGCTCGGCGATTGCAGGATTGAAGCCATAATGACAAGCCGCAAGGATGTGGCATGTCTGACAATCGGAATGGATGAGGAAAAAATCCGCAAAGTGCTTGCCGATGAGCTTCATTCGACCTATCCGGTATTTGACGATGACAGGGTAGAAATCTGTGGAGTGGTTTCGCTCAAACAGCTAATTCTTACGCTCGGACAGCCTGATTTCAATATCGGCCGGCAGCTGTCGTCGGGGCTTTCGATTCCGGAAAGCATGACGGTCTACGACGCTCTCGACACATTCAAGCGCACACGCGAGCATCTTGCACTCGTCTATGACGAATATGGGTGTTTTCAGGGAGTTGTCACGCTCGGTGACATTCTCGACGGCCTTGTGGGATGTACTTCCGAAGGGATGAACGGCCCTGTAATCATCAAGCGGCAAGACAAGGACGAATGGCTGGTCGACGGGCAATGTTCTGTCTATGACTTCCTTTCGTTTTTTGACCGCGAGGATCTTTATCAGCCTGCGTCATATACAACTTTGGCAGGGCTGATTATCGAAAATCTCAAGCGTGTTCCGTCAGTGGGCGACATATTCGATTGGAACTGTTTCCGCTTCGAGGTAGCAGACATGGACAGAGCTCGTATCGACAAGATTGCGGTTTCCATGCTTACTCAGAAAGAGGATTAAGCCTTTCATACAATTTCCCTTATGCGCTGACGCCTGTTGCACGACGAAAAACGTGCAACAGGCTAATTTTGTTTCTTCAACATCAATATGCCGGAATTCCTGAAAAGGTGTGATAATGCAAAACGGATGAAAGAAAATTATCATCCATTTCGGATATGTTACATAAATGACGTTGAAAGTTAACATTCAAAGAACCTACAAACCTGTTTGTCTATATAAAATCGTGATTGATATTGACCCGGCTATGGCTTTTGGCAATCAACACTCATAACAGCCACACTATTTCCTTTTTGATAAAAATAAAGTTGAAAAATCAACATTTGTTGACTTATATATTCGAGATAATACCTATTTTTGTGAAATAAAACCTGTTTTTATAGGATAATACCTAAATTTGCAAAATAAGAACCTGACTATATTATGCCAAACCGAATTATCACATCTATATTCTGCGCCTCAGTAGCTATATCTGCGATGTCGAAAAGTCTGACAGCATCAAGACTCAAGAACTTGACGAAGTTGTGGTTAAAGCGCAGATGCAACGCACCTCACCGACCTCTACGACCTATATTCCGACAGTCAGACAAAAGAACGCTTCGCAAAACGCAGTCGATCTTCTACGGCAGATGGCTATACCTCAGCTTCAGATAAATCCTGTCAGCGATGCGGTTACCGACAATGCAGGAGTTGACGTGGCAATCTTTATAAATTATCTCGAAGCGTCAAAGGAGGAAATGGAAGGTATGCGTATGCCGGATGTCAGGAAAGTCGAGTATCTTGAATTTCCGAGCGATCCGCGTTTTCGAGGGGCGCAGCGTGTAATCAACATCATTGTTTATGAATACGACTACGGTGGCTACACAAAGCTGACCACAAATGAAAACTTTCTTATGGGATTTTCAACCCGCAACAACATTTTCTCTAAGTTCTCATATAAGAAAATGACTTACGACCTGTATGTAGGAGCCAGCCATTGGAACAACCATCATGGAGGTAATACCGTAAAAGGTATCTACTCGCTCAAAGACGAGGATGGGGCTGATTACAAGCTGACCCGTACAGAAGCGCTTGACGGGTCGCATTATAAACAGAGCCAATATCCAGTCACTCTTCGGGCTACATACGCATCTGAAAAAATCCAGATACGCAACACTTTCGGATTTACCCATTCAGGCGTTCCGACCTATGACCAGAGAGGTAGTCTCACATATCAGCCGGGCAATGAACGAAACTACACTTTCGACAGGAGCAATCCGAACCGCAGTAATACCATCGCATATCAAGGTTCGTTCTTTTTCTCTTTGCCGAAGCGGTTTTCGTTTGACATCTCACCGCGTTTCAATTACACGCACAGCAACGACTATCTGTCATACTCCACCTCGAACTCATCTGAAATAATCCGCAACGCTCGTGAGAATGCCTATAATTATCGTGTTGACACATACTTGCGTAAGCATATCGGTCAGAAGCATACGGCTATGCTCGGAATAAACGGCGGTGACCATATCAACAGGTTGCGTTACTCGGGCACGAACAATTACTATGACAGCTTTCATAATTCTTTTGCGGCCGGATCACTTTGCTATAATTTTCAGACTCAGAAAATCAGCCTTTATGCTGATGCCGGAGTGTGCTGGGAAGAAAGTGACATAAACGGAGAAAAATACAATGACATATATCCATTCATACATCTGAATTTCCGCCTCTCGCCAAACGCTAAAAATGCTTTTTCGGCTTATTTTCAATATGCTACCAACAGCCCGGGTATAGCTGAGAAGGCATCTGATATTCTTCAGGAAAATGAATTCATGTACATCACCGGCAATCCTTTGCTTGAAAACAGCCGGCATGTCTCTCTTAATCTTGCCTATACGTGGATGCCGTCAAATGCTTTCGGCATGAGTGCGTTTAGTAATTTCTTCGAATGCTTTGACCGGCAACTTGTGGTATATGATCCGTATAATGACGGTCAGGCTCTCATCAGAAACTATCGCAATAACGGCAATTACATCAAAGAGGAAATCGGACTTGCCGCCAACTGGAAACTGCTTGGGGGAAAATTGCAGCTCTACGCAAGCCCAAGACAGGCGTTCTACAAATCCACCGGCATATACCGTAAATCATACAATCCGTTCACTGTAACCGCACAAGCTACATATTACCTCGACAGTTTCTATTTTAAGGCATATTATCAATCGCCCGAAAAGCAGATGTCATCCATCTCCCCGCATATTTATGAGGGCAGGAACTTTCATAGTCTGACAGTCGGTTGGGCAAATTCCGACTGGAATATACGGGTCATGGCCGCCAACTTCTTTAACAAGGGCTGGAGCTGCGCCAAGACTATTACCGAAACACCGTTATATACCGGATATAAGGAAAATATCGGCACAAACTCACATCCACGTATCAACGTGGCTGTCACTTATACATTCGGCTATGGTAAAAAGGTAAAACGGGGCAATGAGGTCGGCGAACAGTCAGGCGCAAACTCCGCTATAATGAAATAATAAATCGTGCATTTAAGTATCACATCAGCCTCAGTCGTAAGGTGAAATTGATTAGTATTGAAATTAAAAGTGAAGTCCCCGGCAGCGATGCCGGGGACTTCACTTTTACGCCACCGGGAGATGACAGAGTTTCTTTCGGTGGCGTAAGTATGGTTATTCGAATTTCAGTTTTTAGCAGTGAGGCATTCGAGTTGCTGGCGCAGTTTCGGGTCTGAGGGGCGTTTGGCATAGCTTTCGACTATCCGTCCCTCACGGTCGATGAGCATGATTCGCGGTACTCCGTGGATGTTGAGCTGTTTGAGCAGCGGAGAATTGAAGCCGTCGGGAAGATTGACGCTCAGCACTCCCGGTGCGTGGGGCTTTTCGCGCATCATTTTTTTCCATTCGGCATAAAGCTCGTCGCCTGTGTCGACCGAGAGGGAAATGAATCTTACACCCTTGCCGTCGAATGCTTTTGCAACCTCGTCGAAGTATGGCATTTCCGCACGGCATGGCGCACAGCCCGTAAACCAGAAGTCGATTATTACATAATCGCCTCTGAAATCGGCAAAATTGAATTCCTTGCCGTCGACATCCTTGAATATGAAATCGGGCATCTGTGTTCCGGCAGCGACGTTTGCTGCGGCACGTGTCTTTTCTGCATACTCGTTTTCAAGCTCACCGATCCGGTCGCTTGCACCGGCATCAGTGATGAGAGGTCTGATTTCAGGCAGCTGACGGCTGAAGTCGTTCAGATAGTTGCGCTTAAGTGTCAGAGCGAGCAGATTGACGAGGAAATGCGACCTTACTTTCTCGTTGTCAATAGCCTTGGCGTAGACAGTCATGTATGATTCGTTTATGGCGGGTATCAGGCCACGGCTTTCTTTTGTCTCAATGGCCTTGTTTACAACATCAAACCATTTCGGGATTCTCAGTATGCGCTCGTCGCTGAATGTCAGCGTGTCAAGAAAATTATAGAAATCGTCGCTGATTTCCACCTTCTGTCCGTTGGGGCGGAACACCTTTGCGAGTGCCACTCCACCGAGCCGTTGGTTAAGGAAGGTGTAGCGGTTATAGAGTTTGTGGGTGGCTGCAAATTCCTGATCCAGACCGGCAGCGTCAATCAGAGAGTCGAGTTTCAAGATTTCCGATTCGTTATAGGCGATCCATTCCGATGAATAAGGCTTGATGGTCTTTGGCGTGCGGCAGATGTAGGGATGGCTGCTGATAAAGCTGTTTTCCTTCTCGTTAGTGCCCTTGACGGCAACGTTGCCGTCATTGCCGACTGTGATTTCTGTCGTCGAACCCGGAGTGATGAATACGGGATGGAAATTGCCGTTTTCGGCAATCAGACGGTAATATGCCGGCGAGTCAGTAACGGTAATTACCGTGTCGTTGGCAGTGACTTGTGAATATTCGAGGGCGGCTTCCGGCTGGAAATAGATTTTTTCACCGCCTCGGTTTATGACGGAGACTGTAGCCGGAGCAGCACCGTATGCCGGGACTGATGCGATTAGGGTCGCTATCGTCAAAGCGGCCACATTGAGATTTTTTTTCATTTGCTGTTCTGTTTAAGGTCACTTGTTTGCATGGCTTTCAGAGGGAAGGGGAAGGTGAGGAGTGTCGAATTCGGCGCCAGCGTATAGGTCTCGCCTTCGAATTCTTTTGTCAGAGTCTCGTTGAATTCAGTGCAGAAGCGGCGGAGATCGAAAAATCCGTTGTAGGTGAAGAAAAGTTCGCGTTTACGCTCTTCACGGACAAATTTCAGCGCTTCGGCCGCATCGGAAGTGGTCAGACGTGTGTAACGGCTTCTGATGTTACGGCGCGAGCGGATAATGTCGAGATAGTTCATAGCCTGTGCGATGTCGGCCGGCGAGCCCTTGCGTGCATAGCATTCGGCAAGCATCAGATAGACTTCCGAAAGGCGCATTCCCGATGGATTCCAGCGGATGCCCATTGATGTAAACTCGCGGTCGCCTTCAGGTGCGGTCTCGTGCGAACGGCGGTAGCGGAGACAGTAGAGCATGCGCAGGTCGGCTTGCTGGTCGAAAAGACTGATGACATCGGCTGTGAGATACATCGGAAAGGGATCGTTGTTGGTAGTGCCAAACTGATAGAGAAGGTTTTCTGGCGCGTCATATCCTTTTTGGACACCGTTTTTCCAGATGCTCTCGATTGCGTCGTTGAGCCCCATGAACTCGGGTCGGTCGATTGCTCTGTCTGTACCATAGGCCATCAGCAGCTGAGGGGAATAGCGGTTGTATTCATCGTTCATATCCCAAAGTTCGTGCTTTCCGGCCGGAGCTTCGGCGAGAGCGTCGAGACAGGCTGCTATACACTCGTCGATTTCGCGCTTGAACAGGTGGACTTTAGCCTTAAACGCGTAGCCGAAAGTTTTGTCAGGTCGGAAAGAGTTGAGAGCGGTGTGCGGAAGGTCGGCAATGGCTTCGTCAATGTCTTTCTGAATGAAGTTGTAGGTATAGCCGACAGACTGCTGGACACCTTTTTCCTCAATGCTTTCAAACATTTTTTCTCGGATGATGATGCCGTTGGTGTTATCGGCAGTTGCCGGATCGTATGGCTTGGCGAACGTGTTGACGAGGAAAAAATAGTTGTATGCCCTCATGATTTTGGCCTGAGCCATAGCGAGAGCCTTGTCAGAGTCAGGCCCTTTGGCTGTGTGGATGTTGCTTATTATGACATTGAAGTTAGTGATGCGGTTGTAGCAGTTATTATAAAGAGAGCTGTTGATTGTGACAGCCGCACGGTCATAGTCTTCGTTCCAGAGAAAGCCGGCCGATCGCAGTGGCGAGGTGTAGTTTTTTAGTTCCTCAACCTTATACCATGAGGCTTCATTGCAGATATTGAGGCTGTTGGCATGGTCATAGTTAGGCGAGACTTCTTCGAGCAGTCCGAGATAGTCATCAGTGGTTTCGAGCTGGGTGCGTCCCTTCGGCTCGACATCGAGATAGCCGTCGCATGACGAGAACAATGCCGCTGTACACGCGAGAGCCGTTGATATATGAAGTCTGATATTCATTTTCAAATAATTGTGGGATTTGATGGAGAGTTTTTAGAAGTTGAAGTTGAGTCCGAAAATATAGGTCGGAGTCTGAGCGTCGGTCCTGAGTCCTGAATTGGCATTGAAAGCTTCAGGGTCGATGTCGTGTTTGTTGGCTGCCCAATGGCATAGATTGTCTATCTGGAATCGAAGCTGTGCGCCTTTGAAAGCATGGGTCTTTTTAAGCAGTCGTGCGGGGAAGGTGTAGGCCACGCCGATGTTGCGCAGTTTGATGAAAGATGCGCTGGCGGTGTTGACATTTGCGTAGCGCCAGTGTTCGTTGCGCTCGCCGCTGTCGCCGTGGATACCCATGACAGGAATGCTTGTGTTTGTATTTTCAGCAGTCCAGCGGTCAACGATGTCCTCGCTGACAGCGCCGTCGAGCAGCTTGTGGTTAGAGTCATAGAGAGTCGGGACATCGACGCGCAGGGAGTGTCCGGCATAGTAGACCACCTTGGCGAATGCCGACAGGTCGCGCCAGCGGAAATCAAGATTGAGCGCTCCGTTCCATTTCGGTGTCAGCTGTCCGACGCATACCACAGCATCTATGTTGCGCACAGGATTGATTGAAACGGCTTCGCCGTTCTCATTGTAGACCGAAGGATTGCCGTCGGCTGTCAGACCTGCATACTTATATGCGTAAAGCGAATTGTAGGTATCGCCTTTCAGATAGTTGGAGGTCGGATAGCGCATCATGTCGAGCGCGTCAGTGGGTTTGTAGTCCACTTTGTCGATGGTGTTCTTGTTGTAGGCGGCCGAGAATGATGTGGTGAACGAGAAATCACGGTTTCTAATCCAGTCATAGCTGAGGTTGATTTCCACACCGGTGTTTTTCATTGCACCGTTGTTTGCACGCGCCATGCCGTCGAAGCCGAGCGACGGGTCTATGCTCTTGTTGACAAGGAGGTCGGAGCTGTATTTGCTATAGAAATCAAGGCTGCCCGACAGGCGGTTGATGAGCATGAAGTCAATACCTGCATTGAAAGTCGAGGTCTTTTCCCAGCGCAGAGAGCTGTTTGGAGGGGTGAGAATTATCGTGATCGGGCTGTTGGTATAGGGAGATGTGGCGAACGATGCGAGAAGATAGGGCGACGATGTCTGGTCGACCATACCCGTGATACCGTAAGTGGCACGAATTTTAAGCATGTTGAGCCATGTTATGTCGCGCATGAACTGCTCTTTGTCGACATTCCAGCTGCCACCTACCGACCACAGCGGTCGGTAACGGTATTTCGGATCGCTTCCGAAGAGGTCAGCCTGCTCGACACGCACACTCGCGTTGAGCGAATAGCGCGAGTCATACACATAACCGGCGTTGAAGTAAGCTGACACATAGCGGTGTTTCACGTCTGCGATGTAGAGATTCTCGGCTTTGGTGCGCGAGGCAGCGTAGAGCTGGCCGATAACGCCTGTCTTCGAAAGAGTCATCCAGTCGACCTGTCCGTAGGTGAGACGCTGGGCATCGAAGCCATAGCGCTCGCTTATGTGCACGTCGTTTTTGTCCTCGCGTGCCTCAGCTCCGAGAAGAGCCGTCACGTCGTGCTTGTCGCCGAAAGTGTTGCGGTAGTTGAACTGACCGCGCACATTGTAATTGTCATAGTTGGTGTCGCGGTAGAGCATGTGGCCGCCCTGAGGAATGTTGTAGTCAAATCCTCCGCGACTGTTGGTCGATGCGAATTCATTTATCATCGAGCGCATCATGTATGAATCGGCCTCGTCGTATTCCGACGCATTTATCTTGCGTTTTTCATATTGGGCCTTAAGTTCGAAGTCAAGACCGCGGATGATATTGAAGTTTGCCTGAAGGAAATACTTCATATAGAGGTCGTCGGACTTATATTTGTTATAGCCTGATTCCTCGATTGCATTGTAGCCCATGAAGTTGAGACCATCTGTCGAGTTTATATCCTCTGCGAGTACCTGATTGTAGAGATAGCGGTATGATAGGTTGCCATCGTTGTCATAGAGTGTATCGTAGGGCATTGCCGCCGTCGCTTCGAGTCCTGAAGCCTGTGTGTAGGAGGTTTTCTTAAGCATCACGTTAGCTCCGAGGGTCAGTTTCATCCACGGAGCGACCTTGAGGTCGTTGCGGGTGTAGAACGACAGGCGGTCGTCACTGTCATACTTCGTGTAAAGTCCCATCTTCTGGTAGCGGACGGCTGCATAGAAGTCATATTTTTCGCTTCCTGCGTTGAGTGTCACGTTGTAGTCTTGTGTCAGGCTGTTTTTCTGAAGATGTTTGCGATACTCCTCTCGGTAGTCGTTTTTACGCAGTGCATCAAGTGAGGCGTTAAGCTCTGTTTCGCTGATTTCGTTGCGCGACAGACGGTAATAGAGCATGTCGATCTGCGACATATATGCCGCGTTGGTCTTGCTCGTCTTTGTGGAGAAGTAGCCTGTCGGATTATTGATGTAATCGGGGTCGGTAATGAGCATTTCGCGTTCGAGATCGATTATCGATGATGTCGAAGCATAGTGCTGATAGTCGAGCGAGGGGAGCGGATTCAGGTAATAGCCGAGCGAGAAATTGGCTTCGAGCTTGCGGTCAGCTCCGCGCTTAGTCGTGATGACAATGACACCGTTAGAGGCATATACACCGTAGAGCGATGTGGCAGCCGCGTCTTTCAGCACCGTTACACTTTCAATAGTGTTGGGATTGATGTCGTCGATGGTCATGCCGGTTGCAGGCTGTCCGTCGACAACAAGAAGCGGGGTGCTTGAAATTGAAAATGACGAGTTGCCTCGGATGCTCATCTGGTTGTTGTAGATGGTCAGACCGGGTGTGACACCTTCGAGTTTCGAACTGAGGTCGGGAGCTTGGATTTTGCCGAGTTTCTCGGCGCCGACAACTACGGCCGAGCCTGTGTTGCGTTCGCGAGAGATTGTCTGGAATCCAGATACGATTACTTCATCAAGCATGTCGGCATTGGTCTCAAGTACGATGTCGAGCTTTGCGCCTGATGTGGCCTGCACTTCTTTGGTTTTCATGCCTACATAGCTCACCACGAGTGTCACTTTTCCCTGACGGTGGACATTGATTTCAAAATTGCCGTCAATGTCGGTGCTTGTGCCGTTCTGAGTTCCCTTTACGACGATTGTTGCGCCCGGGAGCGGTTCGTTTGTGTCGTCGGTCACTGTTCCACGTATCGTCGTGGCGTTGGACTGTGGCGCTGTGATGCCGGCTGGAATTTCGATGGCGAGTGCCGAGGTTGTCGGGAATATGAAAAGCCCGAAAGAGGCGATCACCAGCGATTTGCAGATAATGTTGGTATGACTATACATTTATTATGAATAAGTTACTTGGCGTGTGAATTATTTATGAATTGCGGATGTTTATCTTTCTTACATCGCGGTTTCCGTCGGTTCGGACTATTGTCAGTATGTAGACTCCTCCTTGCAGCCCGGAGATATCGATTGCAGTCTCATTGCCGTTGGCGTTCTGTCTGACGAGCTGATGTCCGGCGATGTCATGGAGCGTTACGGACGAAAGCTGAGAGGGAGATGCTATGTAGAGATGGCCGTCAGCCACTTTAACATCCATTGAATCTGTCACGATTTCATCGAGGCCGGAAACATGGCTTGTCACCAGAAGGGATATTGAGGTGAGGAGCAGGTCGCGGCCCGGCGACATATAGAGGTTCAGGATATAGTTTCCTCTTTCGAGATTGAGATTGTCGCCTGTGAGCATCGCTGTAGCAGTGGACTTGGGGGCAACTGCCACATCTGCGCTGAAAGTTCCCTGACGGAGAGAACCGTCGGGGGCAATTATGTCTGCTTCAAGTTTTCCTTCCCATGAGTCGGGACTGAGATTCGTGACCGACAGTCTCAACGGGGTGTCGGCATTGTCTGTCATGAGATAGCTGCCGTTTTCAGGTAATATGCTGAGATGTGCGATTTTGACCTCGACCGATTGCGACAACAGAGTGATGTCGGCCACAGTCGGCTGACTGTTGTAGCTATAGAACGGTATGGCCTGATACGTGCCTCCGGCGATTCCTTTCAGCGTAGAGTTGATTTTAGCTGTAACAGTCTCGTTGGCCGGACAGAGTATGGGGCTTACATATATTCCTTTGTAGTCGCCTGAAGCGTCGGCCAGCGCTATGCCTGCATATCCTTCCAGACGTATGTCGCCTGTATTGGCGATATCGAATGTCCATGTTGCGGGAGCGTCGGCATGAAGATGGTTCCAGCTCAGTTCTGAAGCGAGGTTCACGGATATGGTTGGCATGACAGGACTTAGTGTCAGGTTTCTGCCACTGACTGTGGCATAACATTCGGAGGGGCCGTTGGCTGTCGAGCATTTTACGACATGCCAGCCGTCCTGTTCGCCACAACGGTAGTAGAAGCCTATTCGGTATGTTCCGTCAGCGAGTGATACGTCTGCAAGCTGGAAGCGGACAGCTGTGTAATTGTTGTTTTCGAGTCCGCTGACGGTTGTTGTGGAAATCGGAGTAATGCCGCTATCGGTAATCACTGCCGCACAGACCTCGCCGGTGAAGTCGTTGAGACCTTTGTTGAAAGAGTAGAAAAACAGTTGTGAATCGTCGAGTGTTGTGTGCAGTTCCGGGGTCTCGCTTGCGATATGAAACGAAGTCGCGTCGCGGAAATAGAGTTTTTCAATATTAAGCAGACGTTCGGTCTGTGCGACAGAACCGGGAGTGCCTTGCGGAGCTATGTGGCACAAAACAGCTTGTTTTAACGTATAACCTCCGGTGGAGCCTCCTGTCGATTGTTCGGACGGGTTAAGGGCCGAAAGAGAATAATATCCATCGCTCATTCCGCTCCATCCCCAGTTGAAATGGAAATAACCGTTTCCGTCGTATCCGTCACAGACGAAAGTGTGGCCCATCGAGGGATTGCGACCGTCGTAAAGCACGGGACGGCCAGCCTCAAGCTCGGATATTATAAGGTCGGTCCATTCACTGTCGCTCATTGAGCCACGCTCGTAGAAATGTATATTTCTGTCATATCCGAAATAATCGATAAGAGCTTTTCCGGCATCCTGGTGGTAGGCTATGCTTGTTTCGGAGCTATATTGCATTTTTGTTCCATAACCGACGGCTTTCATGAGCGAGGCGACTGCCTGGGAGCTTTCGTCATCCGCGCTGTCGTCGTATGTATCGGTCATGTGATTCCAGTCAAAGGGTGCGATTGCCGAGAAATCGAGTTCACGGACAATCTTTTCATTCCTGTCTTCGTAGCTGACAGTGCCGGTGGCTTGCAATGGATGGCGGTGATAGTACATAATTTGAGCCGTTGCCGTTGCCACGCATCCTGTGACTGACTGTCGGCCTGTAGTTATGTCTACGGGACATTGCAGATTGTAGGGGGATTTCTGATTCCAACGACTTTTTAGCAGGGGCGCTACGGCATTGGCCCGTTTGTTCTCGTATGTCTGTCCGGCAGTGTCCGCAGCATGACTGTCGGCAGGGAGTGAGGATATTTCCTCGGCATACTGTTCTATCCATGTCCTGCATGCCTCAGGCATAGTTGCCATATCGATATTACCTGTGTCGCTGTAGGCAAGGATTTTCTTTGCACGGTCGTCACCGGCTATGATTACATAGCCCTCGTTTTCACCGATATTGAAGATATGAACGGCCTCGGATTGCGGGAGGGACACGCTGCGGCTTATCGCTGAAAGACTGACCGGCCGGAGTGTGGACGACAAGCCGCGTTCTGACAGGAATTCGGTGGCGTAGTGGAGTGCTGCATCATGATTTACTGTGGCTGCGGTCATACTGGTGCCTGTTAACCACGAAATAAAAGCAGCGGTCAGTATCTGTCGTTTCATGGAGTCTAACTGAAAAATTACAATGCTTTGATAACTTGTGTGTGATTGCAGAAATGCGTTTAAGATAGAAGGATTGTATTGACGGAGGTCAATTTGCGATTTTTTGATAGACAGGGGGACATCGAGATAATGCCCCCTGTCAGATAGGTTTATAAGTTTGTCGGTGAATCAGGGATGCTTACTTTACGGTAATCTTGGCTGATTCTGAGCTGCCTTTACCATAGACAACCACGACATATACGCCTGATGTCACATCAAGGCTCATTTCAAGGCTTTCAGCACCTTCGGCTGCAACTGCCGAAGCCACCTTGCGGGCCATGATATCGTAGACGGCAACTTCAGCGCCTGATGCGAGAAGTACGCTCTCTACGTTGAGACGGCCGTTGGCTGCGTTGACCTTGAGAGTGCTGTTGTCGGCCTTAATGTCGCTGATGCCTGTCGAACCGCCTTTGACAACCATGAGATAGGGCAGGTTGTCAGAACCTTCACCGATTACACCGAATGCGTCGGACTGTACGAGCACTTTTTCACCGGCTGTGAGTCCGCTCACAACGATTGTAGCGTCATCATTGCCTACAGTGGCGCTCTGGATGTCGCTCCAGTCACATTCATAGGCATACTGGTTGTCGGGATCGGTCATCTTGACCTTGCCGATGTTGAGGATTGTACCCTTTGCTCCGTGGTTGATGAAGGTATAAGTCCCGTCTTCAGGCACTGTGAAGTAGCGGTCAACCGTGTAATATGCGTCGGGGTAAGTGGTTTTGGCATCGAGGGTCAGGCTCTGTCCTCTGAGGAGGTTGTTTCCGCAGTTGAGAGTGAGCATTGCGTTATATCCGATCTGGAATGCTGCAGAAGCGTCGGCTGAAGCTGTGAATCCGATCACATTCTTTCCGGCTTTTACATACGGTCCCATCAGTCCGCTGCCGAGATTTGTGCCACCGGGACATTCGAGATGGATTGCTTCGATTTTTTCAACTGCCAGAACAGGAGACATCATGTAGTTTGTGGTTATCTGTGTGGCATAGGGGACAGTAAGCTCAAACCACTTTGTCTCGCCGGCTTCGAGTGTTCTTGTCTGACCGAATTCCTCGGATGAAACGGCTATGGGATAATATTTCTCTTTGCCTTCGAATCTTGCGGCAGGCAGAGGATTGGCAGGGTTCATTCCAAAAAATCCTGCGACTTTGGGTGTGATTTTTACGAGATACTCCTGACCGGGCATGAGGACGTAGGCATCAGTTCCTTCTGCCATCTGGAATGCCTGTTGGCCACCGTCGCAGAGATAGACGAATATCTGCTGGCCGGCCGGTTCAGGATTGGTATAGTCCGAAGGTGCGTCGCCCCAGAGAGCCGGAGTTGCCTGAGGGCTAGTGATTGTGAACCATGCTTCGGCAGGTGCGTCTTCAAGTGTCGGAACAAACCAACCTCCCGCAGCGGGGAAAGGCTTTGCCGTTTCAGGCGTAGTGCCATAGACCTGTCCGAAGGCAGGTGCTACGCATACGCATGCGGCGATAGCGGGGAGTAAAAATTTTTTCATGTGATGAATGTTGATGTGAATGATTGGAAATTTGTTTGAAAAATTGTTGCAAATATATTGATTATATGCCTAATATACAATAATGCCAAACAAAATTTGCCGAAATTATAGCAATTTGCTTATTATTTAAGTGAATTTAATTAAAAATAGAAGTCACTTCGTTTTTTCACTTTCAACGCTCTTTATTTTGCCGGTTATGAACAGGCGGGTCTGTGGAGGGTTTGCATTGGTGCGCACGAGAATGCTGCGTTTGAAATCGGTCTCGTGGATGGTTGCCGGATTAAGTCTACCGGCTATGAATGAGCTGTCTCCGGGTGCGATGGGCTGACGCGGGTATTCGAGTCTGACACAACTGCATGAGGCGTGGACATAGGTCAATACGAGTGGCGCATTGCCTGAGTTGACAAAACGGAACTCGAATCTTTTTTCTCCTTCGGCTTTGTCGACAAGGCCGAAATTTATATTGTTTTTTTCAAATGAGATAGCAGGAATGAAGTCGTCGGCACTTTGCGGATTGTCAGCATGCAAAGATACAATAAGACTCAGTAAAAATGTAAGTATCGCTATGACTCTTTTCATGTCGCTGCTTCGGTTGGCCGGATCTGTGATTCTCATCCCATAGCCACCATTTTGGCAAACGAGGCGGGAATGGAGGTTGTGAAGTTCATGTCCTTTCGGGTGATGGGATGGACAAAGCGGAGGGTCTGGGCATGGAGTGCCATGCGGTGGATAGGGGAGCTTTTCGCTCCGTAGCGGCGGTCGCCGGCAATCGGATGGCCGAGATCCTTCATGTGGACGCGAATCTGGTTTTTGCGTCCTGTGTCAAGCGACACCTCCATCAGTGAGTAGCCGTTGCGGCTTTTCAGAGTGGTGTAGCGTGTGATGGCGAGCTGTCCTTCCTCGGGATTTTTGGTGGAATAGACTTCATAGCGCGAGTTTTCGGCGAGATAGCTTTTGACCGTCCCTTCGGCCGGATCGGGAGTGCCTTCGACTACTGCGAGATATTTGCGCGAAAGCACCATGTTGTTCCAGTTGTGTTGCAGACGTTTTTTGGCTTCCTCACTTTTGGCGAAAACCATGAGCCCGGACGTGTCGCGGTCAAGGCGGTGGACGATGAAGAGCTTGTTGCGCGGGTCTTTCCATTTCAGATAGTCGCGCAGGATGCTGTAGGCAGTGCCGTCCTTGATTTTATCCGTACCCATCGAGAGAAGCCCGTAGCCCTTGTTGACGACGATGATGTCATCGTCTTCATAGACGAGTTTCAGGCGACGGTTGTAGAACATGCGGAACTCGCGTGTCAGGTTGGCCTTTACCTCATCGCCCTGTTTAAGCTCGGTGTCAAACTGTGTCACCGGAATTCCGTTGACTGCAATCTGATTGTGGCTCAGAAGGTTCTTGATTGCGGTGCGTTTTCGTTCGGGCATTGCCTGTATGAGAAATTCGAGCAGGCGTGACTCTTGCCCGACGTTATAGCTTTCGATCACATCGGGTTTGAATGAATTGCGCTCTGCGCCCGGTTTTGTCGAGAACGGTTTCTTTGCCATATTGTATTGTCAGTGTTTACAGATTGAGTGGGGTAGTGGATTATGATTTCTTTGTTCGGCCTGATGCGCGTCGGGCGGGGCGTTTAGGGGCATTGTCCTGCTCTTCTATGAGCTGACGCACCTGTTCGATGGTGAGGTCGGCGGGGTTTTCTACGGATTTCGGTATCTTGTAGTTGCTCTTCTTGTAGGCGATGTAGACACCGTAGCGTCCGTTGAGAATCTGCATCTCAGGATCTTCATCGAAGATTTTGATCACCTTGTTGCTGTCGGCCTCGCGTTTGGCTTTGATAAGTTCCTCGGCCTCTTCGATGGTGATAGAAGTGGGTGAGAGGTCTTTCGGGATGCTTACGAATTTTCCGTCGTGGCGCAGATATGGCCCGAAACGGCCTACGGCGGCGATGACCTGCTTCCCCTCGAATTCGCCGACTTCGCGGGGAAGTTCGAACAGCTTGAGTGCGTCTTCGAGCTGTATGTCAAACACGCTTTGGTCTTTGCGCAGAGATGCAAAGCGAGGTTTGTCTTTCGACTCTGTAGAGCCTATCTGCACAATCGGTCCGAAACGGCCGATTTTGACCGAGACCGGTTCGCCGGAAGTGGGGTCTGTGCCAAGAATGCGTTCGCCGATTTTGTGTTCGGTGCGCAGTTCGTTGGCTTTCTCGACTTCGGGATGGAATAGCCCGTAGAATCGGGCTATTTCCTGATTCCAGTCGCTTTCTCCTTCGGCTATGCGGTCGAATTTCTGTTCCATGTCGGCCGTGAAGTCATAGTCGAGGATGTCCGGGAAATGTTGGGTGAGAAATTCGTTGACTATGATGCCGGTGTCGGTGGGGATAAGTTTACCCTTTTCCGCGCCGACGTTCTCGCTGCGATGGCTCGACGAGATTTTACCGTCGGCAAGGGTCATTACGTTGAATGAGCGTTTTTCGCCCGGTTTTTCGCCCTTGACGATGTATTCGCGGTGCTGGATTGTCGAGATTGTCGGGGCGTAGGTCGACGGACGGCCTATGCCGAGTTCCTCCATTTTTTTGACAAGCGACGATTCGGTGTAGCGCGGGGGAGCGAGAGTGAAACGTTCTGTCGCAGTGATGTTTCCGGCAGTCAGAGTTTCGCCTGTCTTCAGAGGAGGGAGTGTTCCGCTTTCGTCCTCGCCGTTGTCGTCATCGTCGTTGCCTTCAAGATATACTTTGAGGAAACCGTCGAATTTGATGACTTCGCCCGAGGCGGTGAAGTGTTCGGGCCGTTCGGAGGGTGTTATGTCGATTGTCGTTTTTTCGAGTTCTGCGTCAGCCATCTGCGAGGCCATTGTGCGGAGGCGTATGAGCCTGTAGAGGCGTTTTTCCTGTGCGCTTCCGTCGATGGTCTCCTTGTCGATATATGTAGGACGGATGGCTTCGTGTGCCTCCTGTGCGCCCTTGGCGTTGGTGTGGTAGCGGCGAACTTTGAGATATTTTTCACCGAGTTCGTCGGTGATGAGATTTGAAATGGAATTGATGGCAAGCTGCGAGAGGTTGAGCGAGTCGGTACGCATGTAGGTGATATGTCCTGCTTCGTAAAGCTTTTGGGCTATCATCATGGTCTGCGATACGGTGAAACCGAGCTTGCGTCCGGCTTCCTGCTGGAGTGTGGAGGTGGTGAATGGCGGCGCGGGCGATTTCTTGAGCGGTTTCACGCTGATGTCGGTGACGGTATAGACCGACTTCTTGCATGCTTCAAGAAATTCGCGGGCGCTTTCTTCGTCGGGCAGACGTTTCGACAGCTCGGCGCGTAGCTGAGCGCCACCCGGAATGTTGAAAAGCGCGGTCACGCGGTAGTAGGGTTCTGACTTGAATGCCTGTATCTCGTTCTCGCGGTCAACGATGAGACGCACTGCCACCGACTGGACGCGTCCGGCTGACAGGGCGGGCTTGATTTTCTTCCACAACACGGGTGAGAGTTCGAATCCTACCAGACGGTCAAGCACACGGCGTGCCTGCTGGGCGTCGACGAGATGGAGGTCGATGTCGCGCGGCTGCTCGATGGCGTGGAGTATGGCGTTTTTGGTGATTTCGTGGAATACGATGCGTTTCGTGTTCTCAGGTTTGAGTCCGAGCACTTCGTAGAGATGCCATGCAATGGCCTCACCCTCGCGGTCCTCATCGGATGCGAGCCACACGGTCTCGGCTTCCTTGGCTGCCTTCTTAAGCTCGGCTACAAGTGCTTTCTTATCGGTCGGGATTTCGTAGACCGGCTGAAAATCTGAGTCGACCTTAATGCTGATGTCTTTCTTGCGGAGGTCACGGATATGACCATAGCTCGACATGACCTTGTAGTCTTTGCCGAGGAATTTTTCAATAGTCTTGGCCTTTGCCGGAGACTCTACTATGACGAGGTTTTTCAACATATTCTATTTTAAGTGTGCGTCCGTCGCCGGTAAGCTCCGGATGCTGATGATGAGGCCGGGGAGTTAGGAACCCGGCCAGATTCAGAGCGCAAAGGTAAACAATTTCTATTAAATATGTGGTAAATCGTTAACAATTTATCACATTCCGCTCGGTCTCAGCAGCTCGACAAGCTCTGCGACGCCTACCGTTGCGGGCTTGGCTATGACCGTCACATTGTCGGGGACGGCGGCCGGACGCGGATCGATATAATAGACCGGGACACCCGGACGGACATAGTGGAGCAGACTCGCGGCGGGATAGACGGCCAGCGATGTGCCTATGACGGCGAAGATGTCGGCTTGCTGCGCCCACTCGATGGCGCGCTCGATGTTGGGGACGGCTTCCTGAAAGAATACGATGTGGGGCGCACGGGGTCGCCATACTTGTCGCGGGTTTCAGGGGTGGTCTCCAGATGTTCTTCGTCGAGAGTGTAGACACGTGTCTCGTCGCGCATCGACCTCACTTTCATGAGTTCGCCGTGGAGATGGAGTATCTTCGAGCTGCCGGCACGTTCGTGGAGATTGTCGACATTCTGGGTGATGACATATACGTCATACCACTTTTCAAGTTCGACAAGTGCCGTGTGGGCAGCGTTAGGGTTGCATTTCACGAGCCCTTTTCTGCGTTCGTTGTAAAACTGGTGGACGAGGGCGGGGTTGCGTGCGAATCCGTCGGCGCTGCATACGTCCATCACCGGGTAGTTTTCCCAAAGGCCGTCGGCATCGCGGAAAGTCGAGATTCCTGACTCGGCTGATATGCCTGCTCCGGAGGATATGACAAGTTTTGGCTTTTTCATCATAACATAATTTAGGTAAATGATTTGAGGTTCATTTTGAAATTATTTGAATACCTCCTTCCTTACTCAACGTTTGGATTTGAAAAATGTGCGCATCAGTTCGGCACATTCTTCACCCAGCACTCCTCCGATAATCTCGGCTCGGGGATGAAAGGGCGATTTCGATGTGAATGTGTGGTAGCCACGCTTGTCGTCGGCAGCTCCATAGACAATACGGCTGACCTGTGCCCAGCCGATAGCCCCGGCGCACATGAGGCAGGGTTCGACGGTGACATACAGTGTGCAGTCCTGAAGGTATTTTCCTCCTAAAGTCTGTGCGGCGGCTGTGATAGCCTGCATTTCGGCGTGAGCCGACACGTCGACAAGCGCTTCGGTCAGATTGTGGCCGCGCCCGACAACAGTCCCGCGTGGCGACACGACGACCGCCCCGATGGGCACTTCGTCTCTTTCCATCGCCTCGCGTGCCTCAACGAGCGCCATCCGCATATATTTTTCGTCTTTTTCTGTCTGTGTCATAAGGATTGGTCGATTCTGATAGTGTCTGCAAATATAATCCTAAAAATCGAATGGACAAAACCGAGACTGCTATCCGACGGAATGGCCCGGATGAATACCATATGGGTATGTAAAAACTCCCCGGTCTCAGTTGAAACCGGGGAGTGTCTGGAGTTTATCGGTTCATGTCTGGCATGAATCAGTGTCGAATCGGATTATCAGGGATTCTGGACTGTGATTTCAGGGTTGTTCTGAATTTCTGCGTCTGGAATCATATAGATCATCTTGTCATCCTGACCTTTATATTTCACAGCGTTGATATAATCAAGCTGTGCGATAGGAGCATTTTCGCTGAGGGCGCGGTCGATGGATTCGTTGCGGCGTTTGATGTCAAACAGGCGCGAGCCTTCCTCGAACATGTCGATTCGCTTGTTGACACAGATTTCCTTATAGAGGGCATCGCCGGGATAACTCTTGACCACCATTTCGTTTTCGACCTTGAAATGGCCTATCGGGTCGACTCCTATAAAAGAAGTCGCGTTGTGCTGGGCATGGTAGTCGGAACTTTCAAGCAGAGCCGACTGCGGGTAGAGGTCACGGATTTTAAGGTAGATTCCGACCGGTGTTTCAAGGTCGGCTGGGATTGTGCGTCTATATTGAGTAATCTTTTTCATGTTCATTAGTTGATAGAGTTATTCATGAGATATGTGTGGAGATCCTTGTCGCCACGGCCCGAGAGGTTGATGACCACGATGTCGTCGGGATGGAAACGTTTTTTGTCGAGCACGGCGAGTGCGTGTGCGCTTTCGAGAGCAGGGATTATTCCCTCGTTGCGGGTGAGTGTCATGGCTGCGTCGAGAGCCTCGGTGTCGGTGACGGCGAGAACTTCCGCGCGGCCTGAGGTGGCGAGATAGGCATGGAGCGGCCCGATGCCGGGATAGTCGAGCCCGGCCGAAATAGAGTAAGGCTCTACAATCTGTCCGTCGGAGGTCTGCATCACGAGTGTCCTTGAGCCGTGGATGATTCCTTCGCTTCCCGCATGTATGGTGGCGGCTGTCTCCCCGCTGTCGACTCCTTTGCCGGCAGCCTCGGCTGCGATGAGCCTGACTTCGGGATTATTGATGAAATGGTAAAATGCCCCGGCTGCATTGCTTCCGCCTCCGACACAGGCCACAACATAGTCGGGAGTCTCGCGTCCGACCTGCTCTTTAAGCTGTGCCCTTATTTCCTTGCTGATGATTGACTGGAAGTGTGCCACCATCTCGGGGTAGGGGTGAGGCCCTACGGTGCTGCCGATTATATAAAAGCTGTCGGGGTTGCAACACCAGTCGCGTATCGCTTCGTTTGTCGCATCCTTCAGGGTTTTGTTGCCCGAATGAACAGCGACCACCTTTGCTCCGAGCATTTTCATGCGCTCGACGTTGGGTTGCTGACGTGCCACGTCTGTCGCACCCATGTAGACTACGCAGTCCAGCCCCATGAGGGCACACACTGTCGCGGTGGCCACACCATGCTGCCCTGCGCCGGTTTCGGCTATGATGCGTGTCTTGCCCATGCGCTTGGCGAGGAGTGCCGAACCGATGGCATTGTTGATCTTGTGTGCGCCGGTGTGGTTGAGGTCCTCGCGCTTGAGATAGATATTTGTTTTGTGGATTTCGCTCAGACGGTCTGCACGGTAGAGTGGCGACGGGCGTCCCACGTAGTCGCGCATCAGTGTGTCGAATTCTTTTTGGAAATCATCGTCGTCAACGTAGCGGTAAAATGCGTCGCGGAGGTTCTTCACATTGTCGTGAAGGATTTCCGGGATATAGGCTCCGCCGAAACGTCCGTAGTAGCCTTCCTCGTCGATTGGAAGCAGGGATCTGTACTTTTTCATATTTTATGATGTGTGTATATCTGATTTTTGAGTGAACAACAAAAAACGGAGCGGCCACCGGGTGTTTCTACCGATGGCCGCTCCGCGTATAATTGCTGAATCGTTATTTCTCAGATTTTGTCAGACTTGTCTGCATGAATCAATGCCACCGATATTCCTACCGCTGCGCCACCAATAATTCATGCTGTTAAACAAGTTTGTCATTTTATCGTTTTATTTATCTTTATGCTGCAAATTTATAGTTAATCTTTAATTAAAACAAATGAATTGTCAATAATTTTGCTCCTGACGTTGAAAAATTATATTTTTTAATATGCCACCTTATTTATATAAGAGATTCAGGATTTCATCGGGACTCGTTCGTAATGATAACCGTGACAGAGGCATCGCAAAAACAACTATAAATTTAACTTTGTTAACGGTTGGTCTCAAAAGTGACCTTGTAAACAAAATCCTGCGATTTCCTTTCATTTTGTTACTTCTGATTGCTACAAAATGCCATTTTGACGGCATTAACATTGGGATTTAACATTCTTTTACATAAAACTAATTAACATACTCGTCAAAAAATATTACTTTTGTGGCCTGATAGTTTAGGATTTGTGAAAAAATATGCAATAATTGATACTCTTTTTCACTTCATCCATGATTTGCAAGACCGGCATAGAGATGCTTCCTGCAAGCCTGAAACTGACTTAGGGCTATAAACCCGTACAGGCAAACGGACCGAATGGTCATTGAATCCCCTCAGAAAAAACGGAAAGCACCCGGAGTGACACCGACTGCAATCCATCGACAATACGACACAATCATTATTATTTTCAATACTTTAATTAATTTCGTATTACTTAACTACTAGGTATGAAAAAGCTGTTTCTACTACTTGCGGCACTCATCACCACGTTTGCGGTAATGGCTCAGAACCAGACCGTTAACGGCACGGTGACAAGCGCCGACGGCGAGCCTCTAATCGGCGCGACCGTATTGGGAGTCGGTACTCAGATGGGTACGGCGACAGACGTCGACGGAAACTTTACCCTGACCCTTCCGGCCACTGTCAAAAAACTTCAGGTGTCATACGTCGGAATGACCACCAAGGACGTGAACATCACCCCCGGACAGAAAATGAACATCGTCCTCGACGGAACAAACATGCTCGACGAAGTAATCACCGTTGCCTACGGTACGGCAAAACGTTCGTCGTTCACAGGCTCGGCTTCAGTGCTTGACGCTTCGGAAATCGAGCAGGTTCAGGTGACGAACCCGGTAGACGCGCTTAAAGGTAAGGTTTCCGGTGTCCAGATCAACTCTAATTCAGGCGCACCCGGCAACTCTTCACCCTCTGTGCTCATCCGCGGTATATCTTCAATCAATGCAGAGACATCACCCCTCATCGTCCTTGACGGTACTCCATACGACGGAGGTCTTGACAACATCTCTACTCAGGACATCGAGTCTATGACAGTCCTTAAGGACGCCGCATCAAACGCACTCTACGGTGCTCGTGGTGCTAATGGTGTCATCCTTATCACTACCAAACGCGGTAAGCAGGGAAATGCCCGTGTGACCCTCGATGCAAAATGGGGCCAGAATTCACGCGCCGTGCAGGATTACGATGTAATTACCTCTCCCGCTCTCTATTACGAGACATTCGGCCGTGCAGTCGGCAACTATGCAATGAACGTAGGTGGATACGACGAGGCAAAAGCTCTCGCATATGCCAACAGCAATCTCATCACAATGCTCGGATATAATGTCTACACTATTCCCGAAGGTGAGAATATGCTTGTTGACGGTTTCAAGCTTAATCCCAATGCGACTCTCGGCAATATCTATACAGCTCAAAGCGGAGAACAGTATTTGCTCACTCCCGACAGCTGGAGCGACGCTGCCTATAAGAACGCTCTCCGTCAGGAATATAACCTTAGCGTATCGCAGGGCTCTGACAAGGGTTCTTTCTACGCATCGGCAAGCTACCTTAACAACGAAGGTATCACTGTCAACTCTGGCTACGAGCGTTTCACCGGCCGTCTTGCTGCCGACACTCAGGCCAAGGACTGGCTCAAAGTCGGAGCTAACATGAGCTACACCCACTATGAATCAAAGTTCAACGGAGATGACGGCAGCTCGTCTTCTTCGGGCAATATATTTGCCGTGAACAACGTACTTGCCCCTATCTATCCTCTCTACGTGCGTGACGCACAGGGCAACATCCTTAAGGACATCAACGGCAACACTATGTATGACTACGGTGACGGAATGGGACTCGGACTTCCCTCTCGTCCTGTTTTCTCTCAGGCCAACCCGCTGTCACAGAACATCCTCGATGTCCGCAAATATGACGGCAATGCCATGACTGCCACCGGTTATGCCGAAATCCGTTTCCTCCGTGACTTCAAGTTCACCACCAACAACACTGTCAACCTCTATGAGCAGCGTCAGACCAGCGTGACCAACCCGTTCTTCGGACAGTACGCATCATCAAACGGTATCGTAAATAAATATTCTACCCGTCGTATCGACTACACTTACCAGCAGTTGCTCAACTGGGCACGTCAGTTCGGCGAACACAACGTCAACGTGCTTCTCGGTCACGAAAACTACTGGAACAAATACTCTTATATGTATGCTTCACGCTCCAACATGCTTCTTCCCTCTAATGAAGAACTTGACGGCGCTGTAATTGAAAACGGAAGCTCTTCTTATCAGACTGACTACAACAACGAAGGCTGGTTCGGCCGTGTGAACTACGACTACGACAGCAAGTACTTCGGTAGCGTGTCGCTCCGTCGTGACGCATCTTCTCGCTTCGATCCCGAACACCGCTGGGGTACATTCTGGTCAGCATCGGCAGCATGGATCATAAACAAGGAAGCGTTCTTCCAGGCTCCTTGGGTCGACATGTTGAAACTCAAGGTTTCTTATGGCGAACAGGGTAACGACAACATCGGTAACTTCCGTTATGTGAACACATATACCATCGTGAACTCAGGCGGTCAGGCTGCAGCTCAGCCCAACACTCTCGGAAACAAGAATATCACTTGGGAAAAGGGTGGCAACCTCAACTACGGTGTTGACTTCAGCTTCTTCAACGAACGTCTCTCAGGTACAGTCGAAGGATTCTACCGCAAGACATCCGACATGCTCTTCTTGTTCCCGCTCCCCCGAGCTACGGCTACACCTCTTATTATGACAATATCGGTGACATGACCAACACCGGTTTCGAACTTGACCTCCGCGGCGACATCATCCGTACACGTAACTTCACTTGGTCTGCCAACCTCAACTTCACATTCTATAAGAATAAGATTACCCGTCTGCCCGAAGAGCGCAAAACCATGACTGTCGACGGTGTTGACGGCTATAGCTCTGACAGCTATTTCTACGGTGAAGGTGAGTCGCTCTATACATTCCGCATCAAGAAATTTGCCGGAATCGACAAGGAAACCGGTGAGTCAATGTGGTACATGAACGAACGTGACGCAGACAACAAGCTTACCGGCAACATAGTCACAACCAAGACCTATGGCAACGCCGATTTCTATCTTTGCGGGACAGCGCTTCCCGATGCTTACGGCGGTTTCGGCACATCGTTCAACACTTACGGATTTGACTTTGCCATTGACTTCACTTATCAGCTCGGCGGTCAGGTATATGACGGTACTTATGCCGGCCTTATGGCAAGTCCTTATGGCTCGTCACGTGGCCGCGCAATGCACAAAGACCTCTTGAACGCATGGACTCCTGAAAACAAGAACTCAAGCATTCCACAGATGGTCTACAATGACCAGTATGTCGCTTCGACTTCCGACCGCTTCCTCACCAGCGCATCCTACCTCGCACTTCAGAACATCAATTTCGGCTACACACTTCCCAGCAAGGCAACAAAGAAGATTGACGTAGAGAAAATTCGTTTCTATCTCTCGTGTGACAACGTAGCTATCTGGTCAAAGCGCAAGGGTCTCGATCCCCGTCAGTCAATCACCGGTTCTGTGACCAACGCATACTATGCGCCTATCCGTACTATCTCCGGTGGCATTAATATTTCATTCTAATCAGCAGACAACAAGAAATGAAAGCTATATTTAAATCAACACTCCTTCTTGCTGTAGCTTCGAGCCTCACATTCTCGTCATGTATAGAAGAGGTTTATCCTACAAGCAATGTTACACAGGATCAGCTTGAGTCTTCAGTAAAGGCAGGCGAGGCTATGATGTATGCCATGTCAGGTTTCATGGTAAACTGGAACACCACAGGAGCCGACTGGCACGGCGATTTCGGTTATTCATCAATGATGCACATCCGCGACTGCATGACAGGCGACATGTCTGTTCTTGGCATCGGTCTCAACTACAACCAGTGGAGCAACTATACCCAGATCGTTTATCTCGGTCAGAACTATGCTTCGGTTCAGCGTATCTGGAACTACTATACTCAGCAGGTGCTCGCCTGCAACAAGGCTCTCGGCATCTATCATGCCGACGTTGAGGATGACTACAGCAAGGGTGCGCGTGCGACAGCACTCACATTCCGTGCGATGACTTATCTCGACATGGCCCGCTGGTATGAGTTCCTTCCCAACAACAACACTTCGGCAGTCAATATCGACGGTAATGATGTCACCAACCTCACAGTGCCTATCGTGACTGAAAACACTACCGAAGAAGAAGCCCGCAACAATCCCCGTGCCACACGTCAGGAAATGTTCGACTTCCTCCTTGCAGACCTTCTGTATGCCGAGCAATACATCAGCAACGTAAGCTATGGCACTCGTCTGCTTCCGGACCTCGGTTGCGTCTATGGCCTTCTTGCCCGTCTCTACACTTGGGTAGAGGATTATCCTAAGGCTGCGGAATATGCCGACAAGGCCATCAAGGCAAGTGGCTGCACGCCTCTTACACAGGATGCGTGGACCAATCCGAAATCTGGTTTCAACTCTATGGACAATTCGTCATGGATGTGGGGTCTGAAGTTCGAGAAGGAAAACGATGCTGTTGGCACAGGTATCTGTAACTGGACCTCGATGATGAGCCCTGAGGCAGAGTATGGATATGCAGCTGTCGGCGCTTGTCCGATTATTGATGCCAACATGTATGCCCGCATTTCTGATACCGACTTCCGTAAACTTTCATGGATTACTCCCGGCGTGACCAGCCTCGTTAATGATTTCCCCTTGATCAATGAGGAGGACCGTGGTTACTATGTCAACTATTTCCCCTATGGAACTATCAAGTTCCGTCCGGGTGCAGGTAATGGAACTGATCCGAACGAAGGTTCAGCAACTGCAGTGCCTGTGATGCGTGTTGAAGAAATGTGGTTTATCTACATTGAAGCGCTCGCACACACCAATCCCGCACAAGGCAAGCAGGAACTTGAGAAATTCATGCAGACTTATCGCGATCCCAACTACACTTGCTCAGCGTCGTCACTCGACGAAGTCGTAGAGGAAATCGTATTCCAGAAGCGAGTAGAGCTTTGGGGCGAAGGTCAGGCTCTCTGGGACATCAAGCGTCTCAACTATTCTGTAGTCCGTGACTACGAGGGTACAAACTTCTATGAGGATTCTCGCAAAAATACCGTCGGCCGTCCTGCATGGATGAACATGGTAATCGTTCAGACCGAAGGCAACAACAACCAAGCTGTCGCTAAGTGGAACAACCCTGATATCCCCGACAACTATTAATGTGTCCCTAAAACGATGAATGTCGGTGAGACATTCATTCAAATAACAGCGGAGATGGCAGTCAGCCATCTCCGCTTCTTTTCAACGTATAATAAGTGTAATACCGACAATTCCGGTATTTCTTAATCGAATCAACGGCATCCGGGCAATCCGGATGCCGTTGATTCGGTTTCTTATTTTGACGCAAACTCTACTATTCCTCTGATTCGGGATCGTTCCGGCGGGTAAGAAGAAATGTCTTGCCGTTGTAATGGAAATCGAGTATACCCATCGAGTGCAGACGGATTACGGTGTCTTCGGCCGAAGCACGCGACACGTGAGCCGAGAGCATGAAATCCTCGACCGCCACAGGGCCATCGTCGAGCATGTCGACAAGCGATTTTTCAGCCGTGGAGAATGAAATGACGCATCCTTCGGAATTTGCCGAAGCCACCCATGCACGCACCATCAGTTCCGGTGCAAGGATGTTTTCGTCCTTGACGCGGTAGTAGGCACGACGCGAGCCGTCGGCTTCAAGCACCACCACGGGCCGGACAGGCGAACGGTCAATTTCGATGCGCAGCACGGTCTTGTCGCCTTCGGTGCGGAAAGCTGTGACACGTATTTCCTGCGACGGGCGACAATACATCTCGGCAGCCTGCTCGATGACGTAGATATCCTCCTCGTTGCGGACTCCGGCAATCACACCGTTGTCCTTGACTCCGACAAGCAACCGGCCTCCGCCGTTGTTGGCGAAAGCCGAGATGCTGCGCGCTATTTTACGCGCATCGGATATGGCGAATTTAAAGTCCTGATGTTCGTGCTCACCTTCCTCGATGAGCGACGCTATGTAGAATTTACCTCGTATGCCTTTGAGATCTTTCATGGATATGGGGAAACGGGGGACGTGGCCTCTGACCACGTGTGACAAAAATAGAAGCGAAGGCCGATAACGGTCTTTTAATGGCGGTTGTTTTTATTGCGGATAGACAAGATTTTCCGGCCTGATGTCGGCAAGGACCTCTTGGAGATAGCGCCGGGCATCCTTCCGGGCCTGTTCGAGATCCATGAACGACCAGTTGCCGCAGTCACGTGGGCTTGCTCCGGGGACTTCACCCTCAAAACGAGCCACAAAATCCATCGTATCCCTGAGGAGGTCTACCACATCGGCGCTTTCAAGCTCACCTTGGACTATCAGATAGTTGCCTGTGCAGCAACCCATAGGCCCCCAGTAGACAATGCGGTCTTTCCATTGAGGATTGTTGCGCAGATATGTGGCCGCAAGGTGTTCAAGCGCATGTAGCGATTCAGGGGTGAGCGCCGGCTGGCGGTTTGGCTCTGTCATGCGCACGTCGAATGTAGTTATGACATCGCCCGAGGGAGTCGTGTCGCGTCGTGAGACGTAAATGCCTCTAAGCAGACGGTTGTGGTCAATTGTGAAACTCGGTATTTTATTCATCGAAACGGTGGGTTAATTCATAATGCACAATTCATAATATCTATCCGGTGGATTATCTGCCGTGCATTATAAAATCAGGGATTATGCGTTGAAAATGATTTCTTTTACTATTTCAAATGTTTTCTGTGGAGCTTCGTTCCAGAAGTCGTCATACTGGCGGGAGTTGTCGTGGGAACACCAAGGAGTGTCGCTGATGACTCGCAGACACATGAACGGGACACCGCGCTGCTCGCACACCTGAGCGATAGCGGCCGACTCCATGTCGACGGCCATAACGTCGGGGAAATGTCCGCGGATGGAGTCGATTTCATCTTTTGAAGATATAAAAAGCTCACCTGAAGCGATCAATCCAAGTTTAACATTTTCGTTCTCTCTGATTTGAGGCAGCCGTGCGGGGAAATATAGCGGGCATCCGGGGACATGTCCCCATTCCTCGCCGATACACCAGAAATCGTGGTGCACAAGACGGTCGGCAAGGACAATATCCATCACGGCCACTTCGTCGCCGGCTCCGGCCGCTACGCCTGTGTTGATGACGAGTTCGGGGCAGAAGGCATCGATGAGGCTCACCGCTCCGATAGCCGCGTTTACCTTGCCGATGCCACACTGCATCACAGCCACTTCGTTTTCGCCTATATGTCCGCAGTGGTAAGTGACTGTCCCGCGGACCTCGGTGGATGAATCGGAGAGAAGAGGAAGTATCAGGGCCAGCTCCTTCTGCATGGCCACAATTATGCCAATTTTCATAATCAGGTGGATATGATATGTGAGATTATAATTTTATAGTTTATACCGGGTTGTCAGGCTGTCCCGGAACATGCGTCTGTCGCTGACATGGCAGGCACGGTGAAGGCGGAAAGCTCCCAGAGAAGATACAAGGGGAGAAAGACCACCATAAGCGTGAACGGGTCACCGCTCGGAGTGATGGCGGCGGCGGCGACAAGCAGCGCCACAATCGCATGGCGGCGGTAACGGCTGAAGAAGGCACGCGAGAGGAAACCGGTCTTGCCGATGAGCCATGTCACCAGCGGAAGCTCGAACACTATGCCCATGACAAGGATAAGCATGAGGAAGTTGTCCATATACGAATCAAGAGAAATCTGATTTGGAATCAGGGTGCTCAGCTGGTAATCGGCAAGGAAGCGAAGTGTGAGCGGGAAGACTATGAAATAGCCCGTGGCGACTCCGAGAAAAAACATCATGTTGCCGAAAATGAATGCCGTGCGCATCCCGCGCTTCTCCTCCTCGTAAAGTCCCGGAGCAACGAAGCCCCAGAGCAGATAGACACAGAAGGGGAATCCCAACACTACGGCAAGCCAGAACGACGTGGACATGTGGATGAAAAACTGCGATGCAAGCCGGATGTTTATCAGTTCGATATCATGACTGCCGGTGGCTGAGTCCGGGAGGAGTGTCGAGCCGGGCAGTTCGGCAAGCCATCGGTAGAGTATGAAATCAGACTTGCACGGAGCAAGAATCACAGAATCAAAGATGTGGGGCATTGCGGCGAAAAGCACGCATGTCAACACGACAAGAAGCCCCGTCACACGGAGCAAGACTCCGCGCAGAGCTTCAGCGTGATCCCAAAATCCCATCTCGGAATTCACTTCCGGTCAGCTTCGTTTTTGGTTTGAGTATTGTCAGAGGCAGAATCTGCCGACGACGGTTTCGCATCGGGAGTTTCCTTTATCTGGTCGACGGCTTCGTTCATGCCCTGTTTGAACATACTGATGCCTTTGCCCATGCTGCGGGCAAGTTCGGGGATACGTTTCGCTCCGAAAAGCAGGATGATAGCGAAAAAGATTATGATGAGTTCGCCTGTGCCGAAATTTAGAAAGCAAGGTATCATAGTGGTTAATAAAAAATTAAGATTACAGTCAGGATTGTGTGGACTGTCTGCGATAATGCAAAGTTACGTAATTTTTTATTGATGAAACGAGTAAACGCTGCGCCGCATTGCGGAGAGTGATGTTAAAAATGGTTTTTGAACCTTAAAATCTTATCGGAAAAACGTAACTTTGCACCTCCAAACAGATTATATACCAATTCATTTATGAAAGCATTTGTATTTCCCGGTCAGGGAGCCCAGTTCGTCGGAATGGGCAAAGACCTCTACGACAACAATGAAGTGGCAAAGGAAATGTTTGAGAAAGCAAATGAAATTCTCGGTTTCCGCATCACTGACCTTATGTTTGAAGGCACAGACGAAGACCTTCGTCAGACCAAGGTTACACAGCCTGCAATTTTTCTCCACTCTGTGATACTCGCCAAGACAATGGGCGAAGAATTTGCCCCCTCGATGGTGGCAGGTCACTCGCTCGGCGAATTCTCTGCACTTGTCGCTGCCGGAGCGCTCAGCTTCGAAGACGGCCTCCGTCTCGTGTCGGCCCGCGCACAGGCCATGCAGAAGGCTTGCGAACTCAAGCCCTCGACGATGGCTGCCGTTATCGCACTTCCCGACGAAAAGGTTGAAGAAATCTGCGCCGAGATTCCCGGTGTGGTTGTCTGCGCCAACTACAACTGCCCTGGCCAGCTCGTAATTTCAGGCGAAGAAGAAGCTATCGACGCTGCATGTGTCAAGCTCAAGGAAGCCGGAGCAAAGCGCGCGATGCGACTCAAGGTAGGCGGTGCGTTCCACTCTCCCTGCATGGAGCCTGCACGCGCCGAGCTTGCAGAAGCAATCGAAAAGACAGAGGTCCACACTCCCGTTGTGCCTGTTTACCAGAACGTCGATGCCAGGCCTCACACCGATCCCGCTGAAATCAAGGCTAACCTCGTGGCTCAGCTCACCGCACCCGTGCGCTGGACTCAGAGCGTGCAGAACATGATTGCCGACGGAGCTGACGAGTTTATCGAACTCGGCCCGGGCAAGGTGCTTCAGGGTCTTGTCAACAAGATCAACCGCGAAGTAGCCACCTCAGGCCGTCAGTAAGAACCACGCGACGGAGAAGACGCGTCTGCGTGTGAACCTCACATAAGCGCGAAACGTTTATCATAATGAAAAAAAACGCACAAACTATTTATATTATGATAACGCCACGCCAGAATGCAGGCTACACCACCGCTGTCATCACAGCGCGTCCGCGAAGAGAGAGCCAGCTCAGATTCAGGCCCCTTACGCTTTCGGATGTCGATAAACTCCGTCCGTTTTTCTCACAGGCATGTTGCCGAACGTGTGATTTCACTGTCGGCGGTATGTTCATGTGGACTGATTATTTCGATTACACATACTGTATCTTCAACGACACACTCTTTATTAAGGGAGTGACCGAAGACGATGTAACACGACCGGCTTTTTCAATCCCCGTCGGCAAGATGGGGATTGAGGAGTCGGTCAATATTTTGCTCGAACACTGCCGTCGCGAAGGCTGCGAGCTAATCTTTTCGGCTGTGCCTGAGGCTTATGTCGCACCGCTTCAGGCACTCGGCGCAAAGTCGGTAGAGAAGCTTGAAGGCTGGAGCGACTATCTGTATGACGCGCAAGCTCTTGCCACTCTGAGTGGCAAGAAGCTTAACAAGAAGCGTAACCATGTCAACCGTTTCGAGGCCGAGAATCCCGGCTATACATTCGAGCCGTTGACTCCAGATCTGCTTCCCGCTGTGAGAGAGTTTTTCAACGCGACACATCTTCCGTTGTCAAAACCGGCGTTGGCCGACATCGAGCGTGCGCAGGTGATGCACGTGCTTGACAATCTGGATGCCTACGGATTCGAGGGCGCTGTGCTTTCGACACCCAGCGACGGAATCGTGGCTTTCACCCTCGGGGAAGTGAAGGGCGACACGCTCTATACACATATTGAGAAAATGAACCACGAGGTTGTCGGCGCGGGTGAGACTGTCAACAAGCTGTTTGCCGCTATGATGACCGAACGCCAGCCGGGACTCATATACATCAACCGAGAGGAAGATGTCGGCGACCCGGGACTGCGCCACGCCAAGGAATCCTATCACCCGAGCGAACTTCTTGACAAATACAACGTCACCTTCTGAAAAATATCCCGGATACAGATATCCGGCAATCATAAAAATAACAGCTTCCATGTATGCTGTGGCAGACCGCTGATGTCCGCACAGACAAGGACGCTGTTATTTTTGTGATTTCTTAATTTTTGTAGACTGCGTTTTCCCACATTCCCCTCCGAAATGCTTAACTTTGTGGCCACTAATAGCGTCAATTGGAAAAATGGTCAATTATTATCACCACAACGAGCCTTTCGCGCTCGAACTCGGAGGTCAGCTCGATGAACTTCGTATCGCATATCACACATACGGCACTCTCAACGATGATAAAAGCAACGTCGTCTGGGTATGCCATGCCCTGACCGCAAACAGCGATGTTCAGGACTGGTGGCCTCATACGGTCGAGGAGGGTAAATTCCTTGATCCGGCACACAACTTTGTGGTCTGTGCCAATATTCTCGGGTCGCCTTACGGGACAACATCCCCACTGCACACCAATCCGGCGACGGGACATCCATATTTCAAGGATTTCCCGAAATATACAATCCGTGACATCGTGAACGCCCACTGCATTCTCGCCGATGCACTCGGAATCGGCCATATCGACACACTTGTCGGATGTTCGGTCGGCGGATTCCAAGCTATCGAATGGGCGGTCATGCAACCTGAGCGTTTCGACAGACTTGTACTGATGGCCACTGATGCCGTAGCCACGCCGTGGACAATCGCCATTGACGAAACGATGCGCATGTGTATCGAGGCCGACCATACCTTCGGCGAGCCGTCGGCCGACGCAGGGCGGAAAGGACTTGCCGCTGCGCGTGCAATCGGCCTGTTGAGCTACCGTGGCTACTACGGCTACAACCTCACCCAACGCGACAAAGAGGAACTCCCCGAAGTGCACCGCGCGTCGAGCTATCAGCAATATCAGGGCGAAAAGCTCTGCCGGAGATTCGATGCCTACTCCTACTATTCCATCCTCAATGCTTTCGACACCCACGATGTGGGCCGAGGCCGAGGCGGTCTTGACGAAGCTCTCAAATGCATCAAGGCGCGCACTCTCGTGATCGGGCTGGAAACCGACATTGTGTTTCCGCCACGCGAGATGCAGGAACTATGTTCGAAAATCCCGGGGGCGGTCTATGGCGAAATACATTCACCTTTCGGCCACGACGGCTTCCTTGTGGAATACAATCAGCTCAACAATCTCCTCCTTCCCTTCATGCGCATGAAATAGGGATTTCCCCTCCAAAGGACAAACGACATATATCAGATTTTTTCAGCGTATATGACACAAACCACCAAAGGATATATCCTCGGTGCTGTGGCTGCGGTGAGCTACGGCACAAACCCTCTGTTTGCCGTCCCCCTCTATGAACTGGGGATGGACGTATCGTCAGTGCTGTTTTACCGCTACGTGTTTGCGGCGATGATACTCGGCGCAATCATGTGGATGCGCGGCGACAGTTTCCGCCTCGAACGGCGAGATTTGCCGCTTATGGTCATACTGGGTATATTTTTTGCGCTTTCATCGGTGTTGCTCTTCGAAGCCTATAATTATATGGACGTAGGACTTGCGTCGACGCTGCTGTTTGTCGAACCGGTGTTCATAGCCTTGATCCTATGGCTCTTTTATCGCGAAAGGATTTCACTGTGGACCATTATCTCGATAGCCATCTGCCTGGCTGGAGTCGCTTTTCTCTGTAATCCGGGCAAAGGGGCACATGTGACGGCAACAGGAATCACCCTCGTCATATTCTCCGCGCTTGCCTATGGACTCTACATGGTGCTCATCAACAAGAGCCGCATCCGCCATCTCTCCGGGTCGACGCTGACATTTTATTCGCTGATGTTCGGACTGATAGTCTTTGCCGCACGTACGGATTTCTTCACGGCTGTGCAGCCTGTCCCTGCCGGATGGCTGCCGTGGGCCTGTATAATAGGCATATCTGTCATACCGACCATCGTGTCGCTGATGACGGTTGCCATCTCAATACAGTGCATAGGCTCTGTGCCCGTTGCCATACTCGGTGCTCTTGAACCCATAACAGGCATCATGTTCGGAGTTCTTATGTTTGGCGAAGTCCTCACCGTCCGCGCCATAATCGGCATCGTCCTTATCATCTGCGCCGTCATGACACTCGTCCTTACCAAAGGGAAAATCTGACGCAGACTGAATAAATCTGAAGACAACAAATGCGGACCGATTGGCAATGATCGGCCCGCATTCATTTGGATATATCTGACGATTTTGCATTTATCGCAGTAGAATCTTATGCGAATGAGCTGAAAAAACAAACGGATGCGTCAGTCGGCACATCCGTTTGTTTTTTGGTGAATAAATTCAATTATTCGAGGCTTGTAAGGTCAATGCAGAAAGCTCCGCTTTGGTTAGCATAGTAACCGTCGGCGTTATCAAAAATTGCAAGACCTTTAACAGGCCATGTAATCTTGCCGTCGGCGAGTGTCCCGAATGCCTGAAGACCGATTGTCATCACTCCATAGCCCATATCAACGCCAGTGGTGAAACCTGCATTGGGGTTGTCGCCAAAGAATACCTTTGAAGGATCGGTTGCATTGACAACAACGTAGTTCTCGCTGAGCTTGCAGTAGTTTTTGAACGGAGAAGCTGCGCATCCGTAGGGATTTACGAGACGATAGAGACCGGCAGTATCATAGTGTTCCTGAATCTCGACAGACCATGTGAAACAGGGATTGCTGAATAGCGGACCGCACATGTCGTCAGTATACTGGCAGTTTCCGATGGTAATCCATTCCTCTCCGTCAGCAAATGTGAACGCACCTTCCCAAGCGTTGAGGATATAGGGGGATGTGAATTCCTCATCTATGGTGAGACTCAGGTTATAGGTGGTGAAGTTTTCCATCGCGTCGACAAGCGGAGTAATCGAAACCGGGGTGGAAGTAGCACCGTTTGCAAATGTCACGCTTGCAGGGACAGAGAACTTGTCGGTATCACCTGCAGCAACAACTGGCACTGTAAGCTCACCATCGCCTGTCAGTCGGTAGAGGGTGATTACCTGTGCGCCAGACTGTGCGTCAATGGTGAAGGTTACCTCTTCCTCAGAAGAGAAATATACTCCGGGGGTGTTGACTTCGGGAGCAGGTGTGTAGTCGACTTCATCAGTACATGCTGTAAACGACATGGCTGCAATCAGTCCGATTGCTGAAAATAATTTATATAGTTTCATTGTCTACCTGTTAATTAGCGGGTTTAAATTTATCTCCGACACCGGGATTGCAGAAACCTTCCACACCCTTGTTGAAGTTGCCTTCATAGTCGACGAAAGGCCAGTTCATCCAGCCGGGACGGCCGTTGGTATTATATTGTGCGGCGGCAGGCCAGTTAGAACCGTCGTAGCCACGGGTCACACTCTTGTTGAGACGCTTGAAATCATAGAAGATTACGTTCTCGCCCCAGAACTCGATACGTTTCTGCTTGAAACATTCGTCAATGACGCCTTCAGTGTCGCTTGCGAGACAGGCGTATGTCGGATAGCGATAGGTCTTCATGAAGTTTTCAAGGAGTTCTTTACCCTGAGCAGGGTTGCTGTGAGCCACAGCCTCGGCTTCAATAAGATACATTTCCTCAATACGCATGAGCGGCACAGCTACAGCAAATGTTGTCGCACGCTGGTCGACCACACCGTTGCCGGGACGGAACTTGATACCTGCATAATCCATGAGCGACGCTCCCTTGCTTGCCGAGATATAGGGTTCAAGACCTGAAAGTGCGCTGCCTGCAGGCGCTTTCCACGATAGTTTGCGCCAGTCGGCATTGTCGATTGATGCGTAGAGCGCGGCATCAATCATCATATTTGTGCCATACTGTCCATTGTAACCGAGATTTGATTCCGCCATCATGAAGCTGCCCCAGTTGGCTGACTGACCATTAGTTACAGGCTCGTCATTGCTTTCATACTGGATGGCCCACATCCAAGAGTTGAAATTAGAGCTGTTGAATCCATTTGTCTTGTCAAACCATTCGTTTTGGGTCAGAGGGGCATAGCCTGTGCCTGTCGAAATAGCCTTGCGGGCATATTCGGCTGCCTTGGGATAGTTCTCGTCCCACATGTAGACACGAGCCATAAGACCATAGACTACAGCGAGATCAGGAAATACCTTTGATTCGCGTGCTGAATTTGTGGATTGGAAAAGTTCTTCGGCACGTGTCAGGTCGGCGAGCAGTTTCTCCGACATTTGCGCGTGAGGAAGACGGGGATTGTTGCTCAGCTCTTCGCTTGTCATGTCCGGAGTGACATAAGGGACGGTCAGTCCGGTAACATCGTTGCCGTCGCTGTTGACTCCGCTGATAGTCTCATTGGGAAGAAACTCGTAGGTACGGGCCATGTCGATATAAGTGGCGCTGCGGTAGGCGAGAGCCTCGGCAAGATATTTGATCTGTTCGGGAGTCTGCGGGTCGGGAGCATACCGATAACCTCATTGGCCGCCTTCACCTGAAAGTTAAGATAATACCAGTTGATCTGCGAAAGAAGATAAGTGGGGTCAATCGAAATGACGACTTCCTGCCAGTACATGAAGTGCTGGTAGCCGGTGTAGGGCTGAATCATGTCATTGGTCATGACATTCTGAGCTATTATTACAGAGGGATAACCGAAGTCGAAGGCGTTTTTGCTCCAGATATGCCACTGTTTCATATATGCCGGCATACCTTTCACAATTGATTCAAGTGATTTGGACGAACCGGCTACCTGATCTGAAGTCACACCGTTGGTTGGGAATGTTTCTTCGATACATCCCGTCAGCAGAGGTGTTGCCACGGCCAAGACCGCAAGCGATTTCAATATATTTTTCATTGTAAATAGTCGATAGTTTGTTTAGAAGGTTACTGTTATACCGCCTGAGAGGGTACGGATAGCTGAATAATATGTGTTACCGCCGCCAATGCTTGTACCGCCGAGAGCGAACTGTCGGGGATCAAGACCCTGACGCTTCGACCACAACCAGAGGTTTTCACCGCTGAAGTAAACGCGTACTTTCTGAAGGAAAATCTTGTTGCATACATTCTTGGGAATAGTATAGCCGAAGTTTACGTTCTGAAGGCTGAGGTAGGATGCGTCGGTGAGATACTGGTCAGATGAAATCTGGAAGTTGTCGCCGAACTGGAAGCGGGGAATAGTTGCCGAGGGGTTTTCAGGAGTCCATGCGTTGAGGACATCTGCGTGGAATGTCGCACCGCGTGTTCCCGACTGGGGAGCTGACATATAGCTGTCATAGTTGCCGTCGATTACTTTACCGCCGATCTGATAAGTGAAGTCAACCGAGAGGTCGAATCCTTTGAAGGTGAATGCCGTGCCGAATCCACCGTATGCCTTGGGATTGCTGAACCGCATAGATATTGGTCAGGTTCTTCGTTGTAGTTGACTTTCTTGCGGGAGTCAACGATGGGATGGCCGGCTGCGTCTTTCATGACCGCACCGTTTTCATCGGTCTTATATACATTCTTCCAGAAGAGGGGCATACCTGTTTCCTGATCCACACCTGCGAACTGTGCAAGGTAGTATGTGTACATCGGCAGACCTTCGGCAATGAAGAATCCGCGTGATGCAGTTCCGTAGTGACCTTCTACATAGTTGCCCTTGTTTGTTTCGGGAAGACGGGTCACCTTGTTCTTATACCATGTGAGGTTGAAGTTGAGATCCCATGTGAAATCGCGGGTTTCGATGACTCTTCCGTGAAGATCGAGTTCGATACCTGTGTTCGACATGTCACCGAAGTTTTCCCACTGGTTGGAGAAGCCTGAAGATGCTGCGAGCGGTTTCTGATAGAGCATGTCGGATGTCTTGCGGTAGAATGTCTCGAAGCTACCTGAGAGACGGTTGTTGAAGAACGCAAATTCAACACCTGCGTTGAAGTTGCCGTTCTTTTCCCAAGTGATGTCGGGATTACCCTTTACGGAGCTTGCAGAGAGCGACGGCTGACCGTTGACGTTTACGACTGTGTAATTGTTGGTATAGCGGTAGTTACCGATGTTGTCATTGCCTTGTTCGCCATACGAAGCCTTGATTTTCAAGAGGTCAACCCAAGTAGCGGTCTCAAACCAGCTTTCCTTTGAGATGATCCATGCGCCACCAAGCGACCAGAAGTTACCCCAACGATGATCAGGATGGAAGCGAGAGGATGCGTCGCGACGATATGAGGCAGATGCGAAATATTTGCTGTCGTAATCATACTGTGCACGGAAGAAGAATCCTTCGTTGTCGTATGAAGTTGTATATGATTCCATCGAGTTGTCAATCACAGCGCCGTTAAGTTCGTGATTGCCCGGTGAGAACATGTTTGTACGGGTTGCACCGAGAAGAGTTGTTTTAATCCATGAATTTTCATGACCGAGGAGCACTCCTACATCGTGAAGGCCAAATTTGCGATTCCAGTTGAGAAGCTGCTGATAGGTATAGGTCATGTAGCGCTGGTGTTCCTTGATGACACGGCCACCATCGTTAAGATTGTTGACGGTCAATGGGTTGCTGACAGCTGTGCCACGATATTCGTTAACATATACAGTGTTGTTTGTGGTGAATTTGAAGTCCTTAAGGAAGCGCACTTCTGCATATCCGGTGGCATTGACAGAGTTGCCTTCTGTGTTATTGGTATTATAAAGGACGTCAGACACACCGTTGCTGCCAAACGAAGCACCGTTCGGACGGCTGAGACCTGCATTCTGACCCTGACCGTAGTCATAGAGAATCATGCCGTCGGCATTGGTCATTATATTTCCCTTTCCGTCGCGGATATACATCGGATAGATCGGGGCGATTGAGGTTGCGATTGCGAGAGGGTTGTTCACGGCAGTAGCAGAGCCGTCTGAACCCATAGCGTTGTTGTTAGTGTGGGCGTATGCCATGTTAGCGCCGACTTTCAGCCATGATTTGAGCTGGGAATCAGCGTTGAGACGGCCGGTAAAACGTTCGTAGTCCGTGTTGGCGATGATACCCTCATTCTTCAGGTAGCCGATTGAAGCATAGAAGTTTGTCGACTGAGTGGAATTTGAAACAGATACATTGTATTCCTGACGGAGGCTCTTTGTATAAGTCTCATCAAGCCAGTTGTCGGGAGTGATGAAATAGTCCTGTCCGTTGTATGAAACCACATTGCCGGGTGTCGCAAGAGGATTGACCTTTCCGTTACGGCCAATGAAGTATTCATTAGTAGGATACGAGAACGGCTGATAGCCAAGACCGTAGTCAGAGCTGTTGATAAGGTTGGCGTTAGCTGTCTGCCAAGCCTGAGTCGGACTCATGCCACGCTCGTTGGTGAAGTAGTTGTAGAGCGAGCCATAGTAGGTCTCGAAATAGAGGCGTGGATCCTGAATAGTGTTATAGTCCTGTACCGCACGTGAGTTCTGACCCCACTTTGCATCGAGGGTTACGATTGCGTTAGAGCCTGATTTGGCTTTCTTTGTAGTGATAAGAATGACACCGTTTGCACCGCGCGCACCATAGAGGGCGTTTGAAGCGGCATCCTTGAGAATGGTCATCGACTCGATGTCAGAAGTGTTGATATTTGTGATAGAGCCACCGAAGGGAACACCGTCAAGCACAATCAGAGGGTCGTTTCCTGCATTAAGCGAAGAAATACCACGGATGACAATTGACGACGGTCCGCTACCGGGCTGACCTGACTGATTGAATATCTGAGTACCTGCAGCCTTGCCTTGAAGAGCGTTAAGAGCGTTAGTCACCTGCGACTGCTCGATTTCGGCTGCGTCAATGACTGTAGCAGAACCTGTGAATGCCGATTTCTTGGCCGTACCGTAGGCTACGGTGATAACTTCGTCGAGCATGTTTGTTCCGTCGAGGACGATGTTCATTTTCTGTCCGGGAGTGATGTTCACGTCCTTGGTTGTCATGCCGACGTATGACACCTGAAGTTTTTTGACAGTGGCCGGAAGTGTCAGGGTAAAGTTACCGTCGACGTCTGTCGCCGTACCCATCTGAGTACCGACTCCCATTACGGTCGCGCCGATCAGAGGCTCGCCGTCGGCGCTTGTCACCGTACCGTTAACGGTCTGGTTCTGAGCCATTACCGCAAACGTGGTGATGAGGGCCGCAAGTAGTAGAAACAGCTTTTTCATACCTAGTAGTTAAGTAACAGGTGTGAATGATGATTAATTGTGATAGGTGTAACTGGTTTAAGATGAGTGGTTTATATTGGCTGATATGACTGTGTACAGGCTTTTTCACTGACGAATGACGGGGATAAGACGTGTGAATCAAGTGGAAACATGGGGGATGCGGAGCGGAAAGTGGAGCGTCGGGTGTAACTTTCGGAGTGGTATCTTCGTCTTAGAATTATATCGGTGGTATTTTTCGTAAAAGACCGTTTTTTACACATTCAGTTATTGTGGTATAGCAAACCGGAAGTACATACCAATTCATAATCAATAATAAAAACTTTAATTCCAACTGGTGATGACGTTTAAACTTTACATTTGCAAGAAGATGAACAGCCGCGGAAATGTTGAAATATCCCTGCGTTTCCGCCATGGAAAGATTGATCAGCAGTCGTGTACTAATCTTTGGATAAAACCGATTTTTGTCGTGAGGGAAAGTTTTGCCGATGATGGCGGAAATGAATCGTCGGACTATGTGTTGAAATTGCCCGACGATGGTGTGAGGCCAGGCGATGTTGCCGACTACAGGGTGACGGTCGATTCGCTTGCGAGGTTAAAGGCTTACATCGAGGACAGTTTTTGCATGATGCGTCGCCGGACGGTAGAGGCCGGATGGCTTGCGGAAACCATTGAGCGTTTTCATGCCGATGAAATTCCGCGTCTTGAGGAGGAGCGCACGGAAGTCCTTGGGCTTATTGACGCATATATGGAAATCACGTCGGTAATGGATGCGTCAGAGAGCCGGGCGGAGGCTTATGCGCTTATGCGCAGGTCGCTTGCTCGCTACGAAGCCCATCGCCGGATTAAGTTTCCGCGTTTCAGACTGATGTCAGGCAGGATGAACGAGTCGTGTCTGCGGGATATCGAGAAGTTCATGCGAAAGGAACATCTGATGGTGAGGAAATATCCGCAGATTAGCCAAGGAGCCGGACTTGAAGGGAGGACGCGACCCAAAGGGCCCAATACGATAAACGACCGCATGAAACTTCTGAAGGCCGTGATGACATGGGGTGTGAAGACGAGGAGGATTCCCAGCAATCCGTTTGACACTTTCGTGAGCGGGCAGAATGTCTACGGCACACCTGTCTATCTCACCCTCGATGAGCGTAGGAGGGTAGAGCTTCATGATTTTTCCTATGATCCGCGCCTCGCTCTTCAGCGCGACATATTCATATTCCAGTGTTGTGTTGGATGCCGTGTATCGGATCTGATGCTGCTGACCACAGGCAATGTGGTTGACGGAGAACTGAATTATGTTGCAAGAAAGACCCGCGAGGGGAGGCCGGTGACAATAAAAGTCCCTCTTAACCGGACGGCAAAGATAATCCTTGAACGGTATGCAGACCATGACAGGGATACTCTTTTTCCGGCTGTCTATTCACGCATGGGCTACAACCGTGTGATAAAGGATATACTCCGTCTGGCCGGAATCACTCGTAAAGTTGTGGTCATCGATCCTCTCACGCGTGAGGCTGTGTGCCGCAGACTCTATGAGGTGGCGAGTTCACACATGGCCCGACGTACTTTCATCGGCAACATATTTAAGAAATTCAAGGATCAGAATCTTGTCAGTGAGCTGAGCGGACATGCTCCCGGCAGTCATGCGTTTGCCCGCTATCGCGAAATTGATACGGAGCTGAAGCGCGAGATGGTTGCTGCAATCGACTGAGACGGAAGAAATCGACAGTGGATATAAGAAAAAAGACAGTCACACTGCCAATAGGCAAGTAACTGTCTGATTTTTAGTGACTCCTACAGGATTCAAACCTGTAACCTTCTGATCCGTAGTCAGATGCTCTATTCAGTTGAGCTAAGGAGCCGTAATTCATTTTTATTTTGACTCTGCAAAGGTAGAAATAATTATTCAATTGTGCAAAATTTTTTGACGATTTTTCTCAATTTATCTTTCATGCTTGCTTTTCACGGTTAATTCATGTAATTTTGATTTCCCAAAAACGCATAATTTCAGATTGCCAATTCCTATCAACAAACCAAATTCATTATATTATTAAGATTATGAGAAAGAGAGATTTTGTATCCATATTGCTATTACCGATACTCTTATTGCTGCCTTTCAGGTCAAACGCACAGTTTGTCGCTCATGGCAAAGCTGATAAATTTATTGAATCGGACGTGCATCTTCTTCTTGGTGGAAGTTATGTCACGAACAATTATATGGATTCATATAGTGAGATTACAGACCTCAACAGTTCGATGGGCTTAGCATGGGGGCTTGGTGTGAGCGTCAAGTTTAATCTTTCATCGTTTATCGGACTTGGAACCGAGCTTAACTATCTTAGAAATTCCGGCAAAATTAATATGGCTGTCACAGCCGACGGAAAGCCTAATGTCTCGAATGTATTTATCAAAAACAGCTACAGATCTTTAAATATCCCTGTCTATGTGAGCTTCGGTTTCAATGTGGCCAATAATGTCAGATGGAATGTCGATGGCGGTCTTTATTTTGATTTCGGCACGAGCGGTTCGCAAAAGACCACCATATATAATGCCACTGTAAATGACCTCGGCCAGCTTGTGACGGCCATCACAAATCTGAAAACAGATTACTATGACAATGACAAGGCATACCTGAATTCATATCGTAATTTCGATACGGGTCTCCATCTTGCCACAAGCATAAAATTCATGGACAAGATTTCGGTCGGGCTGAGAAGCCAGTTCGGTTTCCGCAATGTGGCTCAGAGCAACGGCATTGTGAAACCGACATCCCACAATATCCGGCTCTTTGCCACTATCGGTTACGTACTTTAAGATAAAAAACTCCCCGTCTGTCGCGGTTATTCCATAAGATCACGGAATATGTCGAAAGCCGCGAGAATTTGCGCTTCTGACGCTGTGCGGTCAATCAAAACCTGACCGGGCGATGACAGGAGCGTAAAATTTATGCTGTCGCAAGTGTCGTTTTTCTTGTCGTGACGCATATATTCAATCAGACTGGCATAGTCATCACAGGTGATTGAGGGCGTTCCGTAGCCCTGCTCCTTGAGATAGCGAGAATATCTGTAAAGTTCCTCCGACGGGAATGATTCAAGTGAATGGGATAGGATCATTTCGACAAGTATGCCGTAGGCCACGGCATGTCCGTGAGGAACCGGAGCGCCTTTGTGGATGGCAAGCGATTCGAAAGCGTGGCCTGTCGTGTGTCCGAGATTCAGTGCACGCCTGATTCCTTTTTCACGTGGGTCTTCTTCAACGATACGTTCCTTTACCTTGACGCTCTTTTCAAGGAGGGGGAGGAGGCGTTCGAGATTTGCGTCAAGGATATCGAATCCGAGCAGCTCGGTGTAGTCATTTTCGGATGACAGCAGACCATGTTTCAGCATTTCTGCATATCCCGATAGCATTTCCTCTGCCGGAAGAGTTGAGAAGAGGGAGGTTGATATGATTACTGCGTCGGCAGGGGCAAAAGCACCGACCTCATTTTTAAGACCTTCGAAATTGATGCCGGTCTTGCCTCCGACTGCCGCATCGACTGCCGCAAGGAGTGTTGTCGGGACGTTGATGAAACGTATGCCTCTCTTGTATGTTGCCGCTGCAAATCCGCCCATGTCTGTCACTACGCCACCGCCGATGTTTATGGCAAGTGATTTTCTTGTAGCACCTTGGCTGATGAGTCCAGCCCAGATTTTTGTAAGCGAATCAATATTCTTATTAGTGTCGCCCGGTTCGACGGCTATGACAGGATAGCTGAGTGCGAGTCTCGGAAGCACTTCGTGTTCGACATGCGTATCGGTGATTATATGCACGCTTGAGGGGCTGAGTTCGGTTACCAGACGGTCGATTGCTTCACTGACGGAGTTTGTGTAAAGTATTTTCTGCATGATGGTATGAGGGTTGAGTTTGTTGAGGATGCTGTTTTCTAGATAAATTTTATTCAGGCTGTCTCTGCAGTCGGCCGGTGTCTAAACTTCTTTTGTTACTGTCAGTATTGACAGCAGCAGAGAGGGGAGAAGTCGTGCTAATTCAGGCATAGAGCTGAAAACGATTGCTGCTCCGGCTTCTTCGAGTGCTTCGCGTGGAATAGGCCCTGTGGTTACTCCGATTGTAAAAGCTCCTGAGCGGTCACCGGCCTCGACCCCGAGCGGTGCGTTTTCGATGACTATGGCCTGCGATGGTCTTACATGTGCGAGCTGCATGGCCTTTATGAACGGTTCGGGATGGGGCTTGCCATGAGTGACATCGCGCGAGGTTATGATTTTGTCTTCATTGAAGATTCCCGGGAAATCAGCCGTGATGCGGTCTATGAGTGACCGCTGTCCAGACCCGGTTACAAGTACACGCTGTATGCCGGTCTCTTTCAGCGTGTTGAGCATGTCGGCCGCTCCCGGCATCGGTTTTACAGGCGGGAGTTCCCTGAAATATTCGGTTTTAAGTCTATAGAGCGATTCTATTTCTTCATCTGTAGCCTCGCGTCCGAATGCTCTTTGAAACAGAGCGTTGATGGTCGATGCGCCTGTGCGTCCCTCGTAGAGATAAAATTCCTCGGGCGTGCATGCTACGCCGGCTTCGGTCATAAGCCTGTACCATGCCTTGGTGTGGTTCGGCATCGAGTCATATAGTGTACCGTCCATGTCAATCAGAGCCGCGCGGGGAGTCAGACGTCCAAAATGATGGCGGTCAAGAAAACGTAGGATTTCATTGGAAAATGGAACGGGTGGTATCATTTCTTTGCTTTTTTATTTTTTGTTTTCTTCGTTTCGGGGATAATTGAGGCATGAATCGCGGTGTCGGGTGGCGCTATGAGTCCTTCCTGGATGAAATAGAGTGAATCTCTGCGTGAAATGGTGTCGGTTGTGCTACTGTCGGCCGTGCCGGAGTCAGGCAGTCCCGAAAAGTCAAGGCTTCCGATATTTGCGTCGCGCACTCCACGGCGGAAGATATTGCCGATTTCCCTGACGAGATTGATTCGGGTCGTGTCGGCGATGGCAACTGATTTAGGCATGTTTTTTTCGTTGAACTTGGCTTTCCCGAGCCGTATTTTCATATCGTCGACATTGCCTGATATGTTTATTCCGAATTTGAACGGAAGGGGTGATTTGAGGACCGCGATGTGGTATTTGAGATTCATCGCCATGTCGTTTGTACCCATGACTCCGAGGCGGTAGCGGTCAATGTCGAATATGAACGGGAACATCTCAAGCTGAGAGTTCTGGACAATCATCTCGACATTCATACTGTCGATGACGTTTTTCTCTTTGTGCTTGAACATAAGCCATTTGCCAATTTTCTTAAATGTGGCTTCGTCAATCAGCACAAGGCTGTCGCCCGATAGCTTCAAGGCAGCCTTCAATGTTGGAATATCGATATTCATGCCGTCGCTTATACGGGTTGTAGCCGCGATGTTGGCATTGATGATTCCGTCGATTCCATAGAGCAGGGGCATAAGCGAGTCAATCGCGGGGACAAGTTCAAGGAATTGCTTGATATGGAAATCCTTGATTCCCAATCCGAATGCAAACGACGCATCCTCTTTCGACGGAGCGGAATAAAGTGCATTTAGGTCTATTCCGCCGACATTTGTCGCTGCGGTCAGCTGTTCGAGATTGATTGCTCCTTTGTAGACATTAAGCCGGCCTTTGAAGTCGCGGAACATCAGGTTGGAATAGGCTATGTTGTTGGCCTTGACATTGATATTTGCTTCTACGTTTGACGGGATGACAAGGGTGGCCATCGTATCGGACGCGTTTGTCTCGACCGAGGATTGCATGGCTCTTTCATTATCCGACTCTTGGGCGATGAATATTCCGGTTGTGTCGCTTTCGGCAAAGGCTGCGCCGGCAAACACGGCTCCTGCTATTTCATTCACTTCTATGGTATCGCCGTCAAGAGTGAAATCGAGCCTGAGAGGCTGTTGGTGGTTGATTGATGTCAGCGCTTTTTTGATATTGCTTACGCTGCCGTTCATCACGAGGCTTGTATGCCCGGTGCGCAACCGGGTGTCGGTTATGGTCAGAGAGTCGGAATTGAACCTGATGTTCAGGTCGCTAAGGGTGTTGCGTAGCGGGAAATAAGGGGTAAAGACTCTCATGCGTTCAGATTTCAACACGCCTCTTGCATCCCATCGGCGCAACAGGCGGCGCATCGAATTGTCGACGCTTATGTCGATAACCTCGCCTTCGGCCACAGCCACACTGTCGCTTGCAGAGAGTGTTTTCATTCTTGCCCGGCGTATTGCCCGAGCCATCGCTCTTAGTGAATCCTGTGGCAAGTCGGGATTAGCGACTGAAAGAGAGTCAATCAGCGGTGAGCGCCGTGGCCTTTGTGTGACAGCTGACGGATAGGCGGTCACGAGCAGAAGTGACTTTCCGAGTAGCGCCCTGTTGAGACGGTCACCATAGAAGGCACCGTCGGTAGCGACGTTGAGTACGAGCTGCGGTTTTGTCTTATCGTCTTTGTAGCGTCGGAGAGTCGCTCCGACAGTCGATTTGCGCAGGCGTATTCTTGTTGAGTCCTCGGTTGATCTGAACAGCAGTCTGTCAGCCACAATCCGGCCGCCAATAGGGTTGATTATGCTGGTGTCGGCTGACGATGAGGTGTTCTGGCATCCGACACCCATTTTCACTTCGGATGCCTGTAGAATCATGCCTGTGATTCCTGCTGATATTGTGTCGATTTTCAATGACGCGGTCAGAAGCGAGTCTACGCTGATATCTCCGCGAGTGAACGATGAGTTTGTCCCAAGTTTCAGCTCCATCGTCCGTGAATATAGTTCGGCAGGAAGTTCTGGCATGGAAATCTTGAGATTTCTAAGCGTAGCCTCTCCTGTCAGGCGTATTCGATGGAAGTTGTTTTGGTCAAGATAGCTTTTCCGCAGTGAAAATTTACTGTCGGCACGCAGAGAGCCGTCTATTTCGCATGGCAGTTCTGCAAGCAGCTTTTTCGGAAGTCTGCTTATTTCAACCCCGCCTTTGAATGTTCCGGATATAGTAGGGTCGCTGATGATATGGTCTATTTTCCCGTTAAGTTCAAAACCGACACCTTGACCGATTGCCAGAAGTTTTTCGACGTTTATGGTTGAGGCATCGAGTTTTTCACCGTTGATTTCAGCCTTTGCAAGCAGGGCGAAGCGGGAAAGATGAAGCTGTTCGTAGTCAGCGCGTCCTTCCGGAATTTCGAGAGTGACGTTCACCGACGGAATGGAATCGACGGCCGGTCTGAACTGCTGTGTGAGCTCTATGCCGAGTTTTATGTCGAATCCGGCTTTCAGATTGGCTGTTTCTCCGCACATTTCCTCCGGGATCAGTTCCATTATATCTGATGCAGGGGTGCGTGGAAGCAGAAAATTGAATCTGTCTATCCGCAGACCTTCGGCAAAGTTTATGTCGGTTGAAAGTGTCGTGTTTACTTTACCTGCGCTTATCTTGAAATTATTGAGCGCCAGTTTCTGCGGGTCATACTGGCTCCATCTGATGTCGCCGCCTATTCCGAAACTTAGATTTTTAATTGAAAAATCCGACACGGAAGCAGATGTCAGTCCGTGGATGTCGACTGAATAGTCCGGGGCATTGTTGCCGTTTAGCCTTGTGTCAGATAGAGTGATGCTTATATCTGTGGAGTCAGGGACAGATAGATAACGGACTGACATGCCATTGCGGATTTCGAATGTCGCAAACGATAAATCTGAGATGAAAACAGAAGTTTCATTGTTCTCATCCTCTTTTTTTGACTCAGGAAAGATGTCAAGGTTGGATCGCTGCGGTGTGGCCTGAACGATATTTATTTCAGGTCTGTCAAGAATGATGTCGTAGAGCGTTATATTTCCGGCAAGTAATTTCGGAATGTTTATCGCCCCGTTGAATCGATGGAGTGTGAGAAGTGAATCTGCCCATACCGGCATCCCGGCAACAGAGTCGTGTGGCAGGGGTGACAGTGCGTTACTTTTGACCGAGAGATCGGTGATGTCGAGCTCAAATCGAGGAAAAGTGTGCCAGAATGAAATTTCAATACGTCCGATGCTGATGTCTGCATCAATGTATTCATTGGCATATTTTTCCACTAACGGAGTCAGACGCTCCGGTTTCAGATATGAAACGGCTATTGTGATTGCAATAAGCACAACAGCTGTCAGACAGGCTATGACCCATAGCATCCCGCGCAGGATTTTTATCCATACGGGACGTTTCTTTAACGGATGTCGTGGATTTCCGTTGTTCTTCTTGCCTACAGTGCCGGAATTGACGTTTTGAGATGTCTGTTCGTTCATTGAGAGGCTAAACTATTGCAATAAGAGACTTATCTCTTGATCAGTTGTCTTTGGATGCTTCGTGCGGTTGTTTTTTGCGGGCTGTTATGTGGAAGCAGGGCTGCCCGCGTTCGTGCTTGACCCATAGTTTTCCTTCTTCGCGCATGGCCTTCAGCACTTCGCCGAGTATTCCTTTTAGATCGTCGACACTGCGGGGATTGTCGCTGTTGTCGGCAATGAAAGAGGCATACGATATGTCGAATGTCGTGGCGAGCTGATGGACTGAGGAGTCAATCGCGTTGCGGTTGCGGCGACGCAGTCGCTTGACGGTCCTTGGAGTCCTTAGCAGACTTGTCACCTTTATTCGGTAGTCGCCTCCGCCTCTCGATGCTATTGAATCGCGGAAGCGGTGTCCGATTTCGTGAAGTCTTGCAGCTGCTATTGGAACAAGATACGGGCGCGAATAGATCAGAGAGTCGATAAAAAAATCCTCACAGCTTGTCACCTTGACAATCGGTTTTTTCAGCTGCCAGTGAGAGCGGGTGTCGGTCAGCGGTTCTATCCCTATGATTTCGGCTTCCTGCCAATGGATATAGTTGCTGTCATTGAAAAATTGGTGCATGTTCCCGAAGTAGTTAACCTTGATCCGTTCGGTTGGTTCGGGCATTTCATCGAGGTGGGCAAGATGGCTGCTGACAGTATCAGTTTCCAGATTATGGACATCGGTCGGAATTTCTTCACTGATCGGTTTCACTTCTTCATTGATTCCGGCATCAGGTGCGGTTTCGTCACTTGACGCTTTTGTTGTCGTGACTATTGCGGCTCCGTCGGACTCGGAATGGCGTGTCGGCGTACACATCACCACACATAGTGATATGAACAGGATCGGCGGAAGGAATAGCCTGAGAGTTTTCTTCAGGCTGAAGCGTCTGCGTGGTTTGCGTTTAGGAGAGTTGTTGGATGTCGGTTGCATGTGGTAGTCAGTGTCGGATAAGAGAGGAAGATGGTTCAGTCGTTTTCCAGCTTTATACCGGCAAAATCCAGAGCTTCCCGACGTTCGACACATGTCCCGCATTTACCGCAATGATGTTCGCCGCCTTTGTAGCATGAATATGTATGGGAATAGTCTACGCCAAGAGTTTTTCCGCGTAATGCTATCTCGCCCTTTGTGAGATCTGTGTAGGGCGCTACGAGTTCCAGATGTTCGTATGTGCCGTCGGCTATGGCATTTTTCATTGATTTTATGAAGTCTGGACGGCAGTCGGGATAGATTGCATGGTCACCGGAATGGTTGGCTATCATCACTTTCTTCAAGCCGAGGCTTTCGGCGAGACCGGCGGCCACTGACAGCATGATGCCATTGCGGAAGGGCACCACAGTCGACCGCATATTGTCATCGTCGTAATTGCCTTCGGGGATTGCTTCAGCTCCGCTCAGAAGGGAGCTTTCAAAATATTTTCCCATAAACGAAAGGTCGATTTCATACCATTTCACATTAAGGTGCCCGCAGTTCCATTTGGCACACGCCGCTTCACGCATGTTATGGTTAGAGCCGTATTGAAATGTCACTGCAGCTGCTATCGAGTCGACATATTCCCAGAGCATTGTGACGGAATCCATGCCTCCGGAGAGTACAAGTAGTGTATCTTTTGCCATTTTTTGTCTTTAACGTTTGTGAGATGTTGTTTTAAAAATTGTCGGGAAATGATGCGAGCATACGCTGTTTTACCATTTCCTGATGCTGGCTGTCGCCATAGTTGGCAAACGGCAGTATGGCTATGCCCCCTCGTGGTGTGAAGATGCCTTTGACCTCGATATAGCGCGGATCCATGAGTGCTATCAGGTCTTTCATGATTATGTTGACGCAGTCTTCGTGGAAATCTCCATGATTGCGGAAACTGAACAGATAGAGCTTGAGACTCTTGCTCTCGACCATTTTCTCACGAGGTATGTAGGAGATCAGGATTTTAGCAAAATCCGGCTGTCCGGTCTTCGGGCACAGGGATGTGAATTCGGGACAGGTGAAAGTGACAAGATATTCATTGTCAGGATGTTTGTTGACAAATGTTTCCAGCACTTCAGGTGCATATTGAGTAGGGTACTTCACTCCGGTATTTCCAAGCAGTGACACTCCATTAAGTTCTGATTCGTTGCGCATTTTGTTTGGATTGCTATCGGCTGTTTGACAGTCAGCCTTTTATTTTTAGTATTCAACATGCAAAATTAGCAAAAAAAATCTACCGTGGCAATCTATATCCATGTTCGAGGGGAATATAACCGGAAGATATAATCAGCTGATGTCTCAAGTCAAATAACGAAGCCCCGCTCCGAAGTGGAACGAGGCTTTATGTCTGGGTGTCTGTAGCCCATAGAGGCTTACAGCTACAGGTGCTATTCTATCAGAGGCGCGACTTGATCGCTTCGGTTTCTTTTTCGTAGCCGGGCTTTTCGAGGAGAGCGAACATGTTGCGCTTGTAAGCCTCTACACCGGGCTGGTTGAATGGATTGACTCCGAGTATGTAGCCGCTGATACCGCAAGCCTTTTCGAAGAAGTAGATGAGCTGGCCGAGATACTTTTCTTCAAGTGCGGGGATAGTCACGAGCATGTTGGGGACACCTCCGTCGACGTGTGCGATACGTGTGCCGAGCTCAGCCATCTTGTTCACTTCGTCGACATGCTTGCCGGCGATGTAGTTGAGACCGTCGAGGTTTGCTTCGTCGGATGGGATGAACTTTTCGTGCTTGCTTTCGACAACTGAAATCACAGTCTCGAAAATGGTGCGCTCACCTTCCTGAATCCACTGTCCCATTGAATGGAGGTCAGTTGAATTGTCGACTGCGGCAGGGAAGATACCAAGGTTGTCTTTGCCCTCGCTTTCGCCGTAGAGCTGTTTCCACCATTCGCCGAAGAAGTGGAGCTTGGGATTGTAGTTGACAAGAATCTCGGTCTTTTTGCCTGCAAGGTAGAGGGCGTTGCGGGTTTCGGCATACAGATAAGAAGGGTTGGATGCGTCGGCTGTATTGGTCATTTTCTCCATTTCGGCAGCACCGTCGATGAGAGCGCGGATGTCAAATCCTGCAACAGCTATGGGAAGAAGACCTACAGGGGTAAGCACGGAGAAACGGCCGCCAACGTTGTCGGCGATGACAAAAGTCTTGTAACCTTCTTCGGTTGCGAGACGGCGGAGTGCGCCGCGCTGAGCGTCGGTGATAGCCACGATGCGCTTGCGGGCTTCGTCGACACCGAGCTGACGTTCAAGCTGCTCTTTGAGAAGACGGAAAGCGATGGCGGGTTCGGTGGTGGTTCCGCTCTTCGAAATCACGATTATGCCGAAGCGCTTGTCTTTCAGATAGTCCTGAAGTTCGTAGAGGTAATCCTCGCCGATGTTCTGTCCGGCGAAGAGAACTTTGGGATTGCCTTCAGATGCAGGACGATATGCGGCAAAACTGTCGCTGAGAGCTTCAATCACGGCCTTTGCTCCGAGATAAGAGCCGCCGATACCGATTGCAACCACAGTGTCGCAGCTCTGGCGGAGTGAATCGGCAGTGGCGACGATATCGTCGAGGAGAGCTTCGGTTGTGTCGGTGGGAAGATTAACCCATCCGAGGAAGTCGCTGCCTTCGCCTGTGCCGTTAAGCACTTTTTCAAGAGCATCGGAAGCCTTGCCGTCAAGTTTATTGATGTCTTCACGGCTCACAGTTCCGAGTACGTTTTTAATGTCAACAGATAAGGTTTTCATGTTATTTTAGTTTTTATATCCGATTGTCGTTTCTGATTTGTTATTGGTTGAGTATTATAAGGAATAGCGTGTGTCAGATGAACCATTTGCCAAGGGCGCGGATCGCACGCTCGGCGTTGGCATGGCGGTAGAGAATATCGTAGACGGCATCGAGAATAGGCATTTCGACACCATATTTTTTATTGATTTCCTTGATACATTTCGTACCGTAGTAACCTTCGGCTGTCTGTTCCATCTCCATTCGGGCCGTGGATACGGAATATCCTTTACCTATAATCGACCCGAAATTGTGGTTGCGGGAAAAACGTGAATAGGCAGTGACAAGCAGGTCGCCGAGATAGACAGAATCGCAGATGCAACGCGGACGCGGGCATGCTTCGTCGATGAAGCGCTCCATCTCGCGGATTGCGTTGCTGACGAGCATCGCAAGGAGATTGTCGCCTCCTTTCATTCCGTGGACAATACCTGCGCCGATGGAATAGACGTTCTTGAGAACGGCTGCATACTCGATGCCTTCGACATCGCTTGACGGGATTGTGCGTGTGTTGGGTGAGGATAGCTTGTTGCCAAATTCAATAGCGTTCTGGACATTGTGGCATCCGACCGTGAGGAAACTCGGACGGTCGAGCGCCACTTCTTCGGCATGGCAAGGACCGGCGACTACAAGCACTTTGTCTGACTTCACACCGAAATGGTGCATGACGAAGTCAGAAATGATTTCGTTGTCGCCCGGCACTATTCCTTTTACCGCCGACACGACGTTTTTGTCGGAGATATCGACGGCGATTTTGTTGATATGCGTCTTGAAGTAGGGCGAAGGCATGACCATCAGCAGTGTATCGGCATGGTTGCAGACATAATTTATGTCGCTTGAAAATTCAATGCGCGACACATCAAACTGAACGTCAGTAAGGTATGCGGGATTGTGTCCAAGCCTTTTGAAATCCTCTATGCGGTCATCGCGCCGCATATACCAGAGTATGGAGTCGCAGTTGCGAAGGAGAAGCCGGGCGAGAGCTGTAGCCCAGCTTCCGCCTCCCATAACTGCTATTTTATTAAATGCCATGATATGCGCGAACTGATGAAGGATTTCTGTTTATTATTCGGCTGCCGAGGTAGTTGCAGCAGCAATCCATTGTTCGACGTCTCCGATTAGGGGAGATTTGAACCCGAGTTTGAATTTCTTGTTGATTCCGCACAGTTCCTGATGGAGTTTTCCGGCTGTCTGGCCTGCGAGCTGGTCAATGGTGTAGACTCCGGCCTTGTAGATCGGAGCGACCCATTCGGCCGGTACTCCTATTGCGGTGAAGGCTTCTTCCTTGTCGCGGCGCTGCACCTTTTCAGGGCGCATCTGCGGGAAGAACAACACTTCCTGAATTGTGGTCTGGCCTGTCATAAGCATGACGAGACGGTCAATGCCCATACCCATGCCCGATGTCGGGGGCATTCCGTATTCAAGCGAGCGTACGAAGTCCTGATCAATAATCATGGCTTCGTCATCGCCCTTGTCGGCAAGTTTCATCTGCTCTACGAAGCGTTCATACTGGTCAATCGGGTCATTGAGTTCCGAGTAGGCGTTGGCGAGTTCTTTGCCGTTTACCATAAGTTCGAAACGCTCTGTGAGATTCGGATTGTTGCGGTGACGCTTGGTGAGCGGTGACATTTCTATGGGATAGTCGATGATGAAAGTCGGCTGGATGTAGGTGCCTTCGCACTTCTCGCCGAAAATCTCGTCGATGAGCTTGCCTTTACCCATTGTTTCATCGACTTCTATGCCGAGCGAACGGGCTGCGTCGCGGAGTTGCTCTTCGGTCATGCCGGTGATGTCGATGCCTGTGTGTTCCTTGATTGCATCGGTCATTGTCACGCGGCGATATGGAGCTTTGAAGTCGATGATATTGTCGCCGACCTTTACATGAGTTGTGCCGTTGACATCAAGACAGATTTTTTCAACCAGCTTCTCGGTGAATTCCATCATCCAGTTGTAGTCCTTGTAGGCCACATAGATTTCCATGCAGGTGAATTCCGGGTTATGTGTGCGGTCCATACCTTCGTTTCGGAAGTTCTTGCCGATTTCATATACTCCGTCGAAACCGCCGACAATCAGACGCTTGAGATAAAGCTCTGTGGCGATTCGCATGTAAAGCTCGATATTGAGCGAGTTATGGTGGGTGATAAAAGGACGGGCGCTCGCTCCGCCGGCGATTGACTGGAGAATCGGGGTTTCGACTTCCATATAGCCATGCTCGTTGAAGTAGTTGCGCATGGAGTTCATCACCTTTGTGCGCTTGACGAAGATGTCCTTTACACCTTCGTTGACAATAAGGTCGACATAGCGGCGGCGGTAGCGGAGTTCGGGATCGTCAAACGCATCATAGGTCACGCCGTCCTTGACCTTGACGATAGGCAGCGGACGGATTGACTTGCCGAGCACTGTGAGCTGCTGTGCATGCACGGAAATTTCTCCTGTCTGGGTGCGGAACACGTAGCCTTTGATTCCTACGAAGTCACCGATGTCGAGAAGTTTCTTGAATACGACATTATAGAGGTCTTTGTCTTCGCCCTGACAGATTTCATCGCGGTTGACATAGACCTGTATACGTCCATGTGAGTCCTGAAGCTCAAGGAAAGAGGCTTTGCCCATGATGCGGCGACCCATGATTCGTCCGGCGACCGAGACCTCGCGCTGGGGTGCATCGTCGGTAAATGTTTCTTTAATCTCGTCTGAGTAACCGGTTACGGGAAATTCGTCAGCAGGAAACGGGTCTATGCCGCGTCGGCGCATTTCGTCGAGGCTGCCTCGGCGCACGATCTCTTGTTCACTGAGTTCAAGGATGTTCATATATTGATGATTTTTTACTTATAATATATTAAGTTGGTAACCATGTCTATTGCCCGTCCGCAGAAAGGGAAACAAATGCAAAATTAATTATTTTTTCCTCTATGCCCAACAAAATAGGCTCCAAAACTTGGAGCCTAATGTTAAAAACGCAAAATTCTAAGAGTCATTTATTCAAAATTTCGATGTCAGGGAGAGTGCTGCGAACTATTCAAGAAAGCTTTTATAACCCTCTTTCCAGTTTTCATCGGCAAAAATATTGTAGTCGAGACCGGAGACATCTCCTATGATTCTGGCTGGAATTCCGCCGACTATTTTGCCGCGACGTACGCTTTTGTTGACAACCGCATTTGGAGCAATGATGACTTCGTCTTCTATGATGACAGGACCTTGGATCACCGCTCCCGGCCCGATGTAGACCCTGTTGCCTATTTTCGGACACTCTTTATATGGACCTTGTCCTACGATTGATACGTTGTTGCCTATTTTACAGTTATCGCCGACAGTGGCTTCGGGATTAATGAGCACGCCCATTCCTCCGTGGTTGAAAAACGTCCCGCGTCCGATTTTCATTCTATAGCTGATTGAACAGTTATAGTTGATGAATATCAGAAGTTGCAGCAGCTTTGGCAGCAGCGGGATGTGATGCCTGTAAAGCCAGTTGGCCAGACGGTAGAGCCTGATAGCATTTAGCATGACTGTTTATTCCTTTATACGACTCTTAGCTTCTCGTTACAGTAAGTCCTGAGCGAGAGAGCGAAAGGTCGACGAGACGGGCGTTTGGACGTAGCGGTTCGGTATGAAGGAGCTGGCATATGCGTGCGGCCGCTTCAGGATCTTTTGCAATCATGTAGAGATAGCCTCCACCTCCTGCACCGGGCAACTTGTAGCCGAGGCACAGGTCGTCGATGCGCCGGGTGATGGCATCGACCTCCGGCGGGTTGGTTCCTCGGTCAATGGCCATTTTCTGATTCCATGTGGTGCGCACAAGTTCGCCGAGTCGGTTGAAGTTGCAGCGCATTATTGCGTCATACATTTCCATTGTGTGAGCTTTCATGCTGCGGAGCAGACGCAGCTGCGCGCCTTCGTTGAGGAACATGTTGCGGACTATCTCGGCAAGAATGTCCTTTGCCGTGCGGGTTATGCCTGTGTAGTACAGAAGATGGCATGAGGCATATTCCGGGTCGGTGAAAAGGGTGTCGGGAAGCCAGCTCACCATCGGATTCTGTTCGAATCCCTTTGAAGTCTGGAGCAGTTTGACGCCTCCTATGACACCGCCGAACTGGTCCTGCCAGCCGCCACCTGTCGTTAGAAGCTGTTCGAGGACGAGTGTACGGCTACAGATTTCATTCTTATCCCATGCGAGTGAGCAGAAGTCGCTGATTGCTCCGAGGACTGTTGCCGCAAGGATGCTGCTCGTGCCGAGTCCGCTTCCGGCGGGTATGGCTGAGAACAATGTGATTTCAAGTCCTGAACCGAAGTCTTCGAGCTGTGCTTTGAGTGATGGATAGGTGACTTCGCAGAAACGGGGATGGAAACCGGCGAGGGCAAGTGCAGCCTTGGGTATCGAGAATGGACTGCCCACACGGTGGAAGTCAAGTATGGCATCAAAATTGTCAATGCGCTCTTCCGCTCCGAGGTCAATGCTACGGCAGATGATGTGGGGCTCTTTACAAGGACGCACGTAGGCCTGCAATGGCGGCTGGCCGTTGAGCTCGATGGCGAAATTGATGACTGTCCCGCCTTCCATCAGGCAATAGGGAGCGGTGTCGCTCCATCCGCCTGCGATGTCGATGCGCACAGGTGAGCGGCTCCAGACAATCTGGTCGGAGCAGACGGCGCGTTGCGGCAGTTGTTTCTTCTCGAGTGCGGCGCGGGTGAGTCCTTCACGGAGAATCGAGAAGGCAGTGTCCTGATCGGCTTTCCATTCCTGATTTGAGCGTCGTTTCACTTCTGCGCGGAACATTGCGTCGCTTGCGCGCTTCACAAGTGGCTCTGTCTCTGAAATAGGTGAGGGCAGAGGTATCGAATCCGTAGCGAATGCTTTGGCGGCTTCGAGAAGGTCGGTCTGATAGAATACGCTGTGGTTGTGGTTCTCAGCGAGCGCTATGCGGTTTTGTTTACGGAAGGCGCGACGCTGGGCGACGAGTCGGTCAAGACGTGCGATGTCTGAGATGCGTTCGGCGCTTAGCATGTCGTAGCCTGCGAGGTCGGCGTTGCCTTCAAGCATGGCTTTGACGATGCGCCCCATATCGGAGATGTCTGTGACAACGGGGAACTGCGGTCGTTTCTGTTCGTCGCCTGCAAAGCGGTCGTCGATGTTGTAGACACGCACTGCATAGGCATTGTCATTTACAGGGATTATGTCGACACATTGTCCCGGTGTGAGTGACAGCTCCCAGTTGTTGGCCGGGACGCCTGTGATGATATGGTCGCTTGTAAGCTTCCATCCCTTGGCAATATGGCTGTTTTCTATCCAGATATTTGTGTTTGATGCGTCAAACCGGATTTCGGTTATGGTGTTCTGGACAAAAATCGAAGGGTGAGGCTTGCGGTCGCGGTGCATGATTTCGCGCTGGTCGTTGACGATGTTCTGAACGGCCAGTGTCGAAGAAATCATTTCGCGGCCAGTGCCGAAATGATAGAATTGTCCTCCGGGAAGTGGCACGATGGCAACTGTGAGTTGGCGTAGTTCGGGGTCGGTTATTTCCGGATCAGTGCCGAGCGCACGTCCGAATTCGGAATAAAGGTCATATTCCCTGAATGAGCCGTCGGCGTTTCGCGAGCGCTTGCGCAGTAGTTCAACCGCACGGTCACTGAGCAGCCAGATGCCTATGTCGGTGAGGAAGTAGCCGGTCTGCAGGAGGGAGTTGAGTTTTTCGACCGACGGTTTCTGTAGCATGCGGTTGAGCACAGAGGGTGCATCGTGAGTGCTGTAGAATACTCCGTGGTTCTTGGCGATTGATGAGTTGAGCCATAGGCCGTAGCATACGACATCGGCTTCCGGGACTGGAGCAAGGCGTTCGGCAGCACGGATATAGACATCTCCGCTGACAATCATTGTGTTGATTGAGGCGGGTGCCGTCGACATTATGCGTTCGTAGAGGGGAGCTGGAGGTCGAGCAGGGTTTGCGAAAGCGACTGTCCGCGCTCCCATCGGAAGATTGGAATCGGCGTGAGCACCTTGCCTGACGGTGCATAGGAGGGCAGTCGGCGGCTCTGGCCTCCGGCATGGATTATTATCTTCCGTTCTTTCCCTATCCATTTTTCAAAACTGTCGCTGTCGGCTGACTCGCGATGGCATTCTTCAAGAATCCATGTAGTTCCGCCACCGCTGCCGAGTCTGTGGCCGATGGGTCGGAAGTGCAGTAAAATTCAGATTTTGAAAGTCCGGTTATATCGTGAAAGCATCCCACAAGGTTGGGCGGGAGCGAAAGGAGTTTCTTAGCCATTTGATTATTTCAAGGTATATGGTGAGCATTGTTTGCTGCAAATTTACAAATTATTTTATAAAAACTATCCAATCGCCTGTCACATATATAATATTATTGTCTTTGTGTCTTTCACTCTTTCTGTAGAAAAGATTTGTGTGAGATTTTAATTGGGAATAAGATGAAAAACGCGCTTTTTTGTGTACTTTTGCGTTGTTATGGCAAAGTTTCAGGTCAATATACTCGGATGCGGGTCGGCCACGCCTACGGCGCGCCACCAGCCGTCGTGTCAGGTGGTGGTTTTTCGCGACAAGCTATTCATGATTGATTGCGGTGAGGGTGCACAGCTGATGTTCCGTCGGCTGGGTCTGAAATTCTCGCGTCTCAACCATATATTTATCTCTCATCTTCATGGCGATCATCTTTTTGGGCTGCCCGGACTGCTTTCGACTATGGCTCTGCACCAGATCAGCGGGTCTGTCACTGTCCATATATTCCGTGACGGAGCAAGGCTGATGAAAGAGTGGATGGATTTTTTTAATCGTAATTCACCGTTTGAAATTATCTATGATATAATAGAGGAAGGGGAGCGGAGGATTGTCTATGAGGATTCGGGGCTTACGGTAGAGACTTTCCCTCTCTATCACCGCACTCCATGTTCTGGTTTCATATTCCGCGAGAAGCCCAAGCAGCGCCATCTGCGCGGCGATGCTGTGAGATTTCACAACGTTCCAGTCTCTCAGCTTAAAAACATAAAGGACGGCGGTGACTATGTGAAAGATGACGGTACGGTCATTCCAAACGCGATGCTGACCACGGATGCTGATCCGTCAATGAGCTATGCCTATTGCAGCGATACGATGATGGACAAGCGTGTCGCAGCCGATATAAAAGGTGTTGATACGGTCTATCATGAGGCCACTTACGATGATTCGCTTGAGGCTATGGCCAGTGAGCGCGGGCACTCGACAGCACGTCAGGCCGCGCTTATTGCTGCGGGGGCGGGGCTAAGAGGTTGATTATCGGACATTTCTCGAAACGCTATAATTCTGAAGAAATTCTTCTCAAGGAAGCATCGGAGGAGTTTCCTGATGTGATTGTGGCCAATGAAGGGCTGCGTGTCGACCTTGAATGAACTGATTACGAAATAAACTTCTCAAAAGAAATATAAATATTATGCAGAATCTGATTATCGAGCGCATTGTAGCGCTTCGCAAAGAGATGGCTGCCGAAGGTGTGAAGGCGGTGATACTTCCGCGCACTGATGCGCATCTGAGTGAATATATATCATCCCATTGGCATATTGTCCGCTATCTCAGTGGATTCACCGGCTCGGCAGGAACAATGGTAGTGACCGACAAGGAGGCTCTTCTTTGGGTCGACAGCCGCTATTTCCTTCAGGGTGCACAGCAGATTGAAGGCACAGGGATAATCCTGATGAAAGACGGACTGCCTGAGACTCCCTCAATCACCGAATATCTATGCGAACATCTCGCGAAAGGTGATAAGGTCGGTATCAACGGTATGCTCATGTCAATCGACGAGACCGCCTCGCTCCGCTCGCGTCTCAACGCTGCCGGAATCAAACTGGATGTCGATTTTGATCCGATCGACCGTATATGGGCTGACCGTCCGTCGCTTCCTTCCGACAAAATTTTTGTTCACGATGAGAAATATGCCGGAGAGTCGGCCAAGGCCAAGATTTCACGCATTCTTAAAAGCGCGGCCGTGCAGGGTGCGGAGGCGTATTTCACGTCGGCTCTTGATGAAATAGCATGGGTGCTCAATATCCGTTCTAACGATGTGCCCTGCAATCCTGTCGCAACCTCATTCCTTTATCTTGCTCCGGATGGAAGCACCTTGTTTGTCGATGGGGCGAAGATGACTTCCGAAGTTGAAGCCTATCTCAAGGATGCCGGTGTGGCTGTCGCTCCCTATGATGCCGTACTTTCCTCGCTGGCAGCTCTGCCTAAGGACGTGACGGTTCTTCTCAGCGGAAGCCGAGCTTCGGGTGCGATTGCTCATGTCCTCGAAGGTCGCTATGTGAAGGGGAATTCTCCCGTGGCTCTTCCGAAGGCTGTCAAAAACGATGTCCAGATTGCCGGAATACGTCAGGCACATCTTCGCGACGGTGTTGCTATGGTGCGTTCGTTTATGGAGATTGAAAAGGTGGTCGAGTCTGGCGAGAAGCTGACTGAAATGGGTGTAGCGGATATTCTGCTGAAACATCGCGGTAAGGGCGATCTGTTCTTTGACCTCAGCTTCGAGAGCATCTGCGGTTTCGGTCCGAACGGTGCTATTGTCCACTACACCGCTACGCCTGAAAGCGACTCTGTGATTACGAAGGGCAATCTGTTGCTGATTGACTCAGGTGCGAATTATCTGGACGGCACTACCGACATAACACGGACTATCGCCATAGGAGAACCGACAGCTGATATGCGCCATGACTTCACTCTCGTGATGAAAGGCCATATAGCCATCGCTACCTCAATCTTCCCCGAGGGAACTCGCGGAGCTCAGCTTGATGCGCTCGCCCGCATGCCGCTCTGGAAGGAAGGAAAGAGCTATCTCCACGGCACCGGTCACGGTGTAGGTCATTTCCTTAACGTGCATGAAGGACCGCAGAGCATCCGACTGAACGATACTCTCGCATCGCTTACGCCGGGCATGCTCACTTCAAATGAACCCGGTGTGTATCTTGCGGACCGCTATGGCATACGTTGTGAGAACCTCGTGCTCACAATTCCTTACGAAGAGACAGAATTCGGCAAATTCTATGCCTTCGAGACGATAACGCTTTGTCCGTTTGACCGCAGTCTGTTTGATGTCTCAATCATGTCGGACGAGGAGATTGAGTGGGTTGACAACTATCACCACACAGTCTACGACCGCCTTGCTCCGCTTATGACGGAAGAAGAGCGCGCATGGCTCGCGGCCGCAACCAGACCGCTTGACCGTTAATCCGTCTAAGCCCGATAGTGGAGCCAGCATTCGGCGCTCCACTGATGTTTAACTTTTATAGATTATTAAAAATGGCCTTGATAATTCCAGTCAGAGGTTTTACGCCTGAAATCGGACCTGACACCTTCCTTGCCGAGAATGCTACGGTTGTCGGTGATGTGGTCATGGGTAGCGAGTGCAGCGTGTGGTTCAATACCGTTATCCGTGGAGATGTCAACTCGATCCGTATCGGCAATCGTGTGAATATTCAGGATGGTTCGGTCCTCCACACGCTATATAAGAAATCGACGATAGAGATTGGCAATGATGTTTCTATCGGACACAATGTGACCATTCATGGCGCAAAAATCCATGATTATGCCCTTATAGGTATGGGAGCTGTCGTGATGGATGATGCCGAAGTCGGAGAAAACGCCCTTGTCGCCGCAGGCTCGGTTGTGCTTTCACGCACTAAAATCGGTCCGAATGAACTTTGGGGCGGTGCCCCTGCCAAGTTCATAAAGATGGTCGATTCTGAAACATCACGTGAACTCAATAAGAAGATTGCACATAACTATCTCAGGTATTCACGGTGGTACACCGATCCTGATGCCCAAACAGATTTTTAATCTTCCTATTGTGAGTATAAAAAAAAATGTCTACCTTTGTCCCCGTCTAAGTCGCGTAGGCGACCGTCAGGGACACGGGTAGATATTTTGTGATGTGAATCACATTTGGTTTTACAGAATATTGCCCGATGGTCATTGATGACAGACGAAATATAAATTTGCCCGGATGGCGGAATCGGTAGACGCGACGGTCTCAAACACCGTTGGAGCAATCCATCCCGGTTCGATCCCGGGTCCGGGTACTGATAACGACTGCTAATCATTTGATTTCCAGTCGTTATTTCTTTTATGATGTCTACTAAAAGTGTACTGGTAGCGAAAAATAGCACTATATAACTGTGTTATTTTATGATTTTTAAGTGGTGTTTGTTTTATTTAGTTGATTTTCTCTCGATGGTTGAGGCTCAAAGTGACCAGATATTGAAAAAATAGCTAATTTTGCAGTTAGATTCAATCCAATCAATTATAGCATTTTAAACTAAAAACTAATACAAGGAATCATAACATGAATTCTACTCACAGAAATATAGTAAAGACTCTTGGTAAAGTTTTGCTTGCAATACTGGGGCTTATTCTGCTTGCATTTGTTGGAGTGATAGTCTATTTTAAATGGTTCTATTCATCTGACGATATAGATACGGAAAGTTATTATGTTAAATCTTTGCCATTGTCGAGTGACCGTTTCCCTGATGACTTTAACGAGATAGCTGCGATTGTAAAAGATAATTATTCTCTTGCCGAATCCAAGAATCTGAATCTTGATTCTATATGCGATTTATATGCGATACGAGTAAAGGATATATCTTCACCGAAAGAATATGGCGAGATGCTTGAGGAATTTTTTGCCTCTCTTCAAGTAGGACATTCATACGTATATTTGAAGTCGTATACTGCCGGTACTTTTCCGACGGTTATCAACGACTCTGTTTTTATCAGTAATCCGAATGATATTATGACAAAATCCGGATTCCGGGATAAGGATAGAGTCATAGCGGTTAATGGTGAATCAGTGATTGATTGGATGAACCGTAATGAGAAGTATGTAGCTGCATCTACTCCACTTAATCGTAGGCTCTTCGCTGCTGCCAATATCTTTAGGAGCCTTTTTGATACAACTCGCGACTATACTGTGTGCCGTGGAAACGATACAATAGAGATTAATTTACCTTTATTACCCAATGATTCTCTGCCTTCTTCCGTTTCAGCTAAGACGGACAGTAAAGTTTTAAATGATAATATAGGTTATCTCGCCATTAACACAATGATGGATGGCGTAATCGAAAGTTTTGTTTCTGAATTCAATAAAGTCCGCAATTTGCCATACCTTATCATTGATGTTCGCAATAACGAGGGTGGCAATAGTGGCAATGGACGGGAATTAGCCCGATATTTCATACATGAAGATCAGCCTCACTGTGTTGACAATAAGATAATCTCACCGGTTGATGATGCTTACCAAGGAAAGGTAGTCTTACTCACAAGCCCTATGACTTTTTCAGCAGCTGAGAGCTTTGTCATAGATATGAAAGAGAGTGGAAATATCATATTGATTGGAGAGCCAACAGCCGGTGATACAGGGAACAGGCCTAAAACATTTAAGACTTCCAGTGGAATATGTTTCCGCATTCCAACCGCACCGCCGTCTGTTTCTCCTAAAGGATTTCCGTTGGAAGGAATTGGTGTTGCACCGGATTATCTTGTTTCTCAAACCGTATCGGATTTTATCAATGATAAAGATACGCAGCTTGAATTTGCAAAGCAATATTTGACCGCTACTAATTTGGATTTTTGAATTAGCAAGGCTCTAAGTCTATTAGATTAAATAATCTTATTACATTTAACCAAGAAATATCAACATGAAGAAAATCATAGTGTTTATAGCCTTTATCACATCAGTGGTATGTGCTTATTCTCAAAACGACTCAATTGTCGACATGATTGCTGACGTGCAGACAAGCATCAATAGTCATAGCCAGCAGCTGACCACATCATTGCTGATGGATGATGCCTACAAGAACACTCCGGAATGGGGCAAGTACAAGGCGCTGAGTGCGGTTGGATGGACTGCATTAGGAGTTGGAGTTGCCATGACCACTACCGGTGTATTACTCTGCTTTACATCAAACTCTGATTTAGGATCAGATGCAATGTCTACCGCTTCTAAAGCATTGATGATTTCCGGTGGAGTTATTTCTGTAGCGAGTATCCCGATAATAAGTGTGGCATATTATAATAGAAACAAGGCAAAGAAAATCGGTGTGGGCATGGGTATGACTCAGCTTTCGACTCCGACTGTCGGACAAAATATTTGCTATACTCCAGCCATGAATTTTACTATAACCTTTTAGTCGCGTAAAAACCGAGATACGGCCACGGCTATCCATTATGATGTCAGTATGAATAGCCGTGGCTTTTTGTGTTAAGCTATATTGAAATTTTTTAAATAAAATCAAAATTAGAATTTTCACATATTTATAAATGTAGTTTCAATTATTTTATATAATTTTGCATTGAAAATTCGATTATATTGTTTCCAGTCTGAATACCTGAAATATTTAGTGGAAATAACATTCCTCGTCATATGACAGCCGAAAGCCTATTTATAAGTTTTCGGCTTTGATTTGGAATGTACTTATTGAAAATCTTTGGTTAGGACATTATTAATTGTCTTCTTGTAGATACACAATACATAACATTTATAATATCGCAAATATTACGAATTAATTGCTTATTTAATTTTATTAACCACCAATGAAAAAAACAATTAGCAAATCATTAGTAACGCTGATTGTGCTGTTTCTGACGGTCTTTTCCTCTTCAGGCGCGAGCGTCCCGCTTGAATGGGCTGTCAATCCGGCTGATTATCGTTATGACATGAGCCTCTATTTTAATGTGGCTTTTGCGACAAACGGACAACAAGTGAATCTCTCGGACTATGAGGTCGCTTCTTTTGTCGGTGATGAATGTCGAGGAGTGGCAGAGTCCATATCCGGCGTAGAGAATTGCCTCTATATGCGCATACGTAGTAATACGGAACGAGGAGAGGCGGTTTCATTTAAAATTAGAGATAAACAGACCGGCGATGTGACCGATATTGAAGGTGTGTCCGTCACATTTGAATCGAATAAAGCCATTGGCCTTCCATCTTCACCTTATAATATATCAATCGTAAAATATTTTGATGTAAGTATCACGGCTGCTTCCGGCGGTTCGGTGAATATAGATGGGGGAAGATACCCGGAGGGATCAAAAGTGGAAATTTCCGCTATCCCGGACGCATATTATAAATTTGTAAAGTGGAGTGATGATGTTACGGAGCAGACTCGTACAATCACTGTTGATAGAGATATCATATTGGAAGCTTCTTTTGAAGTTAATACCTATACTTTAAAATATATTGTAGATGGAGAAGAATACAGTTCATATCAGATTGGATATGGTTCTTCAATAACTCCGGAAGTAGCTCCCGAAAAAGAGGGTTACACGTTCTCAGGCTGGCAGGGTCTCCCCGAAACTATGCCGGGATCAGACGTTACCGTCACCGGCACGTTCACCGTCAACACCTACAACCTTATCTACATGTTGGACGGCGTGGAGTATAAGCGCCTTGAAGTCGCCTATGGTGAGAAACTGACTGCCGAGGCCGCCCCTGAAAAGGAAGGCCACACGTTCTCAGGCTGGGAAGGTCTACCTGAAACTATGCCCGCGTCAGATGTCACCGTCACTGGATCATTCACAGCGGACACCTACACCCTTACCTATATGCTGGATGGTGAGGAGTATAAAAGTGTAAAGGTTGCCTTCGGCGAAAAGCTGACCGCCGAGGCCGCCCCTGAAAAGGAAGGCCATACGTTCTCAGGCTGGGAAGGTCTTCCCGAAACTATGCCGGCATCGGATGTTACCGTCACCGGCATGTTCACCGTCAATACCTACAACCTAATCTACATGTTGGACGGCGCGGAATACAAGCGCCTTGAAGTGGCCTATGGTGAAAAGCTTACCGCCGAGGCCGCCCCTGAAAAGGAAGGCCACACGTTCTCAGGCTGGGAAGGTCTACCTGAAACTATGCCCGCGTCAGATGTCACCGTCACTGGATCATTCACAGCGGACACCTACACCCTTACCTATATGCTGGATGGTGAGGAGTATAAAAGTGTAAAGGTTGCCTTCGGCGAAAAGCTGACCGCCGAGGCCGCCCCTGAAAAGGAAGGCCATACGTTCTCAGGCTGGGAAGGTCTTCCCGAAACTATGCCGGCATCGGATGTTACCGTCACCGGCACGTTCACCGTCAATACCTACAACCTAATCTACATGTTGGACGGCGCGGAATACAAGCGCCTTGAAGTGGCCTATGGTGAAAAGCTTACCGCCGAGGCCGCCCCTGAAAAGGAAGGCCACACGTTCTCAGGCTGGGAAGGTCTACCTGAAACTATGCCCGCGTCAGATGTCACCGTCACTGGATCATTCACAGCGGACACCTACACCCTTACCTATATGCTGGATGGTGAGGAGTATAAAAGTGTAAAGGTTGCCTTCGGTGAAAAGCTGACCGCCGAGGTCGCCCCTGAAAAGGAAGGCCATACGTTCTCAGGCTGGGAAGGTCTTCCCGAAACTATGCCGGCATCGGATGTTACCGTCACCGGCACGTTCACCGTCAACACCTACAATCTTATCTACATGTTGGATGGCGCGGAATACAAGCGCCTTGAAGTTGCCTTTGGCGAAAAGCTTACCGCCGAGGCCGCACCTGAAAAGGAAGGTCATACGTTCTCAGGCTGGGAAGGTCTACCAGAAACTATGCCCGCGTCAGATGTCACCGTCACTGGATCATTCACAGCGGACACCTATACCCTTACTTATGTTGTAGACGGCGAGGTTTACAAGACTTTCCAGTTCGCCTATGGTGAGAAACTGACCGCCGAGGCCGCCCCAGAAAAGGAAGGTCACACGTTCTCGGGCTGGGAAGGTCTTCCCGAAACTATGCCGGCATCGGATGTTACCGTTACCGGCACGTTCACCGTCAATACCTACCACCTTATCTACATGTTGGACGGCGTGGAATACAAGCGCCTTGAAGTCGCCTATGGCGAAAAGCTGACCGCCGAGGCCGCTCCAGAAAAGGATGGTTACACATTCTCGGGCTGGCAGGGTCTTCCTGAAACTATGCCGGCATCAGATGTCACCGTCACTGGCTCATTCTCGACCAACAGCTACACCCTTACTTATGTTGTAGACGGCGAGGTTTACAAGACTTTCCAGTTCGGTTTCGGCGAAAAGCTGACCGCCGAGGCTGCTCCTGAAAAGGAAGGTCACACGTTCTCGGGCTGGGAAGGCTTACCCGAAACCATGCCCGCATCGGACGTTACGGTCACCGGCAAGTTCACTGTCAACACCTACAACCTTATCTATATGGTAGACGGTGAAGAGTACAAGCGCCTTGAAGTGGCCTATGGCGAAAAGCTGACTGCCGAGGCCGCCCCCGAAAAGGACGGTTACACATTCTCGGGCTGGCAGGGTCTTCCTGAAACTATGCCGGCATCAGATGTCACCGTCACTGGCTCATTCTCGACCAACAGCTACACCCTTACTTATGTTGTAGACGGCGAGGTTTACAAGACTTTCCAGTTCGGTTTCGGCGAAAAGCTGACCGCCGAGGCTGCTCCTGAAAAGGAAGGTCACACGTTCTCGGGCTGGGAAGGCTTACCCGAAACCATGCCCGCATCGGACGTTACGGTCACCGGCAAGTTCACTGTCAACACCTACAACCTTATCTATATGGTAGACGGTGAAGAGTACAAGCGCTTCGAAATCGCCTATGGCGAAAAGCTGACCGCCGAGGCAGCTCCAGTCAAGGACGGTTACACGTTCTCAGGCTGGCAGGGTCTCCCCGAAACGATGCCGGCATCAGATGTCACTGTGACTGGTTCATTCTCGACCAACAGCTACACCCTTACTTATGTTGTAGACGGCGCGGTTTACAAGACTTTCCAGTTCGCCTTCGGTGAAAAGCTTACCGCCGAGGCCGCTCCTGAAAAAGAAGGTCACACGTTCTCCGGCTGGGAAGGCTTACCCGAAACAATGCCCGCATCGGACGTTACGGTCACCGGCACGTTCACCGTCAACACCTACAACCTTATCTATATGGTAGATGGTGAAGAGTACAAGCGTCTTGAAGTGGCCTATGGTGAAAAGCTTACCGCTGAGGCTGCTCCAGTCAAGGACGGTTACACGTTCTCAGGCTGGCAGGGTCTTCCTGAAACGATGCCGGCATCAGATGTCACTGTGACTGGTTCATTCTCGACCAACAGCTACACCCTTACTTATGTTGTAGACGGCGAGGTTTACAAGACTTTCCAGTTCGCCTTCGGTGAAAAGCTTACCGCCGAGGCCGCACCTGAAAAAGAAGGTCACACGTTCTCCGGCTGGGAAAGTTTACCCGAAACCATGCCCGCATCGGACGTTACGGTCACCGGCACGTTCACCGTCAACACCTACAACCTTATCTATATGGTAGACGGTGAAGAGTACAAGCGCTTCGAAATCGCCTATGGCGAAAAGCTGACCGCCGAGGCTGCTCCAGTCAAGGACGGTTACACGTTCTCAGGCTGGCAGGGTCTTCCTGAAACGATGCCGGCATCAGATGTCACTGTGACTGGTTCATTCTCGACCAACAGCTACACCCTTACTTATGTTGTAGACGGCGCGGTTTACAAGACTTTCCAGTTCGCCTTCGGTGAAAAGCTGACCGCCGAGGCCGCTCCTGAAAAAGAAGGTCACACGTTCTCCGGCTGGGAAGGTTTACCCGAAACCATGCCCGCATCGGACGTTACGGTCACCGGCACGTTCACCGTCAACACCTACAACCTTATCTATATGGTAGACGGTGAAGAGTACAAGCGCCTTGAAGTGGCCTATGGTGAAAAGCTGACCGCCGAGGCCGCACCTGAAAAGGAAGGTTACACATTCTCAGGCTGGCAGGGTCTCCCCGAAACGATGCCGGCATCAGATGTCACTGTGACTGGTTCATTCTCGACCAACAGCTACACCCTTACTTATGTTGTAGACGGCGAGGTTTACAAGACTTTCCAGTTCGCCTATGGTGAAAAGCTGACCGCCGAGGTTGCTCCTGAAAAAGAAGGTCACACGTTCTCCGGCTGGGAAGGCTTACCCGAAACAATGCCCGCATCGGACGTTACGGTCACCGGCAAGTTCATCGTCAACACCTACAATCTTATTTACATGGTAGATGGTGAAGAGTACAAGCGCCTTGAAGTCGCCTATGGTGAAAAGCTTACCGCCGAGGCCGCACCTGAAAAGGAGGGTCACACGTTCTCGGGTTGGGAAGGCTTACCCGAAACTATGCCCGCATCGGATGTAACCGTTACCGGCACGTTCACCGTCAACACCTATACCCTTATCTATATGTTGGACGGTGAAACCTATAAGAGTGTTCAGATTGAATATGGTTCAAAGGTTAATCCCGAGTCAGCCCCTGAAAAAGAAGGTTACACATTCTCCGGCTGGGAGGGTCTTCCCGAAACTATGCCGGCATCAGATGTTACCGTAAACGGTAAGTATGCAATCAACAGCTATGTACTTACATATATGGTTGATGATGAGGTATATGTTTCTATGGAAGTTGAATACGGCGCAAGGATAACTCCGGAAGACGCTCCGGAGAAAGAAGGCCACACATTCTCAGGATGGGATGGTCTGCCTGACACAATGCCGTCTCACGATGTTACTGTCAACGCTTACTACATCGCCAACTATTATAAGTTGACCGCTTATATTGACGGTGAAGTATACTTCGAGACAGAACTTTTGATGGGAGCATCGGTTGAAATCCCGGAACCTCAATTCCCCTCAGGAAAAATTTTCAATGGATGGATTGAAGAAGTGCCGGAAACAATGCCTGCACATGATGTGGAGATTCATGGTACTACATCTGTTTTCTCTACTCTGACAAATATATTTGTAGACGAAAACGCACTGTTGACCGTATATAATCTTAAAGGTATGCTGGTTCTTAAAGATGTAACCATCCGCGAGGCCAGTCAGAAGCTTTCGAAGGGAATATATATCATCAATGGTAAGAAAATCCTGATAAAATAAGAAACAAATAAACCAAATTCACAAATAAATAACCATCGTTTATGCTTAAACCTATAATCCGGATGCTTGCTTTTGCCACCTGTATATTTTATCCGGGGCTGGCAAATGGAGGCATACTGACAGCAGAGGAAGCGAAAGAGGTGGCTACCGATTTTTTCCAGAATGCAGACGTTTCACGTCTTGCAGATGTCGGTTCGCTGGAACTGGTATATGTAGAGAAAGTCGACACTACTCCTCGTTACTACATCTTCAATGCTACAGACAAAAAAGGCTTTATTATTGTATCGGCCGATGATACCGCACTGCCGGTAATGGCCTATTCCACAACTTCAGCATGGCTTCCACAAGCCATGCCTGAAGCTGCGGAACGCTTGCTCGAAACTCCGGCTTCGGTGCTGAAATCAAGCTCGAGAAGGAGTCCGGGCCGAGTTTCGCGGAGTGGCCGGAAACTGCTCAACACTCCTACGTGGAGTCAGGAAGCACCTTTTAACAGTAAGATTCCCAACCGTCCGCTCGTCGGATGTGTCGGAACTGCTTTGGCTGAAATTCTGAAATATCACCAATATCCTGTCAACCGTCCGTCATCTCTTGTAAAAGAAGGTGAAACAGCGACATATGACTGGAGCAACATGCGCAACGACAACTACCGCAACGGATATAACGCTGTTGAGGGTGATGCAGTCGGCACATTGGTCGCTGATGCGGCAATCGCAATCGGCACTGATTTCGGAATGTCAAGTTCAAGCGCATTCGAAGTGAAGGTTCCCTCGGCCTTGATCACCATGTTCGGTTATGATGCCGGAGTCTCATATAAAAAGGGAAGCGAGATGGACCGTGATTCATGGGACGCGCTTATTGTAAACGAGATTGATGAGAACCGACCGGTGCTCTATTGCGGTCAGGACGTATCTGCCGGCCATGCTTTCGTGTGTGACGGATATGAAATGATGGGTCCCACGGTCTATCTCCATATCAACTGGGGATGGGCAGGTGGTGCCGATGGCTTCTATGCCTCCGACGCACTTAACCCTACGATGAGCAAAACCTATAATTTCAATAATCTGACGACTGTCGTATATAACATCAAGCCGGCAAGCACATCGGCCGAATGGTCTCCAATCCACCTGACAAGCGATGAAAATCAGGTCGGAATGACGATGGATGTTACCGATATCCAGCCGGGAACGACGTTTAAAGTGAGAGCAGGTGCATTGAAAAATATATCAAACAATAATTTTTCAGGCTCAATCTCACTCGGACTTTTCTCAGCCGACGGAACATTCAAACGACTTCTCTGCGATGGAAAAAATTTCGGGCTTTCGTCATTGAATATCCTGAAATATACAGATATCTCATGCACTGTTCCTGCCGATGCAGTGATAGATGACGGCGATGTAATCCGTCTGGTTACGAAAGACAATACATCTTCCACATGGCTACCTGTCGCCAATGACCTCATCACTCTTGGTGAGGCCCGTGCCAAAGGAAACACCATCCCTTATTTCAACATCAGCTTCCCTGCTGCTGTCGAGGGTGCGGAAATTACCTATACCGAGCCTCGCGTGATTAAAGGACGTGATTTCTCGTTCAAGGTAGTCCCGACATCTCCCGAGGATGTGGTGACGGTCAAGGCCAACGGATTCATTCTTACTCCGAACGGCAACGCGTATAACCTCAGCAATGTTACAGCTGACCAGACTATAACTGTGATCGTACAGAATGCCGCCGACGTTGTGTCGAAGCGCACACTGTGGGTTCAGGCCGGCAAGCTGTCACAGCTGATAAACGATACAGAGGCCGGTACTGTGACCGACCTTACCCTCTATGGCACAATCGATGCGACAGACTTCACGTTCATGCGTGACCGCATGAAACTGTCGAGACTTGACATTTCTGGTGTAAGTATCAAAGCCAACGGTGCCAATCCGGCAAATGCAATTCCTGCAAAGGCATTCAGCAAGTGTGGTAATCTGCGCCAGATTGTATTGCCTAAAAACATCAATACTTTCAAGAGCGGCTGTTTCAGCTATTCCGGTCTCACATCTATAGAGATTCCGGCTTCGGTGGCAACTTATGAATACAACATATTCCTCGGTTGTGGAAGCCTTCGTGAAGTGACAGTTCGCCGTTCAGCTGCTGCATGGGTCAACTGGTGTGTGTTCCAAGGTACACCAAAAGCAAAGCTCATTGTCCCCGTAGGCGCTACTGCCGCATATCGTAACAAGGATTACTGGAAGGATTTCAAGGAAATTGAGGAACAGAATCCCGTTGCCGACAGCCAGTATACCGTAACCATACAGGATGCGGCAGGTATCAAATTCACCGCGATGACTGAATCGACGGAGGTAGCTCCCGGTTCTCAATATGAATTCAAAGTGGACACTGATGATTCATTCGGTGACGCGACTGTGGAGCTCTATGCCAACAATACACGTCTTTATCCCGGTGAAAACGGTCTCTATAAGGCAACAATCAACAGCAACACCCTGATCCACGCTAATTTCCGTCAGCCTGAGGCAACTTGGCCCGACTCTCCGTGGAAAATAACCGGTGCAGCCGGCGGTGTCGGTCTTGTGACTGATGTTGTGAATGTAGTGCCCGGAAAATCGTTTACGATCCGTGCGAACGCGCTTGGAATTCCTTCGGAAAATGCCGATCAGTTCTACTGTGTCGCACTCACTGATAAGGACGGCGGTGTCAAGGAGATCATATCGCCTGTCATCTATAACAGTATTTACAATTATGGCAACCAGCCATGTAATTTCGTCTGTCAGGTAAAGGATGCGACTGTGCGCGAGGGTAACCTAATCCGTGTCGTTTCGTCTCTCGACAAGAAAAAATGGAGTCTTGTCAATGCTGCGAACGATACTATTGCCGACCGCATCAGTGCCATTGGCAACCGTGTGGTATACTATAATATAAATATGCCACAGAAGGTTGAGGGTGCTTCCATACAAGGGGGAGCCACTCAGGTGGTGAGAGGTATGCCGTTCTCTCTTAAAGTTACTCCTGTCTCGGTAGATGACCGTGTAACAGTGTCGGTAAACGGAATAAACAAGGTTGTTGATGCTGCAATCGCAAATATTTCCATTCCTGCCGTTGTCGAGGATCTTGAGATAAATATACAGGTCAATCCGAAGGGCTCGAATGCCTATACTGTTGTCAATGTGAAGGAAGGAGAACTCGATGCCAAGATCGCACAGTGCCCGGCACGTCTTAAGGTGATTGGAGTGATGAGATCAGAGGATTTCGACGCATTCCGTAAACATGCCGCAACAATTGTAGATCTTGACCTTGCCGATCTGACAATAAAAGGCGCAGGGGACCTTGCAAACGCAATTCCGTCGAAGGCTTTCGCTTCGACAGGCTTTGTACAGACTGCGTTGAAGACAATCATTCTTCCGACAAATCTTGTAAACATAGAAGAGAATGCTTTCTACCGCTGTGTCAGCCTCTCGGAGGTCACAATTCCCGCATCTGTCACCTACGTCGGAGACAATGCGTTCTCATCGTGTGCCAGATTGTCGAAGATTGTCACTTTGGCCACAGCGCCTCCGGCCACAGGATATATGAGTCCGTTTCCTGCAAACACCGCCAATATCACACTTGAGGTGCCAAAGGGTGCTGAAAGCCACTACAGCGCAGCAACATTCTGGAATGAGCTCAATATGTCGACATCTAAGGTTTACTACAACATCCAGATTGATCCGGAACGTTCGTTCAACTACAACACATATTATCAGCTCACCAAGATTGATGTCTCAAAAGGTGCTCAAAAGGTTACCATCGGACTTCCCAACTTTGCTCCCACATCATATAAGGACAATCCCACCTATCGTCCCGGATAGCCTTCAAATTATATGACAACGACAAAGATGTCACAATAACAACTCCTTATCTGTATGATGGCCAGCACTCTGTTGTACTTGATCCGGATCCCTTCTATAAGCCCGGAAGTGCCAAGTATCCCCAGGACCACATAATCAGAGTAGTATTCCACTATCCGATTGAAATAAATTGTCCAGCCGGCATCAAGGCCGAGTTTGTGGATCTGAACGAGAGCAATATCTGGAGAAACGCAGATATGAGCCTCTTCATAAAAGACTCCCAATCTCGTCCCAACCTTTTTAAAGAAGGTGAGAACTACAAGTTCAAAGTGATTTCAGAGGCTACAGGCATTGAGGCTAAGGTGAAATGTGTGAGCCACGTATTGACAAAGTTCGGAGACAAACCGGAATTTACCGATATTGAGACCATACTCACGCCCGATGAAAACGGTGTCTATACAATCAGCAACCTGCAGGGTTCAATCAAGATTGACATTACAGCATCAATCGTTGTAAGCGAAGGTTCAATGATTTCGTCAGGTGAACTTGGACTCGTCAGCGAGGAGGAAGCTAAAAACATCACCAACATAGGTGTCAGCGGAGAGCTTGATAATGCCGCTTTCACTGAGATACGTGATAAGTTCAAGTCGCTTGAGACACTCAACCTCTCTGAATTGACGAATGAGGAGATTCCTTCAAATGCCTTCCTTGACATGAGCAGTCTGAAGAGTGTGGTAATACCTGAAAATGTTGTCACCATCGGTTCGGGAGCTTTTGCCGGATGTGAGAATCTTGAATCTGTAACCCTCCCGGGCGTAGAGGCTATCGGCGACGGAGCATTTGACGGTTGCAGCAATCTTACGAGCATCACCATGCTTGGCAAGTCGGCTGACAACGCTGCTGAAGCCGTTTCACGCGCTCCGCGTAAAGCCCGGCTTACAGAGGATGCCTTCAGGGGAATAAATCCCAACTGTCTTATCTACATTCCTGAAGACAGTGGCATCGAACTCGGAACAATGCGTAACGTCATTGTAAATCAGGGAAGCTCACGTGTGGCCGATACCGATATCGTGCTTGAACAGGGTTATCCTTTCAATGCGCCGGCAAGCTTCAGCCTTGGAGCAAACAGTATTTCTATGACGATTGACATCCCCGGCAGCATCAGCGACGACAATGACGGCTGGAAGGGTGTGATACTTCCGTTCGCTCCTGATTCTGTGGCTTATGGCGAAGAGTTTGTTCCGCGTGGAGAAAAGGTGCTCAATCTCCTTACACTCAACAGCGAGGAAGGCGATACATTTACCTCTGCCGACAGCATCGTTGCCAATCGTCCTTATCTGGCTAACCTCCATGCTCCGTTTGCAACAGTTCCGGTGACATTCATTGCACGTGGAAAATCTGCGGACTCTGAGATTGTCTATGATGTCAACTATACGCCTCTCGCAGAGGAAATGAGCGTCAATGGCCGTGGTCTCACTCTCTATGGCGCCTATGGTGCGGATAATGATAAGTCGGATGTCTATGTGCTCGATGAAAACGGCGTGGCATTCCGTCGTGCTGCCACCGACAGCGTAGCCGTCACTCCGTTCTCTGTGTTTGTATGTCCGTCAGAAACACAGCTGCCTGATTCTGTGGCTGTAGGTTCACATCCGCTGTGGGTGTTCAATCCTGCTCCTGCAAACGATAACGGATTTAAACTTTATCGTTCGGGTTCTGTCGAACTCCTTTCTGAAACAGCCGGTTCGACCATATATTATACGGTCGATGGATCTGATCCTGCAAGCAGCGAGACAAGAATCGCTTATGATGCGCCATTCTCACTTGAAAGTGACACACTCTCGATCAATGCGGTTGCCGAGTATAAAGGATATCTTTCGGATGCGGTGAACATGGTCTACGAACTGAGAAAGACCAATGTCAACTACAGTCTTGAGGACGGCTGGAACTGGATTTCACACAATGTGGAGAATGAAATACCTGTTGAGTCGATAATCTCTGACAATGTTGACCGTGTTGTTTCCCAGACGGAAGAAGCAATCCGCGATCCCCAGTTTGGAGTTGTCGGTAATCTCAATTCGCTGAATCCGCTTGAAGCATACAAGGTGTTTACTGTAGGCGGAAACAGCGATCAGGCTGTGAGCGGAGTTTCGTTTGACCCATCTGTGCCCGTAGCTCTCAAAAAGGGCTGGAACTGGATCGGTTGTCCGATGGAGAACAGTTGTATCACCGTTGCTGATGCCTTTGTCAATCTTGAAGCTGAGGAAGGCGACATGATTGTCGGACGCGAGGGCTTCGCTCAGGCTGACACCGACGGCAATTGGATCGGAGATCTCCAGCAGCTTGCGCTCGGACAGGGCTATATGTATCTCAGCGGAAGTGTGAAAGAGTTTAACTACAACGCAGTTCCGTCACACAGCGAAGTCAGAAAGAACATTGTCCGCGAAAACACCAAGGCTACATGGACTATCGAAAGCAGCAAATATCCTTCGGTAATGCCTATAACCTCACATATCGTTAAAGACGGAGGCATTATGGCCGCTGACGGAGAGTTTGAAATCGGAGCTTTCTGTGGCGATGAGTGCCGCGGTATAGGCGTATGTGTCGAAGGATGGACCATGATCAGTGTATTCGGTAATCCCGGCGATGAAATCAGTTTCCGCATCCTGTCGACCGATTCACACAGTGAGCATGCGTTGCCTCAGACATTGACATTCACGGAATCGCCTGTCGGTTCTCTCAAGTCTCCGTTTGTGTTTAATGCTTCGGCAACCTCGGCTATCGAGACTGTAGATAATGGAGCAATAAAGGTCATCGTCGAAAATGGAAATATTGAGATTTCAGGTGACACTCAGTCGGTAGAGCTTGTCGAAGTTTATGACATCGCAGGTGTGAAGGAAGCAGCCGCGACAAATGCCGATAAGCTGAAGTTTGAGAATCTGAAGACAGGTGTCCATATCGTAGTGATATACACCGCTGACGGACACATCAGCCGGAAAGTGGAAGTAAAATAAATTTCATTTTCCGTCCTCTATAGAAAATGCCACTTCAATCGATTGAAGTGGCATTTTCTATAGAGGACGCTTCTATTGCAAAGATTTCCCTCCGGCTGTTGTCATATTTTATGCGAAACCGAAATTATGATATTACAAGCCGTAAAATATATAATTGAGCATTGAAAAAAGCTGGAAAAGAACGAAAGGGAAAATAAAATTTCTTCCCTTCTTTTCCCTTGAAAATAAAACGACAAAGCATAGTATTGGATGTCACCGACTTATGATTGAGAAATCAGCGAAAGATAACAAGCAAGTAACAAAAATGGATTTTATTTGTAGGAAGCAGTCAGGCGGTCAAAAGGGAACGGAAAGGAAAGATAAAGGTATGGTCGTGAATCAATGGATATGGCTGACTGCAATCTCTTTCTGACTTTGCAAAGGAAATAAATTTTGATGAATCTGCCAAGCGAAAACAGGCAATTTGTCAAGAGTGTCAATCGGCCTGACTGTCGGGAGTCTCCCGAAACCGATGGAGCTGACGGCGGGAAATATTCAGATATGAGGCGATTTCGCCAAGTGGCACAAGTTCAAGTATTCGCGGGAACCGCTCTACCAGTTGACGGTAGCGTTGGAGGGGCGAATAATAGTAACCGTTGAGTATTATTCCGTAGGCTTGGGAGAACAAGGACTGTACGAACCGCAGATTAAACTCCGGATTGCTCTCTAAATATTCCTGGATAAACTTTGTCGGCACAATCATCACATCGGAATCTTCCAATGCTATGATGGCAGTTGGCATGGGGCCACCCGACATTATCGCTGAGTAGTTGGCCAGAACCGCATTACTGAATACAAAGCCTACTGTCTTAAGACACCCGTCGCAGTCGGACAGCGCATGCTTGAAACCTCCGTTCCGTATCCATCCGCAGTATTTGAGGCCGTCACCGGAGTTCACGAAATATTCGCCACGGCGATAATGCCGTAGCTCGCCGTGGCTCTCGCAGATCTCCTGCCAGAATGCGAAATCGATATCCCGCTCAAAGGCGTTGAACTTCTCCATAATGCAAATATACCACTTTTTTATGAGTTTCCGGCCCTTCTGTGCTTATAAAACCCTCACAATATGGTCGATTTCAGTGCAAGTGTGACAAATGTCACTCTGAAATCCGATTATTATTGTTAACTTTGCTATGTAAACTACCCTTTAACGATTTATGGGATAGCAAAGAAAAATGACAGCATAAATACGGGCACAATGGGAAAGAGCCTCGCAAGAATCATCGGCATAGCGCGTCATCGCCTCTCTACCGACGGCGATGGCGTCACCACGCTTGTGGCTTTCCACGGATGCCCGCTCCATTGCCGTTATTGCCTCAATCCCCAGTCGCTCGGTGATGGCGGCAAGTTCAAGGAATACACCCCGGAATTGCTATACCGGGAAATACGCATCGACGAGCTTTATTTCCTTGCCACCAATGGCGGCGTGACATTCGGCGGTGGGGAGCCGTGTCTGCGTCCCGATTTTATCCGACGCTTCCGCGAACTGTGCGACGAGAGCTGGCAAATCAATCTTGAAACCTCGCTCAATGTTCCGATGGACAATATCGCGTCCTTGCTCCCTGTGGTAAATACACTTATCATCGACATCAAGGACATGAATTCTGAGATTTACCGCAACTATACCGGGCTGGACAATTCCCTTGTCCTATCCAATCTCCGGCTGATAGCCGATAACGGAAGGCAGAGTGACTGCATCGTCCGCATACCTCTGATACCTGAGTTCACCACTGATGCCGATCGCGACGCAAGCCGAGCCGCGCTTGAACAACTCGGCTTTACCCGATTCGATTTATTCACCTACCAAATCCGCAAACAATGTCTATGAATAAAAAAACGACGTTCATAATTGGAATTGCCTTATGCTCAATGCTGGCTATAATTGCAATTATTCTGATTTTTATCACTTCAGGAAAGGATGGTGAGGCAATGAAGATTATTTATGCCTGCTTCGCCGGGTGGATGATATTCGGCGTATATCGGGGATTTAGGCATATATTCTCTAAGCCGGACAAGAAACCATGTCCTACTTTTGAGGGAGTGAGCTATAACATCACTCCGGTATCCGATAAAAAAGTCATAGAAGACTTTTTTAATCCTCTGGCTATGCGGTTTCGCACTGTAGGTTCACTGTTTATCCTTTGTGTGTTGTGGGTCGGCATGGAATACTTCAGCCCTAAATTTACAATCTATTTCTGGATATTACTTATTATAACAATTGTTGTCAAAGGCTTTCTACTCACCCGTTATATACGACTGAATAACGCTATGAATACTCTTGGGAAAGTCATACTTGAACAGACCGGAGATATTGATGTGTTCAGGTACGATGTGACAGTTCAGCTAATCAATGAAGCCGATACTACCCCGGAAGATGTAATTGATCCCATAAGACCCTATGTGAATGTGTCGGGCAGTTATGATGATTACCTTAAAGATGTGTCGCAGTTCAGTATAGAACAGCGTCATATTCTTTCAGTCAACTGGTATATTTCTGAGGTGTATGGCGATGGACATTATGGATTTTTCACTGATTCAATCGGCATGGTATATCTTGATGCCATTGAGGGCCTTAAAGCTATCGGTGCAGAAAAGTATGCCGGGATTCTTGAAAAGGCGGTTTCGGAGTTTGATGGTATAAAACAACCGCAGTTTGACTTGGAGCAACGAGTCAATATAATCAATGAGTTGGATCTTGATTTTGGGAAGTTTGATGATGCAATGTATTCATTAGATGAATATGACGAGGAAATTACGAAAATGCAAATGGCTTATGTCCGTCTCCACGCCAACAATTTCCTTTTTGATAACCCACAAAAACACTGACTATGGCACGAGGAAAACAGACCTGCAAGATATTGAAGGAGATACGTCGGCAGATTGCCGAGGCTAACGGCATCGAGTTCGCCACTTCGGAATGTCGCTACAAGGGCGACTGCCTCGGCACATGCCCCAAATGCGAAGCCGAGGTCCGCTACCTTGAGCAGCAGCTCCGCGCCCGCACCCTCGCCGGGAAAGCCGTAGCCCTCGCCGGCATCTCTGCTGGTATGATTCTTATGTCGGAGTGTAGCGGCATATCGTCAAATCAATCGAACGTTACATTGCAGGGCGAGCCTGAGATATCAGTCGAGCAGATTGAGGTTGCTGACACAATCGAGGAGGGCGAACTGCCCGCAATTGAAGATACGGTTGTCTTAAAAAAAGGAGAAATCGATGATACTGAAATTGTTGTGGGGGAAATTATTGACCCTGAACAAGAAGATAACGTGTATGAAGCTATTGTAGATGTTCGCCCAACATTCCCCGGCGGCGATGAAAAACTAATGGAATGGATATCGCAGCATATCGTATATCCTCCGGGGTGCTGGGAGTCAAACATACAAGGTCGCGTTATAATCCGGTTCATGATAAAAGCAGACGGCTCCGTAGGGGAAGCTGAAATTATACGTAGAGTTTATCCGGAACTTGACAAAGAAGCCTTGCGTGTCGTCAAATCCCTGCCCAAATTCAACCCGGCAACCCTGAATGGTAAAGCGGTTGAATATTGGTTTACCCTACCTATAATATTTAGATTGACAGATAATTTTGAAAGCCCTGAAAAAGCAAAGGATTCTGTTATAACGGTAACACAAAACGAAGTCGTATCTGGGACGGAATATGGCACAGATGAAGTCAAAATATATAATGTAGTGGAGCAAATGCCGGAGTATCCGGGAGGGCAGGCAGCATTGTTGAAATTCATTGGCGACAATCTCAAATATCCGAAAGAAATGGTTGGTTGTTTTCAAGGAAGTATCAGAGTAAGGTTTTATGTTGACACATTAGGCCATGTATGCGACCCACAGATAATCAGAGGTATGGATTCTGCTCTTGACAGAGAAGTTCTGAGGGTTGTAAGACTGTTCCCTGATTTCATCCCGGGACAACATGAAGGCAGGAAAGTTAATGTGTATGTGAATTTGCCAATAAGTTTTGACCCTAATCGCTATTGATTATGGCACGAGGAAAACAGACCTGCAAGATATTGAAAGAGATACGTCGGCAGATTGCCGACGCAAACGGCATCGAGTTTGCCACGTCGGAATGTCGCTACAAGGGAGACTGTCTCGGCACGTGCCCAAAATGCGAGGCCGAGGTGCTCTACTTGGAGCAACAACTTCGCTCCCGTCAGCGCATGGGTAAAGCCATCATTCTCGCCGGAATCTCGACAGGTGCTTTAGCATTGCTAAATCCAAACGGCGTTTCCGCGCAGGCTCCGGATCCGAACCTGTCGCTCCCAATGGGAGATATTGCAGTCCATGCTGTAACCGATACATTTATGGTGAAAGGCGTCGTGTGCGAAAAAATAGACAGCAATGGAATAACACAACGAGAACCATTGATAGGAGCAACTATAATCAATTTACGAAACAATAAGGGTTGTGCTTCAGGTATTGAAGGTGATTTTGAAATAGAAGTTGCGCCCGGCGATACATTGGAAGTGTCATTTCCCGGATATCATATTCTGAAAGTGCCAATCAAGCGATGGTCCGATAATTTAGATATTGTGCTTGAAGCAGACGAGTCGGTATTAACGGGCGACGTACTTGTTCTGGGAGGTGCTATTTCTGTGAAAAGAGAAATAAATCATTATCTCGACCTCAATGTGATTGATGAGGAAGGCAACCGCATTGACAAAGATGATTTGTATATTGAACGAATATGGATAGACGATGACAACGAAGAAGATTCCCGATTTTTATCACCGGAATACTTTGATGAAAAACATCCATGTCGAATATTCTGGGATTATGATTATGGTTTAACTGATGAAGAAGGCAAGCCATTAAAAGAAGCTACACTCCGTATCGAGGCAGATGGCTACGACGACCCTGTGATAATCAAGGTTAAATATCCCAAGCGCAACACCAAGAAAACCATCAAGTTCAAACATAAGGAGAAATAGCTATGGCCACGGTCTCGAAATATAAGAAAAGTGCATATATGAAATCACTCATACCATTAATGATGCTATTCTGCTGTTTAGGTCTTTTTTATTTGTTCATGGGGTCGCTAAACGGTGAAGGTTTCGCAAACACATCTGTGATGATTTCATCGCTCTTATCGTTTTTGTCGATAATATTTGGTTGGCTATTAATACTGAGTTTGAAATTATTTAGTAGAATTGTCATTGACGAAAATGGATTGACATATTATCTGCCATATCTGCCGATACTTGTTTTCACTAAAGACCTCCATGACTACGACTGTAAATGCAATGTAAGGGTCTTTAATCGTTACGGAGAATTGATAAATGGGGTTTGGCTCGTCAAAAACGGTATCGTAAAGCATGAAATCTACGACAATATATTTGCAAATTTTCAAGAATTGTATGACGCGATAGATTTACCGAAACATCATATCAAGAAACCTGTACCTCCATTTACGCACACCGCCTATCAACTTGGAGTCAGACGTATTAAAAACGAGCAGGCATGATTACTTTCTTCAAACACGATATTGTAGTGAATAGGAGTAAAGATGAACTTTTATCGTTTATCTCCGCTTCTACCGTTATTTCGTGTGACAGGATGAACTATGGCAAAAAGGACGAATTTCGCGGCTCGGTATGGCGAAACGGATTCCGCATAGCTCTGAATACATACTATGTTAATTCCTTTGCCTCCGATGCAGTCGGCATTGTAGAGCAAGTTGGAAAAGATAAATGTCGTGTTCATTTGGCGGTTGGTATGAGTGAGTTTGTATTGGTTATGATGGCCGTATGGAATATGGGATTGCTATTTATATTTATGCTTGTGTTATCATCTTGTTTTACAAATGGAATCGCTGTGGGCATAGCAAAGCTATTGATATTTATACCTTTTGTTTTGATTGATTTCCTGTTTCTACGATTCGCGTTATATGCCAACTATAAGAAACTTAAGAAGCGTATGCTTGAAATACTAACATGACAATATGGAAACGACACTGCGCTACATAGTAATAATCGCTATTGCCTATGGCATAGGCAAGGGAATATATCAGTCGACACGTTCACGGTCGATTGACTATTCTCTATGGGCGATTATCGCGCTTATGAGTGCAGTGTTATGGATTTCAAGAGGATTTCTTATCTCCAGTCGGATATATGATTTCCTGATGATTGCCGTATGGCTTATTGCAATCGGTTGTTTTGTTTTCTCGCGGAAATCCCAATATGGAAAGTATTTGAAATCTATTGCCATTAGTGGACTTTCTGTTTTCTTTGCTGTCTTTAGCCATTGGAATATAAAGGCGCAGTCCATCGTTCCAACAACCTTAATAACTTCACTAAAGGGATATTCAACAAATCGAATAGATGAGGTATGTTTCCGTTATAACGGAACCCCATTTTGGAGAAGTTACAATCTCAACAACTACCCAAATGTAAAGCTACTTCCTGAGCAGTACGATGTAAGTTTGACAATCAAGCCGATTTCACCCAATATCGCCAAACTTGAATCAATCACGTTAATTCCAAAAGCAAAGATATGAAAACTTCTCTCCGATATAATATTGCGCTTTGCATGGTATGGGTGCAGCTCGCCCTACTGCCTGTTGTTATTGGTATGGAGATGATCTTAGATAACCACCAACTATGGCGGTGGAATCTTGATTTGTGGGTGTGGATGTTTGGTTTTGCATTAGGATTGTTTATCAAACCGATTGCCGGTAATATTGAAGCTCCGCAAATTCTTAAATATTGGATCCATTTTGATTTTGTCGCCTCGTGGATTCTTGCTCTTCCGTTTTTCCTGATATTTTTAAGCTGTTTCCCTTCTATTTATGATAAAAACGATAACTACATATTGTATAAAGATAGCGGCCCGTTTGATTGTGTGCCCACAGCTTACATTGGATTAAAAGACGGGCCATTCATATCTCCTATCAAAACCAATATATATCCATTTTTCGGTACTGCTGAAACATATCTTACCATCAATAAAGAAATGGGATATTTTGCTGTGACAACAGATAAAGAAAATGGATCAGTTTGGGTACATCCTCTTGATTCAATAAAATATGCCAGATTCGCACCTGAAATCGGACTGCTGATAGACAATCTGTTTCAATACAATCCATTAACCGGCCAAATGACCTCAGGTAGTTTCACATTACCCTCACCGTTTGCCACGGTGAGTTATCGTCAGGGATGCACTATTCACTATGATTGCCGAAATCCAAATGTGGATGTTCTGATAGATTATTACAATGCGGATGACACTCGCACGCCAGCCAAAGATTGCGTGCAGATAAGATACCACGGCCCCGACCATCAATATCTGAATTTTTCCTTACCAAAAGATTCTGTGCCTTGGATGTCGCCTGCCGAAGTGCGCCGGTTTATCATCAACTTGAATAGGAGGACTGAGAAATGAATAAGGTATTGGCAGAATACATTTCTATATGCTCTCAATTCCGCAAAGACGGCTTGAGCAAACCTGAAAGGAAACAGCGACATGCCATGCTTTCGGAATGGACCAAAAACATTCATACGGATGAAATCCCGACAATGCTGGAATTATGTGAATTTCGGGATTGTTATGGCGAACTGTGCTATAATAATTATTTCATCAAATCCATAATAATTCCTGTGGTAGCCGCTGACTTTGAAAACAACGGAATTGATGGCATCAAGTTTTTGTTCAGTTGTTTCCGTGGTCACGATAGGTTATATAACAATGCCAATAGTCCGCTATCCATTTTTTGTGACGCTATTGGTTATAAGTACAATCCCATACAGTTGGCTGATTTAGTTCTTGATGTGGAACCTGAAAATCTTGATGTATTGAATTTCAAGTATTATTCTTTGAAATCATATTTGGAATTTTCCCTCCACGAAATACCGTCAGGCATACTCGACGGTATGAATGGAGTTTCGGTTTCAGCCATTCTGGATATGCTTCACATTGTAGATGAGTTTCAATACTTATCAGAAAGACTTTCGTTGAATGATGACAGTGCATTGATTGCCGATTGCCGCAAATTCTATTCCGCTTACGAGAACTATCTCAAGAATCTGGATTCATTCAAGAACTTTGCAGATTATCTGAATAGGAACGGTATTGAATACAAAGTTTACAGCAGCACATATTATTACGAATAGAGGTATGAAGAAGTGGCAGAAAATATTGGGCGTTATTGTCGGCGTGATAATCGGAATATTGAATTTCATCATATTCCGAGCAATCGAGTATGTCTATATATCAAATGATCTTATAGGCGAGGATAACTTGCCATTATGGCAAGTCAGTAACTATTTTATGGCTTTGGAAGTCCTTTTTATTGTGACTTACATTGCTGGAATCATACTTTTTATCAAGTTATGGCGGAAAGGGGGCAGTCGATGAATTTTTTATACAAAGCAAAATGGATTATCATGGTGTTATCCGCAATAGTGTGGGGAATGACCTTTGGCGTGTTGTTCGCAGGAGGCTCGGCATTTGTCAATCGCACGTTTCTGATTCTCAATTTGATTCTGCTTTTGGCTCAGATTATGAATGTGGTAAGGGCATTTCTGATTGGCAAGAAAGACATTGGCATCATACTTTCAATATGTTTGGCTATAACAATATCGCTCTTATGGGCTACATATCTATGGGGTTGGAATTATACTGTCAAGGCATTAACAATCGGATTTGAATGAAAGGGAGCATCTTATATATTATTGGTATCGTCTGCAATATTTTATTGCTGGCATACAGTGTGTTCCTATTTGTAGGTCTTGGTAACGAGTGGTTTGATAAGGAGCTTTATCTTACCTCTGCTACTGCGCGGACTGCTATCTTTGTTATGATGGTTGGCACAATGGCGTTGTTCCTTATTAACCTCAGAATATGCCGCAGCCGATATAATGGACGAGGATTAAAATGGCTGTATTCATTCAATATTTTTATCAATCCTGTCGTTTCGGTTCTCTTTCTTCGAGGAAAAGAAATGCCCAACTTCATGAATAAAGAATGGAAACGGAGAATGTATGTGGCAGGGATGTATCTCAATTATAGTTTTCTAATTTGGCTCGTAGCTTTATTGATAATAAGCCTGATTTCAAACGACCTCGGAAATCTTATGTTTTCTCAAACATGGATATGGATTTTATTGGGCTTGCCGACAATAATTCTATACCAATACAATATGGCAATCTGCATAAAGGAAGATACATTTCCCAAAATGTTGGCATTGATCTTCGGCCTTGTATTTTACTCTCCGTCTTATTCCCGTCGTGTCCTTAAAAACAACTGGCTATGAAGAAATCACATATCATCTTTGCGCTGATAGCTTTTTCGCTGGCTGGAATACTGATGTTTACTCTTAGTATAGCCAATCTTCGCAAGACTAATAAACAGATAAACGACATATTCGATACTTATTATAGTCATGTCGATTATATATTGAAAGGACAGGTAATATCCAAAAAGCTACTTTACGATTATGGCTCTCATTATAAGGATGCTTATATTCTAACTGTTCAAGTCGATTCAATGGAGATAATGAAGAATGAATTATCAGATGACGAGCGATTTTTCGGAATTTATGATTCTGAATTGAAACGAGCCTATATCATTTCTCCTATATACAGTTACAGAACCTTCCAGCCATATGGAGATAATGAGGAGTTGCCACGAATCAGCGTCTTAACATCAACAAGAGATCGCACCGTCAAATTTTCAGACGGTCTTGAATTGGGTATGATTATTTCTGATTCCAAAGATGTGTTCAATGAGTTTGAGAATGAGAATACGATTCATTTCTAAACGACAATCAAATATGAAACTGAAAAATAAAAACACCGGCAAATTTATTGGTGTGGCGACTATTAGCGGCATACTGACTTTCGCTATCGCTTGCGGATTGTGGTATATGGTTTCAGGCGTGAATTGGTTGGATTTTTGGGGGATTCTTGTCTCAATCATTTCGTTTTGGATAATCGGGGCATTGATAGCGTGGCTTATCGTTCCTGACAGGAAAAACTATCTGTTGAGCGTCGCAGCATATTTATCCACAATCGGGGTTAATTTCATTATAGCGGCCTTTGACTTACTCAACGGAGAACCCTCGATAAACGGATGGATTGTCCTGTTCGCAATAGGCTTCGCAATTATCTCCATTCCCGGAGCTATTCTGTTGAATTTAGTAACAACACGTATTCTCAAATGAATACCGATAAATACATAGCAAAGGAATCGTTTACGGCACCAATCCTGTGTGTCGGAATGACAGCATGGTGCATATGGGTCGGTTGCACTGAGGGCTGGAATATACTCAGTGTTGGCGGTCTGGTCTTTTTTGCCGTCGGCATTGTCATTTACATATTCAAGTATGTGAAATATGGACGCAGCGTATTGATGATTGATGAAACCGGAATCACTATAAAAGATTGGCACAAGAATAAACTCCTGCATTGGGACGAAATCGAGAAATGCGACATAGCATGGCGCACCGCTATGGGGCACTGCTTCCGTTGTCTGGGCATAAAGACTTTGGCAGGGAAACGAGAAAAATTCCACGACGTAAGACTATCTGGCAAATTATGCCGAAACAGGAGCGTAAGACAAGCCATTGAAAAGTTTGGCGGAACCGAAATATTCGATTATGAAGGTTCAAGCCAACAGAACCGCTATGTCGTAAATATTATGATCTTCGCACTATTGGCAGTATTCGTATTCTTCATAATTTACTCCATACTATGAAAAAGGCCGGAAAAATAATCGCATATTCTATCGCTCTCCTTATTGTTATAGCGATAGCAGTTTCTATTGTCGCAATTTATCATATGGGATACAATACAGCTCATTACAGAGAGAAAGACATTGAGGCAATAAATCAGGCGACCTTTGAGAATAGATACAACGAGCAATCGGAACATAAAGATATAATTATAAGCAAAGAAGAAGCCATAAAGAATTATTACGGCAAAGATTCGGTATTCGATATTGACCGTGAAGATTATGAAACCGCAAAATGGGTTCTGGAATCTTCATTTCCGAAAGAAATAATCAGAGATGGAGGCGGGTACAAATGCGTTGAGTCCGGAAACACATCATCCGTCGATAGGATAATAAGGATGTTTCCTATTGACCGGTATTTCAAACAATACCTTGGTGTCTGGCAGAATGGGCGAAAGACCGTCACTATATATCTCACAACAGAATACACTCCGGAGTATGTGGGGCAATATGTGCAATACAAGGGTCTAATACCGGAAGAGATTACGGTAACCATTGATTTGATGACCGAAAAACTATCCTTATAATCCAACTACCATGATTTTAATACTCGGAATTATAATACATCTGATTCTCTTTACTTTACTGACGGTGGTGATTGCATTGCCATTGGCCGGTATTGTATGTTGGCTAAGCAGGAAGCATAGGAAACGTAATACCATACTGGCATTATCATCGCCATTTGTGTTTATATATTCGTTCTATTTCACTTGTCTAATCGGCGGTTTCACCTGTGCATCAATCTTTGATACCGGCTGCGGAATGGACGGATACTATAAGACCGATTTGCCTAACGGTTATCAGATAGAATCCCTTGCGGATGACTTCGACCGCGAATATTTCACAGGGTATATCCGCAAAGACGGAGCGCGCGTTTTTGAATGGGTAACTAAAATCAAGATTGTAGGCGATTCGATTTGTGGAGAACAGTCTTTTGAGCCTGCCGGACGAGATCATTACTTTGTCATTGACACTAAAACTGACAGCATAACGCAATATAAATCACCCCTTGAAGCAAAGGAAAAAGCACCGATGGTTGTGACTGGGCTAACGCACTTGGAGGCATTCTATTATAAAAGTTGGCCGTGGGTAATTCCTTTGACAATCCTCTCCGTTGTCGTATCATCTGGATTAGTATTTCTTTTATGGTTTATTGTTAACAAAATCTCAAAATAGCGTATGATTCAGATTCTCATAATTATAAGCGTTATTATCCTGCTTGTCGGTCTTATGGTAAAATGGCCGAGACCGGGACTGTATATTTTCAAGACTGTCTGCCTGATGCTTTTGCTGATCGGTCTGTTTTTCGCTCTGTTCTTTACTCTTATGGGGCTTGGAAAGCAAGCTTTAAACATTGACCTTCATCCTTGGCGGGAATATGTAGGTCCTCGTTTCATTGGAGCATTGATTGTAACAACGGTTATCTTCATAATATCTCAAATTCCTCTTCTTTTCTTGAAGAAATTATCAAGCAAGGTAAAATCGAAAATCTTGAAAATTGAAGGACTGGTATATGTGGCATTGTTGATACTTGGCACAGGCTTGCTATATGTGGCTGTGAGTGACAGGAATTATCCCGAAAACCAAGTTATTGACAAAATTGAGGATTTCCACGCCAGACACGGACAATATCCTAAAGATTTGAGCGACATTAATGTCAACATCGATAACGATAGCCTGTTCATAAATGATAATGTTCATCTCGGATATTCCTGCGATAAAAACGCTTATACGTTATCTATGAATTATGAATATGGCAGTTATGTTTATGATAGTAGGAAAGATAGATGGAGTGAGATTCAGGAAGGCTCGTCGATTGAGAATTATATGATTGCGATTCCCAAGGAGGCCGATGATGTGATTATAAGCGATTACGATAAGGGGGAGCTTGGTCTTTACGGAGTAAGCAACTCTGAATTTTATCAGCTCACACAATCGCAATATGAAAAGGCTCGTGAAATATTGATAAAGCATTTCGCCGATTCCATACAGCCGTCTACCAATGGTGAATACCTTATAGAACATCCCGGAGGCTGGCTGGAATATATAGCATATCCGTATGAACAATATCGCCGTCAATATTTCGGTTGGAAAGACCGGGATGGAACGCATTTTGCTATGGTTATACTCATCAGCAAGAAGCTTATTGAGCATTATATTTCATTGGGCAATTTTGAAGATAATGGTCAACTGTTTTGGATTGAAGATGGTGGAAGCGATGAAGTCGATGTCCTAATCAATCTTGATGAGAGCAAACTGGAAACCTTCGTAGTACACCAACATGGGTAAAAAATGAAATCAGACAGCAAAATATATCGGTTTTTCTTTGGACAGCGGGGTGAGAGGCACTTGCCATTTGGTGCTATATTGCTGATTCTCGTGCCTTTTCTTATTGGAGGTCTGTATTTCCAGAATCGCAAGTACAATGCTTTGTCGGCAAATCCGGAACATACATCGACTGTAATTTCAGATATTGGCTATATAGGCACAAGTGGTCCTATAATATATTACAACTTTACAGTGAATGGTGTAACATATAAAGGTGGTATGCATGCCAAAGGTTTTGCCGTTGGCGACAGCATAGGTGTGGTATATCAGAAAGATAACCCGGAGAATAATATGACGGTGTTTAAATATTATGATGGCCCGTCGTATGGTTCGGTCACAATATTCGTCCTCGCTGCGATTGTTCTGGCACTATACCGATGGCGAAAAATCAATCGAAAATACAACGAGAGCTGCCCGGAGTTGGATGGCACTGGAAGGTGTAGTATTTACCGCATTGACAAGGAATATATATTTGTTACAGTATATAATGTCACTGCGAGTCTTCCGATTAAATTCCTCCCCATAGACTGTGGTAACGGGGAATTTGAGAATACACTCATGGAAATATTCCATGCAAGTCTGCATGGCAAATATGTGGAGCTGAAAAACGCGGAACTGATCAAAGCCATGAAGCAACGCTCATGGCGACAGCTTTACCAACACTCCAAAGGCGTGCTGCTGAAACACGACAGCCGCACTCTGGAGATTTTGCCAACCCGGAAAGCCACCGATGGCAAAGGTCTTGACTGGGATTATTCCCGCGCCCTGTCTTTTGAGCTTGGCGGCGCGTCATGGAAAGACATCATAAATTCAACCCGAAAACTCCTTGAACACCATGAAACTGACTGATAAACGATTTTGGATATTTGAGGCATTTACCATTATCTATGCCGGATTATTGATGCTTCTTGGACTGATAATCTTTGGTAAATCCCTAACAGGTGAAATAATGTTATTCATTATTGCTTGGTGTTGTATCACTGGAGCTATTACCTGGCCTTTTGCAAACAGGAAACACTGGTTCGTATTTGGGCTAATCTATGAAGTCATATTCATTATCTTACTATCCGCCTACCTTATGATAGATGGATTAAATCGTGGACTTTTGGATTGGATTGACTTTGAAATGTGCGTTGCTTTTGTTTTACCGATTGCCATTGTATGTTTCATACCTTCAATGATATTGGCCTTTGTCGGCTATCATCTCTTTAACAAGAATATAACGAATAAGGAAAAATTACAATGACAGATATAACCGAGAGATATAATCAGGAGATAGAATCCACTATACAGTATGATATTTCTGAGCTGCTGCATACGGATTTAAGCGACGATCTGAAAGAACGCCTTATGAATTTGGGCAATCCAACAGTAGATAAATTCATCGCCTTATTCCCTATACAGGATAAAATCAAATTCTCTACTATAAGGGACGCGTTGAACGGCATGAAAGTTATTCTCCCAAAAAACTTGTTTGAAGAAACCAAAGATGAAGTAACAGAGATTTGCGATGATTATAAATGGCTGAATAGTAAGAATGGCAAGTTAATACTGAAAATAGAGGAATGGATAAAGGATGCAAGACATTGTATTGCGATTGATTTTCCTTCTGAATATATCTATATTGGCAGAAGTCTTTTTGACCCTATTAGTCTTATCGTTGGAGGCTATGTAAAAGAATTGAACACTAAGACCATAATTGAATCATGTCTTGACAATATGAATCCGCCAATAGACATTGAATATAGAATTGTGATATGCGATTGAACGATAAACGATTTTGGAACAGATGTGGAAACGCGGTCAATGAGTTATTCTTTTGGCTCTTTATTGCGTTTGCCGTATTGCTCGCCATTGATTTATGGTGTATGTTGGCGACTGCCATAGTATGCCGGTTTGGTGCGATGGATAAGTCATTGACATTGTTGAAAATATTTGGAGCGTTTGGGATAATTCTCATACTTTTCACCAATTTTACATTATGGCTGACAATGTATTCGCCAATGATATATAAACGGCTTGCGTCAGTAGTCTGGAGCAAAAGACTGAGGCCATTGTATTTCCTGACATTAGGCTATGTGAACGTATTTCTGCTGAGCCTCTATTACATCAGATTCAGATATAGCCAATATGACCTGACTCAGTATCGTGTAAATGTGTTATATTCGGTTTTAGTCATGTTCCCAATCATAAATATCCCGGTCTATATAGCGGCCATTCGTCGTAGCGGGCGACAAGTGCCCTTGGGCTATGCGGCAAAGTTATATATGCAGGGAAGATTGGCAACGTACCTGATACAAAAGGATTATTCATCATTGATTAAAGATGGAAATGAACAGTGAAATATACCATCCTATAAATTTGATTGATTGCGAGTGTTCAATCAACTCAATAGACTACAATGCAACGGATCTTGTTGTCGAGCTGGAACGGTTCGACAACAAAGGCATAGTCAGAGTTGAGTTCAAAGAAGTGTTCGCGTATCGCGTGACTTTGGAACATTTCAGAATTAACGACATACTGGAGGGTGCAGGTATGGCACCATTATATGAAGTTAAAAACTCTGATTATTATAGCTGGCTAATGCAATCCGGTATGAAGGTGCTATATGGCGACACCCTCAAAGTCAGGCATTTTGCCATAAAGACAACCGAACATATCATAGATATTCTCACCACTAATAGTTATACTTTGATATGATGGAATGTAACCAAACATATTATCGAAAGAGAATCCCCATGCTGACGCACAGGGATTCTAAGGTTTCAGTGCCATTTGAATTTTCGGGTGAGATAGGTGACGAGTGCCACTGAGACCACCCAAAAGAAGATTATCAGGGAGACAAGCAAATTTATCTCTTCGGAATGTATGGCTTGGGAATTTGCGAAAATTACCAAGGCGAGAAATACGAACAGCCATATCAGGGAAAAGAGGATTATGTAGGCGGCGAGTGCCGGAATGATTACGCAGTTCCTTGCGGTCTCCATCTTATCGGCCATAGGCTTGACTTTGGCGTTGAATGTCGCCGCCATTTCGGTTGCGGTCTTCTGGAGATTCCCACTGACTGCCGATGAGAACTTTTGAGCGTCCATAGGCGAGGCGGATTCCCGAATCTCGCGGATTATATAGGGAGCCTCTTTCATGAAGAGCCGGATCTGCAAGGCGAGGTCGCTCTGCGCCTCGATCTCTTTCTGCCGCAACTCGTCGTCTCTCGTCTCGGCTATCGCGCTGTCGATGCCGGAGACATCAATCTTTTTAAGAGCCATAATATAATCGGTTATCTTCGGATTCCTTTTCTTCTTACAATTCCTATCTTGGAGCGGGCTGCTGCGGCACAACGACGGGCGCGGGCTATCTCTTCCTCGATGTCGTCACGCTTCTTCGGGAGGTCGTTGTTCGATGCCCCTCCGCTGCCGGAAACATAGGTCGGCGCGTTCAGGAACGACATGAAGCTCATCGCGACGGCGAAGTGGTAGCAAGCCTCATTGATAAGGTCGGCCCAGTTCTCAACCTCCCGGAAGTCAAACTCGTCATCGAACACGCGCATGACCTGTTCCGGGATAAAACGGGTGTGGGTCTCGTCATCATGGACAATATCGACACGCCGTGTGTCAGGTCTGTAATCGTTATAGTCCGGGCGAATATCGGATTCCCTGCTGTCGGCTTTTGTCTGCTGTTCCTGTGCCGGGTGCAACTTGTTCCATGTGCCTTCAAGTTTGCTTACCATGAGATTGCGGCCTTTGCCAAGCTCGGATGCCTTGAACTTGGCGTTGCCTTTCTTCAGTATATAGCCTCTTACAATGCCCTTCTCATCTTTCCTTACCTTGACATCATATCCTTTCGCCTCAAGCCGGGCGAAATAATACTCAAGCGACCATTTCCCCATTCTGCCGAGGACATCGAGGCAGTCACGGCTTACGGACTGACGGTTGATGTCGTGGATGTTGGCCGCTGTCTGCCAGCCCCGTTTTCTCGCCACACGTTCCGCCGCCCGTTGTGCCCGAAGATGGATGTTGCGGTCATTGTTGATGTTCCCGTTTTCGTCAAGACGGCTCACAACCGCATGGAGGTGGGGTATGCCGCTGTCGGATTCAAGGTGCAGCCACACGGTTGACTTGCTTCCTGCGAGATTGGTTTTCGGAGATAGCAAGCAGCCTTTCTTGTCCTTCATCTCCAGACGGTCAAACTCTGCAACGAAATCCAGCCATAGCTGCCTCCAATCTTCGGCCGAGAAATGGCGTGTATGCTCCTTTGCCGGACTTATCTCAATCCGGATGAGGTTGTTCTTCATTCGAGGACGGCACAAGGAATCAAGTCTGACGGAGTTCCATATCCCCAACGGGTCTATGCCGGGAGGGAGAAAACTGTCGCAGATATGGAAGATTCTCTCCGGGTGTTTCTTGTTCGCCGACACGCCTGTTATGTAGTTAAGGGCATTGATGCCGTGCGATATTGATTTTGCTTTCGCTATCATGTTCTCAAATTTTTGTGATGGTTTTCCTTGTGCGCGGACTCAGACGGCCAGCGTTTATCACGGAGTTAAGGAACTCGGTTACGGCGTTGGTTATCGGCACCATCTGCCTGTACCAGTCGAGCATGAAGGAGACCTTTTGAAAAAGTACGATTCTCTTGTCTTGCTTCATTCCGGCGAGTGCGTTGGCGAAGTTGAGTATATCTACACGGCAGCCGTCAAGGTTGTGCAATAGTTCCGATTCTTCGGCTGTCAATGCCGATGGTGGCTCGTAGCCCAAGGCACGCTGCCTCATGTAGTCGCTCGGTGTAAGGTTGCATCCGGCGGCAATGTCGTGTATATTCTCACGTTCTGCGGCTGTCACTTTTGTGGTGACGGTGCATGACCGCACAGCCTCCGGCGGCAGTTTCTTTCGCTTCGTCTTTCCAGTGTTGTCGCCGGGGCTATTGTCTGTCTTATTCATATATAAGCGGATTTTTCACGATTGGTATAACTGATTATCGGGTGCGAGCCTGCGAGCGGCCATGACCCTGACCGCAGGGAGGGGCGAGGCGTTTTGGTGCAACCGGGCGAAGCCGGGTGTAACACCAAAACATATCTCGCAACACTTCTCAAAAGACCTGCCTTCACGCCATAGTTCCCTGCATGTAGCCGCACATCGGATTTCATTGCTCACCCTTCGGGGAAGCCGTTGGTTATCGGTTCTCCGTCGGGGTTCACCCAGCCCGTTATGCAAGAAAACGAGAGAGCCGAGCCAATACGCGAGTTATAAATTGTCACCAGCCCTACGGTCTCCATTCTCGATAGGAGATTGTGCATCCTCTTCCGTCCGAGATTCCATTTCCCGGCAAGACCAATTTCCGAGAACTGCGCCTGACCGGGGTTCAGGTTGAGCGGTCTGCGGAAAGTGCCGTCATATCCGGGAGCGGTACGCATCTCTTTCAGCAGTCCGCTGAATATAGCCATGTGGCTGATTGCTTTGCCGTCGTTGTCGGTCGTTGTTCCCGACAGCCATTCAACGGCTTCAACTGTAAGCCGGATGTTTACCGATGAAAAGGGATATATATTTTGTTGTTCCATGTTCCTTGTTTTCTTATGGATGGATTATTGGCGAATTACCAAAGATTGGAAATTTCACAATAGAAAATTTGTGTATGATAATTTGTCGGCGGTTCTCCTTGTCCCCTTTGCTCGTCAGTCAATATTTCCAGAATATTCAATTTATATATAAGATTGCGCTTCCAAATATCCTTCAAACATCAGCTCCGACAATTTTCTAATTGAGGATTGGGGAACAATGAAAACGGAGGGAAAAGAGGGATGACAATGATTCCCTATTTCGGTATAGGCACATTTGACGATGTGTTTCCTGCATTTGCACCACTGCCGGGAGTCTGCAATTTCGGAAGGCTGTTCAACACCGTCTGTATGTCCTGCCTGTCGGAAGATACGGTGAGCAGTGCTGTAGTGATGTCTATTATCTCTTCCTTCCCCACATATTGCGACACCGATTTCATCAGTCCGAGTGCCCGCTTCTGCCGATGTGCGCGGATGCCGTCCACACCTTCGGTTTCCTTGTCGCAACCGAAGTTGAGATAGCGGTTGAGCGCGGAGCGGTCATACTGCGGCATGGTCTCCAACGTGCTCTTTCCTGTCGCAATCGAAAGCATGGCTCGGAGCGCGTCTGCCTCGTAGGGGGTACATCCGCCAAGAAACTCCATGATGACTTGGGTTTTCCTTTGATTCCCGGATTTTGACTCTTTGGATTTGGTATCCGATGATTTGCCGGTCTTTCCTCCCGGCGTGGTTGTTATGTCTGTCGGCATAGTCTTTAATGATTTGATTTGTGAGGGTTAAAGAGGCTTCTTGTTCGCGAGATAGCGGGCGGCTTCGGCGTCTATTTCGTCCTGCGAGGATATGCGGACGCTCTTGAGGTATGCGTCGAGGTCATCGGGGTCGAAGAAGCATATCTTTCCGCTCGGCTTGTACATGGGGATTACGCGCCGCATCATCATCTTGCGGAAGTACGACAGGGAGAAGCCGAGATAGTCTGCGGCTTCCTGAGAGTTGAGAAGTTTTCGTTTAGTCTGCATCGACAAAAGTTTTTTAGTTGATATTCTTTGTTTTTAGAATGTGCTGATTGATAGACTTGTCAGCCTTTTGATTCCGATGCAAAATTACAGCCGTCCCCGTGTGGCACAATGTGGGTCTCACGGGGAAAGGTTAAAAATGACAAACGCACCATACGCTGAATTTCAGTCGTATAGTGCGTCGTTAAAACGAATATGTCTGTTGTAAATGGGGATAAGCCGGATTATTACGGGATTCTGCGCCTTGAACACCATTCCTCTATGGCTTCATCAATGGATTTGCGGTAATTCCGGTTGTCCTCGGTGGCATGGCCGGCGCAGATGTCGGAACGGTGCTTGTCGTAGTATGACCTGGCGATGCCGCAGCGTTGCAGGAACAACCGCGCCCATGTCTCAGCCTCTTTCCTCGGGCTGATGTTACTCGCCACGGCAAAGACCATGTAGCAGACCCGCAGTTTCTCCTTCGGCAGCACGGCAATGGATTTTGCCTCTTCCCTTACGTTGAGGAAATTGGCAAAATCGAGAGGGGTACAGTTCTCAAACTGGCTGTCGTTGCAGACATCGTGTATCGCCATGCACAAGCCCAGTTCAACCACATCACGCCACTTGGCGGTTTCAAGCAACAAACCTCCGTTCATCGACCTTCCCCTTTCTCCATGCGGTCAAGGTCGTTTATAATACTTCCGGCTATGCCGTTCAGTTTCGTGGCAAGCGCATACAGGTGTGAGGCTTTGAGGGAAAAGACATCCCCGGCGCGCTGGTTCTCATGCTCGTATTCAGCATATATTCTCCTGACATCGGTCTGCCGCCTGTCATGTTCCGCCTTTGCAGCATCGCACTCCTTCTCAGCCTCGGCATACTCTTTTGAGCCGAGAGGTAGATAGTCAAGGCGATGGTTCAGCTCGCAGTACCGTTTCCAGTAAGGGTTAAGTTCATCAGAAGCCTTTTGAAATATGGCATGGTAATGTCGGGAGTGAGCGTTTGCAATCCCCCGGAAATCAATGCCATCAAGCCGCCCTATATTATTAAGGAGTGTCGTGGTCTCTGCTTTGAGGGAAATAGCTATCTCACGTAATCCTGACAAATCCTCACCTGCCATAACCTCCGCATCGGCTATAAGCGCATTGGTGTCCTGAAAGTCGTAGTAGAACCGTGCAAGCTCATACGCCTGTTCAAAAGACATCGTACTACCATTGCAAGCGGCAACAATCCCATTGACTTCATCGAGCCGGTTTGCGATATTTATAGATTTCTTCATAAAAACATTGTCATATATACCGGGAGACACAATACAGTGCCATCCTTGCGCATATCTTTCGTATATACAAGATATTCATTTTTAATTCTTGACGAAAATTTAGAGCAGAAAGCATCCAATGAGGCATGAGCCTTGTAACCGGACGATTTCACCTCGATTGGGCTAACCTTGTCTCCGTCTGAAATCAAGAAATCAACCTCGTAATTGTGTTTTCCGCTCTCTGTCGGAAATGTATAGTAGTGCAGTTCGTGGCCTGCGGCCTTAAGTATCTGCGCCACCACATTCTCGTAAACATAGCCGAGGTCGGCACTGAGTTTGTTGCTCAGCAGTTTTTCATATATTACATTCTGTGTGAATTTTTTATCCCAAAATGCAAGTGTTACGAAAAGTCCGGTGTCACCGACAAACATCTTGAAACGGCTTGTGTCATGGTGCAACGACATCCCGGCACCCGGATCGTTGGCATGGTATGACATATTGACCGTCATTGACTCCTTCATTTCCGACAGCACGTCCGCAAGCTCGTGACTTCTTGCCCCGCCTGTTGAACTCCACGCCATATAACGGTTTGAATTGCGTGTCAATTCCGACGGAATGTTATGGAACAGCAGCGATGCGTTGCCGGATGGGTCTATGCGGTTGAAGTCGTTTTCATAGAGAGTGATTATTCCCCGTTTCGTGCGATCGACCTTCTCCATATTGTTCGTCTCTATATAAGTGGCGACGGCCTGCGGCATACCTCCCACAAGCATATACAGCCGGAAATCGCGCATGAGTGAGCGGTTGGCTACATCCCCAAGAGATTTTCGGTCTCTGAAACATTCCTCAAGCATAGGTACGGACACTCTGTCACCTAAAGCCCACTTGAACTCCTCGTAATCCATCGGGTACATATTGACCGTAAGTTCCTCGCTGGGTATCAGTATCCCATCAACATTTTTCCTTATAGAAATCAGCGAGCCGGTCTCAATATAGTCATAACGACGGTCTTTAACGAGATATTTTATGGCCTGTCGTGCCTTGGGGCAGTTCTGCACCTCATCGAAGATGATGACAGACTTCCGTTCAATCAGCTCAACATGATATATCATCTGCAGGCGCATGAATATGAAATCGAGGTTTGACACGTCATTGAACAAATCCCGTACCTCGTCGCTGCACTCGACAAAATCAATCAGTATGTAACTGTCATACTCGGCGCGTGCAAATTCCTCGGCAATCGTTGACTTTCCGACCCGTCGCGCGCCTTTTATCAACAAGGCTGTGGAACCGTTGTCCGATTCTTTCCATTGTTGCAGTTCCCGGTATATCTTTCGCTTGAATATCATGTAATAGCCATTGTTTAACAGGTGCAAAGATAATCAATCTCACACGATTCTCAAAATGTTTTAGACTGTGTTTGGCACGATTCTCAAAATGTTAGCCTTGTGCAAATGTAACTTACTGTCAGACAATGACATTTTTAGTCGTTTTCTTCTTTTTCATTTCTCTTCTCAAACATCTTGTCAACGAGGTTGACAGCCTCAATCTTCTTACTGTCAACAATTTTTGCGTAAATCTGCGTTGTGCGGACATCGGAATGCCCCATCAGCTTACAGGTCGTATAAAGGTCTGCTCCTACGGTCATCATGAGTGTTCCGAATGTATGGCGGGATGTGTGAAAAGTCAGATGTTTGTCTATTCCGGCGGATTTTGCCCAAACCTTGAGAATCTTGTTGATTGTCATCAGAGACGGCAGCCCTGAGAAAATGGGAGAGTTTTCATCTTCATTTCTTTCAGGAAGCCATGCGAGCGCATTGTTGGAAAGCGGGATATAAACAGGTGTCGATGTCTTCTTCATTACAACCGACAGCAGGTATCTGCCGTCATTCATCTGCACATCTTTCCATTTCAAGGCGTAAATGTCGCTCATTCTAAGTCCGCAATAGCATGAAAACAGGTATGCCTGTTTCACAACCGGATTATAGCAATCGGTGGCTGTGATTTTCTTTAATTCTTCAATCGTCAGGAACTGTCGTTGTGATTCGGGCTTTTTCACACGTTCTGCCGCAGAAAGCAGCATGAACGGATTTTCGCCGAGTACTTCCGCACGGACAGCGGCATTGAGCGCAATCGAAAGCTGGGAGATATAGCTCACCGCCGTGCCTTGCGATATACGGCCTTCCTTTGGCGCGTATGCACTGTTCCTAATTCCCTCGCTCACCTTGTTCTGCCTGTTGTATGAGTTCTGCAGCCAGTCGATGAAGCCGAGTGCCCATTTCTTGTCTATATCACCCATGCGGGTCTTTTTGCCGTACAGTGTCACGACTTTAATAACACTGCCCAAAAGTGCTATATTGCGTATGCCCTTGCGTTCCTGCGCGGCCTTGAATTTGTCGAGCCAGTCCGTCAGCAGAAGTTTCTGCCACCCGGCATTGCGCCTTATTCCGGCCTTTCCGTTGGTTATGTCTATTATACGCTGGGATTTTATGGCTTCCACTGCGGCACGGGTCGCCCTGTTCTGCTCCTTGACTTTCGCGCTGACTTCAGGAAGCAGATAGAGTTTAAGAAACTCATAACTACGTTTCCCATTGACATATATGTCAAGATAGAAGGATTCTGAACCGTCAGCGAGTTTCTTGGTGCGCACTCTGACAGGTTCTTTGAGTTTTGTTTTCTTTTTGGGAGAGGTCATATTATTTAGTTTTGTCATTTATAAAACCTTGTCAAGGAGATTCATCGCCTCGACTTTTTTACTGTCGATAATTTTTGCGTAAACCTGGGTCGCGCGCACATCGGAATGTCCCATCATCTTGCTTGCCGTATAGAGGTCAACCCCGGCAGTCATCAGCATTGTTCCGAACGTATGGCGCGACATGTGGAATATACACGGCAAAGCAAGCGACAGCGAACAGGTAAAAATTAAACGTAAACCGTTAGAAATAAGCGACATTTCAGTATTCTGCCAAGTTGAGAAAATGCAAACCACAACGGAATATTGAGGTTGTTCAGTTACCAAACCGTTAGCCGGGCTGTTACCGAAACGGGAATAGGTAACAGAAAGCGATAAAAAGAAATCCTCACCGTTTTGTTTGCACTCATACACAGTGTTTTGCATATCAAGGAACGCTTATATGGCAAGTAAATTTGCACTTAAAAATATAAGCGTATGAAAGTAGAAAAATTCAAGGTGCTGCTCTACCTCAAAAAGAGCGGACTGGACAAGTCGGGCAAGGCTCCCATCATGGGACGCATCACGGTGAACCGCACGATGGCGCAGTTCGGATGCAAGCTGTCCTGTACCCCCGAACTGTGGAATCCCCGTGAAAGCCGTCTGAACGGCAAGAGCAAGGAGGCGGTGGAAATCAATGCCAAGATTGAAAAGTTGCTGTTGGCGGTGAATAACGCTTTCGATAATCTGATGAGCCGTAAAGTGGATTTTGATGCAACCGATGTGAAAAACCATTTTCAAGGCAGCATGGAAACACAGATGACCCTTATGAAAATGACGGACGTTATCTGTGACGACCTCAAAGCCCGTATCGGCATTGACCGGGCGAAAGGGACTTATCCCGGTTATCACTATATGCGCCTGACACTCGGTGAATTCATCGAACATCAGTACAAGGTCAAGGATTTGGCATTCGGGCAACTGACGGAGCAGTTCATCCACGACTATCAGGCATTCGCTATGGAAAACAAGGGATATGCGATAGATACCGTTCGCCACCATCTTGCCATCTTGAAGAAGATATGCCGTCTGGCATACAAGGAGGGCTATGCAGACAGGAGCCACTTCCAGCATTTCACCCTGCCTAAGCAGTCAGATAAAACCCCACGGGCATTGAGCCGTGAATCGTTTGAAAAAATCCGTGATGTGGAAATACCTGCTTACCGTAAATCCCACATATTGGCAAGGGATATGTTTCTCTTCGGGTGTTACACCGGGGTCTGTTATGCAGATGTTGTCTCAATTACCCGTGAGAACCTATGTACGGATGAGGACGGGGCTTTGTGGTTGAAGTATCGGAGAAAGAAAAACGAACTTCGTGCCAGTGTAAAACTGTTGCCGGAAGCGATTGATCTGATTGAGAAGTATCACAGTGAGGAAAGGGACACCCTGTTTCCTTTACTGCGCTGGTCAAATCTCAGAAGGCACATGAAGGCGTTAGCTGCACTGGCTGGCATCAAGGACGACTTGTGCTATCATCAGGCGAGGCATAGTTTCGCCTCGTTAATCACGCTCGAAGCGGGTGTGCCTATCGAGACCATCAGCCGGATGTTGGGACACTCCGATATTTCCACCACTCAGGTATATGCCCGTGTCAGCCCGAAAAAACTGTTCGAGGATATGGACAAGTTCATAGAAGCAACCCAAGATTTCAAACTCACCCTATAAACCCAACAACAATATGCGAAGCACTTTTTCACTATTGCCCTATATCAACCGCAGCAAAGTCAAGACTGACGGTACGACCGCCGTACTTTGCCGTATAACCATTGACGGCAAGCAGACAGTCATAAGCACAGGTATCTATTGCCGCCCAGAAGACTGGAACGGCAGGAAGAATGAGATAAAGATTATCAGGGAGAACAACCGTTTACGGGAATACCTGCGTCTGACGGAAGAAGCCTACACCGAGATACTGAAATCGCAAGGCGTGGTCAGTGCCGAAATGCTGAAAAACCACATATCCTTGAACAACATTCATCCGACTACCTTATTGCAAATGGGAGAATGGGAACGTGAGCGGTTGAAGAAACATTCCGAAGAGATTGATTCCACTTCTTCCTATCGGGCTTCAATGTACTACCAGAAGTACCTGACGGACTTTATAGCGTCAACCGGGAAAAAGGACATTCCTCTTGAAGAAGTGACGGAGGATTTCGGCAAGTCCTACAAAGCCCATTTGAAGAAATGCAAGAACTTCGGAGTTTCCCAAACAAACCATTGTCTGCGTTGGCTGAACCGATTATTGTACCTTGCAGTCGATAAGGAGATTATCCGTGTGAACCCCTGCGAGGATTTGGAATATGAAACGAAACCTGAGGCAAGACACAGGTACATCAGCCGTGATGAGTTCAAGAAGATACTTTCCACACCGATGTATGACAAGCGGATGGAACTGGCAAGACGGGCTTTCATCTTCTCGACCCTGACCGGACTGGCGTATGCAGACATACAACTGCTGCATCCCCATCATATCGGGACGAATGCGGAGGGCAGACGCTACATCCGCATCAACCGCAAGAAGACAAAAGTGGAGGCGTTCATACCCTTACATCCCATAGCGGAACAGATATTGTCGCTGTATAACACAACTGATGATGAGAAGCCCGTGTTTCCTCTTCCCAACCGTGATGCCCTATGGTTTGAGGTTCACGAGTTGGGAATAACCATAGGAAAAGAGGATAACTTGACCTATCATCAAAGTCGGCACAGCTTCGGCACTTTCCTGATTTCAGCGGACATACCCATTGAGAGCATCGCCAAGATGATGGGACACTCCAATATCAGGACGACACAGGGATATGCACGGATAACAGACGATAAAATCTCCAAGGATATGGACAAACTGATGGAGCGGAGAAAGAAAATATCGGCTGGCGAAAAGAAAGAGAATAGTAAATAACCATTATAAAATAGATGAATTATGAACAGAGGAATAATAACAATCAGTGAAACGGGGGTGGTCACCGTACCAACTGCCCCCGTGTGGATGACCCAGTTTGAGATAGCCGACCTGTTTGGGGTGTTCTCGTGCGACATCCGCAAGGCGATACGGGCAATCTACAAGAACAAGGAATTGAGTGAAACTTATACAATGAAGTATATCAAGCAAACTGACGGCATCAGCTATGATGTGTATAACCTTGAAATGATTATAGCCATTGCATTCAGGATATGCAGTAAAGAAAGTTTTCAGTTCAGACGGTTCGTAATAAATGAAATCTGCGCCTCCAAGAAAGGAAGTCCGACAACATTGTTCTTCTCTTGCGGTAAGGGCAGTAACCTATGGTATAGTTGAGGTTCATCCCGTCAGCCACCTGTTCCCGATGCTCGGATGCAAAGGTAGCGTGTGGCTTTGACGGCATTGGCAAGGTCAGGCGGCAGAGCCGTTTCAGGCAGAATCTTCCTCAAACGGGTTTGAGCGTATTCCGCCCGAAAACCTTGCCACTGCCATCCACACGCTTGAAAGGCATCCGGCAACGGAAACAAGCGACTGGCGGGAAATCAGAAGAAATAGAGGAACGGCTTACAGACGAAGCTAAACATTGATGCTTCATCTGTAAGCCGTTCCTTTTGTCTTTTTGCCGAAGTTCCATTGCTGCCGCAAACATAGGGCAGACGGCAAACTGCGCTCCTTCAAGAAAATCAGGTTGCCTTCAGTCGGTAGGCGGATTGGTAGCCGTCAGCCAGCATCCTTTCGATGTCGGATTCACGGTAGAGGATTTTGCCGCCCAACTGAATGTAGGCTATACGTCCCTCGTTGCGGTAGTCCTGAAGCGTCCGGCGGCTCACTTTCAACCGTGCCGACACTTCCTTGTCTGTGAAGAAACGCTCCCCGTTCAGTGTCGGGCGGTAGTTTGCGGTCAGATGCTCTACGTTGTCCAGCAGACGGTCAAGGCTGCCCAAGAAGTGGATTATCCACTCGTTGTCTTTGTTAATCAGTTCGTTCATATTACTTTGGATTTAGTGGAATTATTGTTATTACTCTATTCGGTTATCAGATTGTTCTGCCTTTGAACTTTGCTTCTTTTCGCCTGTCCTCCACGATGGAAACGATGCGTTGCACGTCTTCGGGACGGTAATAGGTCTTGTGGTTTATCTGCGAATAAGCCAACGTGCCGTTGTCCCGAAGCGTCTGCAAGGTTCGGGGGCTGATGTTGAGCATCCGGCACACGTCCTGATTGTCCATCCACTCGCTCATTTTCTTTTCGCCGTGACGATGGCAGATGGCATCCATACGGCTGACGAAGCGGTCGAACTTGGCGACCAGTTCCTCGAAGGTCTTTCTCTCGATTGATACGATTTCCATATTGTCTTTCTTTTAGTTGTTACTGTTTCTTTTGCCGCAAAGGAATATATAATCCGTTACCTGACAATAGGTTCCCCGAAAGTGGAAGCGTGTTGCGCTGATACGGCAGTCATTGTCCGGGATGCTGACTTCCCTTTGGCGGCTATCATTCCTTCTCCTGCAAAGAAATACATAATCCGGCATCCGGCAATGGTTTCAATCAGGTCTGGCAGCAAGTGGCACAGGGTGGTAGAGGTTGGCATTGGCTGGAGGCAGCGGTTATCTTCTTAATTCTAAAAAATAGAAAGTCACTATGTTTGCATCAGATTAGCTGACGGGGCGCTCAACGGGGGCTGTCTGCCCCCTTGCCGCTAAGGCTTCCCCGAGAGGAGTGAGGAGAAAAGATAGACGTAAGGGCAATTGCATGTAAATTTGTAAAAGCAAAATACATTAACAGCAAAACCGATACGTCTATGGTACAAAGTAACAAAAAAGATTTCAGCGGACAAAATATCTCTATTGGTATCGACGTCCATCTGAGAACATGGAGTGTCACGGTGCTCACCCCCTCTGGTTTTATGCGCACTCATACTCAAAAGGCTTCGGCCAAAGAGCTCTTTGAACATTTGAACAAGCATTATCCTAACGGTAGCTACCATGCAGCCTACGAGACGGGGTTTTCGGGCTTCTCGACCTATTATGCCCTGACTGAGCTTGGTATAAAATGCACCGTGGTACATGCGGCTGACGTTCCGACCACCCAGAAGGAAAAGGTCTCGAAGTCAGACCCGGTGGATTCAAAAAAGCTGGCCAAAGCCCTTATGCGCGGTGAGCTCGGCAGTGTGTACATTCACTCGAAGGACAGCCTCGATGACCGTGCGCTGGTACGCCACCGCGCCACTATTGTGAAGCTTTCCGGCGGCATAAAATCCAGAATCAAGCATCTGCTGTACAACAACGGCGTGGAGTACCCCGAAGAATATTTCCGAAGCAACCGCCACTGGACAAGAAGTTTCATAACGTGGTTGCAGAATGACGTGCGGTTGCTCTCCGACACACGGGTCTCGCTTGACCTGCTCATTGCCGAGGTACTCCATTACAGGGAACGCCTCCTTGATGTGAACCGCAGATTGCGCTCGCTGGCGCGCAGCGACAGGTATGCCGAGAAATACGGCATCCTGATGTCGGTTCCAGGCATTGGTTCGACAATTGCCATGAGCCTGCTTACCGAGATTGACGACATCGGTCGCTTCAGTAACCAGCGCCAGTTCGCATCGTTCCTCGGACTCGTGCCGATGATGTCGTCAAGCGGCGACAAGGAATACGTCGGTGAGAAGACTTTCCGGGGAAACAAATTCCTCGGTCCAAAAATAGTCGAGGCCTCATGGATAGCCATACGGCACGACGCGGAACTCTCCGCAAAGTTCGGCGCATTGTGCACCCGCGGAATGAAGTCGCAGGAAGCCATAATCCGGATAGCCCGCAAGCTCTCCAACATAATATTTTCCGTACTGAAATCAAACCGCAGATATGAATGCCGTTAGATAATGCGACACTCAAAAGTCTTATAGGCAAATACAGTAAGACGGCTACTCTCGCCTCCTTGATGAGCCTTGGCTGCATCTAAAAGAAAGGTTGTGGCGTCTTTCCTATTATGCTGAATAAGTAAACTGTCAGCCCGATGGGGCGTGACTGATAGAAGTTTGCCTGATAGGACTTTTTTAACTACAAGGCATTTCGGGCTCTAACCGATTGCCGGTTATTTGATTGGGGCAGAGGCCTCGATCATGACTCTTTTGTGCCTACACAATTGGCACAGAAACATAAGCAATTGATTTTTAACGTTAATCTTTTCTAAATCTCAACGAGAATTTTGGAATACAACATAGAAGGTGGCAAGGGGAAAAATAAGGACTTAATTCAAATTCGCCTACAATTGAGTCTTTGCCCTTTCGGGCATATACATCCGGCAAAACGGTGAAGTCCTCACCGCTTTATCAACCGCCATAATGCAAAACCACACAAAATTGCCTAAGAGAATCCAAGTGCTTGACTGACTGTATTAAAGCACCTTACTTTGCTCCCGATAATCGGTCAAGGTGTTTACCAAGACCACAGTTAATAACTTAATCAATTTGTTTTTTACAATGAAGAGAGAACCAAACATTACAGAGCAGCAGGCTCGTGAAATCGTGGAAAAGATGGGACGCAGGGAATCCTACACTCCCAAGTCGATGAATGACATCTACAGACGTATCGGTCTGGAGCCGGATGAGCTGGAACTGCCCGGCAATATCGTTACGGAGGAAACGGAGACCGCTATGGCGGATGAACCGTCAAGTGAGGCGGTCGAGAAAACGGCAATGCTGCAGAAGCGTGTCAGCAGCAAGCAGCGCAGGTTGTCGTTGGAGGAGTACCGCGCCACCTACTTGAAAGTCCCGAAACTTGTCAACCGCAAGCCCGTGTTCGTCAGCGAGACGGTGCGTGACGAACTCGACAGGGTTGTCCGCTTCCTCGGAGGAAAGGGCATGAGCGCATCGGGGCTGATTGAAAACCTCGTCCGCCTGCACCTCGACACCTATCGGAACGACATCGAGCAGTGGCGCAAGCTCTGACGGGATTACAGAAAGTCGGTTGGGCTGGTGAATACACTTCATCGGCTTAACCGATACCCAAGATGAGTGAGTACACCCGGAAACAAATCCGACAGGCGGAGGATTTTTGTGTCCTCAAAGACACAGCAAGGTATATTTTCAGTTACCCGAATAATTCTAAGTAACTGAAAATGCCTTCACCGCCGTGGGCAGAATTATCCTCCGCAGTCGGATAATTTCGGGGTTCTTTAATCAAAGATTAAGCAATAGACAAGCCATAAAATTAAAAGAATTAAGAAGTATGAAAAAGAAGACTAAGTACGGGAGAAATCCCAAGTTGAACCCGAAGACGCACTGCGTGATGGTGCGCTTCGACGATGTGGAATGGAACAGGTTCCTGACGATGTACGAGGAATCGAACGTGTATGCGAAAGCAGTCTTTCTAAAAGCGCACTTCTTCGGACAGAAGTTCAAGGTGCTGAAGGTGGACAAGACGATGCTGGACTACTACACCAAGCTGTCGGATTTCCAGTACAACCATCCGCGATAGCATATTGACGAACTCCGAAAGAGAGTTGTATCTTTGTCGACAAAAAGAATCATGGGTTATAACAAGTCTTTGTCCGATGTCTATTCAGAGACATGGACGCGTTACAAGAATCAATGCGAGACAGACGGCTATATCGCATTGAACCGTTTCTGTGCCGGTACCGGCGTCAACGTCCAGCGGCTTTATGAGTGGCTTCGGCGCCGCAAAATCAGCATAAGCGATTATCAACGCAGTCTGCCGGAGAGACCGGATTCGTCGCGGGAAGGTGGCGGGCCGTTATTCCGGGAGGTTAAGGTTCCCGGTATTCAGGTTGCGGATGAGAGCCGGGATGTCGGTGCCACCAGTGTCGTGCGTGACGTGCACATCGAACTCGGTTGGGGCCGAGGCGTGAGTCTGGGAGAGATAAGCGCGGAGGGGCTGGCGCTTCTGGTGGATGTCATGACACGCAGGAGTGATGTGGAGTCTTGAGGCGGATATGCGGCTCTGGGTATGCCGGCAGCCGGTATCGATGCGCTACGGCATCCGGGGTCTGGCCCAGATGGTGTGGTCGTGGAAGGGGCATTCTCCGGCATCGGGCGATGTGTATGTGTTTTTCTCAAAGGACCGCAAGACCATGAAGGCGTTGAAATGGGATGGCGACGGATTTTTGATGTACACAAAAAGACTGTCGCGAGGCCGTTTCCGGGAGGTGCTCAAAAAGGGCGATGACGGCGTGCGCAGGCTCCAATGGGACGATTTCTATATGCTGATGAGGGGCCTCACGCCTGTGAAGGTGATGGTCGAAAATCGCTTCAGAATGGCCGTAAAATAAGGCTTAATAATTTGTTAATCAAATAAATAAATGGCGTGGAAAGTTGCAAATGTCAGATATTTTTTGTAACTTTACACCATGAAAAAGAACGAGTTGATAGAGTTTCTGCAACGTCAGATCGAGTTCCTTCAAGGGCGGCTCGACGAGGCGTTGGCCTCTGTCAGCTCGCTTACTTTATCCAATGAAAAGCTGCAGTCGACCAACGAGAAGCTTGTGGCGACTGTAGATGAACTGCGCAAGCAAATGGCCTCAATGGAGGAGGCTATGAAAGGCAAAAGTGCGGAACTGAGCAAAGAGAAAGCCGCGCGTCAGGCAGTGCAGCGTCTGCAGGGCTCGCCGTCGGAGCGTCAGAAGAAACCGGTGACGACTCCTGCCACATCCGAAACTCGACAGCAGAAGCCAGAGAAGAAACGTACCAACAACGGCGCCAAAAGGAAGACGCATCCGGAGTGTGAGGTGGAGACCATTATAGTGGAGCCTGACAGTCCGGACTTCAATCCCGAGGCGGCGACGTTTATCGGCGAGTGCGATGTCGTGCGCTACGTCATGGAGCCGATGCGCTTCAAAAAAATTATCTACAAGGTCAGAAAATACGTGCAGGACGAGAAAATATACAAAGGTTCCGCACCCGCCACACCGCTGCTTAACTCGCAGTATACATCTTCCTTCATAGCCGGACTCGCCGAGCTACGCTATCTCCACTGCATGCCACTTGAAAATGCTGTCGAATACTTCCGTGCCCACGGCTTCGACCTTGACAAAGGCACCGCACAGAAGCTCGTAAGTAAGGTAAGGGTACATCTGGAAAATCTATACAAGGCGCTGGGTCAGGCAATAGTCGCGGACAATTATATCTGCGGTGACGAGACCTATCAGAAAGTGCGGCTGCAGGTGGCAACTCCTTCGGGAAGAAAGATCAAGAAAGGCTACATATGGGTGTTCGTCGGCATGACAACCGGGCTTGTGTACTTCTTCTATGACGACGGCTCCCGCTCGGCCGAAGTCTTCGAGCAACACATAAAAGGCTTCAACGGAGCCTTCCAGTGCGACTATTACTCGGGATACCGGCATATCGGAATCGGTGGGATGAGCGGGATAAAACGCTTGCCATGCCTGCAGCACATCAAGCGAAAGTTTCTCGATCTGAAAGACAATCCAAAGGCGCAGGAAATAGCAAAGCTCTTCGGACTCCTTTACCACTTCGAGCATCAGCACCGCATAGGCAAAGACGGATGGACGGCGGGAAAGCACCTTGAGTGGAGACAACGATACTCCAAGGTGATGCTCGAGAAAATCCGCATGAGACTGACAGCAGTCAAAGACCGCATCGGCGTGCCACCCGACGACCCGCTGCTCGCCGCCACCGAACATGCACTCAAACAATGGGACGAGATACCACGCATCTTTGCCTCACCCACCTACAGACTCGACAACAACGAAGTCGAGCGAATCAACCGCTACATATCCCTGACCCGTCGCCGACTTACAATCGGCTCCCACTCCGGAGCCGAAGCCGCCGCCCTGTACCACTCTCTTGCGATCACCTGCCACCGCTGCGGAGTCAACGTCTTCGACTACTTCTGCGACATAATCGACCGATGTGCCGCATGGCCGCCAAACACCCCGATCGAAAAATACCGCGACCTGCTTCCCGACCGCTGGAAACTCTCACAAAAATAGCCGCCCAAAACCTGGACGGCTATTTTTTTAAGCTATACCTGCTGTCGCGGACGGTTGTACGATTTCCATGTCCAGTTCCGCTGCATAGGCACGAACTACAATCAGGTCGTTAAAGAGCTGCGCATCCACTTTTCGGAGAAAAAGGCGATGGTGTTGCTCTACAAGCTGGAGAAGTGTACCATCGACCTCGTGAAACTGAGCCGGGAGATTGTGGAGCTTTCGAGGGAGATGGAGGCTAAGTGGCAACAAAGATGGGACGATTCCATGGCATAATGCTCCTTTGATAAGCAGTCCGGCAAGTGAACGAATTCCCACGGGCAATTTCATTGCCGACCATGTCACAATCGTGCGTCCGGGGCTGTATGTCAAGGATGAGAACCGACCGATAGGAATGAAAATGTAAAATTTTAATAGTCCCAAGAAGCCATTTAGAGTGAATTGTAGTCTGAATGGCTTCATTTACATGTTATGTTATAGATAGTTTGAAATAAAATCACTACCTTTGCAAATAGATGTCATACAGACTATTATATGGATAAATTCAATCTCTATATAGATAAAATTGATTTGAACTTTTGGCGCGAACTATGCACCAAAGAGGGTAAGTTACGCTCATACAAAAAAGGTGAATATTTTCTTCATCGTGGAGAAACCACAAAATGTGTATGGGGATTCATTAAACACGGATATTTCAAGTATTCTGTGATAGACTCAGAGGGTAATATTCATATTACCGGATTTTCATTTTGTGATACTCCGATAGGTGATTATTCAAGTCTGGTGATGAATACTCCTGTTGCAGCAGATATTATAGCGGCAAAGGATTCTGAAGTTTATGTATGTAACCGAAACATTGTGGATGAACTATTCGAGAAAGAACCTAAGCTGCATAGTGCTATATCGGACGGATTTTTCATTCAGGCATACGATAGTTTTCTGAATATGTATCGTCTGTCTGCAAAGGAACATTATATCCATTTATTAAGGTGTTGCCCTGATATACTGCAAAACATCACACTTAAAGAATTGGCATCTTATCTGCAAATAACGCCAACATATCTTAGCCGTATTCGCAAGGAGATTACTTTTGGAGAGAAATAGCATCTCCGAAAAAATACCCTTCTGTGCAACTCTCAACTTAGTTTGAGAGTTGTTTCGTTTAATGCCCGTAACTTTGCACTGATTATAACAACCAAAAAAAGTAATATGAACCAACTTAAATTCTGGCATATAGCATTGCTGCTAAGCATATGGTCACTGACAAGTTGCAGTGATGATAATAACGAAAATGAAGCGATTACTCCGTTCTGTCTTGGAGATACTTACTATGAGGTAAGATTAGGACAAGAAACTAACAGCATCTACATAACAAATGGTAGTGGGGATATTAGTTTGGCGATAGAAGATGAAAATATTTTGCAAGCCACTTATAATGGCAAGTTATATGCAGACAAGCCGGGAGGTGTTGTCTCTTTGTTCGGAAAACAGAAAGGAAGTACCATGCTGTCCATTATAGACAATGTGACAGGAGATAAAGAAACTATTGAAGTGAAAGTAACAGATTGCTACCTTGCATACGTTATCAATGACAGCAACTACCCGATATTGCCGGCAGGCACCACACTCTTTTTAGTGAACAATCAAGCTCAGGACTACTATCTGTTCGACCAAGATAACATATATAACAAGCCTATACTAAAAGACAGCGGTTACGAGTTCTTCATCACGCAGAATGCCGACACAGGTGCGGCACCCACTAAATACGCTATTCCCAACTTACGCTTATACAAACACAATCCCGCTGATGCTGGAACTACTGCGTCGAAGTTCTATGATTTCCAAATAGAACTGTATGGCGAAGAAGCCAGTTCTTCGTACGTGCTACAAGTCATTCAAGCCTACTTAGGCGTCGATTGGGAAAGGCTTATAAACAATGCTTTGACCAAATCACCTGCTCCCATAGATATGACTATGATATTGACCGTTCCTGATACAGACTATCGAATAAGAGGAATAATAAGCTTTGTATCCATTCCGAAATACATATTGGATTGATAGATTTCTTGTAATCAACTGAATTCGTATGATGCAGTTACGCAAAATTAAAGTACTTACATTTTTCTTCCTATCGTTCGTTTGCTCCCAAACGACTGTTTATGGGCAAATGATTAGCGGTAAAATAATAGATGCCGAACAACTACCGATAGACGGAGCGACTATTATTCTGCAAGCGATGGATTCGACCTATATAGCCGCATCCATCTCTAATACTGACGGTATATTCGTTTTTAATAGCCAACAGGAAGAATACCGTTTGATAATACAACACATTTTATATGAAACCAAACAAATGGCAGGTAAGGGAAATGATGTCGGAACTATTCAACTTCAACCTAAAGACTATGCTTTGGATGAAATTATTATAAAGGCAGAACGTCCTTTTGTTAAAGTGAAGAATGGACTTTTAGGGTATAATCTTGCTGTCCTTACCCAAAATCAACTTGTAAACAATGCTTATGAAGCATTGACAAAGATACCGGGAGTACAAGAAGAGAGAGGAATACTGACTTTGGCAGGAGCCGGGAAACTGACGATTATTCTAAATGGCAAACCAACAACAATGGATGCCGGACAACTTGAAACGATTTTGCGCAATACTCCGGTTAATCGTGTGGAAAAAGTGGAAGTGATGTACAGTGCGCCTCCTGAATATCATGTACGGGGCGCGGCTATTAATGTTGTTTTAAAGCGTTCAAACGACTACTCTTTTCAGGGTGAGATAAGTGCTGACTATAAAAACCAATACTTCAATGACGGGGGAATGAACGGGAACTTTCGGTTGTCAACTCCTAAAATGGCTTTTGATGTAATGTATGGAGTAAATAACGTAAAAAAAATGGAGTACATAGACCTTGATTCCAAGCATACGCTAAAAGAAGAACTCCATTCTATCACACAAAATGAACAGTTGCGCAGCAAGTATTGGAAGCATGACCTTAGAGCCGCTTTTGAATATAATTTCAACGATAAAAACAATATCAATATTGCCTACACAGGTAGTTATACCCCTGACCAATATAATAACAGCCGGACATCAGGCAATTACCAAACCGGTAATGTTGATAAATATATTGACAATCAAATGCACAATGTCACATTGCAATATCATTCAGGATTCGGTCTTGAAATAGGAGGTGACTATACCTATTATACTTCCAATAATAATCAATGTTTACATACTGATTATCAAAATGGAAATCAGAGTAGTTTCTCTATGGTTGGCGGACAAAAGATAGACCGCTATTCTATTTATGTAGACGGGAAACACTCTTTATCCAAAGGATGGAATTTGGGTTATGGAGTTTCCTATCGATTTGCCAAAGATCTTGATTTCCAAACTTACGATAAAGTGACAGGTGACATTCAAACACAAAATACATATTCCAATCTGAGAGAACAAACTGCCAGTTTTTATGTGTCGTTGAGCAAAAACTATGCAACAGGTACATCTTTATCCGTTTCTGCTACAGGAGAGTATTATACGATTGGCAATTATCATAAATGGGCAGTCTTTCCACAAGCATCATTGACCTATTTTAAAACACCGGAACATCTGTTTCAATTGTCATTATCTACGGATAAAACCTATCCAAGTTATTGGGATATGCAGTCTTCCGTCAGTTATCTTAATGGATATACAGAATTGTGGGGTACACCGAATTTGAAGCCGATGACGAATTATAATCTGAATGGAAGTTATATCTTCATGAAGAAGTATATTTTCAGTCTGTTTTTCACGCATACATCGGATTATTTCACACAAGCCGCCTATCAATCTACCGACAGGCTGGCACTGATCTATAAAAATACAAACTGGAACTATATGCAGCTATGGGGAGCAAATATCATAGTACCCTTTAAAGCAGGAAACTGGCTGGATTCCCGATTCTCCTTAGTCGGAATGCAAATGCACCAACGCTGTGATGATTTTTTCGACATTCCTTTCAATCGGAGGAAATGGGTATTTAGCGGCACATTGGATAACACGTTTAAAGTAAACAAGAATTTATCTTTCGAGTTGATAGGGAATGTACAGACTCCTGTCATACAAGGGACATTTGATATAGAATCTATTTTTAATCTCACTGCCGGATTAAAATGGAATTTTGCAAATGACAAATTGAGTTTATCAGCCCGTTGCAATGACATATTTGATACAGGAATGCCTGCAACAAAAGTCCGCTTTAAGGGGCAACACTTGGATATGAACAGCGGATTTTATTCACGTTCATTTACTTTGCATTTCAGTTATTGTTTTGGCGGATATAAGAAAAAGGAGATAAAAGGAATAGATACATCAAGATTCAGATACTAATTCAAAAATGATATGAGGACATTGTTGCTAACTCTGAGTGTTTTATGCTTATACTCATGCTCATATAAAACTTCTCTGATTACCTATCGAAATGGATATGTATTTAACACCCAGGGTAAAATGATTGGAAACTATTCCAATGGCTATATTTTCACCGAAAATAAAATACTCATAGGATATTACTTCAATGGATATATTTGTGATGATAATCACAATATTATAGGAAACTATGCAAATGGATTTGCAAAAATTGGAAAAACAAAATAATTAATTTTTTTCTGTCAATATCATAGATGTAAACATACAGTGAAACATCTTCAGAAAGCGGTCGCTTTCGGCTATACACTTATTGCATTGTTAATCGGATGTATTGCCTACACTTGGCATCATGAATGGCAGGAAGTGGAAGCATTGGAGGTTGGCAATCGACGTATAAATGAATTCAGGAAGGATGTAAACCGTATTCATATCCGACTGATAGAGTTCTCTTTGTTGGGAGAAACTATATTGGATTGGGACGAAACAGATTTGGAGAATTACCATGCCCAACGTATTGCATTGGACAGTATATTATGCAGTTTCAATGTAACTCACAAAATTGAGCGTGTTGACAGCGTGCGCAGTCTTTTGGAGTATAAGGAACGGCAGATATTCCAGATTGTCCGGTTAATGGATGAGCAACAATCCATCAACAGGAAGATAGCCAGCCAAGAACCGGTGATTGTGCAGAAGATTGTGCAGGAACAGCCCAAGAAACCGAAGCGCAAAGGATTCTTGGGCATATTCGGTAAAAAAGAGAAAACGAAGCCATTGACAACAACGACTACGCTTCGTTCTCCCGATAGAAACATGGTCAGCGAACAGAAAGCACAAAGCCGTCGGTTGTCGGAACAAGCCGACAGTCTTGCGGCTCGTAATGCCGAACTTAACAGACAACTGCGAGGATTGATTTGCCAAATCGAAAAGAAGGTACAATCTGATTTACAAAGCAGGGAAGCCGAGATAACCGCCATGCGTGAAAAATCATTTATGCAGATAGGCGGCTTGATGGGATTTGTCCTTTTGCTGTTGGTCATTTCTTATATCATCATACACCATGATGCAAAGAGCATCAAACGATACAAACGCCAGACAACGGATTTGATAGGGCAATTGGAACAGTCCGTGCAACAAAATGAGGTACTCATAACCTCCCGAAAGAAAGCGGTATATACTATTACCCACGAGTTGCGTACACCGCTGACGGCAATAACAGGCTATGCCGAACTGTTGCAAAAAGAGTGCAGCAATGGGAACAATGTGCATTTCCTTCAAAGCATACAACAATCCTCCGACCGTATGCGGGCTATGCTCAACACTCTGCTGGACTTCTTCCGCTTGGATAACGGCAAGGAACAGCCCAAAATGCAACCTTGCAGAATTTCAGCAATCACGCACATCCTTGAAACGGAGTTCATGTCCGTTGCCATGAACAAGGGACTGTCCTTGACCATGAAGAACGGGAATGATGCTGTTGTATTGACCGACAAAGAGCGAATAGTTCAAATCGGTAACAACCTGCTGTCAAACGCCATCAAGTTCACAGAGAAAGGTGGTGTGTCACTGACTTCCGACTATACCAACGGAGTGTTGACACTGACCGTCGAGGACACCGGTACGGGCATGACCGAAGAGGAACAGCACCATGTGTTCGACGCATTTGAACGCCTCTCAAATGCCGCCGCAAAGGACGGTTTCGGACTTGGACTTGCCATCGTTCATAATATCGTGACGATGCTTCATGGAAAAATCAGACTGAACAGTGAAAAAGGGAAAGGAAGCCGTTTCATGGTGGAAATACCGATGCAAAAAGCTGATGATGTGCCGGAGCAAGTAATACAGACGTATATTCACAGAAAAGACAGAAACCTCAATGTCATCGCCATCGACAATGACGAGGTGTTGCTCCTGATGCAGAAAGAGATGTACGCCCAAGAGGGAATACACTGCGATACTTGCACCGATGCGGCGGAACTGATGGAGATGCTACGCCGGAAAGAATATAATCTGCTGCTGACAGATTTGAATATGCCCGGTATAAACGGTTTCGAGTTGCTGGAACTTCTGCGTTCGTCCAACGTGGGCAATTCACAGATAATCCCCGTGGTCGTGGCAACCGCTTCGGGCAGTTGCGATGCGGAGGAACTTTTGGCAAAAGGCTTTGCCGGATGCCTGTTCAAGCCGTTCTCCATATCGGAGCTGATGGAGGTCTCGGACAAGTGCGGCATAAAAGAAACTCTGGACGGAAAGCCGGACTTATCCACCTTGCTGTCATACGGCAATGAGGCCGTCATGCTGGAGAAACTGATAACGGAAACTGAAAAGGAAATGCGCTTGATGCAGGATGCGGCAACGCGAAACGACCTGCAAGAACTTGATGCCTTGACACACCACTTGCGTAGCTCGTGGGAGGTACTCCGTGCCGACCAACCGCTGAGGGAACTTTACGGATTGCTTCATGGAAAGGCTATACCGGAAGAAAGTGAGTTAAGCCATGCTGTTACCGCAGTATTGAATAAGGGCGCGGAAATAATCCGGCTGGCAAAAGAGGAAAGGAGAAAATACGAAAATGGATAAGACCAGAATAATCGTGGTGGAGGACAACATCGTGTATTGCGAATATGTCTGCAACCTGCTGGCACGGGAGGGCTACCATACCGTGAAAGCTTACCACCTATCGACAGCGAAGAAACATCTGCAACAGGCAACGGATAATGACATAGTAGTTGCCGACCTGCGCCTGCCTGACGGCAACGGTATAGACATGCTGCGTTGGATGCGCAAGGAAGGAAAGATGCAGCCGTTCATCATCATGACCGACTATGCCGAAGTACATACTGCCGTGGAGAGCATGAAACTCGGTTCGATAGACTATATACCTAAAAAACTGATAGAGGACAAACTCATTCCACTTCTCCGTTCCATACAGAAGGAGCGTCAGATGGGACACCGCCGTATGCCCGTGTTCGTCCGTGAAGGTTCCGCCTTTCAGAAAATCATGCATCGCATAAGGTTGGTAGCCGCTACCGATATGAGTGTGATGATATTCGGAGAGAACGGCACGGGCAAGGAGCATATCGCCCATTACCTACACGACAAGAGCAAACGTGCGGGCAAACCCTTCGTGGCGGTTGACTGCGGTTCACTCTCAAAAGAACTTGCGCCGTCGGCATTCTTCGGACACGTCAAGGGAGCGTTTACAGGTGCAGACAGCACCAAGAAAGGGTATTTCCATGAAGCGGAAGGTGGCACGTTGTTTCTGGACGAGGTGGGCAACCTCGCGTTGGAAACCCAACAGATGTTGCTCCGTGCCATACAAGAGAGACGTTATCGCCCGGTCGGTGACAATTCGGACAGAAGTTTCAATGTCCGCATCATCGCCGCCACCAACGAGGATCTGGAGGCGGCAGTGAGTGAAAAGCGTTTCCGGCAGGATTTACTCTACCGTCTGCACGACTTCGTGATAAGCGTGCCGTCGTTGCGTGACTGTCAGGAAGACATTATGCCGTTGGCAGAGTTCTTCCGTGAGATTGCCAACAAGGAACTGGAGTGTAATGTGGGCGGATTCAGTCCCGAAGCCCGTAAAGCATTGCTGATCCACACATGGCCGGGCAACGTGCGGGAACTTCGGCAGAAAATCATGGGTGCGGTATTGCAGGCGCAAGAAGGTGTTGTAACGAAAGAGCATCTGGAACTTGCCGTGACGAAACCGACCTCACCCGTCAGTTTCGCCCTGCGCAATGATGCAGAGGATAAGGAACGGATAATGCGTGCGTTGAAACAAGCGAACGGCAATCGGAGCCTTGCCGCCGAACTGTTGGGAATAAGCAGGTCGGCACTATACAGTAAACTTGAAGAGTATGGACTTAAATATAAATTCAAGCAACCATAGCCGATTTTATTGAATTTGACTATCTGCAAAGGTTTATTATTCAAAAAATAATATTACCTTTGCATTTAGGAAAAGCGTTCTTTTGAATTACTGCAAAACGAAGTGAAACACAGAATTTCGCTGTTTTCTAAATCGTTACCTGTCAAGCTGCAAAAATTTGCAAGTGCTTGAATTTTAGCAAGAAAGAAAATTTGATATGTCTTGACATGTGGAAATGTATCTCCTTGCCTATACCGGCTTGTTTAGTCCATTTTTTAAGATGTTTCCCAATTCTGGTCTTGCTCGGCAGAGTATCAAAGACAGCTCTGTCAGATGGCGCGACACCCCTTTCCGGCAGATATTCCACCGCTTTTGATGAGAGGGGAACCGATACATGCTTTCTTGTCTTCTTCATTATAAACGACAACACTACCGTTTCTCCGCTTTTAGAAATATTTTGCCACCGGAGATTCAGCATATCGGAAATACGAAGCCCGCTGAAACAGCAGAACAGGAATGCCCGTCTGATATGGTCATGTTTATATGGTGTGGCTTCCAGTATGCCGACCTCATCAAGAGTGAGGAAACTACAAGTGGACTGCGGTTCAGTGATCTTGTCGGCAGTATTAAGAAGCGTCCACGGATTGCTCTTGATATACCCCATACGCATGGCGTTGTTGAGAATATCCGCAAGATGCCAGAAATATCCAAAAGCGGTTTTCCTTGCCAGCACCCTGCCGGTTTTAGGACTGCGATAAGATAAAACCCAGTCTTTGAAATCAATGCAGAATTTCTTATCCACATCACACAGTCTGGTGCCCGGCCTGAAAACTTCAAAATTTCTTCGTGCCGTGACAAGAGCCTTGTAGGTATTCATACCGCGCTCCTTATAATAGGAAATCAGGATGTCGATATAATCACATAGAAGGATTCCGGATTTGTCTTGTGTCTCTATTGCCTCCGATATACCTTGTATATGGGCGTTGCATTTTTCGATGATGATTTCCTCAGCCCTGCGCAGTGTTCTGGCATTCTCGCGCTTTGCCTTTTCGGTTGCTTCGGGCAGAAGATACAGTTTAAGGAACTCATACTCATGTTTTCCGTTAATGGCATGGTCTATGAAAAGCGACTCGCGCCCGTCCGCAAGTTTGCGACGGCGTAACTTGTACGGACTTTTATCTACTTTTGATGTTCTTTTTCTACCCATTGCTTTTCAGTACATTATATCCGATTGCAAAGGTAGTAAATAAATCCGATAAAAGTATCAAAACAAGTAACAAAAATAATCTCCAAATTGGTATTTAAGGAAATCAATGAGAATCTGACTCTCAGCAATAAAACGCTTATATATAGGATTATAAATGTTTTTATACAGCTGATTATTTCGCTTAAATTCCATATTTATTTTCTTCCCTTTTGTCTTTCTCCAATTAGACCTTAGACCAACAATAAACAACACCCAATCTTACATTTTTGGGTGTAAAATTGGGTGTTAATCTTGTAAATCACTGAAAATCAGTGTTGATTGTGGAGCTGGAGGCTCATGAACCAAAAGGAATATTGCCTTTGTATTCAGTAAGTTATCTCAGCTTAAAAACTCATGTCCAATGAAAAGTCCAATGGACTCTGCAATCTCGGTATCAAGACCTTATGCACTGCAAAAGTATGAAAAATGCGGAAACTTCACAAATTTCCCTGCTTAAGATTTGGAATTTCCTTTGTTTTGGCAGTAACTTTGCATCAGCATTCACGGCAGGGTGAATGCCAATAGGTACATTCATTTGTATCAGCCTGTCATGATACGCGAATAAAAAAGGAGACACATGAAAAATGAAACAGTCTTTCATGGATACGCTCCTAATGCGTCTGTAATCAGCTCAGGTAGCTGCCAAGTTACAGAAAAATTAGGAAAGGACACCTCCATCCTTTATGACCTCGTTGATTTGGAGAAAATCTTCAAAGTAACCAAGAGGACACTTTTTAATTGGAGGGCAAAAGGTATAATCAGCCTTATTGACTTCGGCGGAAGGTTGTATATGACACACGCCATGCTCGTGGCGCATATAGAGGCGAGAGGAGGTATGGTATGAACGAAGCAGTTATGCCTATATCCACGATGTGTGTGCCTGCCGCATTAAAGAACGAAGTCGTTCCAACAGAGGGATTCAGTTCTGAGATTGAACAAATCCAACAGTACTTGTCATCGCATTATGCATTCAAGCACAATAAAGTGACAAACAGGGTTTTGGTAAAAAACAAAGCAGATCCCAATACGGACTTTCATTATCTGGAGGATTACGAGTTCAACTCTATTCTCCGGGATATTAAAATGCACAATATCAAGTGCTCAAAGGATACACTGAGAATGTTGCTTTTCTCAGATTTTGTTCCGAGTTTTGATGTGTATAGGTCGTATTTTGATGCCTTACCCGAATGGGATGGAACAGATTACATCGGTGAACTTGCAAAATCCGTAACAACAACACAACCCGAACATTTTGATTTCTGTTTGAGAAAATGGCTCGTGGCACTTGCCGCATCGCTATTAGATGATAATGCGGTTAACCATACTGCCATTGTGTTGTCCGGGCCTCAAGGGATAGGTAAAACCACATGGTTTCATACCATTATCCCCGATGAGTTTCAAGAATTTATCCATGAGGGATATATCCAAACTAAAGATAAGGAGGTCTCGGTCAAGATTGCTGAATGCGTCCTGATTTTGATGGATGAGCTTGAAAATCTCTCTGATAAAAGTATGGATAGTGTGAAACAACTTATGACGCAGAAGGGCACTGCGATGAGAAGAGCTTATACGACAATAACGCAATATTATTTTCGTAGGGCTTCTTTTGCAGGAACTGTCAACAAGAAGCACTTCCTCAAGGACTTAACAGGGAATAGACGCTTTCTGTGTTTTGATGTGCATGAGATAAATCTGAGACACAATATCCCAATACCTCAGTTGTATGCTCAAGTGAAGTATCTGTGTCAGACCGGTTTTCAATTTTGGTTTGATGAATCTGAAATCCAAATACTGAATGAGATGAATGCGGAATTTAGGGACATATCCGTAGAGGAAGAGGCATTTGTTAATTACTTCAAGATATGCAATCTACACGATGAAGATTCACAATTCTTGACAACAACACAATTACATCAGCAGTTAGTTCTTAATACAGGGTATAAATCACTTTCAATACAGCAACTTGGACGTGTCCTAAGAGAGATGAAAGTGCCGAGACTGAAAAGGAATGGTGTATATGGATACTTAATCAAAACCAAATAAGTATGCAAAATATCTTGCCTTGCTTACCTCGCTATATCGGGTAAGCAGGGTAAGTCATTTTTATATGTTCATTCTTTAGAATGGTGGTTCTTCATCATCCGAACAGTCTTTGACATAACCGCAAGGAGAATCACAGGGACGAAAATAAAAGGGGAAGTCCTTTGAACTCTCTTGTTCTTCTGTTGAAATTTCAGGGAATAACGATGGCTGTAAAGGAGTATTGACTATCGGATGGTTTTCTCTCATTGATAGTACGCAGTCAAGGAATTTTATAACAATCTCATGGTTGGCAATAAAGTCTTTCAATCCTAGGGATAAATAAAGATAATCACTGCCAATCATTAAACTATCATTGCCGACAACATCACACATCATTGAGTCCAACTTATTGATGTACGCTGTATTACTATTATAAACCTTTTTACAGTTACCCCAATTAGGACAATTGTTGCAGTCAAGCCTGATTATATCCTCATACCATTCTTGCTTGCAAGATAGTTCCATGGCACAGAACTCTCGCCACTCATCTCTGAATATATATCCTAAGCGAATTCCTGTTGGCAATTGATTATATTCAATAAACCATTCTTGTTCATAGAATCCTCCATAGTATTTTATTGATATCTTGTTGTATTCCTCATCATAATAAAAGTTTTTAGATAAAATATTATTCCATCTTCCATTGTCAGCTTCCTTACAGATTGATTGGAACAAGTCATTAAGCGATGACTTGATGGATATTTGTGGCATGTATCTTTCATGATAGGGTGGAATAAAAAATATCCGTCTGTCATTATCTCCAGCCATCTTATAGAGCACATTATCTTCTGTAGAATATATTGAATCATGTTTTCCATACATAACTATTTTCTTCAAATATGAAAGAGATTCCAGTCCATCAAAACATTTCAGAGAGGTTGGAATTTCAATACGCTCCACATACTCATTATAGTTGAAACAATGTTCCTTAAGTCCAATTATCCCATCTGGCACATGAATGGATTTATTCTTTCTCCCAGAAGCATAGTCAATTACAGAATACATTTTCTTGTCAATAAGCATTCCATCAACAACATAATAGTTGCTTTCATCCTCCAATTCTATATTATTTATTATCGGAATTATGTTATGCGAAGATGTCAAAAAATAATGAATCATTCTTATCTGCCTTCCATCATTATTATCGGTAACTCCTTTACCTAAAAAAAGAGTATCAATTTGAGGATTCTGTAAAAGAATTTCACATAAATCTTTACTAGTAATACCAACATCGAAATGCCATACTAGCAGTTTGTTATGTTTTATTTCATAGCCATCTTTATGACTATAATCCTTAATTTCAAAATCTAAATCGAATTCTTCAATAAAATTTTTTATATTTGGATTTAATTTGCTAATCAAGTTGTTAATGTATTCGTCCATAATAATTTAATAAAAAAAGTATGCACTTCTCCTATATTAACAAAAGAAATGCATATATCATTAGTGAGTTAATTCTTATCAGATAATGATGTCAGTCAATGTTCCAATACATATCGGGGTCTCCTTCAAAAGCCTCATTTATCACATCATCAGAATATCCCATGACATCTTGTGCATAACTACCTGAAAATTCATGATAGTTTTGTCCATAAGTGTCATTGCATTCTTTAACGATTTCGGCTTTATTCATGCTTTGTAGTCTTGCTATGACAGACAAAGGATTATTCTTCAGTCTATTATAGGGAATTTTATGTTTATTACCTGCGTTTGTTTCAATTACAATTGAAGGAAAGTCCTTTCCATAAAATTTCCATACATTATACTCCAGAGGTACGACTTCTTCCCCTAACTCATTTATTATTCCTTGTTTTGCAAGATTCAATACAGGTTTCTCAGGTAAAGTCAATGTCCTAATAACGTTTTTGGAAGAGGATGTATCTTTGTGGGATATTACTTTGGCAAATCCATTTTGGAAACCTCCAATCCAACGATATTTACCAAAAGGAACAATGACATTATTACCGTTATCTACTACACCCCATTTATTGTCACATCTCTTGACACTATATAGCCGTGAATTAATGGGTGGTGTTATAATCAAGTAGTTGTTTTCAAATTTATTCACTTGGTAAGGTTATTTTGAGTTTATCGAAATCAATAATCCATTTGTTCTTGGTAAGGAAATCCACTCCGAGAATTCCATGAAGTTGGAATCCATTGGATTCTTCCAAATGATTTACAGCTTCATCGGCTTCAATAACAGAGAATACGGTTTCAGATGGCTTCTCCCCAAATGTAATCACGGCTTTGACTTCTTGGGTTTTAATCATATTCCCCTCAATACCAAAAGTAGTACCTTCGGTTCCAAGTTTAGTGAAGAAATCAAGTAATCCTTCATATACAAATGAGAAGATTACATTATGGCTTGCACCTGTATCTACAAGGAAATTTAAATGTGGCTTTGTAGATGTTACAATGATAGGTAATCCTACACATTGGATGCTGTTTGCTATTGATATTGACATAAATATTATTTTATTTATTTGAGTAAATTAGTCCCTAAAGTTCTTACAATATTGTTCAAAGTAATCCATATTTTAGATGTTGTGTGATTCTCATCATCATCTGGTTCTTCAATGACCAGCATGAGCTTTTTGGGATCACAAGTGAAATTATTCTTTAGTTTAATGGAGCATGGAACCCACCCATAATTGGGAACATATAATGCCCTATTTTTATATTTTATTCCTGTTGATCCACGAAGTATAACATACCCACTTTTAAGAGGTCCATATTTATCAAGATATGCTAAGCTAATTGATTCCATTGAAAGAATGTATTTGAAACTAAGGTCTAAACACATGAGTATCATCACCAATATTAGAGCCAAATATTAAGGCTGCCAATATTATTATGGACACTATTATGAATAGCATAGAATTTGGCTTCTTTTTATCGTCACTGAGTTTGGATGTTATGAATCCTGATATAAGAAATATTACTCCTAACACTATCGGAATATATATTATTAAGATAAGTATGATTGTTATAGTATCCATTATTCATATTTTATCTATATATGTTATAAATATCATAAAGTCTCATTTCAACACAACTGCGAGTACAATTATCTTCAAGTGCGTCAAATATCATTTTGACAGTTACTTCTTCGCTTGAGTAACAGTTATATTCAAGGAGGTCATTTAACTCCGACAGTCTATGATATCTCTTGTCGCCTTTCCCAATATATTCAATATAATCTTTACCATTAGATTTTACTAAACGAATTTCCATTACTTTCCAATAATCTGAAATTACTAAGAAATCTGATTGATGTATTATACTCTGACCAGTATATAGTTTATGATACAAAATATTGAAAGAAAAAAACTCTGATGCCTTTCTTATCGTTTTTTCACCATATCTGTTAAATATTATCTCGTTATCTCTCATATTTCCTTTTTCTTGCACAAAAAAGAGGCATAGGCTGTCTTGTTTAGCTTTCAAGGCATCGCCAAACGCCTATACCTACAAACAAGAGAAGCCTACGCCTCATGGCGTAAGCATCCACTTATTACAAAGTAGGTATCTTTTAGAGTTTTGGCGATTTCTGAAAGCTACTTGTAAGAAGCAAACACTTCTTTAATATGTCTTGGTTAAACTTTTATTTCATTAGCTGTTAAGTTTTGATTAACGATGCAAATGTAACACTTTTATATCGTATTATCAAGACTCTACAGAGGGAATAAATTTTAGCCTAAGACATTATAAGCCATGAAACGTAGGACATTTGACATAGGTAAGTCTTTAGGATTACACCTCAATTGTAACCCTAAAGACCTAACAACATAACAAATCAATGGTTCTCTTCATTGTAGAAGACAGCCCAGCAACCCAATAATCCGAGTGCCAAGGAAAGTGTGATGTGAATAATCTCTGCCATTGTAGTAGTCATTTGATGAACCATGAATATTCACTATCTTCATAGAGAGCCTTGTTCAGACCCTCTGCAAGCTGAGTGGCATTGAGGCTTCTGTCAAGGAAGTTGTCAATATAGGAAGACTTATTTGCTCCTGTAAGGAGATTATAGACATTCCACATATTGATTTCCTTACTACCTTGTGGAACAGAGAAACTTTCATCATTATAGTATGCTCTGGCTATCATGCCTATCTGAGTATCAGTCATAAGCATCTGAGGCAGTTTCTTCTGCTCGGACTTAGGCAAGAAGCCATAAAGTCTTGACTTACCCAAGAACTGAGCAAACTGATGTTCCGTCATGTAGCTCTCCTGTAAGCCTCCCATCTCATAAAGATGTTTAGCCATGTTGTAGTCCTGAAACAAAGCTACAGCAGAGTTGAAAAGACTTCTTACATCCATTACCTTTAACTCCGACTGATAGCCATCTGTGCTTACACACAGATTACAGCATACCATATTCTTGAAGCCAATAAAGATTTTGAACTTCTCGGGACTTTTCTTGGAGTAGAGGTTCATGTGGTTGTATGCTCTTACACCACCTATCGTGAGATTGAGCCTGTTGCCTCTTATATCCTCGCAGATTGAGGGTATTTCAAAGCAGAACATCATCCTCTCCCAGTATATGGTCTTATCCTCATCAAGAAGATCCTTGACATTCTTGTGGATTGCCTCGGGTGTTCTGCCCTTGATAACATGGCTTACTCTGATAGATGGTTTTTCTATGCTTTCTCTTGGAAAAACTTTTGAAGCTGCACTCCACACTGCCTCTATGAAAGCAGGGTGGGATATGGTAATTTCATTGTCCTTTGAGAACACAGGCACAACACATTCATCTTTTAGATGATTTATTGTAACCTCTTTTGTGTTGGCTTCTATGAAAGGAAGCCTTTTGGAGAATTGAGGAGTGACAATATCCTCAATAACCTCCACAGCTTCAACCTCTATGGGTGGTCTGAAGCTGTCATTCAGCCTGCTTGGAAAGGTATTGAACCTACTGACAGGCTGTAGCTGCAAAGTTGATAATGCGGTCTGCATGGTTTATTCTTGTGAAGTTGGGTTGATAACTGATAGGATGAGTTTCAGACTTGGACTGTAGAAGCTCAGTCTTTCTTTTAGTGAAGTCAGCCAATAACTGCTGATTCCATTCGGGATATTGCTGATAGACTGAGGTCAGTTGCTCGATTGTTTCAGCCTTGGAGATTTCGGCCTTTATCATCTCCAATGTGACACCATCATTACACCAATCGAGTATTATCTTACCTGTAGTCGGAGTAATAGTAAACTCCGGCTTATTGGCAAAGAGATTGGTTCTGTCCTTAGATGCTATGGCTTGGTGCTTTATATTGATGTCAAAGACTATGGTGTACTCATAATCTATTCCATCTCTCATCACAGCCTTTAAGCCCACCTTTTCAGGAACCATTTTGCCGTTCTTCTCTGACAGGACATAATCCTGCTTGCACCTCATTGTGGAGATTACATGGCAGTTTACTCCGAGTATCATCTGAATGAGAGATGTCATTCTCGGAGTGACCTTTTGCCAGTTTGTGAAAGAATTGCCGGGCAAACAGGCATGATATTCAAGAAGATTATCCCAACACTGACTCATGGAGTCTATGATGATAACTTCCATACCAGCCTTTTCACATACCTTGATGGCATCAATGTATGTTTCGGGGGCATACTTCCCCTCAAGAGGGAGTACATTGTATTGTCCTAAGTGAGCATATAGGTCAGCAGAGTTATTCTCACTGTCTATAACTGTAATCTTAGTCCAATCGCCACATAGCCCATAGGCTAAAAGTAGTGCAGACATAGTTTTACCACTGCCAGCACACCCTTGCATAGCAAGCTTTATCTTCGCTTGCTTCTTTGAGGATTTTCTTAACTGCATATTACTATTGATTTTAATTGTTTGCAAAACAAAGGCAGTCAGGCCATTATTCCCGACTGCCTTAGAACTTGATGTGATTTAGGTCAGAGTGTCGCCAACACAGGCGCACCTCCTTCTCCTTTCTGATGCAGGAGATAGAACATGTCACCTGTCTCCTGCACACACACCTGCGAAATTACAGGTTGTGAGATTTCTCCCTTGATGAATTTCTCGCTGACGGCTCCCACTTCAAAGCCATAAGTGAAAAAGCATTTGCCAGTCCTGTGGTTCTGTTTCACCTCAATCTTGTTTATACCTTTCTGAGCCTTGAACTCTGCAACAGAAAAGGTTTCGATGAACTTGATTTTTTCCATACTGATTCGTTTTTATTTGTTCCAAAGGGAGGGGAATATCCCCATATCCGAGAGCAGGGGGAGGTTTCAGGTGGCTATTATGTGCTTTTAAAAACAAGATTCAATAAAAATTTTGGAGAATTTTTATTTTCACCCACTAGGATGTAATAATCGATGGAGTAAAAACAGTTATTGTTTTCAGATGCGATTAACAGCAGAACATAGCATACATTTTCGGGTAATGCCTGATTTGAACAGACTGTCATTCATAGTTCTTTTCAACCTCCAACATTTCATTTTCAATGGAGGCATCCAATATTCTTGCATAGTGCTGTGTCATTCTGATACTTGAATGACCTAACATTTTGGATACATTCTCTATTGAAACATGATTGGCAAGTGTTACAGTGGTTGCAAATGTATGCCTCGCAAGATGGGTGGTTAAATCTTTGTCAATTCCAACTATGGCTGCAATTTCTTTCAAATATGCGTTCATCTTCTGATTTGATAGCACTGGGAGTAATTTTCCTGTTGCTTGTGCCGTAAGAACATATTTTTCAAGTATATCTCTCGCAGGTTTTATTATGGGTATATGGCACATTACACTGGTCTTGTGTCTTGCCTTTCTAATCCAAAGCCTATCACTATCCTCCACAATATCATCAGCTGTGAGAGAATGAACATCAACATAGGCAAGCCCTGTATAACAGCAGAACAGAAATACATCTCTGACTTGCTCAAGCCTTATCACATCAAACTCCTTATCAGCGAGTTTTGCTAATTCGGTTTTGTTGAGAAAACCTTTGTCTACTGGTTCGATTTTCAATTTAAGTTCCTCCAATGGTGAGGCTTGAATGAGTTTCTTAACTACGTACAACCGTCCGCGACAGCAGGTATAGCTTAAAAAAATAGCCGTCCAGGTTTTGGGCGGCTATTTTTGTGAGAGTTTCCAGCGGTCGGGAAGCAGGTCGCGGTATTTTTCGATCGGGGTGTTTGGCGGCCATGCGGCACATCGGTCGATTATGTCGCAGAAGTAGTCGAAGACGTTGACTCCGCAGCGGTGGCAGGTGATCGCAAGAGAGTGGTACAGGGCGGCGGCTTCGGCTCCGGAGTGGGAGCCGATTGTAAGTCGGCGACGGGTCAGGGATATGTAGCGGTTGATTCGCTCGACTTCGTTGTTGTCGAGTCTGTAGGTGGGTGAGGCAAAGATGCGTGGTATCTCGTCCCATTGTTTGAGTGCATGTTCGGTGGCGGCGAGCAGCGGGTCGTCGGGTGGCACGCCGATGCGGTCTTTGACTGCTGTCAGTCTCATGCGGATTTTCTCGAGCATCACCTTGGAGTATCGTTGTCTCCACTCAAGGTGCTTTCCCGCCGTCCATCCGTCTTTGCCTATGCGGTGCTGATGCTCGAAGTGGTAAAGGAGTCCGAAGAGCTTTGCTATTTCCTGCGCCTTTGGATTGTCTTTCAGATCGAGAAACTTTCGCTTGATGTGCTGCAGGCATGGCAAGCGTTTTATCCCGCTCATCCCACCGATTCCGATATGCCGGTATCCCGAGTAATAGTCGCACTGGAAGGCTCCGTTGAAGCCTTTTATGTGTTGCTCGAAGACTTCGGCCGAGCGGGAGCCGTCGTCATAGAAGAAGTACACAAGCCCGGTTGTCATGCCGACGAACACCCATATGTAGCCTTTCTTGATCTTTCTTCCCGAAGGAGTTGCCACCTGCAGCCGCACTTTCTGATAGGTCTCGTCACCGCAGATATAATTGTCCGCGACTATTGCCTGACCCAGCGCCTTGTATAGATTTTCCAGATGTACCCTTACCTTACTTACGAGCTTCTGTGCGGTGCCTTTGTCAAGGTCGAAGCCGTGGGCACGGAAGTATTCGACAGCATTTTCAAGTGGCATGCAGTGGAGATAGCGTAGCTCGGCGAGTCCGGCTATGAAGGAAGATGTATACTGCGAGTTAAGCAGCGGTGTGGCGGGTGCGGAACCTTTGTATATTTTCTCGTCCTGCACGTATTTTCTGACCTTGTAGATAATTTTTTTGAAGCGCATCGGCTCCATGACGTAGCGCACGACATCGCACTCGCCGATAAACGTCGCCGCCTCGGGATTGAAGTCCGGACTGTCAGGCTCCACTATAATGGTCTCCACCTCACACTCCGGATGCGTCTTCCTTTTGGCGCCGTTGTTGGTACGTTTCTTCTCTGGCTTCTGCTGTCGAGTTTCGGATGTGGCAGGAGTCGTCACCGGTTTCTTCTGACGCTCCGACGGCGAGCCCTGCAGACGCTGCACTGCCTGACGCGCGGCTTTCTCTTTGCTCAGTTCCGCACTTTTGCCTTTCATAGCCTCCTCCATTGAGGCCATTTGCTTGCGCAGTTCATCTACAGTCGCCACAAGCTTCTCGTTGGTCGACTGCAGCTTTTCATTGGATAAAGTAAGCGAGCTGACAGAGGCCAACGCCTCGTCGAGCCGCCCTTGAAGGAACTCGATCTGACGTTGCAGAAACTCTATCAACTCGTTCTTTTTCATGGTGTAAAGTTACAAAAAATATCTGACATTTGCAACTTTCCACGCCATTTATTTATTTGATTAACAAATTATTAAGCCTTATTTTACGGCCATTCTGAAGCGATTTTCGACCATCACCTTCACAGGCGTGAGGCCCCTCATCAGCATATAGAAATCGTCCCATTGGAGCCTGCGCACGCCGTCATCGCCCTTTTTGAGCACCTCCCGGAAACGGCCTCGCGACAGTCTTTTTGTGTACATCAAAAATCCGTCGCCATCCCATTTCAACGCCTTCATGGTCTTGCGGTCCTTTGAGAAAAACACATACACATCGCCCGATGCCGGAGAATGCCCCTTCCACGACCACACCATCTGGGCCAGACCCCGGATGCCGTAGCGCATCGATACCGGCTGCCGGCATACCCAGAGCCGCATATCCGCCTCAAGACTCCACATCACTCCTGCGTGTCATGACATCCACCAGAAGCGCCAGCCCCTCCGCGCTTATCTCTCCCAGACTCACGCCTCGGCCCAACCGAGTTCGATGTGCACGTCACGCACGACACTGGTGGCACCGACATCCCGGCTCTCATCCGCAACCTGAATACCGGGAACCTTAACCTCCCGGAATAACGGCCCGCCACCTTCCCGCGACGAATCCGGTCTCTCCGGCAGACTGCGTTGATAATCGCTTATGCTGATTTTGCGGCGCCGAAGCCACTCATAAAGCCGCTGGACGTTGACGCCGGTACCGGCACAGAAACGGTTCAATGCGATATAGCCGTCTGTCTCGCATTGATTCTTGTAACGCGTCCATGTCTCTGAATAGACATCGGACAAAGACTTGTTATAACCCATGATTCTTTTTGTCGACAAAGATACAACTCTCTTTCGGAGTTCGTCAATATGCTATCGCGGATGGTTGTACTTAACTACAGCCATATTGAGGACCTTGCCGAGATTTCTGAGATACTTGACTGTGGTGTTATTGTTGTTATGCCTTACGGTCATCAGATAGTGCTGATACTTTTTCAGCATATCAACATCTACCTCATTGACAGGAATATCCTTGGCTTTGTACTTGAACATAAGAAACTCTTGAAAAAGTTTCATTGATGTTTCATGCCTCTTGTATGTTCCGAGGGCAACAGATATTCCAACAAGCTCTTTCTGCTCCTGATTATGTTCGGCGTATAGAGCCAAAATCCCAATCTTAGGCACATTGAGGTTCTTGTATCTGTTCAAAATCTCTTTTGCGCTTACCTGCTTACCCTCCCTTTGGATCTGGAGTGTCAAATCATGAAGGGTATAGTCCAGTTGGTCAAGAAAGGCATTGACTTGCTTTGTTTTAAGAGTGTTTCCTTTTGCTCTGCCTTTAGTTGCCACCCATTGGGAGGGCAGAACACTCTTACCCGTTGCAACTTCGGCTGAGAGTTTGCCGAATGTTACTCTTACAAAGATGGATGCTGTGCCATCTTTGAGAAGCTTTTTCCTTTTGATGAAAAATAAAATTGTTTCCATTTTACACTATGATTTTATTGTTAAATTCAATAGTGCAAAGTTCTTGACAATTAGTGGATTGTCAAAGTGCAAAGAAGTGAATATCAATGAAATATGATGAAGCCTGTTGGACTTGGAGCATTGGATTTTTCAAGTCCAACGGAATGTCCAACGGACATCTTTCCTCTGTATTCATTTTTGTTCATCTTATTACACATAAGAAAATCCTGCAATTCAATGAGTTGCAGGATTCTTCATTGTCTTTCATCAGACTTTTGTGGAGCTGGAGGGACTTGAACCCTCGTCCAAACGTGGAACTAATGAGCTTTCTACATGCTTAGTTTCTACTTGGTTTTCGAGTGGAGACAGGCAAGAAACCACCAATCTCTACCTTATCCTCTAAGTGTCTCGGCGAGTCGCGAGGCTTTCGTCGCCATATTTCCGATTTAACTGCACCACCGGGTCGATCCGTCTCGGAAAAAGGACAATCGGGTGATGTCTCGTTTCCGCAACTGTTGCGGAAATAAAGTTAATCTACTGTACTTCGATTAAGCAGCGAGAGCGTAGTTGTTTTCGCCATTTGAAATTTTGATGTCCCTGATTTAAGAGCGTAGCCATCATTGCTCTGCATGCTTACTCACCACCTCTACACGCTGTCAATACCGGTCAGCCCCGTAAAATAGGTTGGTACGTAATATTTTGTAAAATTACTGATTGTAATCATATTCTCAAAATATCAGCCGATAGAATTAACTATAATTAACTTATTAAAATGCGGATTGGCTTTAAAGTCCGTTTCGTGAAAGCCAGTTGAAGATGTAGCGGTAGAGAGGTTCTCTCACTTCGGGGGATGAAAGCACGAGATCGTGGAGGCCACCCTCGACGCGCACGCATATGACGTCTGGCCCGAGTTGCATGCCATATTTTTTGATGTCATTTACATCAAGCACTCCATCCGCACGGTTATGTTCAGGAGTCCATTCCTCACCGTTTACGCTTCTTGACGAGTAGAGCAGGAGAATAGGGATACGGATGTCGGCTTTGCCGTTGCGAAGTCCTTTCTGGGCTTGGGTGATTGCCCGGACCCATCCTGCGGTTACGGGAGGCGATTGGGTGAATTTCCAGTCAGTGCGGTAGTTCCATTCTCCATGATAATCTTTGAGAAGACTTTCGGCATAGGCTGTCGATATTCCCTGACTGATTTTAAAATTGGGGAACAGTTTTCCGAGCATACATACGGCAGGTATGATTCTCTCCTTCCAGCCGAGATTCCAGTCAAGGAAAGGGCTGTTTAGGATAAGGGCTTTAATCTCCTTCGGATGACATCGGCTTTCAAAATAAGCTGAGGTCAGTCCTCCGGTCGAATGACCCATAAGTATTATTTCGGAAAGGCCACTCCGGCTCATGGCGACGAGGGCTGAATCTATGTCGGGAAAATAGTCGCTGAGGCTGCGTACATCGAAATTGCGTTCGCCGGTGGTGATCGAGCGGCCGTAGCGCCTGAGATCGACGGCATAAAAGTCATAACCATGCTCAACGAAACGGTCGCCCATTTCTGCCTGAAAGAAATAATCGTTAAACCCGTGGACGTAGAGGACTCCTCGGTGAGTGCGGGTACTGTCAATCGATACGTCCGGACAGAGTTTGCGGATGATTGTGGAGACGACCTCGCCTGTATAGTCGGCCGGATGGCTGACATGGCGTATTTCATAGCCGTCGCCGAGGATGTCAGGTTTCCAGCCTTCGGATGATTGTGTGAATGCCTGCAGAGCTATGCTTATCAGTATAGCGCTCAGGATTATGCGCAGAGAGTGTAGTTTCATAGACATTCTGAGGTAGGGAGATGTGGCTGTTAAATGTCCGGCCCGGTGCATCCGATAAGAGCACCGGGCCGGTAAATGATATTGTTCAGGTCTGGTGGGATTCCACGGGGCAGACTGAATCAATTTGAATTAATCAGTTCGACGATTCGAGTTCGGGAGCGATCAGCTTATAGCCCTTGCCGTGGATATTGATGATTTCGATAGACGGGTCATCTTTGAGGTGCTTGCGGAGCTTGGTGATGTAGACGTCCATTGAACGGGCATTGAAATAATTGTCGTCAATCCAGATTGTCTTCAGTGCGAAATTACGTTCGAGGATTTCGTTGACATGTGCGCACAGGAGGCTCAGGAGTTCGGATTCCTTTGTGGTAAGTTTTGTTACCTTGTCATCGATGAGAAGCACCTGTTTCTGGGTATCGAAAGTGAATTTACCAATCTTATACATGGTAATTTCTTTGCCTTTCTTGCCTTTGACACGGCGAAGGATGGCTTCGATACGGAACACAAGTTCCTCCATCGAGAACGGTTTGGTGATATAGTCGTCCGCACCGATCTTGAATCCTTCGAGGATGTCTTCCTTGATTGACTTTGCAGTGAGGAAGATGATGGGTACTTCAGAGTTTACGGTCCTTATTTCCTGAGCGAGTGCGAAACCGTCCTTTTTGGGCATCATCACGTCGAGGACGCAGAGGTCATATTTCCCCTTGAGGAATGCTTTGTAGCCGCTTTCCCCGTCTGCGAACAGATCGGCGTTGAACCCTTTGGCCTGAAGATATTCTCTAAGGAGCATGCCGAGGTTCTCGTCGTCCTCGCAAAGTAGTATGCGCAAACGTTCTTCCATAGTTCTTTAGTTTTTAGTTATTGGTAATGTTATTATAAATTTTGTTCCTACATTGAGTTCGCTTTCCACGTTGATTTCTCCGCCAAGTTCTCCGACCATTTTCTTGACGTAAGCAAGTCCGAGTCCGAAGCCTTTTACATCGTGGCGGTTGCCGGTGGATACGCGATAGAATTTCTCGAATATTTTTTTCAGGTCCTCGCGCTTCATGCCAATGCCATTGTCACTGATGGTGATGGCTATGCGTTCATTGTTATGTGTGTTTATGTCGCGCGTGCTGACCGTCAGCTTGAGGGGCACATCTTCACGCCGATATTTGACCGCATTGTCGAGAAGATTGAAAATCACATTTGTGAAGTGCATCTCGTCGACATTGACTGTCGATTCCTCCGCGTCAAGTACAGCGTCTATTTTTCCGCCATATTTCTCTACCTTGAGTTTGAATGTCGATGTGATATTCGCAATTAGCACGTTTGCATCGACATGTTGCAGACGCAGTGTCGCTTTCTGGCGTTCGAACATTGACATCTGGAGCACTTTTTCCACTTGAAAACGCAGACGTTTCGTCTCGTCGTTGATCACGGTGGATATGTGTGACAGCATGGCCGGCGATTTCAGCACAGCGCCGTCGTTAAGCATCTGTGCTGCCAGTGATATGGTTGAGATCGGAGTCTTGAACTCATGGGTCATGTTGTTGATGAAGTCGTTTTTCATCTCGGTGAGCTTCTTCTGCCTGAAAGCGAGGATAATCGTGCAGAGGAATGTCACAAGCAGAATGAACGTGAAGATAAACGACGGAATCATGAATCGTATCGACCCGAAAATATAGTCGCTCTTGGTCGGAAAATAGACCTTGAGGTAATACATCTTGTTTTTCGGATCATTTGGGAAGAGGGTCTGTATGAACATGGAGTTTTCATCGCTCAGGGTCGGATGATAGCCTCCCGAACGATAGACTATGCCTCCTACACGGTTGACCACCGCGAATTCAAATGGAAGAGTCAGTCCGTTGTTGTCGAGTTCTGAACGCAGATAGCTGTTTACTTCAGCCGAGTCGGCGCGTTCGCTTATCGGACGGTTGCTTGACTGTGTGATGATGTTGAAGATTACTTCGTCGAGCAGTCCCTTCTGATAGAGGTATTTTCCTCGCATGATCTCACGCATCGAACTGTTGCCTTTGGGTTTGTCGTTGCTTCCTTTAAGCGTGAGGTCATAGTTAGTCCCGTCATAAGTAGTGAAGTTATAGTTCATATCGACAGTCCCGTCGGCGTTTGTACGCGGATAGAACTGAGTCTCCATCGAAGCCATGTCTTCTTCAAGAAAATGTTTGGTCTCGTCTTGTTCAAGGCGGGTGCTGACAGCATAGAGGGAGCGTTTCACGCCCTCGGCAAACTGGTCGTCACGCATTTTCTTCATATTGTTCATATACATTATCTGTATATAGAGCAATCCGATGAAAGTAAGCGCCATTATGATGGTCAGAAACCAGATAGTTGACTTTTTCATTCTCTCTTTAATATATAGATGTGTTGTCCTGCTGAAAAAGGACTTTCACGTGGAGATTTGTGTGGATATTTAATATGTTAACAATTGCAATGTATAATTGTTGTGAATTTTTTCAAACAAGTTTCAACTGCATTAACATTTTGCGTCAAAATTAACATAAAAATGTGAATAAAACAACGGAGTTTTCTATATTCTATACATTATTATAGCTAAATACGCGCTTTTAACTATTTATAATACTTCAAGTTGCGATAAAATTAAGTGAAAAGGTAAATCTCGTGAAAATCGAACTGTTTTTGATAGGTCTTTGTTATTTTATATGATGAACGAAAGGCGACATGTCATGGCCTTGTAATTAATATCGTGTCGGACTTTTGATTCAGATACCAAGTCATGAAACATTTATTCTACTAAAAAACAAATACCGAATTATGCAGACAATCATTAATCAAGAAATTCCCCAGTTTTCAGTCGAAGCTTTTGTCGACGGAAATTTTAAAAAAGTGACCGATGCCGATCTCAAGGGCAAATGGTCCATTCTCTTCTTCTATCCGGCAGACTTCACATTTGTGTGTCCTACGGAATTGGTCGATATGGCCGACAATTATGATAAATTCAAGGAACTCGGTGCGGAGGTCTATAGCGTAAGCACCGACAGCCAGTTTACACATAAGGCATGGCATGATGCCAGCGATTCAATCAAAAAGGTAAAATTCCCGATGCTTGCCGATAAGACAGGTGTCCTTTCCGAATATTTCGGTGTGCTCAACTCGGATGACTTCATGTCTTACCGTGGCACGTTTGTCATCAATCCCGAAGGTAAGATCAAGATAGCCGAAATTCAGGATAATGGTATCGGCCGTAATGCCGAGGAGCTTCTCCGTAAGCTTGAAGCCGCGCAGTTCGTTGCCCAGCATGGCGATCAGGTCTGTCCGGCTCGTTGGAAACCGGGCAAGGAGACTCTTAAACCCGGCATTGATCTCGTTGGCAAAATCTGATACGAACAATGTCCGGCAAGGTGGTTTGCCGGATTTTGAAACTTATTAAACCCAGCCTTGGCAATAACACCGTCAAGCGCTAAAACAAGGAGAGGCTGTTTTTCCATTATTAAAGGGGAAACAGCCTCTTTTCATTATGACAGACTCCGATACATCTGCCCCGATAATTGAAGATTGAGTCGGTCTTGGAGTCCTGTTATCGCTTGGAATTTTTCCTATATGGATGTGATGCCTGCTGTGGGAAAAGTCGTTTTAGCAGGTCGGGGCGATGGAGTCGCTGTAGCGATCGCATTATATCGGGACGGTATGCACGGTCATACCAGAAGAAATATTTTCTCTGTGCGAGTTTCTCCTCCGGAGATGTGGCGGTGAAGATTTTCTCGCCGGTATAAGGATGGTAGCCTGTATAATATATTTCTGTTGACAGGGTCATTGGCGTAGGCGTGAAATCCTGCACCTGCTCTAAATGGAGATTAAGTTCTTTTGTCTCTGCTGCGAGCTGGGCCATGTCAATTTCGTGACATGCAGGATGCGAGGAGATGAAGTAGGGTATGAGCTGTTGTTTGAGGCCGTGATGCGAATTGACTCGTTCAAAAATCGGTTGAATTCGTGATAGAGCTGGAAGGAGGGTTTACGCATGATGTTGAGCACTGTCTCGGATGTATGTTCCGGTGCGACTTTGAGCCGGCCGGATACATGAGATGTGATCAGCTCCTCGTTATATTGTCTATTGGCGGCATCAATCACCGGGTCACCGGTGTGGTGCATCGACAGGTCATAGCGGACACCGCTGCCGACAAACGATTTCTTTATTCCCGGAATGGCATCGACTGCATGATATAGGTCGAGCAGCGGACGGTGGTCTGTGTTGAGGTTCGGACATACTTTAGGGTGCAGGCACGATGGCTTGAGACATTTCTCGCAGATGGATTGATTTTTACCTCCCATCCGATACATGTTTGCGCTCGGAGCGCCGATGTCGCTTATATAGCCTTTGAAATCCGGCATCTGTGTCACCTGTCTGACTTCGCGCAACACAGACTCCTTGCTTCGCGATGCGATAAATTTGCCCTGATGAGCGGAAATAGTGCAGAATGAGCAGCCTCCGAAACATCCTCTGTGTATGTTTACGGAATGCCGGATCATTTCGTAGGCAGGTATGCGCTTGTCTTTGTAGCGGGGGTGTGGCAGACGTGTATATGGAAGATCGAACGACGCGTCGATTTCTGCAGTAGTCATCGGTGGGTACATCGGATTGACTTTCACCCAGAATCCATTGTGGAGTTGCCATAGCGTCCGGCCGTGCCTTGCGTTGCTCTGCTGTTCGATATGTTTGAAATTCTCAGCCTGCAGCCGCTTGTCGTGCAGACAGTCGGTGAACGAGTGCAGGATTATATCGTCTTTCCCGGGAGAAAAATCTGTCTCCGGGATGCGGACCACCGTTTGCGGAAGGTCGGTCATTGATGACAGGGGTGTGCCTTCGTTGAGTTGCCGTGCAATTTCGAGGGTGATTTTTTCACCCATGCCATAGCTGATGATGTCGGCCTCACAGTCGGCGAGCAGTGACGGACGCAGACGGTCCTGCCAATAGTCATAGTGGCTGAGACGTCGCATCGACGCTTCGATGCCACCGGCTATTATAGGAGTGTCCGGATAGAGTTCGCGTAGTATTTTTGAGTATACGATTGTAGGATAATCAGGGCGCGCTCCGTGGCGTCCGCCGGGTGTATATGCGTCATCGCTGCGACGGCGGCGCGCGGCTGTGTAGTGGTTGACCATAGAGTCCATAGCTCCTGCCGAAACTCCGAAAAAGAGTCTTGGAGCGCCGAACTTTTTGAAATCGCGTAAATCATCCTGCCAATTGGGCTGTGGCACGATAGCTACGTTGAAGCCCGCATCCTGAAGCACACGGCCGATCACCGCTGCGCCGAATGACGGGTGATCTACGTAGGCATCTCCTGAAAAGAGAACGATATCCACGTGATCCCATCCCAAAGCCTTCATTTCCTTGACACTTGTAGGTAAAAATCTGTCGGCGGAAGGATATGGCGGCCGGTTGACAGCCGGTCTGTTAGTCTTGGATGTGTTATACATAATATATATGTTATTTATACTGCTTGGTTGGTTATCCGGATTGGATTTTCTGTTGTATGGTTGTTATCCTTCGGCCGGCATTTTTGAAAGCTGGTCTTCCATTGCGAGCACCTCGTCGCGCAGACGGGCGGCTTCGATGAAGTCCATGCGTTTGGCTGCGTCGACCATGTCCAGACGGCGCTTGGTGATGAGCTTCTGTAGCGCATCGGCTGACAGATATGGCATGACTGGGTCGGCGGCGAGGTTGACTTTTGTCCCATATTCTTCGGCGTATGGCACAGGCGCTTTCGAACGGCCTGTCTTTTTTTCTTTGCCGGATGATGCCGAAAGTGGACGTGATGGCTTAATCTTGCCGGCGGTATCGTCGTCGGTCTCAAGCCCGATGATTGAATTGCGCGCCTTTATGATGGCCTGAGGCGTGATGCCGTGTTCCTCATTGTAGGCAAGCTGGACAGCACGTCGTCGTGCGGTCTCGTCAATGGTCTGCTGCATCGAGTCTGTAATCTTGTCGGCATACATGATGACTGTGCCGTTGAGGTTACGGGCGGCTCGACCGACAGTCTGGGTCAGCGAGCGGTGGCTTCGGAGGAAACCTTCCTTGTCGGCATCGAGTATGGCCACAAGGGAGACTTCAGGTAGGTCGAGACCTTCACGCAACAGATTGACACCGACAAGCACGTCGAACTCTCCGGCTCTCAGTCCGTCAAGAATCTTGATGCGGTCAAGTGTGTCGACGTCGCTGTGTATATAGGCTGTCTTTATGCGCAGCCGCGTGAGATAGTCGTTAAGCTCTTCGGCCATTCTTTTTGTAAGGGTTGTGACCAGCACGCGTTCGTCGCGTTCGATACGTTCGTTGATTTCATGAAGCAGGTCGTCAATCTGATTGAGCGAAGGACGTACTTCTATAATCGGATCGAGCAGGCCGGTGGGGCGGATAATCTGTTCAACCACCACGCCCTCGCATTTTTCAAGTTCATAGTCGGCCGGTGTCGCGCTTACATATAGCACCTGAGGGGTCAGTTTTTCGAATTCCTCGAATTTCAGCGGGCGGTTGTCAAGCGCGGCCGGCAGACGGAAGCCATATTCGACAAGATTCATTTTTCTCGAAAGGTCTCCTCCATACATCGCACGGCACTGCGGAAGTGTCACATGGCTCTCGTCGATGATGGTCAGGAAGTCTTTGGGAAAGTAGTCAAGGAGGCAGAACGGTCTCATGCCGGGCTGACGTCCGTCGAAGTAGCGGCTGTAATTCTCGATTCCTGAACAGTGGCCTACCTCGCGGAGCATCTCGACATCGTAGGTCACTCTTTCGAGTAGGCGTTTGGCCTCCATTTCCTTGGCCTCGCGCATGAAATAATTGTATTGCTCGCCAAGGTCGAGTTCAATCTGTCCGATTGCCGATCCCATTCGTTCGGGTGATGTGACAAAGAGATTGGCCGGATATATCTGGAATATGTCGTGAGATCCGAGCGATGTGTTGTCGTCGGGGTGGAGAGTCTTGATGGATTCGATTTCATCGCCCCAGAATGTGACGCGGACAATGATTTCCTCGTAGGCGAGGCGGATGTCGACCGTGTCGCCCTTCACACGGAATGTTCCGCGTGAAAGTTCGATTTCATTGCGTGAATACAACGACCCTACAAGTGAACGGAGGAACTTGTTGCGTGTTATCTTCTGTCCGACTTTTACGGTCACGACATTGCTGTCGAAGTCCTCAGGATTGCCCATACCATAGAGACACGACACCGATGACACGACCACTACATCCTTTCGGCCTGACAGTAGTGCCGAAACCGTTGACAGACGGAGTTTCTCGATCTCATCGTTGATCATGAGGTCCTTTTCGATATATTTGTCTACGGTCGGGATGTAGGCTTCCGGCTGATAATAATCGTAGTATGACACGAAATACTGCACGGAGTTGTTTGGGAAAAATCCCTTGAACTCGCTGTAGAGCTGTGCTGCGAGGGTCTTGTTGTGGCTGAGGATGAGGGTGGGCTTTTCAATCTGGGCTATGACATTGGCCATTGTGAAGGTCTTGCCCGAACCGGTCACGCCAAGGAGTGTCTGAGCTTTCTCTCCGGCATTGATGCCGGCAACGAGCTGCTCGATGGCCTGAGGCTGGTCGCCGGTAGGTTTATATTGTGAAGATAACTCGAATTTCATAACCTACAAAATTACGGAAATTACGTGTAATATCCTATAGCGAAATTCCATCTGCTAAGAATTTTTATAGACTATTTGCATAAGTGATATTTTTAAGAGTTGTCGTTACTTGAGTTTTTATTGGGACTTATGGTATTATGGCGATGCAGACGGAACAATTGCCGTGATATAATGGTTTATATTTTCGTATATAACCCGTTAAACACATTATGCAGACAGAAACTACAACCTCACGTCAGAATCAACAGGTACATCGCGTCACCATCGCGGCGCTACTGGTGGCTATAGGCATTGTTTTTGGTGACATAGGCACGTCACCGCTTTATGTGATGAAAGCTATCATGGGTGTTGACCGCGGATATGGTCCGGACTATGTGATAGGCGCGGTGTCGTGTGTCATCTGGACTCTTACCTTACAGACTACATTGAAATATGTTGTCATTGCTCTGCGTGCCGACAATAAGGGCGAGGGTGGGATTCTTGCTCTCTATTCGCTCATAAAGGGATTGAAACGGAAATGGATTTATATTCTTGCCGCTGTCGGGGCGAGCGCCTTGATTGCCGACGGTGTTATAACTCCTGCCATGACTGTGACTTCTGCCATAGAAGGATTGCGAGATCTTGACCCCGACGCGCCGGTGTTGCCGATTGTGGTCTTGATTATTTCGGGTATATTCCTTGTCCAGCGTCTCGGGACTAAGGCTATCGGCAAATTTTTCGGTCCGTTCATGCTTGTATGGTTTCTGATGCTCGGCATTCTTGGCTTGATCCATCTTTCAGACCATTGGGCTATAATGAAAGCTTTCAATCCATTGTATGCGGTCAGACTTCTTGTAGATTACCCGGGGTGGTTTATGATTCTCGGTGCTGTGTTTCTATGCACTACCGGTGCTGAGGCTCTCTACTCAGATCTTGGACATTGCGGACGTATGAATATCACCTATAGCTGGCTGTTTGTTAAGCTCATGCTGATACTTAATTATCTTGGACAGGGAGCATGGTTAATTTCTCAGGCAACCGGTTATCCCGAAAATATCAATCCGTTCTATGGGGTCATGCCACGATGGTTTCTCCCTGCCGGAATCATCATAAGCACCGGCGCGGCCATTATAGCGAGTCAGGCTTTGTTGAGTGGATCGTTCACCATCTTCAGTGAGGCGATGAGTCTCGACTTCTGGCCACGTCTGCGAATCAAATATCCGTCAACTGTAAAGGGTCAGTTATACATTCCACTTGTCAATTGTTTCCTGTATGTAGGATGTATCCTGACTGTTGTCATTTTCCGTACCTCAGGTCACATGGAAGCTGCTTATGGCCTTGCAATTACTATCACTATGCTTATGACGACGATGCTTCTCGCTCTGTATCTCAGACATAAGGGAGTGAAACTATGGATTGTTGGTGTCTTTACGGTTGTTTTTACCTTGATCGAGGGTGCGTTTTTCGTGGCCAATATGTTTAAATTCACTCATGGAGGTTGGTTCACATTGTTGATCGCAGGACTTGTCTGTGCCGTGATGCTTGTGTGGCGCAAGGCTACAAGAATCAGGCGTAAATATATAGAATACAGGTCGTTTGATGATTATACTGATATTATCAAGGATATAAAATCGGATAAGGAGATTCCTAAATATGCCTCTAATCTCGTGTATATGAGTCGTTCGGACAAGGCGTGTGAAGTTGAGAGCAAACTGATTTATTCAATAATCAATAAGCAGCCCAAACGTGCAGACCACTACTGGATACTGCGCGTTGAGTTTACCGACAATCCAGATACGTTGGAATATGAGCGTACGGTCATTGTCCCTAATACTATTACAAGCTTCAAATTCCGTATCGGATTCAGGATTCAGCCTCAGTTGAGCGTCTATCTTCGTCAGGCAATAGAGGATATGGTTGAAGACGGACTGATTGACCTGACGAGTGATTATCCGTCGCTCCGCAGCCATGGCATATCAGGCGATTTCAGATTTATTATCATACATCGCGTGTTCTCTCAATCAAGTCAGTGTAACAGCCGCGACAGATTTCTGATGAATTTTCACGCTTTGTTGCGCAAGATGGAGCTTGATGCTGGAAATGCTTTCGGATTTGACACAAGTAATTTGAAAATCGAGACAGTCCCGCTGATTATAAATACTCATACTCCCCGCCGTATCATGCGTATCCAGTAGGCGCAAATCATACCGTCAGCGGGCCATGTAAGCCGATTCTTACATGGCCTGCTGGTTTATTTAGGAAGTCTACCTATGTGTGCAGGGTTATCGCGCAAGGTTGAATATGGCCTCTGTGTCTTTAGCCTCAAGTGAGAGATAACCTCCGATTTTCGGTCCTTTGTTCTCATGAAGCTTTCCGACGAGTTTCTCGATGTCGGGATTTTCTATTCCAAGTTCTTTCATTGAGACAGGAAGTCCGATGGAATGGAAAAATTCGCGCAGGAGTCTGATTCCTTCCATAGCAGCCTTGGAGTCATCGTTTTCCGTCACATCGAACACCCTGCGGGCAAACTGTGCGACTTTAGCCGGACGGCGTTCTCCGACATAGCTCATCCATGCGGGGGTGATTACGGCAAGACCTGCTCCGTGAGTCACGTTGTATAGGGCGCTCAGTTCATGCTCGATGAAGTGTGAGGCCCAGTCCTCACGTCGTCCGCATCCGCAGATTCCGTTGTGGGCGAGTGTACCGCTCCACATTATGTTTGCACGTGCGTCGTAGTTCTCAGGCTCGGCCATTACCTTCGGTGCTTCGGCGATGATTGCTTTAAGCAGCCCTTCGCACAGGCGGTCGGTCACTTCCACTCCTTCCGTAAGGGTGAAGTAACGTTCCATGATGTGTACCATCATGTCGGCTATACCGCTTGCAGTCTGATAGGGTGGGAGAGTGTATGTCAGTTCAGGATTAAGACATGCGAATTTCGGACGTAGCTCGGTGTCGGTGCGCAGAGACAGTTTCCGCAGTCCGTCGAGGCGTGTGATGACCGAGTTGCCGCTACCTTCGCTTCCGGCTGCCGGAATAGTAAGGATGACTCCTAACGGAAGCACCTTCTCCACAGTTGACTTGCCACAATAGAAGTCCCAGAAATCACCTTCATACAGTATGCCTGCCGCAATGGCTTTTGCAGTGTCGATAACAGATCCTCCACCGACAGCGAGGAGCGCGTCAACGCCTGCCTCACGTCCGAGAGCAATGCCGTCATACACTTTATCATCCGTCGGATTCGGTTTGACACCTCCAAGTTCCGTGACAGTAATACCTGTGTCGCCAAGAGATTTTCTTACGCGGTCAAGTAGCCCGCTGCGTATGGCAGACTGTCCGCCATAGACGATCATTACATGTTTCCATCCGGCTTCATGGCAGAGGGTCGCAGCCTTACACTCAGCTTCGTGTCCGAATACGTATCTCGTCGGGGTGCAGAATGAAAAATTGTCCATTGAATGCAAATGTTTTGGTTATTGATATTAGAAATAGCAGGGGCGCCCGAACCGAGCGTCCCTGCATAAATGATTGATATGGAAATATCAGTGAGATTATTCCTCGCCTTCGAGAAGTTCAAGCATCTTGATTGCAGAGACGGGGATACGTGTGCCGGGGCCGAAGATGGCTGCAACTCCCGCTTTGTAAAGGAAGTCATAGTCCTGAGCGGGGATAACGCCACCGGCGGTCACGAGGATGTCTTCACGTCCGAGCTTTTTGAGCTCTTCGATTACCTGCGGGATGAGAGTCTTGTGACCGGCGGCAAGCGACGACACACCAAGGATGTGTACGTCGTTTTCCACTGCCTGACGAGCTGCTTCGGCCGGAGTCTGGAAGAGAGGACCCATGTCTACGTCAAAACCGCAGTCGGCATAACCTGTAGCGACAACTTTTGCGCCACGGTCATGGCCGTCCTGACCCATCTTGGCAATCATGATACGGGGTTGACGACCTTCGCGCTTAGCGAATTCTTCACACATCTGCTGAGCCTTCACGAAGTCGGGATCAGCTTTGGTTTCTGATGAGTACACGCCTGAAATTGTTCTGATTACAGCTTTATAACGGCCTACGACTTCTTCGCAGGCATCCGAGATTTCGCCGAGTGTCGCGCGGAGTCCGGCAGCCTTGACTGCGAGGTCAAGGAGGTTGCCTTGCTTGGTGCGTACACATTCGGTGATTGCTTCAAGTGCTTTCTTGACAGCCTCTTCGTCGCGGTGAGCCTTGAGGTCAACGAGACGGGCAACCTGATCCTTGCGGACTTCGGTATTGTCGATTTCGAGGATGTCAATAGGATCTTCGTGATCAAGACGATATTTGTTGATACCGACAATCGTCTGACGGCCTGAGTCGATGCGAGCCTGAGTGCGTGCGGAAGCTTCTTCGATACGCATCTTGGGAAGACCTGATTCGATAGCCTTGGCCATACCGCCGAGTTTTTCGATTTCCTGAATGTGCTCCCATGCGCGGTGTGCGATCTCGTTGGTGAGGGCTTCCACGTAGTATGAACCGCCCCACGGGTCTACCTGCTTGGTGACCATTGTCTCCTCCTGAATGTAGATCTGGGTGTTGCGTGCGATACGTGCCGAGAAGTCGGTCGGGAGTGCGATAGCTTCGTCAAGAGCGTTGGTGTGGAGTGACTGTGTGTGGCCGAGGGCAGCGCCCATCGCTTCGATACATGTACGTCCGACGTTGTTGAAGGGATCCTGTTCGGTGAGCGACCAGCCTGAAGTCTGTGAGTGTGTACGGAGTGCGAGCGACTTCGGATTCTTCGGGTTGAACTGCTTGACAATCTTGGCCCAGAGAAGACGTGCGGCACGCATCTTTGCTACTTCCATGAAGTAGTTCATGCCGATAGCCCAGAAGAATGACAGACGGGGAGCGAAAGCGTCGATGTCGATGCCTGCGTTGATACCTGCGCGGAGATATTCGAGACCGTCGGCGAGGGTATAGGCAAGCTCGATGTCACATGTCGCACCTGCTTCCTGCATGTGGTAGCCTGAGATTGAAATCGAGTTGAACTTAGGCATGTTCTGCGAAGTGTACTCGAAGATATCTGCGATGATTCGCATCGAGAATTCCGGTGGGTAGATATAGGTGTTACGCACCATGAATTCCTTGAGGATGTCGTTCTGGATAGTACCTGCCATTTCTTCAAGTTTCGCGCCCTGTTCGAGACCTGCGTTGATGTAGAATGCGAGTACCGGAAGCACTGCGCCGTTCATTGTCATCGAAACAGACATCTTGTTCAGGGGTATACCTTCGAAGAGCACCTTCATGTCTTCGAGAGAGCAGATTGACACACCGGCTTTGCCGACGTCGCCGACCACGCGTTCATGGTCTGCGTCATATCCGCGGTGTGTGGCAAGGTCAAACGCAACTGAGAGGCCTTTCTGTCCCGACGCAAGGTTGCGGCGGTAGAATGCGTTTGATTCTGCTGCGGTGGAGAATCCGGCATACTGGCGGATAGTCCAAGGACGGAGTGGGTACATGGCGCTGTACGGGCCACGGAGGAAAGGAGGAATACCTGAAACGTAGTTGAGGTGTTCGAGACCCTCAAGGTCGTTTTTGGTATAGATGGGCTTTACCGGGATAAGTTCGGGGGTAAGCCAGTCTTCCCCCTGAGTTTCGGGAACGTGCTGCTCACCGAAAGCATCCTTTACTATATCGATTTCTTTGAAATTGGGTTTCATATCTGAATAATATGTATGATGGGGGTGACTTTTTACTTCTTAAGCAGTTTTGCGTTAAATGCACGGAGTGTTTCAAGGACGTTGCAGCGGACATGAACGAAGTCGTTGATTCCGATAGCCTTGAGGTCGTCGGTGCATGCGGGGGCACCTGCCACGACAAACTCTGCGCGGCCGTCAAGATATTTGAAGGCTGCGGGAGCGAGTTCTGCATATTCGTCGTCGCTTGAGCAGAGCACAACGATGTCAGCACCCTTTTCGAGAGCTGCGTCAATGCCCTGTTCAACAGTGTCGAAACCGAGGTTGTCGATGATTTCGTAGCCGGCGCAACCGAAGAAGTTTGATGAGAACTGAGCGCGTGCGAGACGCATTGCAAGATTGCCGATAGTGAGCATGAACACTTTCGGACGGTTTGATGCGGCTTCTGTTTCGAGGCGGAGTGCTTCGAAATCGCTTGCCGCACGCTTGGTCGGCAGCCCGGCGGGAGTCTCGCAGGCATCTCCGTGGCCTCCGCAAGAGCAAGAGAGCGAGCCTTTGAGGTCGACAATCTTGTCGGCTGCCATTTCGTTGATGTTGGGATACTGGTTTGTTCCGAGAAGGATTTCCTTACGGCGGGCCACGTCTGTGTGACGTTTTTCAGCGCTTTCGCGGATAGCCTTCTGGATGTTGTCGTCGTTACAGCATGCAAGGAAGCCTCCGTTTTCCTCTACTTCGAGGAAGAGTTTCCACGCTTCTTTAGAGATAGCCACGGTGAGAGTTTCCACATAGTAGCTGCCGCCTGCAGGGTCGATTACCTTGTCGAGATGGCTTTCTTCTTTAAGAAGGAACTGCTGGTTGCGTGCAATGCGCTCTGAGAATTCATCGGGTGTCTTGTAGGGGACATCAAACGGAGTGACTGTAATGGAGTCAACACCTGCAAGAGCGGCTGACATTGCTTCAGTCTGGCTGCGGAGCAGATTGACGTGTGCGTCATAGAGGGTCTGGTTGAAGCGCGATGTGATTGCGTGAGCGACCATCTTGGCTGCTTCTTCAGATGCACCATACTGTTTCACGATCTGGGCCCAGAGCATGCGGGCTGCGCGGAACTTGGAAAGCTCCATGAAGAAGTTTGACGAAACGCCCATGTTGAACTTGATGCGTCCGGCAACTTCATCTGCGCTGCGTCCGGCATCGGTGAGAAGAGTCATCCACTGAGCGCCCCACGCAAGAGCATAGCCGAGTTCCTGATAGATGTATGCACCTGCGTTGCTGAGCATGTCGCTGTCGACAGAGAGGACGCGGAGGTTCTTGACTCCTTTGACTGCATCGAGAAGTTCGCATGCCATCTGAGTGAGGGTTGCAGCATCAAACGCAACCCCTTTGCGCAACGGTTTGCGGAAGGGATTGAAGTCGATAGAACCTTTGAATGTATCTGCACATCCCTTTGATTCGATATATTCTACGAGAGCTTTTGCAAGCGGAAGGGCTTTCTTGACGCAGCAGGTGAAGTTGATTTCTACCTTTGCGATGTCGATGTCCTTGAGAGTGGCCTCAAGTGTTTCGGCTGTAGGCTCGTCGATATGGAAACCGAGTGAAGTGACACCTTTTGTGAGTACGTTGAGGGCTTTCTCATTTGCTTCGGCCGGAGTCTCGGCGATGATTTCCTGACGGGTGAGCCAGTCGTTGTCGGTACGTGTACCGCGAACGTAGGGATATTCTCCCGGAAGTGAGTTTGTGGTTTTGAAGTTTTCGATGTCTTCAAGTCTGTACATAGGCTGGACATTGAAACCTTCGTTTGTGCGCCATACTAACTTTTTATCAAATGGAGCACCTTTAAGGTCAGCTTCCACCTTGGCTTTCCACTCTGCGGTGGATATAGGGGGAAACTGTTCAAACAATTTTTCTTTTTTTTCTGCCATAATGTATGGTATTAAATATTCTGTATCGGGGTTTAGGTTAACCAAGATTTCAGTAAATTCGATATGCAAAGTTAATTGGAAACTTCCTAAAAGCAAAGAAAATAAAAAGAAAAAGTTGGGAGAATCGGCTAAATTGAAGGAATAAGAGCTGCCAAAGAATCCATAATCCTGAAGATTGTAAGGGTTCTTTGGCAGCTCCGGTTTATTGTAATGACAGATAGGTGTCGATGGTTGACTGATGTGTTTTTCAACAGCCGTTACACATATATTATATATGTGAGGTTTATTGTTTCATGAGATATGCCTTGAAGTCTTTGAAATCAGAGGTCATGGAAACGGATTGTTTCTGTCCTTTCATGAAGTCTGCGAGACGGTCGGGTATCTGGATTTCTGCGTCGATGGCTTGTTCGACCGTATCTTTGAATTTTGCCGGATGGGCGGTTTCAAGGAATACTCCCGTTTCGTTTTCTCGCAGACCGGACTGCAGTGCGCGGTAGCCGCATGCTCCGTGAGGGTCAAGAATGTATCCGGTGCGGTTGTAGCATTCGTTCATTGTCTCACGTATCTGAGAGTCTGTGAAGGTGTAGCCGCTTATAAGTGACGAAATGCGTTCATGCGAACCTCCGTAGAGGTCGAATATTCGGGCGAAGTTGCTGGGATCGCCTACGTCCATTGCGTTTGCGATTGTCTGTACGCTCGCTTTGGGCGAATAGACTCCTGAAAGAAGATAGTTATAAAAGATGTCGTTGGCGTTGTTGGCGGCAATGAAACGTTTGACAGGAAGTCCCATCCGGTGAGCAAAAAGTCCGGCCGTTATATTGCCGAAGTTCCCGCTGGGCACACTGATTACAAGATTATCGCTCTTGCCGATGGCTTTCATGCGGGCATAGGCATTGAAATAGTAAAATGCCTGAGGGAGAAACCGAGCGACATTGATTGAGTTTGCCGAGGTGAGTGTCAGATGCTGACACAGATCCTGATCCATGAATGCGCTCTTTACAAGGCGCTGGCAGTCATCGAACACTCCATCTACCTCAACGGCCGTGATGTTGCGTCCGAGAGTGGTGAACTGACATTCCTGAATAGGACTGACCTTACCTTTTGGATAAAGTACGTAGACATGGATGCCGTCCACGCCGAGAAATCCGTTGGCAACGGCCGAGCCAGTGTCACCGCTGGTGGCGACGAGAACGTTTACGGTGCGTGTGTGGGAGCGTTTTTTTATGAAGTATTGGAGCAGTCGTGCCATAAAGCGTGCTCCGACATCCTTAAAGGCAAGAGTCGGGCCGTGGAAGAGTTCGAGACTATATATGTTGGGATTTACTTCTGCTACCGGGCAGTCAAATGAAAGCGTATCGCGGACTATGCGGTGAAGTTCATCGGCTGGGATGTCTTCTCCGAAAAATGCGTCTGCCACACGGCATGCGATTTCGTGAAATGACATTTTATCGATGTCATTGAAAAATTCTTTAGGAAGAGCCTTGATGTGTTCAGGCATGTATAGCCCCCTGTCTGTAGCGAGACCTTTGACCACAGCTTCTTCGAGCGTTGTCTCCGGGGATGAGTGGTTGGTGCTGTAATAAAGCATTTTTGGCTGGTGTTTAAAGTGTGTGTCAAATGTCAGAGTCTCATGAATTCCTCCATGAACTCTTGGAGATGGAGAGTCCCGTAAGCTCCTTGTGTGCAGCTTTTTTCATCATAGACTGTAACGTCGTCGGGGATTCCTCCGGGTGTGTAGATTGAGAACGGAACGGGTTCTCCTATATGTATGCGCCGTTCGACGGGTGTCGCATGATCTGGCAGGAGGGCTATGCGGACCGGTTCATCCCAGTCTGCAAGTTCATCCATTACAGGACCAACGATGCGGTTGTCGAGATATTCGATGGCCCGTATTTTAAGGTCGATGTTCCCATCGTGTCCGGCTTCATCGGTCGCTTCTACGTGGAGAAATACAAAATCATCCGTGCGTAAAGCGTCGACCGCAGCCTTGGCTTTGCCTTCGTAGTTTGTATCTGCAAGTCCCGTCATGCCGGGTATGACGATGGTCCGAAGTCCTGCGTAGTGTCCGATTCCTCTGATGAGGTCGACGGCTGAAATTACAGCTCCGCTTTTAATAGATGGATACATCTGCTGCAGGGTCTGCATTTTCGGACGGTAGCCGGGACTCCACGGCCAGATTGAATTGGCTGTCGGATGGCCTTCGGCTTTTCGCCGAAGATTTATCGGATGTTCGGCAAGAAGTTTCTGAGATCGGAGAATGAGGTCATTGATCAGTCCGGCAGTTTCCGCAGATGACATGCGCGATGCGTCTGCGGCTGTTTCGGTCGCAGGTTTTATCAGCAGATCGCGCCACTGCTCTTCCGGATGGTCGTGTGGTGGGGCGCATTCGATGTGCTTGTTGCCGGCTTTTATGACGAGCAAATGTCTGTACTGTATTCCCGGGATGAATTTCACACGCTCACTGCCGAGGTGGCTGTCGAGGTATTTGATTAGCTCGGCACCTTCCTCGGTAGTCAGATGTCCTCCGTGATGGTTGCTGATCTCACCTTGCTGGCCGAGAGTGATTATGTTACATCGCATTGCCATATCATCAGGCTCCATCTCGTAGCCGATGCTTGCGGCTTCGAGAGGCCCGCGCCCCTCATAGACTTCATTCAGGTCGTAGCCGAGGATAGACGTGTTGGCCACTTCGCTTCCGGGCGAGAAGCCTTCGGGAATGGTGACAAGTGTCCCGCATCTTCCGGCCGAGGCCAGACGGTCGAATGAGGGTGTTGAAGCATACTGAAGAGGCGTTTTTCCTCCCAGAGAGGCGATAGGATGATCCGACATCCCGTCGCCAAGGATTATGAGATGCTTCATAGGCGCATCAGTTGTTGACGGTAGACATGATGTTGGCGAACACGCCGGCTGCGGTGACCTCTGCGCCTGCGCCATAGCCTTGGATAAGCATAGGATATTCGCGATAGCGTTCGGTAGTCAGGAGAACGATGTTGTTAGAGCCTTCCAGTCCGTAGAACGGATGACGGCTGTCGACCGCTTCAAGTCCGACACTCATCTTGCCCATTTCCATTCTTGCGACAAAGCGCCAGCGTTTGCCTTCCGATTCAAGCACTTTGCGCCGGGCCTCGAAATCCTCATCAAGTTCGGGCAGTCTGTGCCAGAAGTCGTCGAGTGAGCCTTCGAACAGTTCTGTCGGTATGAAAAGATGCTTTTCGACTTCGCTTTGTTCTGCCTTATAGCCTCCTTCGCGTGTAAGGATTACGAGCTTTCGGATTACGTCCTGACCGCTGAGATCGATGCGCGGGTCTGGTTCGCTGTAGCCCATCTCCTTTGCAAGACGGACAGTTTCGGAGAATGGAACATCGGCCGACAGAGCGTTGAATATGAAATTGAGCGTACCGCTGAGAACTGCTTCGATTTTAAGGATGCGGTCGCCCGACGAGATGAGGTCATTGATTGTGCCGATAATAGGCAGCCCGGCTCCGACATTGGTCTCAAACAGGTATTTTACCCCACGGCTCAGAGCCGTGTCCTTGAGACGGCGATAGATATCATAGCTGCTTGATGCGGCTACTTTGTTAGCTGCCACTACAGAAATGTTGTGGTCAAGGAAGGTCTGGTAAAGAGCGGCAATGTCATGGCTTGCCGTGCAGTCGACGAATACACTGTTAAATATGTTCATGCTGACGATTTCGTTGCGCAGACGCTCAGGGGTGCTTTCCGGGCTTGCCTCAAGCTCTTCACGGTAGTTTGCGAGGTCTATGCCTGAACGCGAGAAGATGGCGCGACGGCTTGATGCGATTCCGACCACGTTGAGTTTCAGACGATGTGTGTTTCTCAGAGTCTCCTGTTGGCTGCGTATCTGCTCGATGAGCATACCTCCGACAGTTCCGACTCCGCAGATAAACAGATTGAGTTCCTTGTATTCGCTGAGGAAGAATGAATCATGGATTACATTGAGCGATTTGCGCAGTGAGTCGCCGTGAACCACGAACGATATATTTGTCTCGCTTGCGCCTTGGGCACAAGCAATCACGCTGATGCCGCTTCGGCCGAGAGTCCCGAAGAGCTTTCCGGCGATGCCGGGAGTATGCTTCATGTTTTCGCCTACGATCGCAACGGTCGCGAGGCCGCTTTCGGCGTGCATCGGAAACATCGCACCCTCTTCGATTTCCTTCGCGAACTCGTGGTCGAGCACACGGATGGCTTCTTCCGCATCTTGGTCACGTACGCCGATTGAAGTAGAGTTTTCCGACGATGCCTGACTGACCATGAAGACTGAGATGCCGTTTTCGGCAAGGGCGGTGAAGATGCGGCGGTTGACACCGATGACACCTACCATCGAAAGACCGGTCACTGTTATGAGCGAAGTCCCGCTGATGCTTGAAATGCCCTTGATCGGTTTGCGGTCATCCTCCACATCGTTGAGGATAATCGTGCCCGGGCCGTCGGGATTGAAGGTGTTTTTAACGCGGATAGGTATGTTTTTGACACATACCGGATATATTGTCGGGGGATAGATGACCTTTGCTCCGAAGTTGCAAAGCTCCATCGCCTCCACATAGCTCAGGGAGTTTATGGTGTAGGCTGTGGGGATGACGCGCGGGTCAGCGGTCATGAAACCGTCGACATCAGTCCATATTTCAAGAGCCTCGGCGTTGAGTGCGGCGGCGATGATTGAAGCCGTGTAGTCGCTTCCTCCGCGTCCGAGGTTGGTGACCTCTCCAGATTGTTTGTCAGTGCTTATAAATCCGGGGACTATGTGTATGCGTCCGCCGAGCACTTCGTGTCTGAATTCTTCGGCAACGAGAGCGCGTGTCAGCTCGCTGTCAAGGATGGAACGTCCGTGTTTCTGCTCGGTTTTGATGAATTCGCGTGAATCGTGGAGCTTGCTTCCGTTTATGAGCCGGTACACGATGCGGCTGCTGAGCCGTTCGCCGTAGCTGACGATTGCGGCTTGCGTTTTGGGGCTGAGGTCACGGATGAGGTAGACACCCTGATATATTGACGAAAGCTCTGAGAGGAGTGTGTCGATTTCCTCTTTAAGCTCGTCAGGGCGGTCTGTGATCACACTGGCGATAATATCGTGATGACGTTTGACTATGGTCTCGAATAGTTCCCGGTAGGATTCATTGCCTTCGGCTGCTGTCCGGGCTGTCTTGATGAGAAGGTCGGTCACTCCGCCAAGGGCGCTTACTACGATTATGGTCGGTAAATTCTGACCTTCGACGATGCTTCTGAGATTCAGAAGACTGTTTGCGGAACCTACGGATGTCCCGCCAAATTTTAATACTTTCATTGGTTTTGGTGAGAATTGTGTCTGTCGTCGCGACGATAGACTTAACTTTACAAACAGTTGTTTAATTTGAGGGGCAAAATTACTCAAATTTATTATTGAAGCCAATGTTTTTAGAAAAAATATTAAGCAAAAATGCCCTTGAAGCTGAGAATTTATTGCCGAAAGCCGGCCTGATGGCGTTTTGTATGGCATTAGTCGGGAAATGTCGGGAAAAATTCGTAAATTTGCACGTTCAAATCACGCTCTTAAATCAGTATGGCAGAAAACTCCCTATTGTCACGTCTTGATGGCATCGAGGCCCGCTTTGAAGAAGTGGGCACGCTCATCACCGACCCTTCGGTGATTCAGGATATGAAACGTTATGTCCGTCTGACCAAGGAATATAAGGACCTTGAAAAACTTACGGCCGTGACACGCCACTACCGTTCGTTGCTTGGCAATATTGACGAGGCTCGTGAAGTGCTTGCATCGGAAAGCGACCCGGAACTCCGTGATATGGCCAAGGAGGAACTTGACGAGGCTACCGGTGCGCTTCCTGCTCTTGAAGAGGAAATCAAGCTGCTTCTGATTCCTGCAGACCCTGAGGATGCCAAAAACGCCATTGTTGAAATCCGCGGAGGAACCGGTGGCGACGAAGCCGCTATTTTTGCCGGTGACTTATATAAGATGTATGTGAAATACTGCGAGTTGAAAGGCTGGAGTGTGGCAGTCACAAGTTTCAGCGAAGGAGCAGCCGGTGGTTTCAAGGAAATCGTCATGGCCGTGACCGGCGACAACGTGTATGGAACGATGAAGTATGAAAGCGGTGTCCACCGCGTGCAGCGCGTTCCGGCTACGGAGACGCAGGGTCGTGTCCACACATCCGCCGCCACTGTCGCTGTTCTTCCCGAGGCCGAAGCCTTTGATGTTGAAATCAATGAAGGCGAAATCAAATGGGATACCTTCCGTTCGGGTGGAGCAGGCGGCCAGAATGTCAATAAGGTTGAATCCGGTGTGCGTCTGCGCTACATGTGGCGTAATCCGAACACGGGTGAAAGCGAGGAGATACTCATAGAGTGTACCGAGACGCGCGACCAGCCTAAGAACAAGGAGCGTGCACTGAGCAGACTACGCACATTTATCTACGATAAGGAACATCAGAAATATATCGACGATATAGCTTCGCGCCGAAAGACGCTCGTATCAACCGGCGACCGTTCGGCGAAAATACGTACCTACAATTATCCGCAGGGCCGCATCACCGACCATCGCATCAACTATACCATATATAATCTTCAAGCCTTCATGGACGGAGAGATTCAGGATGTGATCGATCAGCTGACAATCGCAGAAAATGCCGAGAAACTCAAGGCGGCGGAACTCTGAAACGTATTGTGTGCCATATAATTAAAGAACAATAATATCAATAAAAATATATGAACCGCGAGCAAATCATTGAACAGATTAAGAAAAAAGGTTCTTTCCTCTGCGTCGGTCTCGACACGGACATAAAGAAAATTCCTGAACATCTTCTGAACGAGGAAGATCCGATTTTCGCATTCAACAAGGCTATCATTGATGCTACCGCTCCCTACTGCGTAGCCTACAAGCCCAACACCGCTTTTTATGAAAGCCTCGGCGTTGACGGCTGGAAGGCTCTTGACCGTACTGTCAGATACCTCCGTGAAAACTACTCCGACCAGTTTATAATAGCTGACGCAAAGCGTGGCGACATCGGCAACACATCGTCGCTCTATGCCCGGGCGTTTTTCGAAAATATGGGTGTCGATGCCATAACCGTAGCTCCATATATGGGATTTGACAGTGTGAAGCCCTTCATGGAATATGACGGCAAATGGGTGATACTTCTCGCTCTCACTTCCAATCCCGGAAGCCATGATTTCCAGTTCCGCACAGACATGACCGGCACGCGTCTTTTCGAACAGGTGCTTGAGACGGCTCAGAAGTGGGGTACACCTGACAACCTTATGTTTGTGGTCGGCGCTACTCAGGGAGCGATGTTTGCCGAAGTGCGTCGTGTGGCTCCGTCAAGTTTCCTTCTTGTGCCCGGTGTCGGCGCTCAGGGTGGCAGTCTTGAAGATGTGGCGAAGTGGGGCATCACACATGAATGCGGTCTCCTTGTCAATTCGTCACGTGGCATAATCTATGCTTCCAAGGGTGAGGATTTTGCTGAGGCTGCCGCTGCCGAGGCACGTAAACTGCGTGACCACATGACTATCCTTCTCTCGACCTACGGCGTGATCTGATTACGAAGCTGTTCAGATTGAAAATCCATACAGACCTGCGGCTACCGGTGCTATCCATCCGGCAGCCGCGGGTCTTGTATCGGATTCCCACACTGTTATGAGGTTTTTGTTTCAAATTTTACTGTTTTTGTCGTGAATAAATGTCAATCGCGACATGCTCGTTTTGATTATTAGTCGGAAAGCATTATATTTGCAGACTGTTAGTAACTTAATCTATAATATTATTCATCGCCCTGACGCTTTTTAATTTTACTATTTTGATTCTTAAAAATTAATACCATATTCAGTTCGTTTATGAAACATGTACTACTCAGTTCGGTGCTTGCGACGGTGTGTGCTGTCGGCAGTGCCTCGCCCGCGACCATCGACAAGCTTGAAGCCTTTCCGGGTGCGGAAGGATATGGCCGTTACACCACCGGTGGACGTGGTGGCAAGGTCTATCATGTGACCACTCTTGAAGACAACAATGAGCCCGGTTCGTTTCGCTATGCCTGCAATCAGTCAGGTGCGCGTACAATTGTCTTTGATGTGTCGGGTAATATCCATCTGACCTCAGCATTGAATTTAAGAAGCGGCAATGTGACTATCGCCGGACAGACAGCTCCCGGCGACGGCATCTGTATCACCGACTATCCATTCAGCATCAAGGCTGATAACGTTATCATCCGCTTTGTCCGTTTCCGTCTCGGCAACAAGAATGTCACTCTAAACGGAGCTGACGGATGGGATGCTCTTGGTTCACTCGACCAGAAAAATATTATGGTCGACCACTGCTCGGTCAGCTGGAGCATTGATGAATGTCTGTCGTTCAGCGGAACGAGCAATACTACAGTCCAGTGGTGTATCGTCTCACAAAGCCTTGTGAATTCCGGTCACAGCAAGGGCGGTCATGGCTATGGCGGCAACTGGGGTGGTGAATACGGCTCTTATCACCACAATCTTCTTGCCCATCACACATCGCGCTCACCACGCCTCGGCCGCGTCCCACCACTCAGCTCAACGAAGTGATGGACATGCGCAACAATGTGATGTTCAACTATTCTGGTGAAAGCTGCTATGGAGGCGAGGGTATGAATGTGAATATCGTCAACAACTACTATCAGCCCGGACCCGGCAACAAGTATTCGGGTAAGACCAAGGAATCGCGCATCGCATCGGTCGGCATCCGTACTGTCGATTATTGCCTTGATAAAGATAAAATCGCAACTGCCTATAACAATGCTATGGGCACAAAGATTACAAAAAGCAATCTGACCGGATCTTTTGTCAACGGTAAACCTTATATTTCTGTATCCGGAAGGCGTTACGAGATTTCCGACGACAACAAGATTACGGTAGATGACAAGAGCATATCAATCTTCTGGAACAGTTACTATCCTGCGCTTCACCTTGTCGGTACTTATTATGTCGACGGAAACAGCAACAGCAATCTGTCGAAGGTCTATGAAGACAACTGGACCAATGGCATGTATGACCAGATCTCGCGATGGGAAATCTGTAGTAATAACGCAGCTTGGGAAAACACCAAGCAGGACATGAGGCGTGACCTCCCTATTGAATATGTCTATACGACTACCCATTCGGCTGATGATGCCTATAAAAATGTGTTGGCCTATGCAGGTGCTTCGCTCAGCCGTGACGCGCTCGATGAAATGATTGTCAATGATGCGAAGAACAATGTCGCAGCTTCAGGAACAGGTTCCGGCCTTGACAAAGGCTTCATCAACACTCCTGACGACATCACTTATCCTGAAGGCACGGAACTTGACGGTGTGCTCCCGGTGCTTAAATCGGCTGAAGCTCCCGCCGATCGCGATGGCGACGGTATTCCTGACGCATGGGAAGAAGCCAACGGTCTTGATCCCGATGATGCTGCCGATGGCGCTAAGGTCACGTCAAGCGGATATACAAATCTTGAAGTTTATCTCAACTCTCTTGTAGCGCATATCATGGAAGGCGGAAACGCTAACGGAAAAATGCTCAACGGAGAGCTGACGTTTGCTGATGAAGCGGTGGAACTTCCGGTCTATACTCCTTCGGTCGATGATCCTATCGTCGTTCCCGGTGAAGTGTTTGAATGGGAGATTTCTGACGGAACTGCTCAGGAAGCAGGCATGATTCACAAGGAGAGCCGTCTGCCGTTCAAGTTCGGAACTGATATAGAAGTCAACTGTAGCAACGGTTCAAGAACCTACAACCACGGTTCGGGTGTAACCGCTGAATACATAAAGTTTGCCCGCAATGACACATGGACAATAAAACTGCCTGAAGGAAAGGTTGCGACTGAGCTTACTTTTGAAGGATGGTCAAACGCCAAGGATGATACTTCAAGCTATATAATGTCGATTGGTGACACCCAGTTTGACGCTGCTCAATATACCTTCCCGGTAAATTCAAGCCCGGCGGCTGTGCATACAGTCACACTGTCAGAACCGATGAATGAGATTCCGGTCAAGTTTGGCGCGGTTGAATCGGTGTTGAAGATACGCATAAAGGGCGCAGGTTCAGACCAGAGTGCCATCGAGGACATTGTGGTTGATCCGGCTGGCGCTTCCGGCAATGGCAAAATATACAATATCATGGGAGTCGAAGTGCGCGAACCGCTTCTCCCCGGTGTGTATATTCGTGACGGTAAGAAGTTTATCGTTCGATAAAAATAGAATAATCCGATAGTAAAAGCGGGAGAGACATCAATCTCCCGCTTTTACTGATATAATAATCACGCTCTGAAAGATATAATCGTGAAAAAAATCTATACTTCAATTGCTGTGGCGCTTCTGTCGGTGTCAGCGGTTTCAGCCGGAAGCCTTGTGCCGACCGCTATCCCTGCATTCCCGGGTGCAGAGGGGTTTGGCCGTTACACGACCGGTGGCCGTGGCGGCGATGTATATCATGTGACAACGCTCGACGACAATGAACTCCCGGGTTCGTTTCGCTATGCCTGTAATCAGGCTGGCCCGAGGACGATAGTTTTCGATGTCTCAGGCACTATTTTTCTAAAATCGCAACTGCGGCTTGAAAATCCCGATGTCACCATTGCCGGTCAGACAGCTCCCGGCGATGGAATCTGTATAGCCGACTATCCCTTTCTCATTCAGGCCGACAATGTGATTGTGCGTTTCATGCGTTTCCGTCTTGGGGACAGGCAGGTGGCGCATCATGAGGGAGACGGACTCGGTGGAAGCGGCCACCGTAATGTGATGGTCGACCACTGCTCGGTCAGCTGGAGCATAGACGAGTGTATCTCGGTCTATGGAATGACAGACTGCACGGTGCAATGGTGTATCGCGTCACATAGCCTCCACAACAGCGGTCACAAGAAAGGCCCTCACGGCTATGGCGGAAACTGGGGTGGAAGCGGAGCGAGCTACCACCACAATCTCATGGCAAATCATACGTCGCGCACTCCGCGTCTCGGTCCGAGCCCCCACACCCAGACAGACGAAAGGATGGATCTGCGCAACAATGTCATCTATAACTATGGCTCGAACGGATGTTATGGCGGCGAGGGAATGACGGTCAATATCGTCAATAACTACTTCCGGCCGGGGGTGACGTCAAACCTAATGCCTGAGCGCATAGCAAGTCCCGGAATACGCACCGTGCGCTACTGTCTCAATACCCGTCGACTTGCTGAAGATTATAACCGTTATTTCGGTACTTCCCTGACACGCGATGAGCTGAAGGGCATAAGGACCGGTGGTGCGTCGGATGGCAAGAACCAAGTGGTCATTGCCGACAGGACATTTGATATTGACATGGCTGACAATTCCATTGATGTCGAAGGCCGTAAACTCGGAGTCGGGTGGAACGTCTGGGCGCGGATGCTTCATAAATGGGGCCGCTTCTATGTGCGTGGCAATGTCAACCATGAAATTGCCGCCGTCGGTGATGATAACTGGAAACTCGGTGTTCTGGACCAGATAAAGCCCGGAGATTTTGACGGATATTGGGACGACAGCATAGAGCGTGACATTCAGCTCCATTCTCCGATGCCTTATGAGCAGACCACCACGCATTCGGCTGAGAAGGCTTATGAACTGGTGCTTGCCTATGCCGGTGCCTCGCTCAGTCGTGACGCATATGATGAAATCGTAGTCAACGATACCCGCAACGGGAAAGCTACTTTTGGCAACAGGGGAATAATCGACTCGCAGGATGAGGTTGTCTATTCCGACGGTTCGCGGGCGTGGCCTTTGTTGAAGAGCGCAAAAGCTCCTCGCGACAGCGATGGCGACGGCATTCCGGATGTCTGGGAGAAGTCTCATGGCCTGAATCCCAAAAATCCTGCTGACGGCCGGGAACTTGCCGCGTCAGGCTATACCAATCTTGAAGAGTACATGAATTCTCTCGTGTCGCCGATCATGGAAGCCGGTCTGGCCGGAGGAAAGGTGATGGGGGGTACGAAGGAATTTTCATCACTCGGTTTTGACCGTAATTTTGAGAACAGGACACTTCGCATCGACTATCTGTTTTCAGCGAATCCCGATGGGAAACGCGGTGTACACCTTTCGGGGCAGTCGTCAATGGACGGCTGGGCCGGCAGGAGATACAATCTTTCGGATCTGCCCCTTCAGGGCGCGGGTGTGGTGACGGTGTGCTCGGAGGCCACGGGCGATACGCTCTACCGCACTTCCTTTTCGTCGCTCTACCATGAATGGCTTTCGACAGAAGAGGCTGCGACAACTCCGAAATCCTTCGAGCATTGTGTGCTTGTGCCTTATCCTAAAGAACCGGCGCTGATCCACATCGACCTGCTCGATAACCGGCATGAACCAATGGCCTCGATGAAACACCGTTTTGACCCTAAGGATATTCTGATTGCCAAGAAAGGTCGAGGCAAACTGCCCGACCACCGCTATATCCACAAGGGTGGAGAAAGTGACGAGGTTATCGACGTGGCGATTCTTGCCGAAGGCTATACAAGGGAGGAAATGGACAGCTTCTACCGTCATGCGGAAATAGCCGTTGAATCAATCCTGTCGCATGAACCGTTCAAAAGCAAGGCATCGAAGTTTAACTTTGTCGCTGTGGCAACGCCTTCTGATGATTCCGGGGTGAGTGTGCCTCGCTTCGGCAATTGGAAATCAACCGCATTCTCGTCGAATTTCTCTACGTTCTATTCTGACCGATATCTGACGACATTGCATGTCAAGGATATACACGACGCTATTGCAGGAATACCATACGAACACATCATCATACTTGCAAATACCAATGAATATGGAGGCGGTGGCATCTATAACAGCTATACTCTGACCACATCGCGCCATAAGGATTTCAGCCCTGTGGTGGTCCACGAGTTCGGACACAGTTTCGGCGGCCTTGCCGACGAGTATTTCTATGAGGGCGATATCATGGATGAAAGCTATCCGAAGGACATCGAGCCGTGGGAGCCGAACATCACCACACTTGTCGGCTTTGACAGCAAGTGGAAATCACAGATACCTGATGGCACGCCAGTCCCGACACCTGCCGCCGATGCAAAGAAATATCCGATAGGTGTGTATGAAGGTGCGGGCTATACGTTCAAAGGTGTCTACCGTCCTGCCGACCGATGCAGGATGCGTGACAACACGTGGCCCGTATTCTGTCCGGCATGTGAACAGGCATTGTCGAATCTGATTGATTTCTACGTCAGTGAGTAAAAAATATGGCGTAGAGTTTTGATAAATCGATTAAAATCCATACCTTTGCACCGCCATTACGAATTTATGCGTCCTACCAGCGCAATTTCGGTAACTTTGACAATAAAAACTCCAGATAAGAAAATGAAAGCAGATCTCCATCCTTCCAACTACCGCGAAGTAGTATTCAAGGACATGTCGAACGACGAAATCTTCATCACTCGTTCAACTATCGCCTCAAAAGAAACTATTGAAGTTGACGGCGTGACCTATCCTCTGGTCAAGCTTGAAATCACCAGCTCATCTCACCCCTTCTTTACCGGCAAGCAGAAGCTCGTTGACACCGCAGGTCGTGTGGACAAGTTCATGAGCCGCTATGGCAACCGCAAGAAGAAATAAGACTGAGGCTTATCACTATCATTTTGCTTTAACGCATATCGCGCGCTTCATATCCGGCTGACGGATTGGAGCGCGTGTTGCTTACCGTTTAAAATTGTTGCTATCTGATTGCTTTTTAACCTGAAAAATAAACACTTTGTAGTCTGAATAATTCTGCGTAAATTTGCAAATACTTTACACTGAAAATCATAGTATATGAAATTCACTCGACTCAGCATATTGGGTGCGGTAGCGCTCGGAGCTTCCCTTTCCGGTATTACGGCTTCAATCAAGGATCTACCTACCCGTGAAGTAAATGGCCGTAACTATTACTATTATGAAGTTGCGCCTAAGGAGACCGTATATTCAATCTGTCATCGTCTCGGCATTACCAAGGACGAACTTGTGAAGTCCAATCCAAGTGTGGCTGACGGTCTGAGATGGGGCACTGTATTGTTTTTCCCTGTCGACGTGGAACAGACTGACGAATCACAGTCTTCGTCATCGCCCGCTGCTGTCCGGCCTTCTGAACCGAAGGGGGTCAGCATCATCACCCATCACGTTGAAAAAGGACAGACAATATATGGCATAGCCACCCGCTACGGTATAAGTACAAAAGATCTTATCGAACAGAATCCTATCGTAAGCGAAGGTCTTAAAGCCGGACAGACGCTCCACATCAGTGTCCCCGCCAAGGAATCGGCAGCTACGCAAACTTCTGCTCCGGCCACACCCGCAGCTGCTTCTGCCACCTCTGCTCAGATTAGCCATGAAACTTCGGCCAGCAGTGGATATATAGTCAAAAAGAAGGAGACATTCTATTCTATAGCCAATGCCCACGGCATAACAGTAAAGGCCCTTGAGGCGGCAAATCCCGGAATCACCGTTCTCCGCGAAGGACAGGTGCTGAATATACCTTCAGCTGTCACTCCCGCAACTGTCAGCGTTGATCAGCTTGCAGAGGCCGCAGGAGTCAAGACTGACAGCACGGCTGTCAGCACTCAGGGCGGCGCGCCTACGGTCAGTGTAAACGACCTCGCCGCTGCAGCAGGTGTCCCTGAACATGGGACTGAACTTTCGGTGGCGGTAGTGCTTCCGTTCATGCTCAACGAGGAGACTCCGTCGAAAAGCGCCCAGCGCTACACTGAATTTTATAAAGGATTCCTTCTCGCAGCCGACAGTCTGCGTAACAACGGGACGCCTGTGCGCATAAGTGTGTTTGACACTGAAGGCTCGACGGCAAAGGTTCATGATATCATTGCAAATCCCGAGCTGAAAAACCATCGTCTCATCATAGCCCCGACAATTTAGAGCAGTTTGCCATGCTCGGAGAGTTCGGCCGCGTGAACGGGATAAAAGTGCTCAACGATTTCATAGTCCGCGACGAGACATACCGTACAAATCCTGCGGTCATGCAGGGAAATATCCGAGTGCGATTATGTTTGAGAAAGCAGCTGACGTGATGGTTGCCAGAATGGCGTATACAGTACCTGTTTTCCTTAATCTGACCGACGGTGCCAATGACAAGACCGAATTTATTGATGCGGTAAAGAAACGTCTTGATGGAAAAGGCACGCAGTATAAGACGATAACCGTTGAAGGAAAACTGACAAAAGCGAACCTTAAGGAACTCCCGGCGGAAGGGAATTACACATTCATCCTGAACACCGGCCGTCAGAGCGACGTCAACCGTCTGCTTCCCGGACTGATCGAATGGCGTGATGAAGCTGTAATGCCTTCGATTAAGGTTGTAGGCTATCCGGAATGGATTACGTTCAGAGGCGAGACTCTCTCAAACATGCACAACCTCAATACTCTTGTCTATTCGCGCTTCTTTGACAATGAGGACAGCCCTCGTTCGCGCCGTATTGAAAGTAAGTTCAAGCAATGGTATGGCACCGGGATGGAAAATGCTATTCCGCGTCAGGGCATCCTCGGATTCGACACCGGTATGTTTGTGCTGAACTATCTGAAAAATGCCGGGCATCATTATGACGGTGTGCAGAACGGGTTCAGTTTCTTTGTCCCCGATGGAGCGGCCGGCGACTGCAACGGGTTGCTTTATATAATCAACTATCGTCCCGGCGGACTTATAGAAAAGGCCAGTATCTGAAGATGGACTCCAACCGTTTGATCAAGTTTTTCCGTAGGCTTACTCCCTGCCTCCCTTCCGGCAGAGCCGGATTACTGTTTGTGGCGATGCTTCTGCCGTCGTGTCTTCTGGCTCAGAGGGAGTATTCCCCGAATTTTGCCATAGGAGGCAAGGCCGGTGCGACGCTTTCGAGTGTGTCGTTCTCACCGGAGGTTCACACAAAATTTGCACAAGGTCTCACGATGGGTATAGCTGCGCGATATACGGAGGAGAAATACTTCGGCCTTATCGCCGAAGTGAATTTCACTCAGCGTGGCTGGGCAGAGGATTTCGCTCGCGATGAAGCTCCGCAGTTCAACTACACGCGGACGCTGAACTACATCTCGATTCCGCTGTTGACCCACATCTACTTCGGTTCGAACAAGGTCAGAGGTTTTGTCAATCTTGGCCCGGAAGTCAGTTTCATGCTGTCGAATTCGATTTCAGCGAATTTCGATTATGAAAATTACAGTTCAATCCATGATTTCCCCCAAGGCTACAGGACCAACGAACAGTTGAACATGCCGATTGACCGAAAGTTTGACTATGGAATTCTTGGAGGTGCAGGTGTGGAGTTTATAATAAGACGCAAACATTCGATAATGCTTGAAGGCCGTTATTATTTCGGCCTTGGGAATATCTATAAGGATTCAAAACGCGACTTTTTTGCCGCATCAAGAAACCAGTCAATAGAAATTTCATTGAAATATATGATAAGAGTCCGATAGGCGGCCAGTCTTTCAGCCTTTTGGCTTGAGAATAGCACAAGTGCGAAATTCAATCATGACTACTACGGTCAGATGTTGGATTTCGCACTTGTGCTATTCTGTAAATCAGCATTTCGCAGTCGTGTCAGCTCAAATCTGTCGTGGATGCCGGCGAGAGTGGGGCAGGGACTGCGACCTTTGCCGGAGATTCGGGTGACTGGAGTTGTTTTTCTGTTTTTGTATCGGCCTTGTCTTCGGCAAATGTAGCTTGGGTCGACACGCGTATTGGAAGAAGTTCCCATAGGCGGTCAGGAAGGAGACTCCAAGCCCTGACAAGAAGATTCCATCGCCAGTCGACTATGCAGACCCGTTTGCGGGCGATGATTGCACGTACGATTCCGACGACGGCATGGTCAAGGGTCATTGTCATCGGATAGATGCGGTCGGGATTAAGGAGCGGTGTGCGTATCCATCCCGGACGGATATCTGTGAATGATATGTCAAGACCCTGCATGCGTGCGAGCTGGTCGAGTGCTGTCAGGTAGGTCTGCTGATATTTTTTAGATGCGGAATATGACGCAAGTTCTCCGATTCCGTTTGTACCCGCCACGGATGTGACGGCTGCGATGCGGCCGCGTCGGCCATGCGACCTGAAGTAGCGGAAGGCGGTGTCGATCATGCGTGTGAACCCGACTACATTGGTCTGGGCAGTCGCTGTGTCGTGTTCTGTTACAAGCGCCTCGTTCTCATATCCGATTCCTGCGACATGGAAGTAGATGTCCATTCCTCCGAGACGGTTGATAAGGTCGCGCATACGGTTTGGAGCATCGGTGTCGTCGATGTTAATCTGGGCGTAGCGTATTTTTTCGGGATAGTCAGACTGAAGTTTGCGCAATACTTTCTCCTTGCGCCCGGCTGCTCCGACAAGCCAGCCGGCTTTGGCAAAAATCTCGGCTACGCGCAGCCCTATGCCTGACGTAGCGCCCATTATTACGATTCGTTTCATCTATAAATGTTGATAGGTGAGTATATTTAGTGTCATATAGGTAGAAACGCTGTAAAAGAGTTTATGGTTTATATGTACACGTCATATTGTGCAGTTTTGAAGGTGAAAAGCAAGATGTGGATGGATGTGACAGGATGTCAGACTCCGATGCAAAAATAAAAAAATCGGCCGACTTTTTGAGGTCGGCCGACTGGGATAAGTTTTGTTGTAGTGTGAATTTCTGGAATTCCGATGATTATTTCACAACAACTTTCGAAACCTTTGAACCCTGACGCTTGATGAAGATACCGTTTGAAGGATTATCTACACGCACGCCCTGAAGGTTGAAGTATTCTACGGGAGCGTTTTCGTCAGCAGCAATGTCGGTGATGGCTGACTGGTCAGCAGAAGGGATGAAGCTAAATTCTTTGAGTCTCCATTTAGTACCGTTAGTGTAGAAATTGTAGTAATTGCCAGATACTAAGTCATACTTGACAGATTCGCCTGCGGGAATCTCTTCTAATGGCTTTGCTTCGGATTCAAGCTGGCTTCCATCAGGAAGTGTGCAAGGAATCGTGTTGGTCTGGTCTCCGTTTACTTCCATGTGGATAGATTTGTTGGTAGCTACGGCTGCTGCATATGTAATGGAGAGGACTCCTGACTTGTCGGGTGTAAAACGGATTTCGAGGCCGTTTTGATTGCCACGGACATCGCTACTTTTTGAAAAATCCCATTCTCCAACGCCTACATTTGATCCTTTAGAAGTATTGTCAAGGAATTCAGCTTTGATAGAAGGAAGGTTGACAGTTTTGTTTTCAGGTTCAGTTCCATCGGGTTTCCAAGTTTCAGCGGTTTGAGCAGATGCTGTTAAGACCATAGCTGTTGCGGCAAGAAGAGTAAAAATTTTTTTCATACAAATTGATTTAAGTAAAAATAAAAAAAAAACTAAATAATTAGTTATAAAGGATTCGCGTGATGAACAAAAGGTTTAAATTAATTCTAATTCGCAAATTTCATGGTAATATTATCATGAATTCATACACACGGCAAATTTACACCGAATTATAAATTCTGACAACTATTTAACTGTATTTAACGATGAGTGTTTCGTAAATGGTTTTTCGAATATAGAAATATTAAATGATGTGAAAATTGTCACTTCGGATGTAACTATTTGGAGGGATTGAACGTCTTATATATAAAAGAGAGGATATGACTCTCTGTAATATGAAATTAATTAAGCTTCCATTTTGTAATTAAATCAGCTTAAATTTGCACTGATTTGAATATAAAGCAACAGAGGGTTGGTCGAGATGACCGACCCTCTGTTGCTTTGGGCTTATAAGAGGTGAATATTTTTTTCAGGCTAATGTCCGGCGGTTGATATAATCGGAAAACGCATCCTTGTAGCTGTCGGAAATAGGAATCTGGACTTTCCCGAAAATAATACGGTTGCGTTCGATTATCTTTATTTTTGACAGATTGACAATGAACGATCTGTGTATGCGCATGAATTGTGATGCAGGTAGTGTCTGTTCTAGGGTTTTCATGCTCAGAAGAGTCATGATTGATTTATCGGTGCCGTCGACATAGATTTTCACGTAGTCTTTAAGTCCCTCGATATAGATGATGTCGTTGATGTTGATCTGAACGAGTTTATATTCACTTTTTATAATTACATAGTCGCCATCCGTGAACGCGTTTTCTCCGTTTTTATGAGGTGAGTTGCGCTTGATCAGTTCATGCCAGTTGAGAGCCCGGTTCGCGGCTTCAAGAAACTCCTCGTAGCTGATCGGTTTGAGGAGGTAATCGAGCGCGTTCACCTTGAATCCTTCAACGGCATAGTTGGAATAGGCTGTCGTGAAAATGATTCGTGTCGTCGGGGGGATGATTTTGGCAAACTCTATCCCGTTGAGCTGTGGCATCTGTATGTCAAGAAACACGATATCTATATTATCGTTCAGTATCACAGAGATTGCATCTCTCGGTGATGAGAATTCTCCGATGAATTCAAGAAACGGGGTTTTCTCTATGTAGGATTTGATTAGACCTGATGCGAGGGGTTCGTCATCAATGACGCAGCAGCGGAGTGACATATTGGTGTTATTTAAGTAGGGTTTTATTTCATTCTATACGATTGTCTACATCCATATAGTCTGGTTAGCTATCGTCAATGCGGAAAGATGATATTTAGACTGATTTTTTATTGAAAAGTTTAAAGAGGTCTTAAGATGATTATCCTTTTTTACGACCATCTTGATTATAAATTGGGCCGAATATGAATTTTCAGACATACTTCGTATGATTTGTCTGTCGTCGTTATGTTGAGCTGTGCGTCGCGTCCATATATCAGGTCGAGTCTGCGGTGAAGATTTGATAGTCCGATTCCTCCGCTGTTACACTCGTCCTCAGTGGTAGAAGACGGTAATCTGGTTTGGCTCCCTGATGTCAGGAGGCCGTTCGATGTACGGCATTCAATAGTGTTGTCGTGGGCAGTGACTGATATTTCAAGCGGGATTTCCGGTGTGTGTATCCCGTGTTTGAAAACGTTTTCAATTAGTGTTATGAAAAGTAGCGGTGCGACGCGCAGAGTCTCGTTGTTTCCGGCATCAAGTGTCACGTTGAGTCTTATCGCAGAACTCAGCCGTAGTTTCATAAGGCTTACATAGTTGTCGATGAAAGCGAGTTCCTGTTTGAGTGAGACTGTGGCGGAGGTGTCGTAGAGCACGTAGCGGAGTAGCCGGCTAAGTTCGTGGACTGCTTCCTGTGCTTTGGTCGGAGAGATGGCGATAAGAGCGTATATCGAGTTAAGGGTGTTGAACAGGAAATGAGGATTGAGCTGGCTTTTCAGATTTTTCAGTTCTTCTTCACGCTGCATGTTGACAAGATCCTGCCGTCTGCGGTCAAGCTTTAGCCATTTGTCGCCGAGCCGTAGGGCTGTAGCAAATCCAATTACAAGAATCAACATCACTACGTCGCGCGAGAGCATGCCGATTGATTTTGCAAAATACATGCTTTCGGTCGGCGATGGATGGTTTCTGAGAGGAGTGCGCCCTCCAAGATGGCCTTTGAATCGCCAGATGAGATATATAAGCCCGAGGGCTACTATGATCAGAAGGAAATTGTAGCCGAAAAAACGCAGGAAACGTCGCGGCTTGTCGAATGACTGCTCGATTATGCAGTAGTAGTTGGCATAGAATACTCCTATGAACACAAATGTCTTTGTGTACATCCACATTTTTATCGGCCGTCCCGGATTGGCAAGACTCGATAGAATCTCGGGAAGGATAAAAAGTATGATTATGCAGAGGAGGTGGGTCAGAAAAGTGGTGATACGCTGGCGTGTCAGGATTTCCTTCATGGTTTTTATAAAATTGAGCAATGGAATGTAACAAAAATAAAAATTTTCAGTTTCCCATGCAAATCGGATGGACAATGCAAAGTTTTTCACCGACTAAGATGGTCGTTTCATAACAAATGTTAAGTTAAAGATGGTGTGTTTTCATTTAATTTGTTCATAATCAGAGGGAGCGTATCTGTCGCTATGTGGTTTCTATCCATCACGGGGTGCGACTCATGACAATGGATTTCGGCTTCAACATTTGTTCCTTAAACTTTTTGGCAGTTTTATCATCATTTGCCTTTAAAGCCGGAGGGCTGTCCCGCTGCATTATCAGCGGGACAGCCCTCCTTGCAATATTGCGTTGTTATGACTTTCAGTATTAACTGATGGTTAGTCCTGATTGAGGTTAACGCGCTTGAATGCTACAACAACAAGACCCTTCTGAGTGTTGTCGAGGAACTGGCCTACAGTGAGCTTGCTGTCCTGTACGTATTCCTGTTCCATAAGGCAAGATTCCTTGAAGAATTTGTTGAGACGGCCGTTGGCGATGTTCTGGATCATTGCTTCGGGGAGGTTTGCAGCCTTGGCCTCGGCAGTGACCTTGATGATTTCGCGACCCTTGGCAGCGTCTTCTTCAGTGATCCAACCCTTAGAGATGTTGGATTCGATGTGGTCTTCTGAGTCGAAGTGGTTGGGGTTGAGGCCGGCTTTCTTGAGAGCGGCTTCAACAGCCTTGCGTACCTGCTCCTGCTTGGTCTTTTCAACAGCGACAGCGATTTCCTGATCGATGGTGGCCTGAGGAACATCTTCGCGACTAACAGCAACGGGGTTCATTGATGCGATCTGCATACATACCTCACGGCCAATCTGAGGATCAACGCCTTCGAGGTTGAAGCCTACGATTGCAGCAAGCTTGTTGTTGAAGTGGTTGTAAGCAGCAGTTGTAGGGGCTTCTACAACTTCATAAGCGCCGATTTCAGTCTTTTCGCCGGTCTTGCCGCTTTCCTCAGTGATGAGGTCGGCTACAGTCTGTCCGTCAACAGTGAAAGCCTTGAGCTCTTCGACTGTTTTGAACTTGTTGGCCATAGCGATGTCCATGAGTTTGTTGGCGAGGGCTACGAAGCCGGCGTTCTTAGCAACGAAGTCAGTTTCGCAGTTAAGAGCGAGGACAGCAGCGAAAGTGCCGTCTGTGCGGGCGATTACACAGCCTTCAGCTGCCTGACGGTCTTCGCGCTTGGCGGCTACGGCCTGACCTTTTTTGCGGAGAATCTCGACAGCAGCTTCGATGTCACCGTCAGTCTCGGCAAGAGCTTTTTTGCAGTCCATCAAACCGGCGCTTGTGAGGTTGCGCAGTTTGGTGATGTCTGCCATTGTTACTGCCATAATATAGTTGGAGTTAGAATGTTTTGAAATAATGTTTGATTATTCTGCTTCAGCTGCAGGTTCGGCTGCTACTTCAGCTTCATTTTCGTCCTTGCGGCTTACGCGACGACGGTCACGACGGGGAGCGTCAGCGTTTTCGCCGGCTGCCTTTTCGTCGGCCTTCTCAACCTTGCGTTCTTCAAGACCTTCGGTGATTGAAGCGCATACTGTGTCGAGGATAAGCTCGATTGACTTAGATGCGTCGTCGTTTGCAGGGATTACGAAATCAACGTTTGAGGGATCAGAGTTGGTGTCAACGATAGCAAACACGGGGATACCGAGACGGTTGGCTTCGGCAACTGCGATGTGTTCCTTGCAAACGTCAACGATGAAGAGTGCAGAGGGAAGACGGTTGAGGTCGGCGATAGAGCCAAGGTTCTTTTCAAGCTTGGCGCGCTGACGTGAAATCTGGAGTTTTTCGCGCTTTGAGAGGTTGTCGAAAGTTCCGTCCTTCTGCATCTTGTCGATGGATGTCATCTTCTTCACAGCCTTGCGGATTGTGGGGAAGTTGGTGAGCATACCACCGGGCCAGCGTTCGATAACGTAGGGCATGTTGACGCTCTGAGCCTTTTCAGCGAGGATTTCCTTAGCCTGCTTCTTTGTAGCTACGAAGAGAATCTTCTTGCCGCCCTTTGCGATGTTGCGGAGAGCTGCAGCAGCTTCTTCGAGCTTGGCCTGAGTCTTATAGAGGTCGATGATGTGGATACCGTTGCGCTCCATGAAGATGTAAGGAGCCATTGCAGGATTCCATTTTCTTTTCATGTGGCCAAAATGGCAGCCTGCTTCGAGGAGTTGGTCAAAATTTGGAGTTGACATTGTCTGTTTTGTTGTTGTTTACGTTCTTTAGGAAATTACAACCGTGGAGTAGGGAACGTGTCCATCTCGGCGGTTTAGATACTAAACACTTTCGAGCTTCGTGGCAACCGGCTGTGTCAGGCTCTAAGCACTGATCCGAAAGTAGAGCCATGTCTGCTCTGAAAAAATATTAACGCTTTGAGAACTGGAAGCGTTTGCGGGCTTTGGGACGACCGGGCTTCTTACGTTCAACGACGCGCGGGTCGCGGGTCATGAAGCCTTCGACGCGGAGTGCGTGCTTGTCTTCGGGGTTGATCTTGACGAGTGCGCGGGCGATAGCGAGACGAAGAGCTTCTGCCTGTCCCTTGTAGCCACCTCCGTTAAGATTTACCTTGATGTCGTATTTCTCGGTTGCTTCGAGAGTGAGCAGGGGCTGCTTAACGATATACTGAAGGATGGAAGAGGGGAAGTAAACATCGAGGGGACGTTTGTTGATGGTGATTTGACCGTTTCCTTCTTTAACGATCACGCGAGCTACGGCTGCTTTACGGCGGCCAACTGCATTAACTGATTCCATTCTTCAATTATTTAATTTTGTTGATGTCGATAACTACTGGATTCTGTGCTTCGTGGGGATGGTTGGGACCGTTGTAGACGTGCATGTTTTCGATGATTGCACGGCCGAGACGGTTTTTGGGGAGCATGCCTTTCACAACCTTGATGAAGAGAGGGTGATAGCCGGGCTTGAGGTGCTTGTTGAGCGACTTCTTCATCATGATTTCGGGGGTAGCGACGCGCTGACCGCCGGGATAGCCGGTGTATGAAAGATATTCGCGGTCAGTCCACTTTTTGCCTGTGAGACGAACCTTGTCGGCATTGATGATGATTACGTTGTCGCCGCACTCGATGTTGGGTGAGTAGCTGGGCTTGTTCTTTCCACGAAGAATCAAGGCGACTTTGGCACAAAGGCGACCGAGCACCTGATCGGTAGCATCGATAACGACCCAGTTGTGTTCAACGCTCTGCGCGTTGGGAGTAATGGTCTTGTAGCTTAAAGTATCCACGTTAAATGTTTAATTAATAGAAAGTTACTTTTGACATCTCCAAGGCTTGACTTGGCCAAAAGTTTAGGCCGGAGGCTGTCGGGTTTATTAATTGGACATAATCGGTCTGCAAAGGTAGTCATTTTTTGGTGATTAGCAAATGTGTTTTATGAATCTTTAACATTTGGCTTTGCCGTTTATTTTGCGAGTCAAGCGAGGGGGGCTTGCAAAGAATCGTTACGAAACCTGACTTTTTTGCGTCACATTATTATATAAGGTTGTAAATTTCCTTTACGGGCCGGAAAGCAATATCGTCATATCATTTGGAGGAGATGATGAAATGACTTAAATTTGCGAAGTAATCATTCATCAGTTCAAATATAGCAATAATGACTTTTACAAGAAAACAATTATGGATGTCGAGTCGCGACTACATAATGATTACGCTGGCTGTCCTTATTTATGGATTTGGCTTTTCAGCTTTCATCCTGCCTGAAAAGGTGGTGATAGGCGGTGTGACCGGTCTCGGTACGATTGTTTATTTCCTTACGGACAATCCCTATTCAATCGGTATCACACAGTATGCCATAAATCTTGTATTGCTGGCTATTGCATGGAAGATTGTCGGCCATTCTTTTGTTTACAGGACTCTCTACGGGGCGACGGCAATTTCGATTGTCGTGACTTTTATGCCTCCGTTGTTTGACGGTCCGCTTGTCCCGGATCAGCCGTTTATGTGTGTGTGCATCGGTTCGGTGCTCTCAGGACTCGCTCTCGGAATCGTGTTTATTCATAACGGCAGCACGGGTGGAACGGATATTGTCGGTGCGATTGTCGCCAAGAAGACCAACGTTTCGGTCGGACGCACGATGCTTTATGTCGATTTTGCGATTATATCTTCGAGCTATCTGTTTTTCCACAATATCACGACTGTGGTCTACGGTTTCATTGTGTTGTTCATTCTGACATACATGGTGGATCTGATGATCAACACCAACCGTCAGGCTGTTCAGTTTATCATTATCTCGAAGCACTGGGAAAAAATCGCCACGGCCGTCAACAAGTATGGCCGAAGAGGAGTGACGGTGCTCGACGGAATGGGCTGGTACACCAAGCAGCATCTGAAGATATTACTTATAGTGAGCCGTAAGTCGGAATCAGTGACTATTTTCAGAATTGTGAAAGATGTCGATCCTGATGCGTTCATTACTCAGGGAAATGTGAACGGTGTCTACGGTCAGGGATTCGACCGCATCAAGCTGAAAGCTGACCATGAGCTAAGCAAGAAACTTGGCGAAGAAGCCGACCCTGAGTTCTCGGTGGCCAGTGCCTCTGATGTCAAATCCTGACAGTTGAGAGAACGGTATTTTAGCGTGGCCTTCTCCGGCGGAGTGTAACGTCGAGGGAGGCCACGCTGCTTTTGATGGCTTTTGAATTCAATGCGTGTGGCCGTGTCATGGTCTGTCGCGGATGCTCTGAAATCATTTTTATGCGAATATTTCGTATATTTATGAAAATGTAGTATCTTTGCACAGAATAGAAATATTCGCATCCCTATACTCCGGCCTTTACTTAGTCTAATTGATTTTGTTTATGGATATTTGGATTGTCTATGATTCACTTATTATTTTTAACGTAAATCCATAAAATCAGCGCCCCGTTTTCAATTGAGAAAACGGGGCGCTGATTTTATGGATTGTTTATTTCTGACGGATGATATCAGTGGAGAACGTCATATTTGCGGAATATGCGTGTGATGGTCTCGAGAGCGCGGTCGACCTGCTCCATTGTATGGGTAGCCATGAGAGAGAAGCGGATGAGAGTGTCGGTGGGTGCTACGGCCGGTGAAACCACGGGATTGACAAATATGCCTTCTTCGAGGAGGTCGTGGGTGATTGCAAACGTCTTGAAGTCGTCGCGGATGAATAGGGGGATGATCGGTGTCGAAGTGTTGCCGATTTCAAATCCCTGTGAGCGGAAGCCGTCAAGCGCGTGGTTTGTAAGCTTCCAGAGATTTTCCTGACGCTCGGGTTCGGTCTGCATGATTTCAAGAGCCTTGAGGGCTGCTGCAGTCGATGCAGGTGTGATGCTCGCAGTGAATATATAGGAGCGTGAGTGGTGACGGAGATAGTTGGTGACTTCTTTGTTTGTGGCGATGAATCCTCCGAGAGATGAGAATGATTTTGAGAATGTGCCCATGATAAGATCCACATCGTCTGCCAAGCCGTAATGGTGAACGAGACCGCGACCGCCTTCTCCGAACACGCCGATGCCGTGTGCTTCGTCAATCATGAGGCTGGCGTCATACTTCTTTGCGAGTTCAACCATCGCGGGTATGTTGGCGACATCACCTTCCATAGAGAACACACTGTCGCTGACGATGAGTTTCACTTTGTCGGGAGCGCACTTTTGGAGCTGCTTTTCGAGCGACTCCATGTCGTTGTGTTTATATTTTAACTGCTGGCTGAATGAAAGACGGCGGCCTTCGATGATCGAGGCATGGTCCTGCTCGTCCCAGAGAATGTAATCCTCACGGCCGGTGAGGCAGGAAACAACGCCGAGGTTGACCTCGAATCCGGTTGAGTAGACCATTACGTCTTCCTTTCCTATGTATTCAGCGAGTTTTGCTTCAAGCTCTTTGTGGATGTCAAGAGTTCCGTTCAGGAAGGGAGAACCGGCACATCCGGTGCCGTATTTGCGGGTTGCTTCGATGGCGGCTTCTTTTATGCGTGGGTCGTTGACAAGACCTGTGTAACAGTTTGAACCGAACATCAGCACTTTCTTACCGTTGATGATAACTTCAGGATCCTGTTCGCTTGAAATTGCTCGGAAATAGGGGTAGACTCCGGCCGCTTTGGCTTCCTGAGGCGCTGTGTATTTGGATAATTTTTTCTGTAGTAAATTCATAATCGGTAACTTACTTCCGCTTTTAACTATATGACTATGCTTTATTTTGCAGAGCGCAAAGGTAGGCATTTTTTCACATTTTTATACTTTTTGTGCGTGATTTAATTGTTAATTTTACGAAATGAGGCTTATTTCATGCTCTTGTTTGTGCATTTTAACCACTGTTTTGGGTTAATGGGGCATGCTATGACAAAGAATTGTTGGATTTTTGCTAATTTTGCATCCTTAAATAAGAAACCAACTGTATGGAAACTAATGAAACTGCTGTGGTCAAGCGCACGGTACTTGACTATGATGATATAGTGAAGATGGCTCCTTTCCTTAACGGTAAGCGCCGTCTTGTCAATTGGTTCATGAAGCTGCTTGATATTGACAAGGTCAATTGGATTCATGACCACAATTTTGACACTCCTGGCCCGCAATTCTGCCGTGGCTTGCTTGAAGACCTTAACATAAAGCTGCGGATCGACAATGAAAAGGTGCTCGATAATCTTCCCGAAGGTGCGTTCATAACTATCAGCAATCATCCGTTTGGCGCGCTTGACGGCATTACGCTGATCGATATCATCGGCCGTCGCCGTCCCGATTTCAAGGTAATGGTCAATATGATTTTGAACTACATAGTTGCAATGCGGCCGAATTTTATTGCTGTCGATCAGACCGCAAGCGATGATCCGGCCAAGAAAGCGGTGTCGATGAAGGGGATCAAAGAGGCTATAATGCAAGTGCGCAAGGGACACCCCATCGGCTTCTTCCCCGCCGGTGCTGTCGGCAATTACAACAAGCACCTGAAATTCGAGGACCGCGAATGGCGTGAATCGGTCATCCGTCTAATCCTGCAGCTCAAAGTGCCGGTGATTCCGATATTCTTCCACGGTTATAATAGCTGGTGGTTCCGTATGCTCGGCATCATCAGCTGGCAGCTCCGCACTCTCCGTCTGCCGGCCGAGGTGTTTCGCCGCAAGAACGACACGCTTCATATATCCGTGGGCGATCCTATTTCGGTGGAAGAGCTTGAGGCTCATTCCGGCTCTCTGAAGGAGCTGAGCGACTTCCTTCGTGAGCGCACATATTCACTCAAGGCGATAAAATAAGGGCAATCATAGTCTCTGTCATAATTTTTGTAATTCAGAAGGCATGCAGCTTAATCTTCAGGAACTTCCCGCCGAAATCGTGCAGGCCAAACAGCGCTATGGCATCGTAGGTAATGCCCCCGGGCTTATAGCTGCCGTTTCGCGTGCCATACAGGTCGCACCGATTGATCTTTCTGTATTGGTGACCGGCGAGAGCGGTACGGGCAAAGAGTTTTTTCCTAAAATCATACATGGGTTTTCATCGCGCAAACATTCCAAGTATATTGCTGTCAACTGTGGCGCGATTCCGGAAGGTACTATCGATTCGGAACTTTTCGGACATGAGAAAGGTTCGTTCACCGGGGCCATATCTTCGCGTAAAGGTTATTTTGAGGAGGCTGACGGTGGCACGATTTTTCTCGATGAGGTTGCCGAGCTTCCGCTGACGACTCAGGCACGCTTGTTGCGCGTGCTTGAAAGCGGTGAGTTTATAAAGGTCGGTTCGTCGGCTGTCCAAAGGTCAAATGTCAGGATTGTGGCGGCAACCAATGTCGATATGGCAAAGGCGGTCGCTGAAGGCCGTTTCCGTGAAGACCTGTATTATAGACTGTCGACTGTATCTATACAGATTCCGCCTTTACGTGACCGTGGCAACGACATCGCGCTTCTCGCGCGTAAATTTGCCTCTGATTTTGCAGAGCGCTATACGATGCCGGCGATTTCATTTGACGACTCGGCACGCGCTGCATTGTTGCGTTACAGGTGGCCGGGAAATGTCAGGCAGCTGAAGAATGTCGTCGAACAGATAGCTTTGTTCGAATCCGGCAACACTATTGACTCGGAAATCGTCGGAACATTCCTCCCTGCTGGGTCGATGAACTACACTCCGGTCGCTCCGCATACTGAAAGTGCTCATGAGTATGAGTCGGAACGGGATGCGCTGTTCGGCATGATTCTTAGACTCCAGCATCAGATCGAAGCACTCAATATTCGCATTGACGAGCTTACTTCCGAATCCAGCAGCGTTCCTTCCGGCGCTTTTCAGCCGGTGGAAGATGTCCTGCCGCGTGGAGAGGAAAGCTCTGTGAGGTCAATAGTGAGATTTCAGCCGTTTTCGTCATCGTTTCCTCCTGCCGGTGGAAATTCATCAGGCTCAGTTAATGATATGGTGACTGTGCAGTCTTCTCCTGTCACCCTTGAAGACACAGAGCGCGACACCATCCGTCGGGCTCTTGAACGAAACGGAGGTAAGCGCAAGGAGGCCGCCCGCGAGCTGAATATTTCAGAGAGGACTCTCTATCGCAAGATTAAAGACTACGGCATAGATTTGTAAACCTGTGTTTACAATATAATAGCATCCCCATAATAGCATCCCCGGCTAAACTTACATGTGGTTTCACATTGTTAGCCGGGGATGCTATTATATTATTATGGTTGATCCTACTGAGTTTGCAACCTTATAACGCGTATGCCTGTCAGGTTGGAGGATTTCCGCATATATTCTGCAAGAGGTAATTTATCAACTACTACTTTTCCTTCCCGGGATGATGCGTGCAGAAGATGTGGTCCGTCTTTCTCGATTACGATAAGCCCGACGTGGCTTACGTCTAATCCACCGATCTTTGTAGTAAGGGCTACGATGTCGCCACCTTTGAGTGCGTTTGTCACTGGTTTTGATGTCAGTCTGGCTGATTTTATATATGGAAATCTGTGTGAGCGATATCCGACTTCCATATTCTTGATGCCTTCAAATGTAGCTGAATCTTTTAGCGCAGGATAAGAGGCGCGGTTGTGCGACATGTAGTCGAGGGTCTTTATCTGAGAGTCGGATTGAGGTATTCGGTCTGTCACCTCTTTTATATAGCCACGGTGGATGTTTGTGACAATCCAGTCGCTGAAATAGTGGAGGCGCGATGCGTATCCATTGGTCTCTCCTTGGCGGTAACGGAGCGATTCAAGATTATTGGCGAAATCCTGCCAAGAGTTCTTCCTGTCTTCGATGGTAAGGGCGAGAGCAGTTACGGTTTCGATAAATGTAGTGCAGTCAAATTCGTCAAGATTTATTGTAAGCGTTTCAGGCTCCATTTCAAGTGTCCCGCTTTTGTATGGCATGCCTACAAACTGTCGTCCGATAAACTCCATAAGCTTGTTCGGATTTGATGCACTGAAGTCGGTAGCCTGAATCAGAAGCTTTGTGATTTTTGTTGTATCCGTACTTTCATTATGCCATCTGATTTGTGAAGGTGTTACTCCGCGCAAGGTAAACGGTATTAATAGAGAAGTTGCTATATATAATAATGTGATTATTTTTCGCATGGGTTTTCTTGGTTATTGGTTCGACTTGCAAAGAGTATTTTTTTGTAAGGCCAAAATTACTCAAATCTTTAATCATTTCAAAATTGAAGTAGTGTAATGATGGGCGTTTTTATACTGTAATTGTGAAAATATGTAATTAAATATGGCTGATTGGATTATAAGCGTTAAATTTATGTTAAAATGCCATGGGAAATTTGGAGGTAAAGGAGAAAGTGTCTACCTTTGCACTCGCTTTTGAGAAGCAAACCTCACAGAGGCGAGGGACTGAGAGATTGAAACGCTGAAAGACATTGAATTGTTCGACGATGAAATGTTAAACAAATGTTAAAATCTCGAAAAGATTTGCAGGTTTCAAAAATTTGATTTACCTTTGCAAAGTTTTTCCGCTGAACGCCTGATGAGGCAAGTGCGATGAAAGCACAGAGCACATTGAAAGAATTACAATAGACATTGAAAGTAGTACAAGAGTCAATAAAAACAAAAGACTCTGTCAATTCTACCGACAATCGCAATAGATATAACGAACGGACATCCCGGACGGGGCGACTCTCGACGGTTTTTCTGTGAAGGCAAAATAAAGAACAGAACAGAACAGACGGTCTTTCTTGCTTTCCTGCTCTATTATGAAATAGAAAAGAAAAAGAAAAGATAGACAACAACGAAGAGTTTGATCCTGGCTCAGGATGAACGCTAGCGACAGGCTTAACACATGCAAGTCGAGGGGCAGCGGGGGAGTAGCAATACTCCCGCCGGCGACCGGCGCACGGGTGAGTAACACGTATGAAACCTGCCCGTAGCAGGGGGATAAGCGGAAGAAATTCCGTCTAATACCGCGTAACAACCCATGGAGGCATCTCCGTGGGTTTAAAGGAAGCGATTCCGGCTACGGATGGTCATGCGTCGCATTAGCTTGTTGGCGGGGTAACGGCCCACCAAGGCGACGATGCGTAGGGGTTCTGAGAGGAAGGTCCCCCACACTGGTACTGAGACACGGACCAGACTCCTACGGGAGGCAGCAGTGAGGAATATTGGTCAATGGCCGCAGGGCTGAACCAGCCAAGTCGCGTGAGGGATGACGGTCCTATGGATTGTAAACCTCTTTTGTCAGGGAGCAAAGGGCGCCACGTGTGGCGTTTTGCGAGTACCTGAAGAAAAAGCATCGGCTAACTCCGTGCCAGCAGCCGCGGTAATACGGAGGATGCGAGCGTTATCCGGATTTATTGGGTTTAAAGGGTGCGCAGGCGGAATGTCAAGTCAGCGGTAAAATTTCGGGGCTCAACCCCGTCGTGCCGTTGAAACTGGCGTTCTTGAGTGAGCGAGAAGTATGCGGAATGCGTGGTGTAGCGGTGAAATGCATAGATATCACGCAGAACTCCGATTGCGAAGGCAGCATACCGGCGCTCAACTGACGCTCATGCACGAAAGCGTGGGTATCGAACAGGATTAGATACCCTGGTAGTCCACGCAGTAAACGATGAATACTAACTGTCCGGGCAGAATGATGCCTGGGTGGTACAGCGAAAGCGTTAAGTATTCCACCTGGGGAGTACGCCGGCAACGGTGAAACTCAAAGGAATTGACGGGGGCCCGCACAAGCGGAGGAACATGTGGTTTAATTCGATGATACGCGAGGAACCTTACCCGGGCTCAAACGACGGATGGATGTTTCTGAAAGGAGGCAGTCCTACGGGACATCCGTCGAGGTGCTGCATGGTTGTCGTCAGCTCGTGCCGTGAGGTGTCGGCTTAAGTGCCATAACGAGCGCAACCCCCATCGCCAGTTACCAGCAAGTAAAGTTGGGGACTCTGGCGAGACTGCCGGCGCAAGCTGTGAGGAAGGCGGGGATGACGTCAAATCAGCACGGCCCTTACGTCCGGGGCGACACACGTGTTACAATGGCAGGTACAGAGAGAAGCGATGCGGCGACGCAGAGCGGAACTTCAAAGCCTGTCTCAGTTCGGATTGGAGTCTGCAACCCGACTCCATGAAGCTGGATTCGCTAGTAATCGCGCATCAGCCACGGCGCGGTGAATACGTTCCCGGGCCTTGTACACACCGCCCGTCAAGCCATGGAAGCCGGGAGTGCCTGAAGTGTGCAACCGCAAGGAGCGCCCTAAGGTAAAACCGGTGACTGGGGCTAAGTCGTAACAAGGTAGCCGTACCGGAAGGTGCGGCTGGAACACCTCCTTTCTGGAGCGGAAAAGCCTATGGCGTTCCGTACCGAGATGGCCGTAGCGACTGTCGCAGGCAGGGTCTTCGGACATTGACGGTACTGCTTTCAAGGGTTCTATTGAAAACCCCGCGGATATCCCTTGAGGGACTCCACGGATACGGGGGATTAGCTCAGCTGGCTAGAGCACCTGCTTTGCAAGCAGGGGGTCAACGGTTCGAATCCGTTATTCTCCACACAAGAAAGAGGACATTGACATACTGGAAGCGAAGATACGCGAGACTCCATTGAAAAAATATGGAGCTTGCATAATCGAAGCAAACACAACGAGTAAATCAAATCAAGCGAAACACGAGGCAACTCTGTTTCTTTGAATCGAGTCACAACAACAGGACGATTTCAGAGAGCGAGCCGAGTGATGTTCGAACCGATTGAAAAATACTAAGGTCATAAAGAAAGGAGATAAGGGCACATGAAGGATGCCTGGGCTCTCGGAGGCGACGAAGGACGTGATAAGCTGCGAAAAGCTGCGGGTAGGAGCAAATATCCCTTGATCCGCAGATGTCCGAATGGGGCAACCCACCGGCTTCCGGCCGGTACCTCCCATATAGGAGGGGCAAACCCGGGGAACTGAAACATCTCAGTACCCGGAGGAAGAGAAAATAAACCAATGATTGCGCAAGTAGTGGCGAGCGAACGCGCAAGAGCCCAAACCGGCCGCGTTTCGGCGCGGACCGGGGTTGTAGGACCGTCGACGAATGGACAGCGGGCGCATAGCCGAACCTTCTGGAAAGGAGGGCCGCAGCGGGTGAGAGCCCCGTAGGCGAAATGCAAAGGCTGACAGAGACGGCACCTGAGTAAGCCGGGACACGAGGAATCCTGGCCGAATCCGCGGGGACCATCCCGTAAGGCTAAATACTACCGAGAGACCGATAGCGAACCAGTACCGTGAGGGAAAGGTGAAAAGAACCTCGAACAGAGGAGTGAAACAGACCCTGAAATCATGTGCCTACAAGCGGTCGGAGCTGTTTAGTACAGTGACGGCGTGCCTTTTGCATAATGAACCTACGAGTTACCGTCGTTGGCGAGGCTAAGCACTTCAGGTGCGGAGCCGAAGCGAAAGCGAGTCTGAACAAGGCGCTTCTAGTCAGCGGCGGTAGACGCGAAACCAAGTGATCTACCCTTGGGCAGGTTGAAGGTGGGGTAACACCCACTGGAGGACCGAACCGGTAAGCGTTGAAAAGCTTTCGGATGACCTGAGGGTAGGAGTGAAAGGCCAATCAAACTTGGAGATAGCTCGTACTCCCCGAAATGCATTTAGGTGCAGCCTCGGGCGCAGTACCGTGGAGGTAGAGCGACTGATAGGATGCGAGGGCTTCACCGCCTATCAAGTCCTGACAAACTCCGAATGCCACGGCACGGTCCCCGGGAGTGAGGGCGCGGGTGCTAAGGTCCGCGTCCGAGAGAGGAACAACTCAGACCACCGTCCAAGGCCCCAAATCCGGGCTAAGTTGAAGACAATAACGAGGTGGGATTGCAAGGACAGCTAGGATGTTGGCTTGGAAGCAGCCATTCATTTAAAGAGTGCGTAACAGCTCACTAGTCGAGTGATCCCGCATGGATAATAATCGGGCATAAGTCCGGTGCCGAAGACGTGGAATCATGCGTAATGCATGATTGGTAGGGGAGCATTCCGGTAACCGCTGAAGGCATGGCGCGAGCCGTGCTGGAGGAGCCGGAAAAGCAAATGTAGGTATAAGTAACGACAAAGGGGGCGGGAAACCCCCTCGCCGCAAGACCAAGGGTTTCTGATCAACGCTAATCGGATCAGAGTCAGTCGGGACCTAAGGGGCAGCCGCAAGGCGTACCCGATGGAAGAAACGGTCAACATTCCGTTACTCCTGTATGGAGTGATGTGGAGACGGAGAAGTGACACTCCCGCGTGCTGACGGAATAGCACGTTGAACCGCGTAGGTATACGCCCGGCAGGCAAATCCGCCGGGGGTGCTGAAACGGGACAGTACGGAGAGCCCCCGAGGCAATCCGACAGCGGAGGTAACCATGCTCCCGAGAAAATCCGCTAAACTTAATCCATGCAGGACCCGTACCCCAAACCGACACAGGTGGTCGGGTAGAACATACCAAGGCGCTCGAGAGATTCACGGTTAAGGAACTAGGCAAACTGACCCCGTAACTTCGGGATAAGGGGTCCCTCCCTCCGGGGAGGGCGCAGAGAATAGGTCCAGGCAACTGTTTAACAAAAACACAGGGCTGTGCGAAATTGAAAGATGAAGAATACAGCCTGACACCTGCCCGGTGCCGGAAGGTTAAGAGGAGATGTCACCGCAAGGGAAGCATTGAATTGAAGCCCCGGTAAACGGCGGCCGTAACTATAACGGTCCTAAGGTAGCGAAATTCCTTGTCGGGTAAGTTCCGACCTGCACGAATGGTGTAATGATCCGGACACTGTCTCAACCGTGAGCTCGGTGAAATTGTAGTATCGGTGAAGATGCCGATTACCCGCAACGGGACGAAAAGACCCCGTGAACCTTTACTGCAGCTTAGCACTGTGACCGGGTGTGCGATGTGTAGGATAGTCAGGAGACATCGAAGCGGTGACGCCAGTCACCGTGGAGTCGGCGTTGAAATACTGACCTTTGCACATTTGGTCTCTAACTCGCGTTGGCGAGGACACTGCTTGGTGGGTAGTTTGACTGGGGTGGTCGCCTCCAAAAGCGTAACGGAGGCTTCTAAAGGTGCGCTCAGGCCGATTGGTAACCGGCCGCAGAGTGTAATGGCACAAGCGCGCTTGACTGAGAGACAGACAAGTCGAACAGGTAGGAAACTAGAGCATAGTGATCCGGTGGTTCCGTATGGAAGGGCCATCGCTCAAAGGATAAAAGGTACTCCGGGGATAACAGGCTGATCCCTCCCAAGAGCTCATATCGACGGAGTGGTTTGGCACCTCGATGTCGGCTCGTCACATCCCGGGGCTGGAGAAGGTCCCAAGGGTTAGGCTGTTCGCCTATTAAAGTGGCACGCGAGCTGGGTTCAGAACGTCGTGAGACAGTTCGGTCTCTATCTGTTGTGGGCGCGGGAGATTTGCGAGGCCCCGACACTAGTACGAGAGGACCGTGTTGGACCGACCTCCGGTTTACCGGTTGTTCCGCCAGGAGCACCGCCGGGTAGCCGCGTCGGGTAAGGATAAGTGCTGAAAGCATCTAAGCACGAAGCCCCCCTCAAGATAAGATCTCCACACAAGGGCCGTTTAAGACGAAGACGTAGATAGGCCGCAGGTGCAGGTACGGTAACGTACACAGCCGAGCGGTACTAATCGCCCAAACCCTTTCTTGGGAGCAATCCCCAAAATAGCCTTCCCATTGATGGAAGGACAGTTTCAGTCGCTGAATCGTACATCCGCTGGCAAACGTAACAAGGCCTCGGGAATCGTTCGGTGGCCGGTTCAAGAGAAGGTTACTCATGTAGCTTCACTTCGCTTCCACGCCTCTTTCTAACCTTACAAAGCAGGATACCGTTCCTGACCGAAGACACTAAGGTGGCTATAGCGTGAGGGCTCCACCTCTTCCCATTCCGAACAGAGAAGTTAAACCTCACCACGTCGATGATACTGCGAAAGTGGGAAAGTAGATAACCGCCCCTTCTAAACGACCGAAGCCTGAGATGCAGATAGCGTCTCAGGCTTCGGCTTTTTTATGAACTATAGTTGTTTTTAGATTATTTTTGTTTTTTTGATTGATAATCTCAATTTGGGGTTGTATATGCTTGCTTTATTATCGCGTTGATATTTAATTGATGATGAAACAGGTCTAATTTCTGTTATGCCGCATGCAGATGATTGGTGTTCGGGTTATTTTATGTAACTTTGTGGCGATAATCATACACTGCAACGACCGGATAGAAATGTCGAATACAGACGATACGATTATTCTTATGTTTATGAAATTTTATAAGGTTGCAAAATATAATCTGGCTCTCGCGTTTACGGTATTCTCTATTACCGGGAAGGCAGAAGATGTTTTGCATTATGAGGCTTCGGCTTTTGCCGGAACAGGCTCGGGGAAATTTGCTCCATACTACATATCTTCATTGGAACACGGACGTTTTACGCAGGCTGACAACGTAAGGCTCGAAGCTTCCTTCTGGAAAGATGTCGATTACGAGAAGCGCTTTTCGTATGGTTTTGGTGCAGATGTCATAGGTGGCTATGCTTCTTCTGTAGCCTATGAGCGTTATAGTGCTGAAACCGAATCGTGGTTTTCCCACAAAGAATCGCCCTCCTCTGTCTGGTTGCAGCAGCTTTATGGTGAATTGAAATTCAGAGGCGTTTTTGCTCAGCTCGGGCTTAAGGAACAGAATTCGGCTTTGCTTAACCAGCGCTTGTCGAGCGGCGATCTGATTGAAAGCGGCAACACTCGTCCGATGCTTCAGGCCCGTGCCGGATTCTGGGATTTTCAGAATATCCCTTTTACAAACGGTTGGCTTCAGATTTCAGGTGAAGGCGCATTCGGCTACATGGCAGATGATGGCTGGTGGAAAAATCACTACAACTACTATGGCAATCACATCACCACTCATCAGCTCTATAACTATAAGCGTGTATATTTCCGCACTAAACCATCGAAACCGTTTTCTGTGATTTTCGGCATGCAGGCGGCAGCTGTTTTCGGCGGTACTACCAAATGGTATTACAACGGAGAGCTGACCCGCACGCAAAGTCATCCGAAATCATTGAAATATTTTGTAAAAATGCTGTTCCCGATGGAGGATGGCGGCGAGGGTTTCTACTCAGGCAACCACCTTGGCAGTTGGGATATACGTGGGCGCTATCGTCTTAAAAACGGAGACGAACTTTTTGCCTATACCTCATGGTTGTGGGACGATGGATCGGGAATAGGTAAGCTTAATGGCTTTGACGGGCTGTGGGGCATTGAATATAAAGCCTCCCGTCCGGGATACATATCAGGCGTCGTAGCCGAATATTTTGATTTTACAAACCAGAGTGGCCCGATTCATTTCAATCCCGGAGACTACGACGGTTGTACTCTTCCAGGGCATGTCTCAGGCGCTGACGATTATTATAATAATGCGTCATATAATGCCTATGCCTATTTCGGCATGGCTTTGGGAACGCCTGTTATGATGTCTCCTATATATAATCTTGACGGTAATCCGAATTTTGTCGCAAACGCGGTACGCGGTTTCCACATCGGTCTTGAAGGAAATATTACACCATCTCTCGACTATCGTGTCAAAGGTGGTTACCGCAAGGCTTGGGGAACTCCCTTCAACATGTTGCCTCGTCCGATTCATCTGACCTCTGTTATGTTGGAGGCCGGATGGCATCCTGCTACTGTCAATGGTTTGACAATCAATGCAAAAGTCGAGCTTGACCGTGGCAATATGCCTGAGAATGCTTTCGGGATTCTTGTCGGAGTGAGATATGACGGATTGTTTAACTTTTAATTCTGAAGTTATAGTGTTGTCTACACATATAAAAGCTAAAGTAACAAAGACCATGACTGTATTTGTGGTCTGTCTGACTGTCATTATTATGTCCGGGTGTACACGCCATAACGGCGATATCGGCGACTTGTTTGGGGAATGGAGACTTGAACGACTTACGGCCGACGGTCAGGAAACGGAGCTATATGAGACACCCGACGCCCCGCTGCTTTACACATGGGCTTTTCAGGGCAATATCATACGAATCAATACCATCTATGCCCATAACCGTGTATTCGAGTGTTTCGGGACATGGATGCGTGAAGATGATTTGCTTGAATTGTGTTTTATCTACCATGATAATCTTCAGGGAACAGATTACCTCTATACTCCTCCTCAAGCGATGTGTTTTTCATCCGATGGTGTCACGCGCCTTCACATTGACCGTCTGACAGGCAAAAAGATGGAGGTAAGCTACACCTCTACTGAAGGGGTAGAATATAAGTATTATCTTACCCATCCGCATTAGGCATCTGTCTCTGAACATAAAAACAACTTAGATATTAAGAAAATAACATATATGGATAGCATTAAAGAAAAAGTGCTCGTCACCGGTGCTGACGGCTTTATCGGGTCTCACCTGACTGAAGCTTTGCTTGCCGAGGGCTACAAGGTGAGAGCTTTGAGCCAATATAATTCATTTAACGACTGGGGTTGGCTTGAAGGAATCAATAATCCGGATCTGGAAATTGTTACAGGCGATGTCAGAGATCCGAATTTCTGCCGTCACATAACCGAAGGCTGTTCTACTGTCTACCATCTTGCAGCACTTATCGCCATTCCGTATAGCTACGTCGCGCCCGACAGCTACGTAGACACAAATATCAAGGGGACTCTCAATATGTGTCAGGCTGCGCGTGACTGCGGTGTGAAGCGGCTTGTCGTGACCTCGACAAGCGAGGTCTATGGTACGGCGAGATATGTCCCGATTGACGAAAAACATCCCCGGCAGCCCCAGTCGCCCTACAGCGCTACTAAAATCGGGGCGGATGCTATCGCCATGAGTTTCTATAACGCATTCGGACTTCCTGTGGTCATAGCACGTCCGTTCAACACCTATGGCCCGCGTCAGAGTGCCCGTGCGATCATACCTACGATTATCACACAGATAGCTAATGGCGCTCGTGAAATCAAGGTCGGAGATCTCACCCCCACACGTGATTTCAACTTTGTCAAGGATACGGCAGCCGGATTCATCGCGCTCGGAAGAGCAGAGGGCATAGAAGGAAAAGAAATCAACATTGCCACCGGCACTGAGGTAAGCATGCGTCAGACTCTTGAGACTATTGCTGATATAATGGGCGAGAAAGTCGATTACGTTGTCGATCCTGCCCGCTTGCGTCCATCGGGCAGTGAAGTGTTCCGCCTTTGTGGCGACAACACTCTTATAACCTCTCTGACAGACTGGCGTCCTCGCTATGACCTTGAAGCCGGTCTCCGCGATACGGTCGAGTGGTTTACGAAGCCTGAAAATCTTGCTAAATATAAATCGGGAATCTATAACGTTTGATTTTTATCATGAGCGGACAGACTGACAATAGCGGCAAGCGCCGGAACATAAACATTCTGTTTCTCGGCGGTGCTAAGCGTGTTTCATTTGGACGGAAATTGATAGAGGCCGGCCGTGAGCTTGACATGGATGTCAGGATTTATAGCTATGAGCTTGAGCCTGAAGTCCCGGTTGCTCTCGTCGGCGGTGTCATTATCGGACGCAAATGGAATGCGCCTGACATCCTTGAACATCTTCATCAGATAGTCTCTGCCTATCATATTGATGTGATGCTTCCGTTTGTTGACGGGGCTATTTCCATTGCCGGAGCATACGTGGCCACTTATGGAGACTCGTGGTCCCCTGTTGTCACACCCGGAAAGGCTGACACCCTGTTTGACAAAGTGTTGTCTGCCCGTGAGTTCGAGTCGCTTGGCCTCGACATTCCTCCGACATATACCGGCGGTCGCCCTGTTTTCCCGCTCATCGCCAAGCCGCGTCGCGGATCTGCCTCGAAAGGTATTGAAGTCATCAACGGCATCAACGAGTTCAAGCGTATTTCGAAAATAGCCGACGAATATCTCATTCAGACCTACTATCCCGAGCGCGAAGAGTTCACTGTTGACTGCTACATATCCAAGCGTGGCAAGATTCTTTGCGTCAGTCCCCGAAAGAGACTCGAAGTGGTCGGTGGAGAAGTTTCGCGCACTGTCACTGTCGACAGTCCTGAGCTGCTTGAGGCTTCAGTTGATGCGATTGTCAGGATTGGTCTCCGCGGTGCGGTCACACTTCAATATCTGCGCGACCTTCGGACAGGTCGACTGATGCTGATGGAAATAAATCCCCGTCTCGGCGGAGGTGTGGTATGTTCGGTTCATGCAGGAGCTGACATTCCGTCAATGATATTGAAAGAGGCGGTCGGGCTGCCGCTTGAGCCTGCCGCAAAAATAAAAGCAGGCACTATGATCTGCCGTTATTTTGAAGAAGCTGTGTTTAACGTATGAAAAAGACTGGAAAAATAATCATAATCGCCGAGGCAGGAGTCAATCACAATGCCTCGATGGAGATGGCACGCAGAATGGTAGTCGAGGCCGCACGCGCCGGTGCTGACTATGTGAAATTTCAGACAGCCGTGCCTGAACTTGTCATATCTTCAATAGCCCCGAAGGCGGCCTATCAGAAGGAGGCCACGGGCGAAGGTGAATCGCAGCTTGATATGTGTAAGGCTATCCATCTACCTCTGAGTGCCTATCCTGAGCTTGCGCAGCTGTGTCGTGAGGAAGGCATCGGATTCATGAGCACACCTTTTGATCTTGTAAGCATTGATGCGCTTGTGCCATTGCAGATGGACTTCTGGAAGATACCTTCGGGCGAGATTACAAATCTTCCATATCTGCGCAAGATTGCGTCAATTGGAGGAAAAGTCATACTTTCGACAGGCATGTCGACAATCATTGAGGTCAATGAGGCCGTTGAAATCCTTGTCAACGGCGGAATCCGGCGTGAGGATATCTATTTGCTCCACTGTACCACTCAGTATCCGACTCCGTATTCCGATGTCAATCTGTTGGCAATGGAAAGTCTGCGTAAGCTTAATGTAGGAGGCGTAGGTTACAGCGACCACACACTTGGCATAGAAGTCCCGGTGGCGGCAGCCGCTCTTGGCGCACAGGTTATCGAAAAACATTTTACTCTTGACAAGTCTCTGCCCGGACCTGACCACCGGGCGTCGCTTGATCCGGCAGAACTTGCAGCGATGGTCAAGGCTGTCCGTCATATTGAGATGGCTCTTGGATCTGGAGAGAAGCGTATTGCCGATTGCGAACGCCCGAATATAGAGGTGGCGCGTAAAAGTATTGTGGCTGCACGGCCGATTTCCGCCGGCGAAGAGTTTACCGAGGAAAATATCACCGTCAAGCGACCCGGAAATGGAATAAGCCCGATGGACTGGGATTCTGTTATCGGTAAAAAGGCGAAAAAAGATTTTCCATACGACTCTTTGATTGAACTTTAAAGCCCTGTATTCATTTCTAATTGTAGAGGATGTAAAATTTAGGCCTGTATGTCCCTCTGAGAAGTTTTTCATTCACGTGTCTTTAATCCTGTTTGTCGCATTTTAATAAAATGAAAGGTTCGCTACGATTATCACTTTCACAGAAATTGCAACAGCGGTTGTCGCCGTTGCAGATGCGTTTCGTACGTCTTCTTGAGATGAACGGATTGGAGATTGAAGACGAAGTTCGTCGTGAACTTGACGATAATCCGGCACTTGAAGTCGCTGATACACCCGCGATTGAAGGAGATGATGATTTCAACGAAAGTGCCGAGGACCTTCAGTTGGCCGATTATCGCGATGAAGACGAGATTCCTTCCTATAGGTTCGAGGCAAACAACCGTTCGGCCGACGATGATTTTTATGAGCCGGTAGCCGTTGCCGACGAAGGTTCGCTTGGAGAGTCACTGACACGTCAGCTTTCAGAAACCGATATTGATGCGCGCGATTTACAGATTGCACGCTACATAATAGGGAATCTTGACGATAACGGATATCTCACGCGGACACTGACACAGATTCTTGACGATCTGGCGATTAATGCCGGAATTGACGTTCCGATGGAGCATTTGCGTGAGATTGTAGGACGAGTGCGTGCGCTTGACCCTCCCGGAGTTTGTGCCTATGACTTGCGCGATTGTCTTGTGTTGCAGTTGCGTCGGATGCCCCGGTCCGACATCCGGGATCTTGCGCTTGAAATCGTGGAGCATTATTTCGATATATTCTCATTGAGACATTTCGACAGGCTCGCATCGATGCTCGATGTCGACCGCGACAGACTTCGTGAGGCAGACGAATTGATTCGCTCTCTTAATCCAAAACCCGGCGGACAGATTGGTGATAGTGCAGGCGATGAAAAATCGCGTCACATAATTCCTGATTTCAATGTCGAGGTCGACGGGAATGTCGTCACACTTTCACTCGTCAACAACGTCCCGGAACTGACAATCGAGAGCAGTTTTGTCAGCGACGGCAACAGTTTCATATCTGTAGCAGGTGCTTCGGGCGAACACAAAGCTGCACGGGCGTTTATAAACCGTAAGCGTGAGGATGCCACTGAATTCATCGAACTTCTCCGTATTCGTCAGGAGACGCTTTACAAGGTCATGTCTGCCATTGTGAAGTTGCAGCATGATTTTTTTATAAGTGAGGATGAGAGCTGTCTGCGTCCCATGATATTAAAGGATGTGTCGAATGAGACCGGCTATGACCTTTCGGTGATTTCACGTGCGACTGCCGGAAAATATGTCGCCACTCCCGGCGGGATATATCCGTTGAAATTTTTCTTCAATGAAAAAGTGGGTTCTGACGAGGATGCGTCCTCTCGCGAAATCCTTGCAGCCATACGTGAGCTTATCGCCCGAGAGGATTCCGACCACCCTCTTAGTGATGATGCTTTGATGAAGCTCCTCGCTGAACGAGGCTACGACATTGCCCGCCGCACGGTGGCTAAATATCGCGAACGCCTCTCTATACCCGTCGCCCGACTGCGAAAGAAAATCTGATAATTTATATGGATTTTATGGTTTGTCGGCTGTTTTTTATTGTTATTTGACAGAGTGATTGTATTTTGAGGTGTGGTATTGCCACAATGGTACCAAAATATAGAATAAGATAATTTATTGTCAGTGTCCGGCTTTGCCTTTAGCAAATAAAACGCTAAATTTGCGTTTAAATATGTCGATTCACTCGTTTGAAATGACATTTCGGTTGTTTAGAATAATATGAAGAAAATTTCAGAAATACTGTCAGCGGTGTTTTCTCCGTTACTTGTTCCTACTTACGGAATGGTACTCGCCGCTTTCCTGACGATACTCCGGATGCTGCCGTCAAATCTGCTCTGGACGGCAATAGGCATAACGTTTGTCATAACATGCCTTGTCCCGGTCTCAGCCATCGTGGCTCTTTATCGGAGCGGTGTGATAAAAGATCCCGCACTCAACAACCGTACCGAGCGCTTCATTCCCTATGGAGTGGTTGTGCTCTGCTATCTTGGCTGTGGTTTCTTTTTCTATAAGGCAAGTGCTCCGTTCTGGCTCCCGATGTTTTTTGCCGGCGGAGCTTTGGCAACAGTTATCAGCACGGTTGTGAACTGCTGGTGGAAAATCAGCGCGCATGCAGCCGCTATGGGCGGACTGGTCGCCCTTGTATTCAGAATTGTAGCCTCACATTATGCACTGTTTAATATGAATGTGTGGCTGTCGGGTGTGATAATTGTGGCAGGACTTGTAATGACCGCCCGTGTCTATCTCAGCCGTCACACTCTGTGGCAGGTTCTTGCAGGATGTGCCAATGGCTTCCTGTGTGTCTACCTGATGTCAATGATTAATTAAAAACCAACGTTATCAATCATACAAGAATAAAAGCATTATCATGAAACCAATAGTCAGCATCATCATGGGAAGCACAAGCGACCTTCCCATCCTGAAAAAAGCGGCCGACTTTCTCAATCAGATGGAAGTGCCCTTCGAGATGAATGCCCTTTCCGCTCACCGCACGCCCTCTGAAGTCGAAGAGTTTGCCCGTGGAGCTGAAGGCCGTGGAATAAAAGTGATTATAGCCGCCGCCGGAATGGCCGCCGCTCTTCCCGGGGTGATTGCAGCCATGACCCCTGTCCCTGTCATCGGTATTCCTATCAATTCGAGTCTTGACGGCATGGACGCACTCTATTCAATCGTTCAGATGCCTCCGGGTATTTCGGTAGCGACAGTCGGAATAAATGCCGGCATGAATGCGGCAGTCATGGCGGTGCAGATTCTCGCTCTCGCCGATCCGGCGCTTGCAAAACGCTATGGCGATTACCGTTCGACTCTTTCTCAGAAAATAGTCAAGGCTAACGAGGAACTGAAAACCGTAAAATATGACTTCAAGGTCAATTGATTCCACAGTGGATTCAAATTGATTTTGTAGCTTCATATCCATCGCATTATAAACAAGACATGAATCACAGCAGAATCAGAAATTTCAATTATAACCGCCGTTCGACATGGCCTGTCAGAGTCGGGCATGTGGAAATCGGCGGTGAAAATCCCATACGCCTTCAGTCCATGACTTCGACCAGCACAATGGACAGTGAAGGGTCGGTTGCCCAGATCAGGCGCATTGTCGACGCCGGTGGCGAGATTGTGCGCCTTACCGCACAGGGTGTCCGTGAAGCGGAGAATCTTGCCGATATTTCCTCACGTCTGCGTGCCGGGGGAATTAACACTCCGCTTGTGGCTGATATTCATTTCAATCCGCGTGCGGCTTTCGCGGCTGCTTCGAGAGTGGAGAAAGTGCGTATCAATCCCGGCAATTTCGTTGATCCCGGACGTGTATTCAAGAAGATTGACTACACCGATGAGGAATATGCGGCCGAGATTGTCAAGATTGAAGAAGGACTCGTGCCTCTGCTCGATATATGCCGTGAACACTCCACTGCATTGCGCATCGGTGTGAACCACGGTTCGCTTTCCGACAGGATTATGAGCCGCTATGGCGACACTCCGGCCGGCATGGTCGAGAGTGCGCTGGAATTCCTACGCGTATGTCTCCGACACGATTTCCGTGATGTGGTGATTTCAATAAAGGCTTCCAACGTCGGTGTTATGGTCGAGACTGTGCGTCGCCTTGTAGCGGCGATGGATGCCGAAGACATGCACTTCCCGCTACATCTCGGTGTCACCGAGGCAGGAGATGCGGAAGACGGACGAATCAAATCGGCTGTCGGTATCGGTTCATTGCTGGCCGACGGCATCGGCGATACCATCCGTGTCTCGCTCAGCGAAGAGCCTGAATTCGAGATTCCGGTGGCACGTGCGATAAGCGGTTTTATCACCGGGCTTGCAGCCGGAAAAGAGGTGAAGTCCCAGCCGGTTCCGGAATCCTATAATGAATTTTCGCCTTTACGCCGGAGCAGTGTGTGGTCCACACGCCAGCCTGTTGTAGTCGGACTCGACATGAAGCCGTCAGACCTCGCGGACGCAATCACTGCATTGGCTGAGGATGGTCTGTCTGACGGACTTCGTGAAGAATTGGCCGCCGATAGCTCACGTCTGCTCATCCTTGACAGCAAGGATGAAAACGCGATAGGACATATCCGTTCGTTCATGTTTGCGATGATGAACAGCGGTCTGACAAATCCGGTCATCATACGCCGTGACTATAGCGGTCTGAGCGAGGACAATCTCATAATCGCCGCTTCTATCGAGCTTGGTTCTGTCCTTCTCGCCGGTTTTGCCGATGGATTGTGGATTGAGTCGGGCGATATGTCCCGCGAACGTCTTAACGAAATCTCGCTTGCCATCCTTCAGGCAACCCGTCTGCGCATTTCGAAGACTGAATTCATATCATGTCCCGGATGCGGACGTACTCTTTATGACCTTCAGTCGACACTGCGCGACATCAAGGCTGCGACATCCCATCTTAAAGGATTGAAAATAGGAGTGATGGGCTGTATCGTAAACGGTCCGGGCGAAATGGCCGACGCCGATTACGGATATGTCGGAGCTGCCGCCGGTAAAATCAGTCTCTACAAAGGCAAAGAGTGTATAGAGAAAAACATACCTGCCGCCGATGCTATCGAACGCCTCGTGGCCTTGATCAAGGAAAACGGCGACTGGACCGATAAAGAAGATTAGAAGATTAAGAGTGTGTCTGATATTTACTGTCGGACACACTCTTGCTCCGGCCATTTTGCCGGAATGCTATTAAATTTTTATTTTTGAAACATGGAGACTGACGAGAAATACATGCGTCGTGCCTTGGAACTGGCACGTCACGGAGAGCTTGATGCCTCACCCAATCCTATGGTCGGAGCTGTGATTGTCGACACTTCAGGCAGGATAATAGGGGAGGGCTGGCACCGCCGTTGCGGCGAAGGCCATGCCGAGGTCAATGCTGTGGCTTCGGTCAAAGACCGGGATTTGCTTAAAGATGCGACGATGTATGTCACCCTTGAACCGTGTTCCCATTACGGGAAAACACCTCCATGTGCCGATATGATTGTCGAAAATGGGATTCCGCGTGTCGTAATAGGCACACTCGATCCCTTCGCTAAAGTGGCTGGACGCGGAGTGGCCAAGCTTCTTGATGCCGGAGTCGAGGTGATGACCGGTATGCTTGAGAAAGAGTGCCGGGAGCTTAACCGCAAGTTTATGACCGCTCATAGCCTACAGCGCCCTTACATCACTTTGAAATGGGCACAGAGCGCCGACGGATTTATCGACGGACACATCTCCACGCCTCTTAATTCAATGCTTGTCCATAAGCTGCGTGCCACGCACGACGCAATTCTTATCGGCAGCGGGACTGCGCTTGCCGACAATCCGACACTGACAACCCGTTTCTATGCAGGAAAATCGCCTGTCAAAGTCGTGCTTGACCGCAGAAAGCGTCTTCCGGCAGACCTGCGGCTGTTTTCCGACGGCGATGTCATTGTGATCGATGGCGAAATGACGCTTGCAGAGGCAATGCACACATTATATAATAAAGGTATAAGTTCTGTGCTGGTCGAGGGTGGAGCGCAGATCATGGAATCGTTTGCCAAAGACAATCTCTGGGACGAAATCAGGGTAGAGGTTTCGCCTGAACATATCGAAGGGAAAATAAAAGCACCGTCACTTCCTAAAACAGACACAATTCCAGATATCCGGGTTGTTGACGGACATAAAATAATCAGTTATAAAAAATGAAAATTGTAGAAGCACGCAAAGAGGATGCACCGCTGATAGCTCGTTCGATAATGGATGCTGTCGGCGAGGAAATCTGTCTGGGTCTCGCAGGCCGGAATCACACTCTTGAAGATGTCAAAGGGCTGTTCACCCGTCTGGCTGAGCGCGAAGACACCCAGTATAGTTATCTCAACACCCTTGTTGCCGTTGACGACGACGGAAAGACAGTCGGGGTGTGCGTCGGTTATGACGGAGCGAAGCTCGATGAACTTCGCAAACCGTTTTTTGAAGCAGTCAGGCGCGAACTTGGCAAGGATATGGGCGATGTCGAAGACGAGACGGATTCTTCGGAATTCTATCTCGACACTCTTGCAGTCCTGCCTGCATATCGAGGCCGTGGCATCGCATCGCAGTTGCTGGAGGCGTCTGTCCGCCGGGCAGCGTCGACAGGGAAACCCGCCGGGCTGCTTGTCGACAAGGATAATCTAAAGGCTCGCCGTCTTTATGAAAAGGTTGGTTTCACGCAGGTCGGAGAACGTCCGTTCTGCTATGTTATGATGGATCATCTGCAGTATAGAGGCAAATGAAAACCATACTTAAAATCAGGGCGGTGATTGCGCTGACATTCATCGCCTGCTCTGCCTTGGCCTATGCCTTCCCGCTTAACGTACATGGTCTCGACACTCTGAACACTGCAATCCTTATACGCGATCTCCGTTTTGGCCATGACATTGTGTCGGCCAATATTGACCGCTCATTGATTCCGGCTTCCGTCATGAAATCGGTGACCGTAGCCTCGATGCTCAATCTTGCGGACCCGCAGGAGCGCTTCGCCACTCCTGTAGTCGCCACAGGGAAAATACGCAACGGTGTGCTCGAGGGAAATCTTGTGGTTAAGGTGTGTGGCGATCCTACAATCGAATCCCAGTTTCTTCCCGAGACACAGGGCTTTGCCGACAGTATCGCTGCTGCCGTGCGTCGTATGGACATCACTAAAATCCGAGGAAATGTACTGATTGACGAATCCGACTTTCCCGACGCGACCACTCCTCCCGGCTGGATGGACGAGGATATACCTTGGTATTACGGCGCTCGCCTTCAGGGTGCGAATTTCCGCGACAACCGTTTCCGTCTCCGCTATCCGTCAAAAAAGACTGAGCCGTTTGTCCCGGATTTGAAATTCAGTGTTATCAAAGGCAAGGGGAGCAAGATTGACCGCAAGGACGGTTCAGAAACTTTCCTTGTGAGAGGTACTCGTGCAATCAACGACATTTTCTCTATGCCTTATCCGCGCAAGGCCATGAGCTATGAGATCGTATCGACACTCAAACGGGCCGGGGTCGAGGTGGCCGGGCAAAGTGTAAAGCCTTCGGATGAGGAGACTGAAATTTACGTCCACCATTCATCTCCGTTCGGGGAAATCATGCAGAGTCTCATGTTTCGTTCCGACAATCTTATGGCCGAAGGCATGCTCCGGGCTCTCACGCCGGGTGGCACCCGTGCCGATGCGATAATGGAGGAACAGGCTGTGTGGTCAATGGCCGGGATAAGCGCTCATGGCATAAATATCGTGGATGGCAGCGGTCTTTCACGCGACAACCGCCTGACGGCGAGATTTCTTGGAGATGTCTACACTTATATGGCCACAGATTCGTTTTCGAACGATTATCTGACACTTTTTCCGAAAGCCGGTTTTGACGGAACGATGAAAAATTTTCTTGTCTCCACGCCGTTGTCAGGACGTGTCGCAATGAAAACCGGCTCGATGAAAGGTGTGCAGAGCTATGGAGGCTACCTTTTTGATGAAAACGGCTATCCGACACATGTAATCGTGTTTATGGTCAACAATTTCAGATGTAGCCGTGCTGCCTTGAAAAAAGATATTGAACGTTTGTTATTAGAAAAATTTAATGTAAGTTTGCAGATTGAAAACCCAATAGATGCAGACGACCAAGAAAACAATGATGAACAAAGACTTGACCGGGCTACTTAATCTGGCCTACGAAATAGAAGGACTGCTGATGCTTCATATTAGCAGAGGCGAGGAAGCCGCCCCGGAGATGGGACAACTTCTGACTGCCAAGGCTGAGAAGCTCTTGGCAGGACTGAAAGCCGACAGTTGTGCCGATGACACGCATACGGAGTCACAAGAAGATGAAATTGCCACCACTTTCACGGTGGCCGGTGCCTCTTGTGGCGAAGCTCCGGCGGTTGAGGCTGAAAAAGACGTGACTGTCGTTGAGCAGCCGGCTCCGACAACCGCTCCCGTTACAGTGAGTGAAGCAATGGCCGGAGGCAGCGAATCTGAAAAGGTTGCCGAGGCTGCTGTCGACACTACCGAAGCAGATGATGAAGCTGTGGCTGAAAATGCCATAGCCGAAGAGACGGCCGATGCCGATGTCGTGCCTACTGTCAACGACACGCTTGCTGCGGAGACCCAGCTGACACTCGACGAAAAGCTCGCGCGTGAGCGTGCGGCAGACATCTCGAAGGCATTCACTCTAAATGATCGTTTCCGTTTCCGCAGGGAACTGTTCCGAAATTCCGATGATGAATTCCGTGAGACGCTTGAAGCTATCGGCAGCATGGCGGATATGGATGAGGCTGAGGACTACTTCTTCAATGACCTTTGCTGGGATTCCTCCGATCCAGTGGTCAAGGAGTTTATGGCTATAGTCGCCAAACATTTCTGACACGACGCATGGGTAAATTATATATAGTACCGACACCTGTAGGAAATATGGCCGACATGACTCCGCGCGCCGTCGAAGTGCTGAAGTCATGTGACCGCATATATGCCGAGGACACACGCACATCGGGTGTGTTGCTACGTCATTTTGACATATCGACCCCGTGTTCGAGTCATCACAAGTTTAACGAGCACTCTACTGTACGTCCGATTATCGAACAGCTCATGGCCGGCGAGAACGTGGCGCTGATATCCGATGCCGGCACTCCCGGCATCAGTGATCCCGGTTTTCTCCTGACACGCGAGTGTCGGCGAGAGGGAATCGAGGTCGAGACCCTTCCCGGGCCGACAGCCTTTGTCCCGGCTCTTGTCAATTCGGGTCTCCCGACTGACCGATTCACCTTCGAAGGCTTCCTGCCACCGAAAAAAGGCCGGCAGACGCGCATAGAGAGAATCGCTGCCAGTGACTGCACTTCGATTGTCTACGAATCGCCGCTGCGTCTCGTTAAGACACTGGAACAGTTTGCCGAGGCTTGCGGACGCGACAGGGCTGCATCCGTGTCGCGTGAGATTTCAAAACTCCACAACACTACGGTCAATGGAACATTGGGAGAACTCGTGGAATATTTTGGACAAAACCTTCCGCGAGGAGAAATTGTTATAGTGATAGGCGCTCAGGAAAGCGCAGGACCGAAAGTCCATAAAAACAAGTATAAAGACGCATAAAAATTCACACATCAACTACGAAATTTATGAAAAAGATCGCGACATTGGCAGTCATCGCAACTGCAATCCTCTCTTCATGTAATGGAGGTAAACTCCGAGAAGCAGAAGCTCAGAACGAACAACTCAAAGGCGACCTTCGTGAGACACTCGCCACTCAAGACAGTCTTCTCGTGCTTGTGAATGATATTTCCGACGGGATGTCACAGATCAAGGATCTGGAAAAAATCATCGCCACCCCCGGTTCGCTCGGGGAGTCAGACTCACGAAAGGAGCAGATCAAGAACGATATGATTGCCATCCAGCAGGCGCTTCAGGAACGCCGTCAGCGTCTTGAAGAGCTGGAAAAGAAGCTTGCGGCAGCCGGTGGCGAAAGCTCTACGCTCAAGCGCACCGTCTCGAATCTCAAGGCTCAGATTGCAGAGCAGCAGACAGAAATCGCTACATTGACCAATCAGCTTGCAAGCGCCAACATCAAGATTGAGGAACTCAGCGCGCAGGTGACAAGTCTTGATGCCGCCAACGATTCGCTCAACATCGGTCTCAATGCGGAGCGTGAGCAGAAGCAGGCTGCCGAAGAGGCCGCTACTGCCGCTGACAAGGAACTAAATGCCGTATACTATGCCATCGGTACAGGAAAGGAACTGAAGGAAAAGAAGATTCTTGAATCAGGGTTCCTCCGCAAGACCAAGGTTATGAAGGGAGATTTCGATATGAGTTACTTCACCACTGCAGACCGCCGTGAACTGACTCAGATTCCGACTCACAGCAAGAAGGCAAAAATTATGACTTCGCAGCCCAAGGATTCATATACGATTGTTGACGAAAACGGCCAGAAGGTTGTAAAAATCACCAATCCCGAGAAGTTCTGGCAGCTCTCAAACTTCCTTGTGATTGAAGTCGACTGATATTTATAGCTCTCCTCAAAAAACTCTCTCCCCAAAGAAACACACGGATTTATATTATATTTTTTCATACTTGCATCGGGAGTTTCGGCTCCCGATTCTTTTCATTTTTAATTAATACCATTTCCGACAATGAACCAAGGATTATCAATCGTGACAATGCTTGCACTCAGCGCGGCTTCGGCTGTTTCGGCTCAGAATGCCGATGCTGTATTTAAGACTTATCCTGCCTATGGAGGCGAAGACCTTGAGCTGACTGTCAATGACAGCGGCACTCACTGGCGTCTGTGGTCGCCAGCTGCCGAGGGTGCGCGCGTCATTCTCTACCCGACAGGCGTGAACACTTCCGCCACCGATACAATAGCCATGACCCGGGGCGAGAGCGGGACGTGGGTGGCCAACGTTCCTGAAAAGCTCTATGGCAAGTTTTATACATTCTCGATTCTCAATAAGGGCAAATGGCTCGACGAGACTCCCGGTGTTTGGGCCAAGGCTGTCGGTGTCAACGGCAAACGTGCCGCCATTATCGATTTTGCCGGAACAAATCCTGAAGGATGGAATCTTGACAAAGGTCCGGCGATCAAACACATCAATGACGCGGTCATCTATGAGATGCACCACCGCGATTTTTCTGTACATCCGTCGTCTGGCATAGCTGCCAAGGGCAAGTTCCTTGCTTTGACCGAGGAGGCTACACGTTCACCTAAAGGCGACAAAACAGGCATCGACCATTTGAAGGAACTCGGTGTGACCCATGTGCATATCCTTCCTTCCTACGACTATAACAGTGTCGACGAAGCCAATCTTCCCACCAATACCTATAACTGGGGTTATGATCCTCAGAACTATAACGCACCGGAGGGTTCTTATTCGACCAATCCGTCAGATCCTTCGACCCGTGTTCTGGAAATGAAAGAGATGGTCAAGGCACTCCATGACAACGGTATCGGTGTGATTATGGACGTGGTCTATAACCATACAGCCGAAAACGACGGTTCGAATTTCTCGCTTACAGCTCCGGGCTATTATTACCGTCACCGTCCCGACGGAAGCTACAGCGATGCTTCGGGCTGCGGCAACGAGACAGCCTCTGACCGCCGGCAGATGCGTGATTTCATAATTAATTCAGTGAAATACTGGGCCAAGGAATATCACATCGACGGCTTCCGTTTCGACCTCATGGCAATCCACGACATCGAGACAATGAACGAAGTCGCTGCCGCGCTCAAGGAAATCAATCCCGATATTTTTGTTTATGGCGAAGGGTGGACGGCCGGCGATTCTCCACTCCCTGTCGAGCAGCGTGCCCTGAAAGAAAACGTGGCCAAGATGCCTCAGATTGCAGTGTTCAGCGATGACATCCGCGATGCTATCAAGGGACATTACACTGATGCTTCCGATCGGGGATTCGCCACAGGCAAGCCCGGACTTGAAGAGACCGTTAAAATCGGAATCGTCGGTGCTACAGCACATCCGCAGGTCGACTACTCGAAGGGCAACAATTCGAAATTTCCCTATGCCTCAGCTCCGACACAGATTATAAATTATGTGTCGTGTCACGACGACCTCATGCTCACCGACAAGCTCCGCAAGTCAATGCCCGACGCGACCGACGCCGAGCGTCAGCGCGCTGCCCGTCTTGCCCAGACAATAGTGCTGACCTCGCAGGGAACTCCCTTTATTTTTGCCGGCGAGGAAATTTTCCGCGATAAGAAGGGTGTCCATAATTCCTACAAGTCGCCCGACTCAATCAATGCGATAGACTGGAATCTGAAGCATGACAATGCCGGACAGTTCAATTACTACAAGGAGCTTATCAGACTTCGCAAAGAACATCCGGCTTTCCGCATGACAACTGCCGAACAGGTGCGGAAACATCTGAAATTTGACAATGTGAACGAGCCTAATCTGATTTCATATTCGTTGACCGACTATGCCAACGGAGACGAATGGAAGGAAATTAAGCTCGTGTTTAACGGATCTGACGAGCCGAGAGAAGTAAAGATTCCAAAAGGAAACTGGACAGTTATAGCGGAAGACGGCAATATCAATGCCGATGGTCTCGGAACTGCAAAAGGAGGCAAGATGACGATAGCTCCACGTTCGGCGCTCATTCTCGCACTGACAAAGTAAAAAGGTGTGACATGCACCTATAAAAGACAAAGAATAACAGATTTTAGCTGATGAATCCGGCTTTAGTGCCCGACTTTAAAGATAAAATCTGTTATTCTTTGTCTTTTTCGATTTAGCAATATCCGGATTACTATAAATTCTTATGTTCTGCGAACTTTATGCTGTGATTCGTTGGTGGTTTATGGAAAAAAGTCTGTATTTTTGCAGGGTATTTTACAAAACGAAAAAACTTAAGGTAAGTGGAAAGCAAAAAGAAGCCAACGGCCATACTCAGAATGCACTGCCCCGACCAGCCGGGGATTATTGCGGTGATAACTGACTTCATCACCACAAACCGGGGCAACATAATCTATCTCGACCAGTATGTCGACCGTGTGAACGGCATATTCTATATGCGTGTCGAATGGGAACTGGAAAACTTCCTTATCCCGTCTGAAAAAATCAACGAATATTTCACCACGCTTTATGCCAAGCGCTATGAACTGACTTATCGTATCAGTTTCTCGAAACGTCGTCAGAAAATGGCAATATTCGTGAGCAAAATGTCACATTGTCTCTACGACATGCTTGCCCGTCACATGGCCGGGAATGGGATGTGGATATTCCTGTAATAATCAGCAATCATCCCGACCTTGCTATAGCCGGGCGGCAGTTCAACATTCCTTTCGAGCATATTCCTGTCAACCGCGAGAACAAAGCCGAGATGGAGCAGCGGGAATTTGAGATTCTTGACCGCTACGGGATTGATTTTATTGTGCTTGCCCGCTACATGCAGGTTCTGTCAGAGGATTTCATCAATCGCTATCCCAACCGTATAATAAATATCCACCATTCGTTTCTTCCCGCCTTCGTCGGTGCGAAACCATATCATCAGGCTTATGAGCGCGGTGTCAAACTCATCGGAGCGACAAGCCACTATGTGACCGCCGATCTTGACGCAGGTCCTATAATCGAGCAGGATGTGGTTAGAATCAGCCATAAGGACACGATTGACGAACTTGTGAAAAAGGGACGTGACCTTGAAAAGATAGTGTTGTCGCGGGCGGTTGAGAAACATATCCAGCGCAAGATTCTGACATACGACAATAAAACCGTCGTTTTTAGTTGAACATTAGACCCGTTTTGATGGTTTTCGCTGGTGTGAGGCCATGTATGATGCGAAAAATTCATCAAAATTGTATAGGATAAAATAAAAATTATTTCTAATTTTGCATGTGAGTTATGCAGAGGACTTATTGTTCCATACATGACCATATCCGATAGGAAAAATTGGCATTAAAAACGAAATTTTTGACCAGTTAACACGATGCCCTTTTCGGGCGAAAATAACAAACTAAACAGCAGAACATAAAGTTAAAGACAGCCGCGAGGCATGCACTAATCAAATTTATCTCAACTCAAAATTTAAAATTACTTCATGGACAGCAACGAAAAGAAAAGCAAGCGCCCGCGTATCGGAGTGCGCCCGGTGAGCTCAGACAGTGCCGAAAATCTCAAAAACGACTTCAACACACAGGAGGGAAACCATCAGTCTGATTCGCAGGAGCGTCATCAGGGATCCTATAACTCCTATGGTAACAACCGTCCTTATCAGCCCAGACCCTACAACAATAACCGTCAGGGAGGATATGGTAACAACCGTTACAGCAACAATCAGGGAGGCTATAACCGTTACAACAACAATAATAACCGTTACAACAACTACCAGCCACGTCCGATGGCCAATCCGCAGCTTGAAGGCGAGCCTCAGAGCGCGGCTGAAGGGAGTGTGACAAACACTGCCGAGGGTGAGAATGCGGGCGGCTATCAGCCCCGTCCACAGTATAACCGCTACAATCAGGGCGGTTACAACAATAACGGTAATCATTATAACAACAACCGTCAGGGCGGTTACAATAACAACCGTCCTCAGGGTGGCTACAACAACCGTCAGGGCGGCTACAGCAACAACCGTCAGGGCGGCTATAACAACAACCGTCAGGGCGGTTACAACAACAACCGTCCTCAGGGCGGCTACAACAACAACCGTCCTCAGGGCGGTTACAACAATAACGGTAATCATTATAACAACAACCGTCAGGGCGGCTATAACAACAACCGTCAGGGTGGCTACAACAACAACCGTCCGCAGGGCTTTAAGAAACCCAATCCTCGTCAGAACCAGTATGGCATGCCTCAGGGAGGCCGCAGTTTCACTCCGCGTCCCCGTCGCATAGAATACGAAGTGCCTGTTCCCGATCCTAACGAGCAGATTCGTCTCAACAAGTTCATGGCCAATGCCGGTCTGTGCTCGCGCCGTGAGGCTGACGAATATATCCAGCAGGGTCTCATCAAGGTCAACGGCGAGGTGGTGACCGAGCTCGGAACAAAGATTTCACACAACGATGTCGTCGAATACAACGACAAGGTTGTGACTCTCGAAAGCAAGTGCTACATCCTTCTCAACAAGCCGAAGGACTGTGTGACCACAAGCGACGATCCCAACGGCCGTCTCACTGTCATGGATCTCGTGAAGGGTGCTTGCGAAGAACGCATCTATCCCGTAGGACGTCTTGACCGCAACACTACAGGCGTACTTCTTCTCACAAACGACGGAGATCTCGCATCGAAGCTCACCCACCCGAAATTCGTGAAGAAAAAAATCTATCACGTATGGACCGACAAGGATATCGCCGAGGAGGACATGCAGCGTATCGCCGACGGCATCGAGCTTGAGGACGGTCCTATCCACGCTGATGCAATCTCTTATGCCACCGAGACTGACCGCAATCAGGCCGGTATCGAGATTCACTCCGGTCGTAACCGCATCGTGCGCCGTATCTTCGAAAGCCTCGGTTACCACGTCACCAAACTCGACCGTGTGTATTTCGCAGGTCTCACCAAGAAGAATCTTCCCCGCGGTCGTTGGCGCTATCTCACTCAGGAAGAGGTCAACTTCCTTAAAATGGGTTCATTCGAATAATTTAATATAGAATACACTTGCAAATGAAAAGGACTAAAGTCGTCGATCTTCTCAAAGACGCTGCCCTTATCGGATCTGAGGTTTTGGCCAAAGGCTGGGTGCGTACCCGCCGTGGTAACAAACACGTGCAGTTCGTGCAGCTCAACGATGGTTCGACCATAAAGAATATACAGATTGTGTTTGACATGGCCAAGTTTACCGACGAGGAGCTTAAGCCTGTCACCACCGGCTCAAGCATCTGTGTCAGAGGGCTTCTCGTAGAGTCGCAGGGCAAAGGCCAGACTTGCGAGATTCAGGCAGAATCGCTTGAGGTCTACGGCACAGCCGACGTGGAGTCATACCCTCTCCAGAAGAAGGGTCACACTCTCGAATTCCTCCGCGAGATCGCACATCTCCGTCCGCGCACAAACACATTCGGCGCTGTGCTCCGTGTGCGCAGCACCCTCGCTTTTGCAATCCACAAGTTCTTCAACGAACGCGGATTCCAGTATCTCCACACACCTCTCATCACAGCGAGCGACTGCGAGGGTGCAGGAGCTATGTTTCAGGTCACCACTCTCGACCTGAACAATCTTCCAAAGGATGAGGAAGGCAAGGTTGACTATTCGCAGGATTTCTTCGGAAAGCCCACTGCCCTGACTGTCTCAGGTCAGCTCGAAGGTGAGCTTGGCGCGACTGCCCTCGGCCAGATCTACACTTTCGGTCCGACTTTCCGCGCTGAGAATTCCAACACTCCCCGTCACCTCTCGGAATTCTGGATGATAGAGCCGGAAATGGCTTTCTATGACATCACCGACAACATGGATCTTGCCGAAGAGTTCGTGAAATATTGTATCAACTACGCTCTCGAACATTCGCTTGACGACATCACCTTCCTTCAGGAGATGTATGACAAGGATTTGATTGATCGTCTGAAATTCGTTGTCAACAACGATTTCGTCCGTCTTTCGTATGGCGAAGGTGTGAAAATCCTTGAAGAGTCCGGCAGGAAGTTTGAATTCCCTGTTCACTGGGGTACTGATCTCCAGAGCGAGCACGAACGCTATCTCGTTGAGGAACATTTCAAGAAACCTGTCATCCTGACCGACTATCCCAAGGAAATCAAGGCGTTCTACATGAAGCAGAACGAGGACGGAAAGACTGTCCGCGCGATGGACGTGCTTTTCCCGCACATCGGCGAGATTATCGGTGGTTCAGAGCGTGAGGAGAACTACGACAAGCTTCTCGCACGTATCGAAGAGCTTGGCATTCCTATGAAGGATATGTGGTGGTATCTTGATACCCGTCGTTTCGGCACGGTTCCTCACTCCGGCTTCGGCCTCGGTTTCGAGCGTCTTGTGCTCTTCGTGACCGGCATGACGAATATCCGCGACGTGATTCCTTTCCCCCGTACTCCGGGCAAGGCTGAATTTTAAAAGTTCTTATCGAAAGATAAACAAGTTTCATAAAAAACGCATCACCGACCCATTGGCTACGGTGATGCGTTTTTTTTGTGTATCGATTTTAGCCGGAATTATTTATAGGGTGGTTTTGCCGGCTGTATCCGTGGAGCTGAAGTTTCTTTCAGCAGCCTCAAGGTCTTTCATCTGACGTTTGATTTCGCCCTTGCGTTCATACGCACGACCGATGAGCATGAAAATACCACCGACTAAAATCAGACCGCAGAATGTCAGGGCTGTCACCCATGAAGCGAATGCCACGACTCCTGCAAGCATGGTTATAAGATAACCGATCACAACTCCCATCAGGAGTATAAAACCAATCCAGAATAGACCTTTGCCAAACGATTTCATAATACAAAATAGTTAATATGTGAGTTTTATAAAAATTCCTTTACTATATAAAGGATTGCACTATGAAAAAGTTTTGGATACCGGCGTTTTTGTCTATTTATATCCCTTTGGTATATCTGCTATTGACGACTGATTTGTCAGTCAAACACTTTGTCCCAGTCTTTCCAGACGGCTTCGTATCCCAGACGGCGGATATCGGCTGCGACGGCCTGAGGCGAACGTGGGTCGGACACTTCAAACTGTTCGAGTGCGTCGGGAGTCGAGACATATCCTCCCGGTTCGGTCTTGCTGCCGGCGCTCATGGAGGTCACGCCGAGTTTCATCATGTTGGCTCGGAAAACCGGATCTTCTCTGGTCGAATATGAAATGTCGACATCATGGTCAAACAGACGGAAGGCGAATGTCACCTGAGCCAGTTCGCGGTCGCTCATCACGACCTTTGGCTGGTAGCCTCCTTCGGCGGGACACATGCGCGGAAAGTTGACACTGTAGCGGGTGCGCCAGTAATTTTTACGCAGATATTGAAGGTGGCGAGCCATCATCGCGAGATCCGTGCGCCAGTCTTCCAGTCCGATGAGGACACCCATTCCGATTTTGTGTACCCCGGCCTGACCCATGCGGTCGAAACCGTTGACGCGCCATTCGAAAATCGATTTCATCCCCTTGGGATGATATTTTTTGTAGTTGGCGGCGTTATAGGTCTCCTGAAAACATACCACTCCGTTTAGTCCGCTTTCGACCAGACGGGCGTAGCTCTCGCTTTTCATCGGCATGACTTCGATGGTGAGATTGTTGAAATACGGACGGCACACACGTAGCACCTGTTCAAGATAATCGACACCGTTGAGCGCCGGAAACTCGCCGGATACAATCAGCAGGTTCTCGAACGGTCCGAGTTTTCGGATGGCTTCACATTCGGCCTTCACCTGCTCCATTGTGAGAGTCACACGTGCAAGCGGGTTGTTGTGGTTGAAACCGCAATAGACGCAGTGGTTTGTGCATGCGTTTGAGACATACATCGGGATATACATCGAGATTGTCTTGCCGAAGCGTTCGAGGGTGTAACGGTGGCTCAGTTGCGCCATCTCTTCAAGAAATGGCTCGGCTGCGGGAGAAATGAGCGCCATGAAGTCCTCGACGCTCAGATGCTCCTTGCGGAGTGCCATGCGGACATGGGCGGCCGTGCGCGACTCGATGAAACGTGTGGTCTCGTCCCAGTCATATTTCTTTAATTCGTCAGAAAACATAATCTTGACTTTATCATAATCGTGGGTTCATATATGACGGACAACTCTCCGTCATATATGAACGTGATTGGTTTAATTTTTCGCACAGTCGTCGACGAGCTGCTGGGTGATTCGCATCGCACAGAAGTTCGGACCGCACATTGTGCAGAAATGGTCATCATCCTTATGGCTCTCGACGTAATACTGGCGTGCACGCGCCGGGTCGAGCGACAAGTTGAACTGGTCTTTCCAGCGGAATTCAAAACGCGCCTTGCTCATGGCATCGTCGCGCAGCTGTGCGCCCGGATGACCTTTTGCGATGTCGGCGGCATGGGCTGCGATCTTATATGTGATCACGCCGTTGCGCACGTCTTCGAGATTAGGCAGCGCGAGGTGTTCTTTGGGTGTCACATAGCATATCATCGCAGTGCCCATCCATGCTATCTGTGCGGCACCGATGGCCGAGGTGATGTGGTCGTAGCCGGGTGCGATATCCGTCGTCAGCGGTCCGAGGGTATAGAACGGCGCTTCGTGACACTTGTCAATCTGGCGCTCCATATTTTCACGGATTTTGTGCATGGGGACATGGCCCGGACCTTCGATGAGCACCTGTACATTGTGTCGCCATGCGATTTCTGTGAGTTCGCCAAGGACATCGAGTTCGAGGAACTGCGAGCGGTCGTTGGCATCGTGGATTGAACCCGGACGCAGACCGTCGCCGAGCGACACGGCTACGTCGTAGCGGGCAAGAATCTCGCAGATTTCGTCGAAGTGGGTGTAGAGGAAATTTTCCTGATCGTGAATGACAGCCCATCGGGTCATGATCGAGCCTCCGCGCGACACGATTCCTGTCAGTCGCTCCTGAACCATGTCGGCATGCGCGCGCAGAGCGCCTGCATGGATGGTGAAATAGTCGACACCCTGCTCAGCCTGTTCGATGAGGGTGTCACGGTAGATTTCCCAAGTGAGATCCTCCACCTTGCCGTCGACCTTTTCGAGAGCCTGATAGACGGGGACTGTCCCGACGGGGACAGGGCAGTTACGGATAATCCATTCGCGGGTCTCGTGGATGTTGTCGCCTGTCGAGAGGTCCATCAGAGTGTCTCCGCCCCAGTAGCAGCTCCACACGGCCTTGCTCACCTCCTCTTCAATACCCGATGAGAGTGCCGAATTGCCGATGTTGGTATTGAGTTTAACGAGGAAGTTTTTGCCGATAATCATCGGTTCCGCTTCGGGATGATTGATGTTGGCAGGGATTACGGCGCGTCCGGCTGCCACTTCGTCGCGCACGAATTCCGGTGTGATGTGACTCTTGATGCCGAGGGCTTCGGCATTGTTGTTCTCACGTATGGCAACATATTCCATCTCCGGTGTGATTATGCCCTGACGCGCAAGTGCCATCTGGGTTATATTGCGGCCTTCAGCCGCACGCCGGGGTGCATATCGGTGGGCGAAACGGATTGGGTCGAGACTTTTGTCGGCCTCGCGCATGCGTCCGTAGTCGGATGTAATGTGGGATAGCTGTTCGAGATCTTCGCGACGCTCCAGCCACTCCTCGCGAAGCCGGGGGAGTCCGGCGTTGATGTCTACACTGACATCAGGGTCGGTGTACACGCCGCTTGTGTCATAGACATAGACGGGATCATTTTTGCGGGTCATCTTCTCTCCGTCGATTATCTTGACTGTCGGGGTGAGGTTGACACGTCGCATCGCGACACGTATAGGGTGAAGCTTTCCGTCGATATATACTTTTTCAGAACCCGGATAAGAGTTCACATCGATATTTTCAATTTTCATGCTGGTTTCCGATGGTTATGGTTGTGATGGAATGGCTATGTTTTTACAGATTAAGGAATTCGGTGAGAGGACTTGTGGCAGAGGCGGAGTCTGACACGGTGCCCAGTCCGGCAAGATAGGCTCTGCGGCCGGCTTCGACCGCGAGGCGGAATGCCACGGCCATTTCTACTGGGTCGCCTGCGACGGCGATGGCTGTGTTGACGAGCACCGCATCAGCTCCCATCTCCATTGCGTCGGCGGCGTGGGATGGAGCGCCGAGTCCTGCATCAATCACAACCGGAACACGGCTTTCGCTGATGATGATTTCAAGGAAATCGCGTGTCTTGAGACCTTTGTTTGTTCCGATTGGCGCTCCGAGAGGCATCACGGCTGCTGTTCCGACTTCTTCGAGCCGCTTGCACAACACGGGGTCGGCCTGAATGTAGGGGAGCACCTTGAATCCCTGCTTAGCGAGAATTTCCGTCGCTTTTAAAGTCTCCACAGGGTCGGGCAGGAGGTATTTCGGGTCGGGATGGATTTCGAGCTTTATGAAATCAGTGCCGAAGCAGTCACGGGCAAGGTTGGCGGCGAGGACGGCTTCGTCGGCGGTGCGCACGCCTGAGGTGTTGGGGAGAAACTGGACATGGTCGCGGTTGATGTGGCGCAGCATGTCGTCGTCCTCCTCATGTTCCATGTCAATGCGTTTCATGGCTACTGTAATCATCTGTGATTCAGAAGCAAGGATTGATTCAAGCATGAGCTTGTTGGAGGAAAATTTGCCTGTTCCGACAAACAGACGGGATGTAAAATCCCTTTCCCCTATGGTCAGAATATCATTCATAGGTGGTTACTATATATTGTTATTTTAATGGTTCGGAAGCTTGTCGCGGCTTAGCGCTTGCGGTATTTTTCGGCTGCTTCGTGGATTTTTTCAAGCGCCTGTCGCGTATAGGCTACAGGGTCGGGGGAATTGATGATCGCACCGCTCATTGCTATGCCGTTGACACCGGTCTGCATGATAGCGTCGATATCGTCGATTGTGATTCCACCGATGGCCACGATAGGGAGCAGAATATCTTCTGCACGCACTTCATTGACTATCGCCGCATATCCGTCGAGACCGATGACAGGCGATAGTTTTTCTTTTGTTGTCGTGTAGCGGAACGGGCCGAGTCCTACATAGTCGACATCCCATCCTTTGAAACCCTTGATGTCGGCTGCGGTGTTGGCCGTGCATCCGATGATTGTTTCCGCCCCCATAGTCTCGCGTGCGAGCAGCGGGTTCATGTCGTTTTTGCCGAGATGGACACCGTGGACCGACATTTCCATCGCCAGCTCCACACGGTCGTCGAACACGAGGAAGGCTTCGCTTTCCTGACAGAGCGGAATGATTTCAAGTGCAGTCTGGCGGAATTCTTCGTCGCTTGCGTCTTTCAGGCGAAGCTGAATCCATTTACAGCCGCCTTCGAGCGCCATCTGCACTTCTTCGGCTATCGAGTATTTGTCTGAGGGATGGGTTATGAACTGTAGCATATATTTCTTGTTTATAATTCCTTATTGAGTCGGGAGATAAAATCTGTCATCCGGCCGACGTTCTCTCCCCACGGCAGAGCGCCGAGCATCGCAAAACCTGTGAAATTGTAACGTTTGAGGAAGTCGATGCGTTCGGGATTTACTCCTCCGAGTGCGATGACCTTTGTGGGAGCGCCGCTCAGGCGCAAGAGTTCTTCATGGCTGTAGGCTGCCATGTAGCCTGATTTTGAAATGCTGTCGAACACCGGGCTGAGGGTCACATAGTCCATCGTGCCGCCGGCCATCACTTCGTCGATCGAGTGGCACGACCGGCTCAGTCCTCCGCTGTAGCCGTGGGGCGCGACAGGGCAGCGGCGGTTGAGGTGCAGCCCTCCGAGCCGATAGCGGCTGATGAGGTCGAAGTGGTCGTGAATCACGAGCCGTGTGTGCATCTGAGGAGGGATTGCCTCTATGAGCCGTCGCATATCGGCTGGTGAAGCTGACGGATGGCGCAGGTGAACTCTGTCCCATCCGTTGGTGATGAGGGTGCAGACCATCGCCGCTTCATTTTTCTCGTCGATGTTTTCAGGTGTTATTGCGATTTTCAACATGTGCAGCCGTCTGTCGTGACAGGTCTAACCTCCGTAGAAAGCCTTGATGATTACAATACTGTCGCCGTCGGCAAGTTTTTTCGACGGGCGCAGTATGGCCGGGACTACCGCTCCGTTGAGCGCCGTGGCTATTCCCTGCGGTTTTATATCCTTTGCGTCAAGAGCGTCCTGAAGGGTAGAGCCTTCGGGAAGTTCGAGCGAAACTTCGTTGATTGTTATTTTCATCGTCGGTTGGGATTGAAATTTTTTAGTCTTCGGGGAGAGAAGAAGTGGTTGAGAGGGCCGTGGCCTTTGCCCGTAGTGATCCAAGAACCTTCCTCCAGCGCATGCGTGACATAGAGTTTGCCGAGTCTTACCGCATCGGCAAGGCTGTTGCCGACGGCGAGATATGATGCGATAGCCGAGGAGAGTGTACATCCCGTCCCGTGGGTATTTTTTGTGTCGACGGCATCGGCACGCAGCTCGATTGTCTCATCACGTTCTCCGAGGTAAAGATAGTCGATTTTGAAATCCTTGTTCCCGCTGTCACCACCTTTTATAAGAATGTTCCTGCATCCCATCTCGCGGAGACGGTCGATCTGACGTGTTAAGTCTGTCTCACCTGTCAGGGCTTTGGCTTCGGCGAGATTAGGGGTGACAAGGGTGCTCAGCGGAAATATTTTTTTCACAAGCACTTCGACGGCATCCTCTTCAAGCAACACTGATCCTGAGGTGGAAACCATCACCGGGTCTAATATTATGTTGGCCGGACTGTAACGGCTGAGGCATGTGGCTACGGCATCGGCGACTTCGGCGTTGCAGAGCATTCCGATTTTTACGGCAAGCGGAGTGATGTCGGTCATCACCATTTCAATCTGATCGGTGACAACGGTCGGTGTGACAGGCATGATGGAACGTACGCCTGTTGTGTTTTGCGCTGTTATTGAAGTGATTGCCGACATCGCATAGCAGCCTATGGCCGACATCGTTTTAATGTCGGCCTGAATGCCTGCACCTCCCGACGAGTCGGAGCCTGCAATAGTGAGTACTGGATAATAGGTTCTCATCGCTGTTTTCAAATCATGGATGCACCTCGCGCATACGCAACGGAGGTGGATTTTTATCAAAATGACAAAGCGATGGGTTGAAATGATGTCCTCCCGGCCATTGTTAATTGAAAATGGCCTGTGAGTTCGACGGCTTCCATGACATATTCAGAGTCTATGGCATGAAGCGAGGACAAGTGCAATCCCTTCGGCGGTACTAACCGCATCAGGTTCAGAGGGTATCATCTCAGCGGACTGATAAGTGGCCCGCACCCCTTTGTCACCGCAAAGTTAGGTTTTTATATTTGAATAAGCAAATAGGATGTGGTTGAAAATTTTTTGCATGGTATAACAGTCATACAACCTAATTTTTATCAATATACCGTCTGGGATAGTGAAATATAGTTAAAATTGTGTTAAAAACGTATGTTAAACTTTTTTGCCTATTGCAAATTGGCGGCTATGTACTAATTTTGTTGGTGATTCATATTGTAATTCTTTTTTTTACTATTTTATTATGAATAGGCTTATTTTATTCGTCGCAATTGTCTTTTCTTCGGTAGTGAAAGGATATGCACAGCGCATCGAGCCGAAAGAACCGGCTATGTTTGAAGTGCTTTTCACTAAACATGTCGTGAGGGACACTGTCTCTGAGGTCGAGAAGCATCCATGGCCCGACGCGCAGATGGCCCTGCGTGTAGGCAAGACCTCTGCAATGTTCTACCCGGTGCTTAAATTTTTCAGGGATTCACTTGCCCACTACAATTCGGATCTGTATTGGCAGCTTGACAGGGCAAATTTCGAAGAGGAGCGCAGGACCAAGGTCTGGAAACCGCTCGGTGGCTGGGAGAACGAATATATTTTCAAAAACATGCCCGAAGGTAAGTGGACTGTAGCCAACTACTTCGATATGGAGCGCCGGGTCTATGAAGAGGAGATTGAGACACCCGTGTGGGAGATTGCCGATTCGGTCAAGACGATTTTAGGCTATGAATGCCAGCTCGCCTTCACTGATTTTCGTGGCCGAAGATGGTCGGCGTGGTTCACCCCGGAAATCCCTGTCGCCGAAGGGCCGTGGAAACTCAGCGGACTGCCGGGTCTGATACTTGAAGCCTACGATGCCAAGCGCCATTATGTCTTTACATCTACAGGCATCGTGAAAGACAATCTTGGAGACGTTGGCATCTATATTTTCCGTGACTATTTCAAGACCACCCGCGACAAGTATCTCAACGACCGTTACAAATACATAACCTCCACCACAAGTATGGGCAGCAAGATTGCTGCGGCATACGGGGTAAAGACGAATACAGACAACGCTCCGAAGAAAGTCAAGAGGACGCCCTACGATTTTGAAGAGACTAACTATCCGCATTAATCCGGATGAACCGGGATTGGGATGAAAATATACACTTTTGTGTATTTCCCGTATGGTTTCAACGATGTAATTTTGCCATTATGAAAAAACTCAGTGCTATAATATTGTTTCTTATGTTCATCGTGTCGGGCGTGTCGGCACAGGTGACTGTCAGCGGTATCGTGATTGATAAGGAGGACGGCTCGGCGATGGCCGGAGTCAATGTCACGCTGCGCGACTCACTCAACAAGATAAAGAGCTTCGCCACGACCGACGCGCAGGGGCGCTTCTCGATGAAGACCCGCACCGTCGAGGGTATGAAGGTCAAGGCCACATTCATGGGCTATGGCGAACGGACTGTCACTCCGGTGGCCGACGCTCCGCTGCGCATAGAGATGGAGCCAGCTGCCTTTCAGCTCAAGGAGGTGGCGGTCAAGGCCGACCGTATCCGCGAGCAGGGCGACACGATAACATATCATGTGGCATCGTTCGCCCAGAAACAGGACCACACGATAGGCGATGTGCTAAAGCGCATGCCCGGCATAGATGTAAACAATGCAGGAAAGATTCAATATCAGGGCACTGACATAAATAAATTTTACATCGAGGGCAACGACTTGCTCGGCGGACGCTACGGTGTGGCTACCAACGGAATCGCCCACGACGATATAAAATCGGTCGAAGTGATGGAAAACCATCAGCCGATGCAGGTGCTCCGTGGTCTGAGTTTCTCGGATCAGGCTGCCATCAATCTGAAGGTGAAAAACAGCGCCAAGGCAACATTCATCGCCCACGGCACACTTTCCGGCGGATGGTCTGACCAGCCTGCGGGAGCTCTTTGGAACGGTGAGATATTCACCATGATGGTGATGGGCAAATATCAGATGCTGACCACTTTCAAGGGAAATAATACGGGGCTTGACCTTTCAGGCCAAGTGTTTGACTTCACTGCCGACCGTTCCTCGGAGGAGCTTACGGGCTATACGTCGGTCGGAGCGCCGTCGACACCTAATCTTGCGAGAAAACGCAGCTATTTCAACCGTTCGTGGATGGTTTCTTCGAGCCATCTGTGGAAGACGAAGAAAGGGTCTGACATACGTCTGCAGCTTGACTACAACAATGACCGCGTGACGGCTCAGGGCATATCGGCCACCACATATTTCCTTGAATCAGGCGATAAGGTGATTCTCGAAGACCGCAATTCGCTCAGCCACCGCAACGCCATTAAAGGCAAATTCATCTATGAGGCGAATGAAAAGACATATTTTCTCAACAATACCCTTTCGGCCGATCTTTCGTGGAACGACCTGCGTCTCAACACTACCGGCTCGCTCCCGAATGTCCAGTCGACGCGCAATCCGGAATACTCCGTAACCAACGATCTTAAAATCATTAAGCGTTTCGGCAAAAACCGCCTTATAACCTTCACCAGCCGTAACGAATGGAACTCACTGCCCGAGCATCTCACTGTCAGCCGTGATGGCGGCGAGGCTTACGGACAGCAGGTGAAGCAGTATTCGTTCTATACCGACGAACGCGCATCGTACGGTCTCGTCCTGAATCGTGTGCTTCTTTCGCTCGAAGGCGGTCTTACCGGTTACTTCCGCCACCTTGACACAGATCTGTGGGGAGTCGAGCTTGAAGGCATCACCGGGTCTGAAGGGCTGACCACTGACTATCTGCGTGTATATGCCTCGCCTAAATTCGAATGGAGCCACCGCAAAGTTGAGCTGACGCTCGGTCTGCCTGTCAATTTCTATACCTATTTCTTTTCCGGCGCTCTCGCCGACCGCAGCGAGTTTTTCATTTCGCCGTCGCTCTCGGCCAAATGGAAAATAACCCCTCGCATGAGCCTCAGGTTGAGTGGCAGCGCACGCCGGAGTCCCGCATCGCTCCACAACATACATGATGCGTCTATTCTCACCGACTACCGCACATTCAATTCGGGGACAGACGACTATTATACCTCTTCCGGCCAGGCTGTGTCGATATCCTATATGTTCCGCAACGCGCGCAAGGGGATATTCATCAATGCTTTAGGCCGATATTCATGGAACAGGTCTAAATTCGGCAGTGTCCAGAACATTCTCGGCGACTATATATTCTATTCCTACACTTCACAGCCGTCATCGTCACGCGGTGTTCTTGCGTATGCGAATGTCAGCAAGACGCTTGATTTCATGCGTGGCGCGATAGGTGTCAATACGAACTATAACCGAAATGAGAACAATATGTGGTCACAGGGACTTGCCATGAACTATATCAACGACTCATTCTCTCTCGCTCCTCATGTCAACGGCAACATATCGTCGTTTGTCAACTGGAATTTTCGCTTTACATGGAGAAAGGAGTTCCTGAAAATATCGGAAATGCCGAGACAGACCACCGACAATTTCATCTATTCCGGCAGTCTGACTGTCACTCCGTGCCGGCTTGTGACATGGTCTACTGGCGGAGAGTATTACCGCAATCAGATTGAGGCAGACAACTATAAGAACATGTTTATGCTCGACTCTAAGCTGACGTTCAACATCACCAAGCGTCTTGAACTCTCGGCATCGCTGACCAACATACTTAACCGCAAGGAATATAGCTATACTTCGTTCGGGACCCTGTCGCAATATGAACGTTCGAGCCGTCTGCGCGGACGCGAATTCATGATTTCGGTCTATCTAAAAAAGTAGTGAATAAATCGGATAAAATACATAACATCAATGAGAAAAATAATTCTTTCAGTCCTCATGGCTGCTGCGTCATCATTGTCAATCATTGCAGCCGACTATCCCAAGGCACAGATAAAAGCTGTCTATACCTATAAATATCTGACCCGTCACACTGACGGTCATGATATTGAGAATACAGACAACATGATGCTTCTCGCATCGCCTGTGGCCTCGCGTTTCTTCAGTGTCAACACCGAGCAATATGATTCGCTCATGGCCCGGCCCGATGGCAAAGAAAAATATCAGCTGATGAGCCGTGAGGCCATGAAGGATGCGATTGTCCATGAAAACGGCGAAATGCGCATTGATATGTCGCGGGTGAAAAAACCGCTTGACGGGGTTGCATTTCAGGTCACACGCAAGCCGGATGCAGATGTGCTTGACGTTTATGATTCCATGGCCAAAGAAGATTATGTGTATCAGGTCCCGATGTCCGACCTCTTGTGGGAAGTCGGGGATTCGGTGAAGACTATACTCGGCTACGAGTGTCAGCAAGCCGTCTCCGACTATCATGGACGCAGATGGACCGCATGGTTTGCTCCCGATGTGCCGGTGTCGTCAGGCCCGTGGCAGCTTATGGGACTTCCCGGACTTATCATGGAGGCTGAGAGCGATGGAGGGGAGTATAGTTTCACTATCACCGGACTTGAGGCTGCTGACTGTCCGATAACCCCGCGTCCCGGCGAACGTGACCTGTTTAAGACTACACGCAAAAAATTTCTTGCCGAGAAACGTGACAGACACCTGAATCCTGAAAAATATATGCCGGGTGTCACGCTCGTAAACCGAGACGATGCCATGAAGGCAGCCCTTTCCCATGACTTAATTGAAACAGACTACAAAGATAAATAATGAAACGTATCATATTTATCACGTTCTCACTCCTCACAGCTTTTGCCTCGCAGGCAGCCGACTATCCCAAAGCACAGATAAAAGCTGTCTATACCTATAAATATCTGATCCGTCACACTGCCGGCCATGATATTGAGAATACAGACAACATGATGCTTCTCGCATCGCCTGTGGCCTCGCGTTTCTTCAGTGTCAACACCGAGGAATATGACTCGCTCATGGCCACACCTGACGGTCAGGCGAAATATCAGGAGCTGATGCGTAGTGCGGTTTCAACAGCTCTTACAATTGAGAACGGAGCTTTGTCGATTGACAAGACAAAAGTTAATGTCCCGTCGAGGGGTAAGGCTTTTCAGGTTACGCGTCGCGAGGGTGCGGACATACTTGATGTCTGCGATCAGGCTGCAAGGGAGGATTATGCCTATACAGTTCCGATGTCCGACCTCGTGTGGGAAGTCGGAGATTCAGTCAGGACAATTCTTGGATATGAATGCCAGCAGGCGGTGACCGACTATCATGGGCGCAGATGGACTGCATGGTTTGCTCCCGATGTGCCGGTGTCGTCAGGCCCGTGGCAGCTGATGGGGCTTCCCGGACTCATCATGGAGGCAGAGAGCGATGGAGGTGAGTATGCTTTTATCATAAACAGTATTGAAGCGACCGACCGTCCTATCACACCGCGTCCCGGTGAACATGAGTATATCAGAACCGACCGTATAAAGTTTCTGCGTATACTCGACGATATACGCAGAAATCCTGAAAAAGCTTTTCAGGGTTTGAAATTCGAGGTCAAACTGACGAACCGTTCCGAGTCTATAAAGGCAAAAACCGCGCATGATCTGATTGAGACGGATTATAAACAATGATATTTAATTTTATCGGACAGCAATAATAAACAATCGTCCTGTTCCTGAAAAAATACGGTGGCTTTGCCGATGATTTTTTCCTGTCCCCGTTTGCAAGGTCAGTGGAAGTTTAGTAACTTTGCAGTGTGATCGACATAGCGCAACATATAGAATACTTACTTATGCACCACGAATGTGTAGTGGTGCCCGGTTTCGGTGCATTCATGCTCAACCATGAATCAGCGCGTTATGATGCCAAGACACAGCGTTTTCTCCCTCCTTCACGGACTCTCGGCTTCAATCCGGAAGTCCGTCACAACGACGCTTTGCTGCTCGGAAGCATCTCGCGCCGGGAAGGTGTGAGCCTTGAAAATGCACGTTTGACTCTCGATGCTTCAATAGCTGCACTTCGCGGACAGTTGCAGCATTGCGGAGAAGTGGTGATGGGACATCTTGGCGTGTTCACGCCCGGTGTTACCTCTGAATCGCCTGTCTTTAACCCTTCTGACGATTCTCTCGCAGTCCGTCGTTTCGACGGACTGCAACCTCTGAATATAGTCCCGCTTGACTATGAGGAGAAAGTCGAGACCGAAGCTTACGGTTCAGAGCCGTCGGCCAACGATCCTGTGGTGATACCTTTCCCGTTAAAGATTGTCGCCTCGGTTGTAGCTGTGATTGTCGGGCTTGGCATTCTTTATTCGACGACAAGCCTTGTGAGCGGTCCGCGTGTGAATTTCGCATCGCTTGACACCGGCATAAGCTCGCGTATCGAGCGGGTGATTGATTCGACGGTCTCTGTCTCGCGTGAAATATTGCTCAACATCGCCATGCCTCCTGCAGAGGATGATGAGGCGGTGACAGTTGCCGCGACGGCTCAGCAGACTGCGCCGATCGGACGCTATATCCTTGTGGTCGGCTCGTTCCCGACCGAGAAAGCGGCCCGGAGTCACATCGCTCAGTGCAAGGACGAGGCGATGAAGATTATCGAGATGGACAGCAATTATCGCGTCTACGTGGCATCTGCTTCCGACATCAATGAAGCTCAGTCGCTTGCATCATCACTTTCGGAGCGTTATCCGGGAGTCTGGGTGTGCCGTCGCTGACGATGGATTGCCGGTCTTGAACGCCATAATTTATTCCCCCCTCATTATTCCCTCATTCAGATTAGACTTAAACTATGGATTTCCAGCAACTTCTCATCAACCGCAGAAGCATACGCCGTTATACCGACGAAAAAATTGACCCTGAGCACGTAAAGCTCATTCTTGAGGCCGGTTTGCTTTCACCTACGTCAAAAAGCTCACGTGCGTGGCAATTTGTCGTGGTCGAAGATTCCGACATGCTTTCACGGCTGGCCGACTGCAAGCCTGCAGGCGCGATGCCAGTGGCCAAGTGTCCGCTTGCGGTCGTGGTTGCTGTCGACACTACATCGACAGATCCGTGGATTGAGGACGGATCGGTTGCCGCATCGTTCATGATGCTTCAGGCTGCATCCCTCGGTCTGGGTTCATGCTGGATTCAGGTTCGCGGACGCTTCACAGCCGACAATATCCCTTCGGAGGAATATGTGCAGGAAGCGCTCGGAATGCCTGAGACCTGTATTCCCGTCTGCATCCTCACATTCGGTCATAAAGACGAGGACCGTAAGCCTCAGGATCTTGAAAAACTCAAATGGGAGAATGTCCATATAGGGAAATTCTAACAGATTCTTTATGATAAAACCGAAGATAGTAATGGTCGGAGCTGGAAATGTGGCCTCACATCTCGCTCCGGCTCTTTCTTTTTCAGGAGCATGCGAAGTGGTGCAGGTCTACAGCCGGCACATTGAATCAGCATTGGCTCTTGCCGACAGGATTCCCGGAGCGACGGCCACGGCTGATGTCGGAGCTGTCATCCCTGATGCGGATATCTATCTGATCAGCGTGGCCGACGATGCCATAGCCCAGCTTGCCGAGGCTCTTCCAAAAGGCGATGCTCTTTATCTTCACACATCAGGCTCTGTCGGCATGGAATCCCTTGCGGGACTTTCGGAACGCTATGGGGTGTTTTATCCCTTGCAGACATTCTCAAGGGATGTGGAGCTTGACATGGCTGAAGTCCCGCTTTTCATCGAGGGTTCGACGGATGAGGTTGAGTCGGAGATACGCGGATTTGCCGGACAGTTGTTCCGTTCGGTCTACCACGCTGACAGTGATACCCGAAAGAAGATGCACATCGCAGCCGTGTTTGGCTGTAATTTTACGAATTATCTATGGACTCTTGCTGCCGAACTTCTCGCGCGCGATGGTCTTCCGTTCGAAGTTCTCCGGCCATTGCTTGAGGAGACCTTGCGCAAGGCGTTTGTCAACTCTCCGGCAGCCTCGCAGACAGGCCCTGCGGCGCGTGGCGACCGCCGTGTGATCGACGGCCATCTCTCATTGCTCGATGGCCGTGAAAAAGAAATCTATAGCTTGCTGTCTGACTGCATAATGTCACGCCGTAGCAATAAATGACTGATAAAAAGAAAAAACGAGACAGCCCCGTATGCCATTGAATCAGGTATGCGGGGCTGTCTCGTTGCCGGGATATCCGATATTGCTCTTTTCGGGATATATCTTGACGGAGTCTACTTTATCTTGATGAATACCGGTTGCCATGCTTTAAGGCTCACTGTTTCATCTGTGGTGGGTAGTGGGAGTTTGGTGTCGGCATCGCTGAATATGATGCAGACCTGATTGCCGGTCGCCTTGTCGGTTTTTGTCACTACGAGGACATTACAATCCTGAGTAGGAGAGACAGTATAGAAACTTGCCTCCCCGCGCCACATTGCAGGGTTGGCTTTGCGGAAGTCCATAGCTTTGGCGATATAATCTTTCAGCTCATTTTCTCGGGCATTGCGCGGCGAAAGGTGGCCAGTGGTGCGTGCGATGTTGTCTTTCTGCGCCCCTTTCGAGTCGCGGCTCATGTCGGCATACTCGTCGCCGTAGTAGAGGGTGATAGGTCCAGAATAGGCTGCGAGAATCGCATGGCGTGTCATAAGTTTCTGATAGAACAGCGGGTCGGCCGGATCGAAATGGTCGGCAAGACGGTAGCCGTCATGATTCGACAGAAAGAGGTTTGGCATCACCGAGTCGTTGAGGTATCCGCGCGAGGTCGGAGGTGAAAGCATTGTGATGACATCGTTCCAGCCGTTTTCAAGACCTTCGGAGTCAATAGCCTGCATAGGACCGCTGATGCGTTCCTTGCCGTCGAAATCGAATGCGCTTTTCAGACCTCCGTCCTTGTAGACACCATTGTTGATGACATCAGCTGTGCCCCAGTCTTCGCCTACGAGATATCCGAGAGTCCCCCAGCGTTCTCCGCGAGCTTTTCGCGTGGCCGTAACCGAGTCGACAGCTTCGCGGATTTCATTCCAGTAGTTGTGGCCGCCCTGTAATGCCTGATATGCCTGGTCGAGACGCCATCCGTCGATGCCGTATTTGTCAATGTAATATGTCGCAAGGTCTTTGAAATATTCGAGAGACTGGGGATAGACCACGTTACCTTTGCCTCCGCTTTCGCCACGGTCGCTGAAAACCCATTCAGATGTGATTTCGTGTCCGTTGGGCGAGGGAGATGTCACTCCGCCGTGATGGCCGAACACTCCGTCAAGAATCACGTGGATACCTCTTTTGTGGGCTTCTTCAATCAGTTCGCGCAGGTCGGATTCAGTTCCGAAGTGCGGATCGATTTTAAAATAATCGTTTGTGAAATAGCCCGTAGCCTGTAGTTTCTCACCTCCGTCTGCGGTCGAGCTGTCAAAAACGGGTGTCATCCAAAGAGCATTCGCCCCGAGGCTTTTGATATGGTCGAGAGAGTTTATGATACCGCGTAGATTTCCGTTTTTAATCGCATCGTCTGGTCCCCACATGGCAGTGTAGCCCGGCGCTCCGTCGGGGGAGTGTTGGAACGAGGCAACCATTACCTGATAGATTATCAGTTCGCGCGGATCTTTGACCGGTTCTGAGGCATGTCCCCACCGCACACCGAACAGCGATGCCAGCAGGCTTAGAAAAATCAGTTTTAATTTCATTGTCGGATTTCTTAAAATTGGAAAGGTGGTGAAAAGAAATATGTGTAATGATAAAGTGTAATATCTTCTTTATGCGTAAAATTACTTGAAAAATATGAGATATGCAATAAGTGGCGGAAATACGGCCGGGAAATATAAGTCGTTTTTGGATTGTTAAACTTTTTATTCGGTATCGGTGTTCAATATATATGATTTATATCACGATTCAATTATTGAATAATATTTAAAATCACACAATTAATAAATAGTTTAATTTTTTTTATTTGAGAGATTATGGATAAATATGTTTGCACTGTATGCAACTGGGTTTATGATCCAGCAGTAGGTGATCCTGACAATGGCATTGAGCCGGGTGTTGCATTTGCCGACCTTCCTGACGACTGGACATGTCCTGAGTGTGGTGTCGGAAAAGATATGTTCGAGCCGTTGTCGGAATAATCCCCGTTACGGTGTATAAACGACAAAAAAATCAGTCCTTTTCCCGGTTGGGGCATGAGGGCTGATTTTTTGTCGTTTAGCCGTGAAGCAATAACAGGCCGGACTGGTATCCTGACCGAAGGCTCGACGCTACTGTGCGGCTATCTGATGTAATGGGTGATAGTTATCTGATATGTTCACGAACTCGCGCGAGGAAGGCTTTCATGTCATTGCTGTCGCGGCGTTTGATAATGTCGAGAAGTTCAGCCATCTGCTGCTGGATTTTTTCAATCTGCTGCGGAGTGTTGGGATTGAAGAGGATTTCGCTGACAAGGAAATCGTCTTCCGACATGAGCCCGCGTGCAATCTGCATGTGGCGCTTGAAGGTTGTTCCGGGTGCTTCCTGATGTTTCATGACTCCGGCAAAAGCCAGTGTGGCCGCAAACGGAATCGACAGCGAATAGGCTATGGTCTCGTCGTGTTCGGTAAAGGTATATTCGACAATGTTGAGATGAAGACGAGAATACAGGTCGCGGAAAAACACTTTGCCGAGATGGTCGCCTTCGCTGATTATGATGGCGTTTTCATTGCTGAGGTTGCTCAGCGAAGCGAATGTCGGCCCGAACATGGGATGGGTGCTGACGAAGGGATGGCCGCATGTGGCATAAAATTCCGGCAGTCCGGTCTTGACCGATGCTATGTCGCTTATGATACATGAAGGTTTGAGGTAGGGGAGGACGGCCTCAAACGACTGTAGCGTGTATTTTACAGTCGAGGCGTTTATTACCAGCTGAGGTTCAAATTCCTCGATTTCGCTAAGTTCCTTGAATCGGAGGGCATTGAATGTGAATCGAAGCCGCTGGTGGTCGGGATCGTATACGGCTACTTCGTGGTCAAACGAGAGGAGGTCGCAGAAGAAGCTGCCCATTTTGCCTGCTCCGAGAATCAGTATTTTCATCTCTGTCGTTATGTGGACGGTTGTTAAATCTGGTGGTTGGTAGGGGGAAGTCGTTTTCTCAGGGTCTTTCATTTGCCGGTATCCACTTCTCCGTGGCGGTCATAGATTGAAGGACGGGAGAAAACAACTTCTAAGACCTTGTGTGTGGATGTCGGCCTACTTCTTTTCAGTCAATTCGACCTGTAGTCTGACAGATTCCTCATGAATGGTAGAGAGAATCTTGCTCATGAATTCCTCGTCGACACCGGCTGCTGCTGCTGTCTTCACACGGGTGTGCATGATGTCGCCGTAACGTCCGGGCTGCACGATAGGCATGTTGTGGTTCTTTTTGTATTTACCGATTTCGCGCGAGATGTTCATACGCTTTGCAAGTATTTCGACGAGGTCGTTGTCAAGCTGGTCGATCTGACGGCGGAGCTGCGCGAGGCTTTCGGTAGGTACAGGTGCGTCGCGGTAGACGAGGTTGTCGAGTATGACACCGAGCACTTCAGGGGTTATCTGCTGGTTCTTGTCGCTCCACGCACAGTCCGGATTGCAGTGGCTTTCGATGATCAGGCCGTCGAAGCCCATGTCGAGTGCCTGCTGCGAGAGCGAAGCGATGAGTTCGCGTTTGCCTCCGATGTGGCTGGGATCGCAGATTATGGGAATCTGCGGGTAGCGTATGCGGAGTTCGAGGGGGATGCGCCACTGGGGATGGTTGCGGTAGATGTGTTCGCCGTAAGTGCTGAATCCACGGTGGATTACGCCCAGACGGGTGATGCCGGCGTTGTAGAGGCGTTCGAGCGCTCCGATCCACAGTTCAAGATCGGGGTTGACAGGATTCTTTACAAGCACGGGGATGTCGCGTCCGCTTTCGCGGAGCACGTCGGCGATTTCCTGCATGGCGAAGGGATTGGCCGATGTGCGCGCTCCGATCCACAGAAGGTCAAGGTCATATTCGAGGGCGGCTTCGACGTGGCCTCGGTTGGCGACTTCGGTTGCGATTTTCATGCCGGTCTCCTCACGAACTTTGTTGAGCCATGCGAGGCCGGGGACGCCGACACCTTCGAACCCTCCGGGTTTTGTGCGGGGTTTCCAGATTCCGGCGCGATATATCTTTACTCCCGAACGCAAGAGTTCGCGTGCGGTCTGCATGACTTGTTCCTCTGTCTCGGCGCTGCATGGGCCTGAAATTATAATCGGTTTGGTGAGTTCCACTCCGTCGATTGCGAGCGGTTTGATATTTTCCATAAGATATATGTATTGTCTATGTATAAGTTACTTATTTTCCGTTGAGTTTTTTGATGCGGTCGAGTGCTTCGTTCATGCGCTCTTCCGTCGCGCAGAGAGAGATGCGGATATATCTTTCGCCGTTAGAGCCGAAGATGAAGCCGGGTGTCAGGAACACTTTGGCCTCGTGGAGCAGACGGTCGGCGAGAGCTTCGGATGTGACTGCGGGGTCATTTATTTTACCCCACAGGAACAATCCGCTCTGGGTTGGGTCGAATGTGCATCCGAGTTCATCCATGATTTTTTCGGCGACTTTCCGGCGTGAGGCATAGACGGCGTTGACTTCGTCGTGCCAGCTCTTGTCGGCCTCAAGAGCTTTGGCGGCTGCAAGCATGAGGGGTTTGAACTGGCCTGAGTCAATGTTGCTTTTGACTTTGAGTATCCATGATATGAACGTCTGGTTCGATGCGGCCATGCCTACGCGCCATCCGGGCATGTTGTGGCTCTTGCTGAGAGAGTTCATTTCGATGGCTATCTCCTTTGCGCCATCCACCTGCATGATGCTCATGGGGTTGTCGTTGAGGATGAAGGAGTAGGGATTGTCGTTGACGATGACGATGCCGTGTTTCTTACCGAAGGCTATGGCTTTTTCGAATGTCTCCATGCGTGCCCTTGCGCCGGTGGGCATGTGGGGATAGTTGAGCCACATGAGTTTTATGCGGTCGAGCGGCAATTTTTCCAAGGCTTCGAAATCGGGTTGCCATCCGCTTTCCTCGACAAGGTCATAGTTGAAGATTTCAGCGCCTACAAGTTTGCTGATTGAGGAATAGGTCGGATAGCCGGGGTTGGGGACGAGTACTCCGTCGCCCGGATTGAGGAAGGCAAGGGAGATGTGGGTCACACCCTCTTTTGAACCGATCAGCGGCTGAATTTCCGATTTCGGGTCGAGGTCTACGTCATACCATTTCCTGTACCATTTGGCAAAACCTTCGCGGAGTTCGGGCACACCGACATGTGGCTGATAACCGTGGTTTGACGGGCAGTTGAGTGCGTCGGTCATAGCGTCGATGACGCTATGGTGTGGCGGGCGGTCAGGACCGCCTATGCCGAGCGACACGACATCTTCGCCGGCGGCTTTCATAGCGGCCACTTCCTTAAGTTTTGTCGAAAAGTAGTATTCCTTTATATTTTCAACTCGTTGTGAGGGCTTGATTTCCATGAGTCTGTTGGTGAGGGGTTAAGCGTGGGTTATCTTGGCTTCGGCATATTCGCCGAGTATCTTGAGGTCTTTGATGAGCGGACGCACGGCTTCGATGGCCTGATGGTAGCGCACGAGGCTGTCGAATGTCACATCGACATAGAATCTGTATTCCCATTCGCGTCCTACAATCGGGGTTGATTGTATTTTTGAGAGGTTGATGTCGTAGAACGAAAGGATTGTCAGCACCTTTGACAGCGCTCCGTGTGTGTGGGGGAGTGTGAAGACTATTGAAGCCTTGTCGATGTCACGTTCGGCAGGCCCGATTTCTGATGCGAGCAACGGGTCGGCTATTATGAGGAAGCGCGTGAAATTGCGTTTATTGGTCTCGATACCCTTTTCAAGTATGTTTAGACCATAGAGCGAGGCTGCATATTCTCCGCAGACGGCTGCATGGCCTTCAAGATTGTCGGTCGCGATTTCTTTGGCACTTCCTGCGGTGTCAAGGCGCTCCACGATTTTGAGATTCGGATGGCGGCGCAGGAACTGTTCGCACTGCATCAGGGCCATCGGGTGGGAGTTGACTTCCGAAAGGTCGTCGATAGACTGTCCCGGAAGCGCGGCGAGTACGTGTGAGATCCTCAGTTTCAGTTCGCCGATTATCCTCAGATTGCTCTGGCGCAGCAATTCGTGGTTTTGCAGAAGACTTCCGGCAATAGTGTTTTCGATTGCCACTATTCCAAGCAGTGATGCGTCGGTCGCGAGCGTTTCAAACATGGCAGGAAATGTCTCGCATTCAATGGTCTGTATGTCATCTTCGCTGAAATAGAGGTGGGCTGCTGCGTCGTGGTAGCACCCGGCCACTCCTTGGATGGTAATCTTTTTCATTGTCGTAGTCATTTGACAGTAGTTAAAATATACGGTCTTATAATTTTGTTCAGTTCTATGTCACTAAAATAAAAAATCCCGTTCATTGACGAACGGGATTTTTATGATGGAAATATTTTGCAATCATAATGAAAAATCTACGCATGCAAATCCCGTTCTTATTTTTTGTCAAAATAAAAATAATAAAAAAACGGATATGCGTAAAATCGTGTCATTTTTTCAAAATATTCTTGCGTTTACTTTAAAATTTATGTTGCAAAGGTATATATTATTTACGGAATGACAAATTTATTTCAGAAAAAAATAAAATTGGCTCTTGAAGGATTCCACTGAGAAGTGCAATTGCTCTGTCATCACTCTTAATCACGGGACGGTCGTTGTATCTCGTCGTTGGAAATATTACAACCTAAGATTTGAATCTTTCGTAAAAAATACATCGCAGAAAAATCACAAAAAATCAGCTTCGGATTTGGAAAATCGCCAAAAACTTTCTACCTTTGCAGCGCTTTAGAGAGACATCCGTGTACTCTTTGGGCAAATAGGATTGTCTTATGGTGTAATGGTAGCACTGCAGTTTTTGGTTCTGCCTGTCTTGGTTCGAATCCAGGTAAGACAACGTTTTTAGTCGCTAAATCGCTGAAAATCAGAGATTTAGTGGCTTTTCTTTTGCCAATTTTGTCTCCTGTAGGACTCCACATTGCTTGGCGTGGATGGAATCGGAGTAAATGCCGGGAGTCATATTATGGTTATTTAGCCATGCGCTCGTATGTATCTATTTTTCCGTCAATGATTTTGATACGTGTTTTGCCCGGCCACCCCATATCTGAATATAAGACAACATACCAACCGTCGCCACTCGGTTCTATACCATATACCTTGGACTCTCCGTCTGACCCCGGTCTTGAATCCTGCATCATGGTTCTCAAAGCATAAAAGGCATAACAAGGACCATCATTCTGACAATCAAAATCGTAGTCTTCCTGAAGTTTCTTTAAAGCGTTGTCCGTGAAATATATCTCAGGCTTGTCATTCACATCCGCATCGATTGCAAACACGAATTTATTATAAACGTTGTTTACCAAATCGGTGTATTCAGCAATGTCTGTGTCAGTTCCTTTTTCCGTCAGATTGTGCTTGAAACGTAGGTCTGTGGCATTTTCGGCATTTGCTCCATAAGCGGGATTTATTGCGATGCAGAAAGCATAAAAGATGTATTTGTGGAATCTCATTTTAGTTCTATTTAAGGTGGTGTGATAAAAGAATAGAGCCGGGCGTGACTTCCGGCTTTATATTGGCTTCGGATAAAAGAAAAGTGCTCTCAAAAGTCCGTTTTTGGCTACTTTTTTGTCTTTATTTTGTAATTCGCTGAGAATCAGCGAATATTGCGGAAGGGCAGGGGCGTGCTTCTCCGCTGTAAATGCAACTATATCAAATAGTTGGATGTTCAATGTTTTTGTCAGTGCCGTTTTAGTGCCAAAGTTTACAACTCGGACTTTGGACTCCGAAAGCCTGTCTCCACAGGCAATGTCCAATCACTATTTCAAAATTAGTCGATTTGTCTCATACTTGCAAGACCGGGAGTTCGATTTAATAATTTCTAACAGAGTCTCGCGCATTTCTTAAATCTGACTTGTGGGTACATATTTTTCTATATCAACATCCGGAAGTTTACTGCCATTTGCCCTTACATCCTTGATAAAAGCATCTATCTCGACCTTGCTCATTTTCTTTCGTATATATGCGTAATATAGGAAATCCAATGTGGTCAGATATGTTATCTGATTTTGGCTGCAATATTCCTTTATATCTTTAAGGTTGCTGCTGCCAAGCACATCCTGATTGTCACGACAATATACCATACATGCACTCTCTCCCTTGCCTAACAGCAAAGTTGAGCGAAGTCGGGCATACTCAAGCCGGGATTCTCCCTTAGGGGCGAACGTCACATTGGCAATACGAGCGGATAGAAATTTCAGAGTGTTGTCAATCTGTGTCTTCGTAGCCTTATTGACAGTCACTTCGTCATAAACCACATCCAGTATGATATACTGATATTCCGGGAATATATCAAGCAGCAGGCTGAACTGTCCGGCCTTGACAAAGTGAATGATTACATCGGCGTCAAGTACGATTTTAGTCTTCGCTGTCATTTATGCCGATTTTATGTAACAGTTCTATATAATGGCCTTCGGAAATCTTTTCCTCATCGAAAAGCCGTCTTGCCATCTCACCGAAATTTCCGATTACAAGATTTTCATTGCCCGGCTCATATAAGGTGGTGTCATAGCCGTATTCCCTTGCAGTCTTCTTTACCGGATATTGCAGATAAAGGTCTCTCTCGTTTCGGTCAATAAGTCTGAGGTCAAAAAGCCGATTGAGAGCAGCGGAATGTGACACCGAAAAATAATGCTCTATTCTCAGCACCGAGGCCAACGACACATGCCCTGACATCAGCTCATTGTCCGGAATCATCTGTCTTACACCGTCTGCCGGCATAAGGAACATCAGGGCAAAAGCATCCGCACATTGCTCTGCATCACTTTTCTTTCCATCGGCAGAACAGTTATGCGGCATCGGATTCGGATCCACATACAGATGATAGAGTTCATGGGCAATTGTGAAATGTTGACGGCATTTCGGCTGGTTGGAATTGATGAGCATAAACCGTCTGTCACCGCTTTTCAGACTCATGCCTGAGAAGTTATCAGACAACGGACGATAAACAGTAAGCACATTCAATTTCAAAAGCAGACTTTTGAGATTGACCGCCTCGGCATCACTCAGTCCCGCCATCTGACGAAACCGTGACACCTGATTCTCCACGAGATTTAATAATGCAGCTTTCATCGAGCCTCTATCGCCTCCATCTTCAAATAAGACTTCACAATATCTTTGAAGCGCATGATTTCAGCCGCATCATCGGCTGTCATACCGTCAAGACGGAAAGCCGATGCAAGAATCATGGCATCGACATTCTCGTTTTCTTCAAACAATACAGCCATATCGCAACCGAAAAAGTCGCTTGCTTTCTCGATTACATCGTATGGCACCTCCCTGTCGCCCGACTCATAGTTGCTGTATGCCGACCTCGTTACGCCGAGAGCCTGCGCGATCTCATCCTGTGTGTATCGGGCTGTTTCCCTGAGTTTCTTTATGTTGCGGGCTATTATCTTATCCATATCTGTTTGCTTTCGTGTGGCAAAGTTAATAAATAATTCTCATATAATAACGTTTTGCCACACTGAAATGTTGCGTTGGAATATCACAAACGCTTTGATTCAGACTATCGAAAGCGACGAGAGACGGAGCGGTTTTCCGTGTTGTCGGCGTTATGCCGTCAAAAGGTGACTGTGCAGGCACTGACACCAGTTGACCGCAGATAGTTCGAGGCTATTTTGGCACTAAAACCATGATGTTGATTCTTAGTGCCATTTTAGTGCCAAAACTTTGTCTGAAATGGTCTTTTCTTGGTCTGGATTCGGTCTTGAGCACGGCCCCGGATTGGCTTAACACAGTAATAGCCGCTACCGCTTCCGAGGGCGACGAGAAGGCGAAGCCTCCCAACGTGAAAAGCATCACGAAAAGCCGGGCAGTTCTTAATGGGGAGAAAAACGAGCAAAGCTGGACGGAAGCCCATGCCGACCGAACCACTATCGAAGACGACACGGAAAAACAGAACATCAACGCCGAAGCGAAGGAAGATACCGACACCAAGACAGAGGAAAAGCCGAAGTCCACAATTTGGGATTGGCTATATTTGGCAGTCATCGGCGGGTTCAGCGTTTATGCGATAATTATCGGCGTAAAGGTAGCGATAAAGATACACCGGGCCGCAAAAGGTAAATAAACGAATAGAGCCGGGAGCCGGGCGGGGCTTCCGGCTTTATATTGGCCCCTGATAAAAGAAAAGTACCTTCAAAAGTCCGTCTTCGGGTACTTTTTCGGGTACTTATTTTATAAGTCGCTGATAATAAGCGAATATTGCGGAAGGACAGGGTTAATCCTGAAATTCACAATAAAATATTGATAACCAGTGAATTCGCATATTGCAATTTCTGGAAAAATCACATTGTATGCACAAGTTGTGACATAAAATCACATTTTGCATCACAAAATTAGCTATAAAATTTGAATTTTAAGACCTATTATTTCATCAAAATTTGAATTTTAAGCCTCTCAAAAGCCCTATAAGTGTTAAATAAAGTTAATAAATAAGGCGATCACCCTGCTTTTACACAAGAATGACCGCCCTGCCAGGCAAGAAAGAAAGTTGTTCAAATTAGCCAAGGATTTTCGTTAGGGTCATAACTTCTCTGAAAAGTCTCCAATGCCCAGTCCACTTTAGGGGCACACGAATCATGCTCCCTCTTTCTCGGCAACTGAGGATTGATCTTGAACTTCGAGGCATTGTAGAGCCACTGTATCGAGTCCTCATAGGCCCAACGCCGTGTCTCAGGAATATTGGTGGCAGAAATGATCGAATGAAGATGATATAGGGCGATACGGCTTAGGTGGGCCACGATATTTGCATTTCTCGGATCATCCCTTGTAATATTCACACCATCCACCAGCTCATCCGGGTTAGGATTCAGGACTGGATAGAAAACAGTGCCTTCTGCTACGACATAATCAAAAACACCTTCTGAATAATCGTACTCCAGCTCTTCTGAATATTCTCCGATAAGACCCCAACGATCATCTTCCTCTGGAGTCAATACAATCTCATCGGCCGGCAAATCAGGGATAGGCTCTTGCTCATCCTCATTGACTTCTCCACCGCCCTCTTCCTCTTCATTTTGCAAAGAGATTTCTGGGTCGTCATCAGGTAATGGCTCTATGGGCTCCGGCTCTTCAGGCTGGGGTTCGGGATCTTCTATCGGCTCTTCAGTTTCCGGCTCTCCAAGGAACTGATAGAATTGCTCATTAAAAGAGCAAACTTGATCTTTCTCCCATTCCATATTGGGTTCCCAAGGAATAATCTCAGCTTCACGCCACGCTTTTACACCTGGCATGTGTATATCCCCCTTCTCAAAACCATGAGGAATCATACACTGCCAGTATTCAGTGCCAAATTTCACGATTTCGCCCTTGGGGTACATCCTAAGCTGGGAATACTTATGCGCATGGTCAATTAACCTGGGATCAACAAAATCAACCACCTGACGCCAGTATTCAAGTTTTGTCGGCTTCTTATAGCCATTGATACGCATCAGGGTTTTGAAAATCTCCTCATCCTTCTTAATCCAAGTATTTACCGGATAAGAAACATAAGGACTATACTCGCGGATGTTTTTACCCACTGCCAGTACCTTTTCTATTTCATAATACTGGTCGAGATATTCCAGCATTTGCATCTCGGCACGTTGCTCGGCTTGTGGAAAACGCTCTGGAACGTCTCGGATAAGCTGCTTCATGTGCTCTTCAGTAGCAATGCAGCAGTAATCCTTATTTGTCAGAAAACGATGATATGCCATATTATTTTGTACTGTTTTATTTATTAATAGTCAAAATCACCATATACAGTGTCGTTTGAGTCGATAGTGGTTACAATCTCTGTAGATGCAGTTTTATATTGGGAATAATACTGACTCAAATAGTATATCATCGCATAATCAAAACAGTCTGAGAAGTGCCCCATCGTTCAACGCGCTCACCATTATCATTCAATACTTTCTTCTTTTCCTTGGTGCCATCCGGGTTCTTTTTCTGATATACGAAGTCCTCAATCAGTTTATGACAACGTGCATCAATATAAACCTTCCAGCCTTTGAAATTTTGTAACAGTTCATTGATAAACTCCAATCGAGTAATCATTGCCGGCTGCTTGCTCAATAGCTGAATCTTTGGCTTCAGTACGGCGTTTGTCATATTCTTATTGGCGATTGTGAAGTTATTGACTCCCTCTTCAGTTTGAGTAGAGCGAGACAATCCAGCAGGGTCTCCAGTCAATAATACACCACCAATATGACCGTCCGCTACAAGCTGAGAGGCAATCCAGCGAGTGAATGAAGGAGTGTTGTTTCTCTTATCTTTGGGATAGCCGACATATTCAGGAAAGACACACACAATCTTATTGTCGTAATCAATCTGGATAGGAAGGCAACTCATATATGGATTGACATTGAAGTCAAAACTGAGGATGAGAGGCTTCATCGGATTGTAAGATTGTTCCCTAAGATTATGCACAAGATGCGTGTCGCCATCAAAATTCCAATATGCTGCCATTTTGTTACTGGTGGTAAATAGCCAGTTACCATAGAGCAGACGGTCTCGGTCAGCTTTATTACGAAGTTTGCTCAACTTATTGTAGTAGATAGCTCGGAATTGCTCATTAGGATTGTCGAAAAGACTGAATGGAATATAGCGATAACCAGACTGAAGTTCCACCGGATCTCCATCATCTGTCATTACAAAGGTAGAGCGCACCCATGTCAAACAAGGATTTGTTGACATAAACAATTTACCCACAATAAAGGTCTCTGCTATCTTATAACGAATACGGGAAGCCAATACCTCCACAGCCTTCTCAGAGACCTCAGAAACCTCATCTATGAAGCCTCCAGTGATTTCCAAAGAACCAAGGGAGTTGAAATCAGGGTCTTGAGGGCTTGGAGTCAAGTCCATTGCTATGATTTCAGAACCATTCCAAAACGTAATTACATAAGTCACGTTATTGACGTGGTAATGAATATCTTTCTTTAATCCCCATGAATTAAGTACATCATTCAGTGTTTTCCAAGTGGTTTCCAGAAGAGTCTTACGGACCTTACGAGCAACCACCATGCGAATACCGGGGAATTGAATACAACTACATACAAGCCAACAGCAGCCGATGTAAGACTTACCACCACCGGCAGAACCGCCACCCAAGACTTGTTCAGGAATGTCTGTATTGCCACATTGCACACATGTAGCTCTATAAACCTGATGTCCTTTGCTGTCAAATCCATTTGGCCGCATAGCGAGCTTACCCCCACACTTATCACAATGGTTAGGTTGCAGGGCGTTCCAAAGCTCATATTGTCTTGCGGAAGGTTTGAATGTTATTTTGAGACCTCTTGGTCGTTCTAATCTTGCCATTATTAAGATACTTTTCTCAATAATAGTCCGATAACTAAAAAGAGCTACGGTATAGTTACTACTCCATAGCTCTTAATAAATTTATTCTTAACAATTCGTATCGATTGCTGAAACATCATTACCACTGCTGGGAACAATCTGTTTTGTTTTCTCCAAAGGGATATATTTTATAGGTACAGATTGCTTAGGTTCGCGTCTGCCGCATTTTTCAGGATCACATTGTTCATTGCCAAATTCCCTACGACAGAACCATGTTTTGAAAAAATCACGTTCTCGCTCTAAATCCGCAATTCGTTTCGTATAAACAATCTCTTGCTGAGTCCTTGCCAACAAATCTCGCTGTACGTCTCGCAGTCTATCTGTTTGCTTATCAAATCGTTCCTCCCAGTCTTTAATATCTTGCTGATGTCGATCTTCTTTGTCGGCATTCATCCTGAGCAATTCGTTTATGCGCTCATCCTTGAACTTAACATGCTCACGCTCGGCTTCAAGCTGTTCTTTCCAGATATTCCATTCATCGGCCTTGCTCTCAACCTTTGCCTTACTGACGTTTGCCTCTGCTAAAGCAGCTTCAGCTTCTTTAAGACGTTTATTTTGTTTACGGTATAACCATGCTCCAACACCGCCCAATGGGGTGATAATGCCAAGCATTGTACCAAGCATAGTCGTGATTTCTGTAATATCCATATTCATAATCATTAAAACCGATGCTTAGTTCTTTTTAGATTGACATTTAATATTCTGCAATTTATTAACTGCATTTTGGCCAATCTTCTTTAAGTTATCAGGAGTGATTGGCTTGTTATTTTTTTTCATTTCTCGATGATGTCTATAGTTTGAAGGCTGACAATCTCAGCTTTTGGATTGTGATTGATTACTTTAATACCTTTTTGTTCTTTCCATTTGATTAATCCGAATAGCCAAGAATGTTTTTTCTGAACACTGAGTATGGTTAAACTGTCCCGAACTTCATAATCAATAATGGTCTTTTTATCCGGCAATACCTCAACATCTATATCCACAAAATCATCTTCTAACTTCGCTTTGATTCCACCGAAAGAATCAATTACTGCAATCACGGTATCAATACTATGAATTGTGCTTGAAACTTCCGTTACATTGCTAATGTCCTTCGGCTTTACCTTAGAAGCTGCCAATAAATTGTTATACTTAGCCTTAAGATTATTCTGAGTCATATTCAGGCTCTTGACTTCTGCCTGATATAAGGCAATAGAATCATTCAGTTGAATCTTGGTATATTTGATTTCCTGATTCAAGTCACTGATAGTTGCCTCCAATGTATTGGCCTTGTGCTGATATTTTGCAACCTGACTATATGTTTGCCAAAGAAAAAAGCAAAGAATCCCAATAACCAGATATGGGTTATATTTATTTAAGATTATTTTCCACATAAGTTTATAGATTAGAGGTTTGAATACTCTTTCTTGACCTCAAAACAAGGACAAGCCTTATTTGCAAACTCCTTATGTCCGTGAATGGTGGCATTAGGATATAGCTTCTTCAAATCCTTCAGGAGTTTGAGAAGTGCCTTTTTCTGCTCGGCAGTGCGAGTATCTTTAGGTTTTGTACTACCTACCTCTCGACCACCTATATAGCAAATGCCGATACTGATGGTATTGTGGTTAGTGCAGTGGGCGCCGGCAATGTCGATGTCACGCCCCAGATGAATAGAACCGTCACGATAAATCACATAGTGATAGCCTACATCTGAGAAGTTACGAGCCTTATGCCATGCCCGAATGTCTGCTACAGTAAAGTCTTTCCCCTCTGGGGTGTCAGAGCAATGGATAATGATCTCTTTAATATTGCGCTTGCTCTTAGCGATTGAAGAGACTCCTTTGGCCTCGTCTGCTTCGATGACAGCCCATGTCTTAGTACCAACAATGCCGTCAGCGGTCAATCCATGATTTTTCTGGAACTCTTTAACCGCCTCTTCAGTCAAAGGTCCAAAAATACCATCGGCCATCAAATGAAGATAAGTCTGCAAGTGCTTAACTTCTTGGCCTCTGCTTCCTTTTTTTATAGTTTTCATCTTATAATATTGTTGATTTTAATATACTTAGAGTTCTCATTTTGTTGATGGTGTCAGGTCCTTCAATCGAGCTAATAGGGATATAATAATTTCTAATTCGTCTCATCACCTTAACATCAACATAAGCTCCGGTTAAGTTGCCCCCAGTAAATAAAATCCGTGTGACTACGCCAGTCCTATTTGTTAAAAGGCTATTTCCATTCTGCTCCAACTTTTTGGAATAACGAATTGTAATCTGATCCCCGACTTTTAACTCATTCATATACAATGAAATTAGATTAAAAATTATTCAATCACTTTATCAATTCCATTGTCCTTATTGACTTCCGGCACAATCAAGTTGAATGTAATACCATCGCCGTCTGCACCTTCCAGCATAACCTTATGTGCAATATCTTCCTTGATACCATACATATCGGTCAATTTGCTGATAGCGTTAACAGCGACAGAGCGTAGAGCAGCCGGAGATTGAGTGTTGCCCCAGCGATCAACCACCATCAGAGTAGAACACTCATCAGCAATTTTCAATAGGGTTTCAGTCAATCTGGGGCGTAGTGTTGTTGCGTCAACTAATGTTTCGCTTCTTAACTGGTCTATGCGATCCCGAATATCATCGCGTGTTATAAGCTGCCGAACGGCAATGGCGACTTCAACCTCATTTTTTGTATGCTCTTCAACCCCATCTTTAGAGGGATCAAACAGCGCCCCTGTATTCCCGTTGAATACAAGGTCAAAGGTTTTGCGCGCATTGCCGTTATATGGTGAAGGCCCGCAGGCATATACCAGGCAGAACTTCTCTTCTTGGTCTGTGAGCTTCATTTTCTATTGTCTATAAAAATTATTGTTCTTTTATAGATAATAGAAAACTTGCTCATCTAAACTCAATATCTCATTTCTCTGATGAATTACTACGCAGATTTTGGTTCATAATTTGGTGTCGGAACAACTTTACAATCCCTTGCAGACATTGCTCAATTCGCTCCATCGTATTCAATTCAGTCATATTAAAATTGAACTGAAGTGCATATCCACCGATATATGCAAGCACTTTCCCGGTTTTCTCATCACTTATCTGACAGATGTCTAAATCCTCTCTTTCCCGGAACATCATCACTCCAGTTGTAATTGAATCAAGATAGGCTTCAGGCATACCATTTTCATCAATCAGCTGAATGGGTGTTGGATGATTTACACGCTTCATCTGAACGACCTGATTATGATTGACATTGACGGTATCGGACTTTACATCTATCTTTTTTTCGCTCTCAAACTTGGGCTGGAAAGTAGTCTTGTCAGACTTTGACTGCACAACATCTTTATGCACATTGGCATTTACAGCTTGTGCAACTGCATCACTGGCCGGTTTCATCGTTCCAGTGGCTTTATCAAATTTGAACTCTGTTTTCATAATTATATCTTGAAATGATCCCTAAGTTTCTCTCGTTTTTCAGCAGTTAGACCTCCGACTTCAGTACCACCACCAGCAGACTGTGAGCGCATCCTTGCAGTGAGCACTCTTACGATTTCTCTGGTAGCAGTCACATCAGCGTCTGCATCGTGAGCGTCATCCAGATCAATGCCCAGACGCTCTGCCATAGCCTCCAGTTTCCAAGTAGTGATACTCTTGTCATTATCAAAAGTGAGCTGAGAAAGGAGGATTGTGTCAAGTTGAGTGGGCTGGAAGTTACCCCAGAAATCCTTGGCTCCCCGGACAAGTTTGATAAATCTTGCCCAGACTCCAGTATAGAGCATAATCTGCTGCATAAATCCATTATCAAATAACGGATTCTGACCGATCATAAAGGGCTTGTTTGAAGCCACCACTGGGAAGGTATTTCTTTCAATGAAGTCGCAGATCTCATTACATACATCTTCCAAAGGTTTGCCTTGCTTATAAAGCAAATCCATAGTGATTCCACTTATATCCAAAGCTGTGGAACCATACTCCATCAGCTCTTCCTCTTCTTCTGCATCGTACTTATTTTTAAGCACTTTTCTTTTGGGCTTGCCGATGTCTGCTTTCTTACTGTAAGGATAGATATAAGAATTATACCTATCTATCACTTCAAAGGTATCGAGACGAACTGCATGAAGTGATATTTGAGTCGCGGCACTTCTGGTACAGTCAAGACCGCCGGTTTCAAAGTCATAGAATATTCCAACAATGATATTGCCTTTTTCAACTGGTGCTGCCATCTTATTTGTTTTTAATTTCTTCGTAAATACGTTCTATTTCCTTAAATAGCTCTGCCTTTTTGCCATTGTTGACAATCACATAATCATAATCCTCATCATTGAGGTTACGGCGCTCATCTCGACGGAGCCGGGTCTCATCAATCCCAGATTTACGGCGCAGAGCCTTATCTCGCTTAATCAGCACAGTATGGATATCGTAAACTTCTCCGAAGTCATTTCGCAGATTTTCCAGCCCCTTTTCATCAATCACATAAACAGTGCATGGGCCAAAGACTTGCCATTTGGTAGCATAATAATAATATCCACCAAAATGAGCATAAGCAATCAACTCCGTTTTGTCTGGAACGATGTCAATGAAATGATGATCACGCCCCTCCACTTCCGTAGGTCTGGGAGGTCTGGTTGTAAAGGAGCAAATCACATTTGCCTCTTTATGGTACTTCAGGTGTAACGAGGCCAAGGTCTTACCACAGCCAGAGCCACCTACAATACACATGATTTTTAATTTTTCCATATCTGTTTGTGGATTTAAGTATTGTTCTATTCGATAGTTAAGAATCTCCTTCATCAGCATTTTGAGTCTGGTAGGTGTGACCCGGCCACGCTTTCTACTGCCTTTAGATGAGATCTGCAAATTACGTTTTATCATATTGACTTGTACTTGCTGGGGATCTCGCCAATGATACCACGCAATCGCATCGCCATTTTCATCAAAGAGATTGGGCATGATAAAATTCTCAATCTTATCATGGTATATGGTGAGGTCACGAGCCTTGGCAATGGCAGCCTGAATACGGTACCAGCCTCTATAACTGGTACCGGCACATTCAAGCCTGAATTTGCGAAGCTGCTCTTGAACCTGACCGTCCAACTCTTCGCGTATGTCAATTAAAAAAGACATATCAAATCAATTTTAAGAATGAGCTTTTACCGATTTGAAGAGTATTCTTCTCATCATAATCACTCCATTTTATGTTGACCACAGCGACAATCATACGACCCTCTGCCTTCCTCAGTTCCTTCTTCCAAATATCCCAATCATCCCAAATTGTTAGAATATTGGTTTCGGTATTCTGCTGAAGTTCAATCTTGCCAAAGTGCTTGGTCTCACCAGTTCGCCTATCCTTATAAGACCTATCAGTTACAGAGCAAATGGCAGCGCATATCACGCCCTTCCGAACCTCATAGAATATATTATTCAGTTCTGAGAACTCAATGTACTTATAGGCCGAAACACTTTTAGGCTTCTCCAGATTGTCATATATTCTCTTATAGTCAATAGTTCCGTGACCTGAGACGGCTATTTGCTGACGGCTCCACCAATAATGCTTATCACGCATATCTTCCGGAATATCTTTTTCTGTCAGCTTAAATCCTAAGAGACTGGCTGCACTCTCTAAGAGACCATATCGCTCCAATACTGAACCGACGTTTTCAATCTGGTCAAACGCGCCAGCAAAGATGAGGTTCCTGACGCTTCTCGCTGTTACCGGGCAACGCTCACGAACTTCTGCTGTGCCCTCATCTTCAAAACTTTTGAACTTGCTCTTGAAAATACGCTTGATGAAATCCTCCAGATTATAAAATTCGCCATATAAATTGCGTTCTTGAACGATATACTTCACAGCCTTCGGTCCCAACTGTTTGATACGAGATAAAGACCAGTATATCTTATTGTTCTTAAAATCGGCTGTGAAATTCTCACCTGAGATATTGATGTTGGGCTTCTCCAATTCGGTACCTCCCACAGTCTTAATTTCATTCATCAAGACCGCCATTTTATCTTCATCCTGATCTCGCAACACTACAGTGTAAAAGGCAGTCGGATAATATGTCTTTAACCACGCTCCGACATAAGCGGTCAGTCCATAGGCAGTAGCGTGGGAATTACACGTCACCACGCCTTTACCGGTAAGAAATGTGTGATATGGATGCTCCATTTCCACATCATATACGGCAGTGTTGCATAAGAACTCCACTGAAACAACTTGAACGACAGCTGTACCTAAGCCTTTACGCCCCATTTTTACTCGCCCCATTTCATAGTGAGCCTTCTTATGACAACTGGGGCAGAGTGTTCTGATGTTGGAATAATTTTCTCCGACATCAGAATGATCACCATTGACATGATGGATCTCCAGACGCTTTAGGCGCCGGCCACATTCTTCACAATAATCTTTTTTGAGGTGATTCTTGTAATATTCAAGTTTAGTATAGTTGGAATCACGAGTCAGAAAACCCTTATGCCCCTTTTGAACATTCAAAGTATGACTTTCTACATGGTCGTTTGAATGATAACGAGTATTATTCAATCCACCCTTATCTGTAAACCGATAAGAAGTATCTTCCTTGATCCAACCTACACGGATATACATAAAATCCTCTCCTGGGATTAATTCATCAGTACGCTTCTGACCATTTAATGTTGGGTGCTTATGATTGTCTGTTACATCTATGGTACTGCCATTAGCCAAAGTGATACGATAGACTGGCCGGACACCCTGGTAGCGGATATCCACAATTCGATTGATGACCAACTTATCATCTTCATTTAGAGACCAGCAAGTTCCATAGCCATACTTACGATACTTGTTTCTAAGAGCAAGCCGACCGTTTTCCTTGGCCCACTGGTAATCATTCCTTGTACGCCACATATCTCCGATGTTAATCCGGGTGCCAGAACCTTTCTCCTTATGTCTGCCCCAAAGATATTCATGGCCGGCAATACAAGCATTGAATGAATACTTAGCCGCATCTTCAACATTGCTCCAGATTTGGTCGGCCGCCTCTTTAGGACAACCGTTTTGTTTTGCTCCGGCAAAAAATTTGTCCTGAAACTTACGCACCTTCTCCAGCTTCTTTTTACTCAAAGCCTTTACAAGATTCACACCGTCACCAAGGCTAAGTCCACCGACTTTCTGAGCCACACGCGAAATCTGCTCCTGATATACCATCTGAGCAAAGGTGTCTTTCAAAATTTCGTAAGTACCCCAAAGATAAGTAGGCTCATACTCACCTCGCTTTGCCCGGACATAATTGTCAGCAGCACCAGAATCCAAAGGTCCCGGACGGAACAAAGCAACCGAAGCAATCAGATCATTGATATTGTCCGGCGCAAGACGTTTGATAAATTTTGTAATGCCCTCGCCACCCATCTGGAATACGCCCTGAGTGTTTCCGTCACGGATGATCTTAAAAACCTTCTCGTCATTCAGGTATTTTGAGGCTATTTCAAGAATATTATACTTGACACCGTACTCACTTTCCACAAGATTAAGTGTATCAGAAAGCCTGGTAAGCTCCTTAATACCCAGCACGTCGTTTTTCAAGATACCAATAGCGTCAATATCATTACCTGATATTTCGGACACAAGCAAATCTCCCATCTTTCTGATAGGAAGCAGGTCAAAGCACTCGACACGCTCTCCCTTGACATATTCAGGAGTGATAATGAGTGCAGAGGCGTGAATACCAGCAGAACGTGCTTGACCCATAATCGGCAATATCTCTTCAAAGACATCAGGATATTTCTGAATGAAATCCCTCATGCGCTTATCGGTCGAAGCCATCTTCATCAGGTCAGTCCACGTCATATTATCATCCAATATGGCTGTCAAATAATTGGTGGTGGCCTGAGATATTTTATGGGTACGAGCCACATCCTTGATTACAGACTTAATCTTCTCAGTGGTGAATGTACCAGCAGAAAAGACACGCTGGAGGCCGTCTTTATTGTAACGTCTCTCCAGATACGCCTTAACTTCATCACGACGTACTGCGCTAAAGTCGGAGTCAATATCTGGAAGAGAACCGTGATTTCGTTTTACATATCCGTCACCGGCATAGCAGTCAGATACAAGTTGAGTGTCAGTCTTATGAGTTATGCGTTGGATTTTCATGCAGAAGTTTGTGGGGTAAGGTGTGAAGTAAATCACAGTTATCAAACTGAATGTCATCACCTTCTTGCAACTCATCTGCATAAACGGTCAGTTGTTCACCATCTCTGATTACAACTAACTCCGCATCCTTGTCAAGCAAGAGTATTGTATCATTATCAAAGGCCACCTCAAAATAATCTGAGGATTCAATATCATCAGCCATAATCGTTACCTTATCCGGCTCCAAGCCAGCACGCTCCGGCAACAAGAAGCGCTCGAAAATCAAATCGTACTTCAGAGGATCAATAAATGTGATACCCATCAGATAAAGAAGTAAACAGCCACCGGCAGAGCCTCGACCAATTCCAGTCAAGATTCCGTTTTCTTGTGCCCAGTTTAGCTCATCTCTTTGAATGAGAAAGTAATCTACATTGTCGGTACTTTCGATTACATATTTTTCATATTCTACACGCCTACGATAAACTTCTTCTTCTCCTTCCGGCACCAGCTTTCGGAAGCCATCTTCAATCAGCTCTCGAAACATAGTGAGAGTATCACCATATTTTGCCTGCTCCTGGGGTGTCATATCATACTTAGGGGCATAATTGTCACTCAGGTCATAGGCGGCAGTTGCATTTTCTATGATGTCAGCAGTAGCAGCGCACATATCATAAAAAACCTCATCATCATATCTATCTGAGAACAGGGCACGAAATTCAGCATAAATCTCATCAATAGTTTTCAGATACTGTTTATATGATTGCTCGTGCGCGGCGCCGGTATCGACTTTATTCAAAATGATTTTGGTACGCCAGTCCTCTTTGTCAAGATAATACACATCCTGAATCAAAACTGGACGTATATTCATCGAATATTCCAGATTGCCCAGATAGAAGTTGTCAAAATACGCTTTCTGGCTCTGCAACAATGTTGAGTCTATTCTGTCAGCACGATACTCGGTCGTATCTACCTGAAAATATACCCACCCATCAAAAGCGTCCACAAAATCCTGCAAGGCGTTCTTGTTTTCGGTAAGCCAATGACCACTCCATTTATCAAAAACTAAAGTATTGCCTTCAGCAAGATTTAGTAATGTGATCAGGTCAATTTCCTTGGTTTCAAAGCTATCTACCGCAACTGCTTTTTGAATACGCAACATATTCCTAAATCCTTGCTGAGTAGCGGCGTATATCTTAACGCCGACTTTATCCAGACCAATTCGTACTGTCAGGGAATATCCAAAACAATATTTCAGTCCAGCATCAGTAGCTGACTGTTGCAAATCCAAGGAAGCAGCCATAGTATTCCTATCAGCAACTGCAATGCCCTTATATCCAAGGAATTTTGCCTTGGCACACCAGTCTTTTAATAAGCCACTACCATTCAGTAACTCAAAACCTGAATGTAAGCCTAATGGGTAAAACTCACACTCATGTTCAAACTTCGGAGATTCACCTACATACCGAAGTATTTTGAACTGGAGGTCAGAAGGATCCTTACGAATGTCGATATAGTACCACCGACACCCAAAAGGAAATACAATATAATAAATCTCATCTGCTATCAGATAAGAATAATTCTCGATACTGTTGAAAACCACATCCCCATCCTTAGTCTGCCTGAAGATATGATCATAGTTATCCTGAATGAGACAACGGCCAAATCCAGGGATAACAAGAACATCCTTCCTCAAAGAATATATGAGATTATGGTTATCCAGCCATTCTTTTAATGATACCACCTCTTTCATCTCATCCAAGATTAAATTCTCTGACTGTTTTTAGATTATAGGCAAATACTTCATAGATGTCCTCGACATCCATTTCATCCCAGTCTTTGCCAACTCCATCTGGGATGTCTGCAATCAACACATCGAAGTATTTATCCAGCTCCATAGCTATCCGGGCAGTTGTCTCTTTAGCGTCATTATCATACCCGATAACAATCTGCTCCACCCCTTTTTTCTGGAGTTTATACATCTGCTCTTGGCTAATCTTTTTTCCAAAAGTTGCTACCGGCACAATGTGCTTATTATCATACAACTCCAGCTTACGATTGAGTCCAACCACATCAAACGGCCCCTCGCAGAGTATTACCGAATGAGTGGTGCCAGACTCAATCGCATCATAGTTATAAAGCATTTTTGAGAAGCCGTTACCTTCACGCTCATCGGAGTTCTTATACCGACGGATTTTGTAATGGTGCCGGGCATTATAGCTATCAATTTCTTCTTTGCTGAGTATGCTGCGCGCTACAAAACCAACGATACGGCCCTCATCTCGAATTTCAAGAATGATGTAATCTTCATATTCTCGCTCAATACAGCGATTAGTGCCAACTGGGAAATACTCATAATCATCTACCACCCATCCACGCGACTTCAAATAAGCGTTTTTGTAACAGCGCTTATATCCATTAGGCATAGAGATTTTCACAAGCTCGTCATCAAGCTCGTCATCCAACAATGCTGAGATGTCGGTCTCTTCATCGTCAAGTTCTACGGTCTCTGCTGGAAGGAGATCTTCTCGGTCAAGAGCTTTGAGGGTATCTTTCAGAGAACCAAAACGACGATTACAATGGTAGCAATTTGACATTCCAAAACGCTTCTTACCGACATTATTGCCGACATAGATACCATATTTGAAGCCATCATGCCCACAAAAAGGACAGTTGGGAACCAATATATTTCTTCTGGATCCATCCATCTTACCGCCCAAGTCGTATAGTAACTCATCGGCAATGGATCGCTGAATTTCTGGTGATAAAATCATTTATGTATTCCTGTCATATCACTGCTTTCATCAAATTCATAAAAGGCTTAGGAAGCCTCGCGTGGAAGATTTAAGGTCCTTACCCGGTCATAGAATACTTCATGCTCGTAATCCAATGCAATCCGGAATGGCTCACCTTTCTTGCAGAACCTGAACTTATCCGCATATAAGCGCATCGTCTGTTCACGATATTCACGCTTACTCTGATTAAGTGAAATAAGATGGGTACAAGGTCTCTGTAATCCCTTACATTCTGAAGTATTGAAGGCTGTAAGGACGTTCTTTTCATCATTGACCCATTCAGGATTCTCAATAGTAGCCTGATAAGTGACAACGAACCAAGCATCTGTTTCACCGGCCAAGTCTTTGAGATCTTGTGCCGTAGCAATGCGTTTATGCCGTAATGCTTTGGAATCCCAATTTTTACCTGAAGAATCGGTCAGAAGGTCGAGTGAATCAACCACGACAACATCAGGATACTTACCGTATTTCTCACGATACTTCTCCAAGTCGTTTCTGATGTCTGTGGTTGAAACCTCCTTGCCGAATTTTGGATAAGCCTTGACCCTCAAAGTACCCTTATAAGTATCGAGCAAGTCCTTCAAATGCTCCAGAGTATGATTATTGACCTTGCCAGTCTCATACTCATAAGTGGTAGTGCCACTGAGCATTGCGGAATAAGCATCGGTGGTCTCAGAAGCAGCACCTTCCAACTGGATATGCAGCACATCAAGTCCGCTGATATAAGCTGCATTGTAACCAATCCATCGAGCGATATGGCTTTTACCGACACCAGACATAGCAAGGAACAGAGAAAGCTGAGTGCGAAGATTACGTCCTTTATTCATCTCATCAAGCCCGTCAATATAAAAACTATTGACCATCTTTGAGGAAGGGTTCTCACTACGCATCTTATTCTCACGCAATCTTTCTTCATACGTCTGAGCAATGTCAATAAACTCTTCAGGTTTAAGAGTAAATTGCTGTAGCTTCAATGCTTCGTGAGTGAACGACATCATAGCGTCGAGCCGGGCGCCTTCCTCATATTTCTTAGACACCTCCTTAAAGATTTTCTTAAATTGAACGAGTTTAAGATATTCTTCAAATTGGTCTCTTATACCTTCGGGATTGACACTGGTGGAAACTTCCCTAATTTCTTCCAAAAGCTCTGAAACAGCTCTGGAAGATGAAAGACGCTGTGAGATTATGCCATACTGAGGTGCCGTTTTGTACTCATTAAAATAGCTCTTCAGAGTCACATTTAACAACTGATACTGCGGATCCGGAAGAAATTGATCTTCCATATAGCGGCTCACAACCGAACAGATCTGATTGTTGGTTATGGCACAATTATACAGCTCCGCAAGGAACTCAGAAGTCAACACGTTTTCATTTTTCTTTCCTGCCATGATAAACTTCTTTTCTGTACCGCATAAGCTCTGGGTACTTCTTAGCGGTCATTTTGCCACACTCCACCCAGTTATCACATTGTTTGCAAGCCTCTGAAAGCGGACTCCAACCGGTAGTTGATCTCTGACAGAGGGCAAGCCCTGCATCAGTATTCAAAAACCGTTTTTTGATTGGCTCTTCAGATGCAAGATAAACCATTTTTTTCAATGGGTCTGGTTTCGGTTTCTCTATCATCAAGGTTAGTTGCCCTCTTGATAATTCTGCCTCATCCAGCCATTGATTGATATAATAATTCATGCCGGCCTTACCATCAGCACTCAGGAACTGACTACGATATTTTTCTAAAGCAGCCTGAGAGAACAGGTAAGTGTATTGCCACGAACTGTTAGCAATAGATGTGCGATAACGATATATCTGATAGACCAAATAATCAACTATGCGCTCATCATCAATATCTGAGACACCGAACAATGCCGGTAAAAGCTGCAATCCATTTTGGATATAGAGCGCAGCCATTCCGCTTTGTGTAAACCGCCATTTGGGATTAATCGTCCTCTTCACAACGGTCTCGATCATCTGTCGCACCTTTACGGTTCTTTCTTGTAATTCCATTTTGTCTCAGTATATATTGCAGTTCTCGTCTTGTCCAATAAATTCGGCTTTTCACTATATCTTCACTTCGCTTTTCAAGATGTCCGAGCTTCCATTCAGCTGCTGTTATCTCTCTTATTCGATGACCCTGAACGTACATCATAAAAGGTGATAACCTCTGGGGTGGAATTTTCATCAATGCCTCTAACATTTGGTCTGAGATATTGTCTATCAAATTCCCAAATTCAACTTCTGAAACCATACTCGTTCCATGCTGATATATATCCTCCATCGAACACATCTCAATATCAGTCCAATACTGAGATTCTTCACTTCGTTTTTTGTTTTCGTGCTGACAGGCACGTTTAACAACGATATGGAGCCAAGTCATCAACTTTTGTTCTGGATTGTATGAGCCAATATAGTTATAAAGTTGAGCTAAACAGTGCTGATAATTATCATCTACATCTTGATAGTTTGCTGTATAATACTTGGTTAGGCTTTTAATATCCGCAAGGTTAGGAACGATATACATATTGAAAAGACGCTCCTTCTCTTTAGGACTTAACTGCCGACATTTTGCAGTCGGTTTGGGGGATTTTCCCGGATCTTTAGCATTGATTGACATTTTGAAGCGAACTTAAAGGGCAAATTATTCATAATGATTTTGTTTTTAGCAGATTAGTTATAGCTTATAGCGATGAATAAAATACATGTAGATGTGTATAGCATCTGCAAGATTATCATCACCATCCACTTCAATGTGGTATCGCTTTTCTGCGAACTCAATCATCATTTTTTTGTCCGCATTGCCCTTACCGGTTCCGTGCTTTTTGATGTCAGAGGGCTTAAATGTTACCACTGGAATATCCAGTGTTTCACAGACTTCCAGTAAGATACCCCGGAACTCACATAACTTCCTAAAGTCTGTGAAATGGCCATAAATAACATCCTCAGCAGCCACAGCTTTGATTTTGTGAGATGTAAGCATATCAATAAGCCAATTCCTAAAAGCCTTATGCTGGGCATAATCCGGGCCCAGATACTTCGGTGCCTTGTCATTGTTAGGAAAGACCTTGGTGCCGTAATCGCCCAGAGTGTAGTACCCACAGTGAGTAGCCACATCAAAAGCCATTACGTCACCACGTCCTAACTGACGAACATACTCTTCAGTTAACTTCTGCATAACTATTAATTTGAAATGGTTGAAATTCCTTGTTTTTTTACTATTAATAGCTTATGCGGATAGCCTTCTGAGACACCTCCCTGAGTAATGAGTAAGGCGGTCTGGCCGAGCTTGTTCAAAGCCTCACAATAGGTCGCCATACCCATTTCATCAGATTTATCAAGTAGCTCATCTATTATGATGAAATCCAATCCTTTGCCATCCTCACAATTAGAATTTGTAAGAGTGTGAAGAGAAAGGATACAAGCCAGATTCAGTCGAGCCTTTTCGCCTCCGGAGAACTTATGGTAAGATCCACAATCAATACCGTCACGCATAACCTGAACTGAAATCTTATCTCTCAGTTTGCCGGTCTTAGTTACTGTGAAGCCTTCCAGTTTAAGACGTATATCAGAGCCAATCTTCTCCAGAAAGTCATTTACAATCAGGGAAAGCGCGTCAATCTTTTTTCTTGCAATATATGACTTGAACATCACAAAATCCAGCTCCTGCTTCTTCAAAATGTCATACTCTGATTGAATGTCAGAGGCTGATTTTTCGGCTTTCTGAAGATCTGACTGATACTTCTCCAAAGAAGCCTTCAATGAGGCTGTAAAGTCAGTCTGTGGAGCCTCCAACAATTCACGTTTTGATTGCTGGTACTGCGCCATCTGACCCTGAATAAATTTTATAGAAGAAGTCTGCTGGGAAATGTAGTTTTCGCCATTGGTTATACGACCTTCCAGTATGCCATTGATTTCTCCGAACAAACGATTACGCATGACCTCAATCTTTCCATTGATACGGTCAAGCTCATTCTCGGTAGAAATTTGTTGTTTCTGAAGAGATGATACTGAACGCTCTGCCTCATCCAATTTCTTGGATAAGGACACTAATGATGAATATTCTGTATTTAAGTCGAGAGACCGAGATTTGATTCTTTTTTCAATAGTCTCAATCTCATCTGATTTGGTAGCAGCCTGATCATCATAGTGATCAAATTCTTCATTCAGTTTCTTGACTTTGGATTTATTATCCTCCATCTCAGTTCTGAAATTGACAAGATTTGCTCGCACCTCTTCAACGGTAATCTCGTTACCGACAAAGAATTTATGCTCACATTTCGGACAGATGATTATGCCATCCATCATAGCGGAATTTCGAGCAATCAAAGTCTCTAATTGAGCCTGACGTGACTTATGAACCTTAATCTGATCCTCAATTTTATCAAGTTGCTGATCAATCTTAGCAACCTCTTTGTTGAATTTCTCAATGAGAGCTTTGTCTTTTTCAGTCAATTCAGACTGCTCTTGGGTATGCTGAGTATAAAGATTATTTTTGCCTTCATAATCCTTCTGAAGCTCTTTTACTCGCTTATTGGCAGCATTTATTTGAGCTTTAAGTTTTGTGATCAGGTCATTTGCGTCAATCAGATCTTTCTTGTATCTTTCTGACAAAACATCAAATTCACTGACAGTCCCAAGCTCATTCACTTCACACATGGACTTTATCTGGTGATACGCTTCCAACAACGCTGTGTCGGACTCTTCCAGATTGGCCACCTGCTTTTGGAGTTGTTGCAGCAATTCAAGACGTTTTTCACCCTTGCTCTTTTTATCCTCAGCAGCCTCGATGTCCTCACGGCATTTTTGTATCTGCCCGTCCAGTCTTTCGATATGCGATTCACGTTCTTTCTGTGCATTGACTTTTTTCTCATCAACCTGAGTTAATTCATTTTCGATAGCTGAGATGGAGCCTTTTACGTTGATAACCTTATTGTTTACCTCATTAAGACGCACAACAATAGGCTCCATATCCGCTTGAACACGAGCAATACTTTCATCAACAATTATGCCGTTGCTAAAACGGTTGATGACCTCTTTCTTATTCTTGTCAGAACAGTCGAAAAAGCTCTCATACTTGTTGTCACACAGTATGAAATTGTTATAGATGTCATCTTTGGAAAGCCCGATTTCATTAAGAATGAACTTATTATAGTCCGATACTGTAGGCTGGATGGTCTTGTCTGTCTCAATCTCCTGACCGGCTGCATCGTATTTATGGCACTCAATAGATTGAGGGGCATTACGACTAATGTTGCGCTCAATAGTGAATGTGGTGTCATTGAAATCGTTATCAAGCCTGAGATAGACATAAGCCTCGTCTGCATGATCATTGATGATTTCCTCAACACTTTTAACCTTGCGGAGCTGCTCACCAGTCAATGCAAAAGAGATCGCTTCGATAAGTGATGATTTACCGGAGCCATTGCAGGGCTGTGAGGCATTATCCTCATTTCTACCAAAGATAAGAGTAGCTACACCCTGCGATATGTTTAATGTTGCCTCGTGAAAAGAGACAATATTTCGTATTCTAATTTCTGATAATCTCCACATGGTTTAGCCCTCCAAATATTTGATACCCAGCTTACTGTCAATCGCATTTTCATTGCAATAATTCTGATATTCCTTCTTTATGCCCTGCTTGTCATATTTTTCGTGAATATCAGCAGCAGCTGATTCATTAGGTAAATTGCTGGCCGCCACAACTTCAACCTTGTGAAAGCCTAAGTCAATAAGTTTCTGCTTATCAAGCATTTTTGCCTGCTTGTCATCGCATTTTACCTTGACTTTATACTTGTAGCGATCATCTTTATCCAGAGTGAATTTCTCAACACTCTTAGCATCCAGTTCAATAGTCTGATACCTGGTGTTGACTTCATTCTTGACAAAACCATAGGATCCATCGGCATACAAAAGGGTATAACCCTTCTCTTCATCTTCACCAAAGTTACCCTGGCGTGATGAACCGATGTATTCAATATTGGTATTTTTGATTTTGACCCGATTATGATAGTGTCCGCATAGTACGGCCTTGAAATCGAGTAAAGGAGCCTGGGGTAATTCTCCGTCTATTTCAAAATCACCTAACGCACCATGCACTCCTTCATGGATATAAAGGATGATGTCGTTTTTAGTGAATTGTGGATATTGTTCGAGAGTGTTATTAACAGCCGCTTCCAGTTTATCCAAAAATGAACCATTCTCAGGGAAATAGCTCATAAGAAGCAGACAGAAGTCACATCCATCCCAAACCAAAGCCTTATAGACATCTACCACCTCAATACCCTGTAATCCAGTCCATAGGTGATTATATCCTTCAATGGCTTCTTGATCAGTTTTATCATGATTGCCTTCGCCTATTGTCACATAGACACCTTGGCTCACAGCTTTGGTCAAAGCTGCTTTAACGGCAAGTAAGGTAGAAAGTGTTTGAGCGGCCCTGGTAGTGAACATATCACCGGCGATAACGACTTCCTCGACCCCTTCACGTTGACACACTGACAACATTTCATCCCAGTTCTTATTGAACTCAGCTATGTTGTCTTTGTTAACGTGTATATCGTTTATTAACAAAGCAATAGCCTCTTTCATATTCCTATCTGAGATTTTAGATTAAAGAATGAGAGGGCACAGGCATTGAGCCAATGCCCTCTCGAACTGCATGAATTATTATCTAAAGACAGGAATTATCTTAGGCGACGCTTGTGAAGTCTACGAGGAGGTACAGAATCCGAGGCCGGGGCCTCATCTTCTTTCTCTTCCGGAGCTTCAGGCTCTGGGTCAGGCTCTGAAGCTGTTTCGGCTTCACTTCCCGGACGTGCGCGGCGTGCGCGGCGACCAGTTTCAGGTGCCGGTGCAGGAGCGGCCGGTGCTTCTTCAGTCTCGTCAGGGTCAGGATCTTGCCCTTCATCATCTCCCTCTTCGGGATCTTCTTCAGGTTCCTCTGCCTTGGGCTTGGGAGCACGGCGACGGGCCGGTGCAGGAGCTGGAGTCGGATCTTCCTTGGGCTGCTCTTTAGGCTGCTTGGCCTGCGCATCGAGAGCTTCATCAATTTCTTCAAGAAGCTGGAGATTGTTCTTTGTGCGAGAGATACGCACGTCAAGATCCTTGGCCTCGATAAACATACGGATCTTCTCGCGGAGCTCCTGATATTCATCAGACTTTTCATTCAAACCCTGATCAACGATGCTGTCATACTCGTTATAGAGTGAATCAATAGTGACCTCATCTTTGTCGCTATCCTTACCGGAAGCATTTGCAAGGTCAAAGTGTGATGTGTCATCGGCCGGCAGTTCACCCTTTAAGGTCTCAACAGCTTCGATAAAGTCAGGCTCTTTGCAGACTTCCATATCGTGTTCCTCATCATATTGCTGGAGGAACGCAAGTGTAGCCTCCATCTGATAACGAGTGTAACGATAGAGCTGTTCGGGGAGGCGCGGAAGTTCAAGCAGCTTCTCAGCTTCAGCTTCCGTGATGTCAAGTGTCTTACGACCAATTTCAATCGTATAGCTGGTTTTATTATTTTCAGTTTTACGAATGACCTTAACTGGATAAGCGTCAGTAAAACCACTGATAGGACATGTATCCTGACCGTCATCGGCCTTTAGTTCGGCCCAAAGACGCATTTTGGCAGCATCAAGATCCTTGTACTGGCTGTGTGAACATTGCCATACTTGTGGACCTTTTGCACGTTCCTTGTCACTGGAAACATCAAGCACCATAAGTGCGTGCTGATAATTCCAGCGAATACCGCCTTCATACGAAGAACTGGTGAGGAGCTTCATCAGAGCCTCGTCATCACCATACATCTCCTTGGCAATCTTAACGTAGGTGTCAAGAAGGTCAACTGACTTGCCGACTTCTTTATCGGTAGTACGAATGACAGGAATACTGAGTTTTTTTGGCTTTTTACCCTTCTTATTGGGAACCTTAATTCCCAGGAAGAACTGATGGACGGCATACTCATAGCCCTTACGATCCATCGGGAGAATGTTACCCTCATTGTCGAAAGAGGGTGCCAGAGGCAATACGCGGATTGAATACTCGCCGTCCTCGCCCATACGGAATCTCTCTACTTTGGGGGCACCGGCTTCTTGCTTTGCTTTTTCTTCTGCCTCGGCAAAAGTGAGTTGTGTTTGCTGGAACGCTTCAAATGCGCTCAGTTTTCTTTTTTCTTCGCTCATCTTTAGATAATTTGCGCGAAGAGATAAAATTGCTCCAATCTACCTCTTGATTCAAGTAGGCTTGGCTATGCAGTTCTCGCATTTCAGGATCTCTCAAGTCCTCATTACGGGGAACCTCAATGCCCCATTCCTTTAGGGCATATTCAACGACTTTCTCTATAACGCCGTTGACATCACTTGCTTTCTCCGATTTTAAGTCGCAGTATTCAAACTGCTCATTATCTATTTCGACGGTATGAATCGGAGCAAACATATCCTCGAAATATCGGTAGAGTGCAGTAGTGCCGGGATGGTTGGGCAAAGAGTCCGATATGTATTTCAGCACCACTGAGAAAAAATAGGACAGATAAGGTAAATTCCTATTTCGCGTATCATCACAAACAACGAATAGATAGTTTTCATTGTCGGGCAGCTTTTCACATACCTTCTTGAACTCGTCAATAAAAGTGTGTCCGACCACCTTTCGCAACTTTCCTTTTCCTTTAATCATGTCTTCATACTGGTCATGTCATTTGGTTTTCGTTGCTGTCATCAGGTTTTCGATGGCAAAATTAAGAAAACAATTTGATACCACAAAATAATTTTGAAAAATTTTTAATACTGAATACTAAAAATGTTATAATGCGCTGGTTTATAATATTTTAATTATATATTATGATGTATAGTTAAAATCTCTTACGCACACGCGAGCATTATAAAGACTAACAAATGCAACTGCAAATAAATGTTAAAATTAAATCCATAATCTCACTTTATTGCGAAATTATTTGGAACGAAGAATAATTAGCATTAACTTTGCATCGCAATGTTGAAAGTGGTGTTTCAGCAAGCGAAGATAATAAATATATTTTTGATCGCCGAAGGCATCATCAACATATTCCCTAACCTCCGTAAGCGTACACCACCTTGGCTTGCGGGGGTTATTCTTTTTCCCCCTAATTCCACAACACTGCCTGGTGCCAGCTTTGAGTGTTTCAAGCAACTACCAGTACAACATTGAAAGCCGTAGCGGGCCTTTAACTTCTGCAACATGGCAATCCGGCACAACAACGATGCGTGGATAGATGCAATGCAAAGTTAATGCAAAAAGCAGTCGTTGGCAAGTAAGATGAAACACTCTGGGACGAAAAATCCATAGGGAGCGGCAAATGATAATGCCAAGGCTCTATGAGCCGAGAGATAACTTCAAGAACACCTATGGTGCTGACGGCATATTCACAACCCACCGGGCACGTCTGAGACTCGCAGGGATATAGCGAGAGTCGCGGGGTAGGAATGATGATCCGCATTATCATCATTAGGCAAGTGCGACTATAAATAAGATTTTGCCCTGTGCAACAGTATAACTGTACGCAATGAATAAGCAATGCACAGCGAGTAGGGCGAGACTTCAGTTTAACCCCCTATAAGGGGTAACTGTGCTCGTAAACTACCGCAATGAATATTTTTTTGAGCGCACACGAGCGCAAGTGATGAAAGCAGTGTTTCTTAAAAACTTCAGCAATGAAAGAGAAGAAACAAAATCTTTTAATTGTTTTACTGCTGATATTGCTTGCGTTTTCTTTGGTCTTAAACTGTCTCCAAGGAGAACAAGTCAGCAGACTGATGAATGAGATGAGAGATATGGAATACATACAGTCCGTACTCTCATCACACATCGAAGAATTGGAGCGTGGGGAGGGCGAAGAGTATGGAAATGAATAATTATACTCTTGATGATTTGAAAAAAGCCGTCTCTGTGCTCGAAAATCACAATCACACCAGAGATTTTCAAGCTCTGGAAGAAATCTTGCCTCTGGTACTTGTAATCCTCAAATCTCAGGTCAGAAAATCTAATCTTCCGGAAGGAGTCAACAAATTCTATGCTCCAGTCTGGGTAGATGTCCTTTTAGAACGTCTCAGTTCAAGTGATCAGCCACTTTCTGATGAAGAATACTGTGCGTTCCGAGCTGATGTCGAAAAATTATCAATAAGTGATTACAAAATAGCCAATGATGATTTTATTGGCTATGTGCCGGTTTTTACTTCTATAGAAGGGATTACAGAAGTGATCTTGGCATTGAAACATTACTTTGGGTTTCTCTAATCTATTATTAGGTGCCGGGCATACCGTTATGTCCAGCCCAATATTTTTATTATATGAAACAATCAAAAACTATCAAACCAAATGATAGCTGTTCAGACAATCCCAGCATGACTGCTGAGGAATGGCTGAACAATGAGAAGCTATCAGTTGATATTTGGCACAACAAATATCAGCAAGGAGATGAGACGTTTGAAGGATGGTTGGATCGTGTATCAGGAGGCAATGAGCGGATCCGACAACTTATCAAAGAACAAAAATTCATCTTCGCCGGGCGAATACTCTCAAATCGTGGTGTGACTGACCGAAAGATTACTTATAGTAATTGCTACTGTCTGACACCGCCACAGGATTCTCTGGAGTCCATTTTTGAGGCTGGCTCTAAACTCGCTCGTACATTCAGTTATGGAGGCGGCAGTGGTGTCGATGTAAGCAATCTCAGACCTAAAAATGCTCCGGTCAATAATGCCGCTAAAAGCACATCAGGTACTGTGAGCTTTATGGACTTTTACAGCTACATTACCGGTCTTATCGGGCAAGAGGGAAGACGCGGTGCATTAATGATAAGTATTTCATGTGAGCATCCTGACCTTGTGGAGTTCATTAACTTGAAATCCAATCTCGATGTATGTACCAAAGCGAACATTTCCGTTCGCATGACAGACGCTTTTATGCAGGCTGTGGAAAGTGGTTCAGACTTTACTCTCCATTTCACTATGGAAGATGGCTCAGAGATTACAAAGATTGTAAATGCACGAGAAGTTTTTATGCTTCTTGCTCAGCGCAACTGGGAGATGGCTGAACCTGGTATTCTATATTGGGATCGTATTGCTAATTACAATCTTCTCCAAAACACTGGGTTTAAGTATGCAGGAGTAAACCCATGTGTTACAGGTGACACTCTTGTTCTGACAGAGAATGGTTATGCGTCCATAGCATCACTTGTTGGTCATAAGTGTGTGGTGTGGAATGGGTATGAATGGTCTGAAGTGGAGCCAAAACTTATGGAAAATAATGCACAAGTGTATGAAATTTCCTTTAGCGACGGCACTTCTATCAAATGTACGGATTATCACAAATTTCCAATTAATACTGGAACCTATCATAAGGCAGTAGATACCCGTAAACAGCTTAAAGACATCAAGGTTGGTGAAAAGCTAATCAAATGTGCATTCCCAATAATCTGTGGACCTTCGGAAAATTCTGGAGTGTGTATGTATACTCAGGGATTCTTTAGTGGCGATGGATATTATTGTGCAGACAGAGTTACGCCATATATCAAATTCTATGGCAGAAAAAAATATTGCATTCCTTTCTGTGATACTATAAATCAGAGAGGGGGAGATTCAATGTCAACTACATATTCAGTTAATGTTAAGTATCATAAAGAGTTTGTGCCCGACACTACCTTTAGCGTACAAGACCGTCTGGATTGGCTGGCTGGTATAATAGACTCTGATGGGTGTCGCAACTCTAAGGATGGTGCTATATCAATTTCGAGTATTAATCGTGATTTTCTTTTGAAAATCAAATATATGCTCAATACGTTGGGTAGCACCGGTGTTATTTCTCTTATGCACGAGGAAGACAGTAGACAACTGCCATCCAGTGTAAAGGGTGAGTCCAAGGAGTATCATTGTCAAGACTCTTATCGTCTTACAATTAATGCTTCCAATATGCGGATTCTGCTAATAGCTGGATTAAAAACTCATAGAGTTGAGGTATTTAGTGCCCCTAATCGTAATGCTACCAGATTTATTAAAGTTGAATCTATTGTTCCTTGTGGCAAAGAAGATGTATTCTGCTTTAACGAACCAAAGAATCACACATTCATAGCAAATGGGTGTATCACTGGCAACTGTGCCGAAGAGCCTCTGCCGGCTGGTGGTTCTTGCCTCCTTGGAAGTATTAACCTTTCCAAGTTTGTAGAGAACCCATTTACGGGCCATCCTATCATCAGGTATGATGATCTTGCAAAAGCTGTTGAGTGCGCCATTTATGCCTTGAATGACGTGCTGATGGAAGGATTACCATTGCACCCTCTTCAGGAGCAACGTGATTCTGTTGCAGGCTGGCGTCAGATCGGTCTGGGAACTATGGGTCTTGGAGATCTATTACTGATGTGCGGTCTTAAATATGGTGCGCCGGAGTCTATTTCAGTCATTAAAACAATCTATCATCTGATTGCAAGTACAGCCGTCAAAACCTCTTTGCAGCTTGCCAAAGATAAAGGGTGTTTCCCGAATTGTACTCCCGAAATCAAGGAAGCGATGACTAAGTGCGATTTTATTCGCAATCTTGACCTCCCCCAAGAAGTATTGTATGAGATTAAAGAATACGGTCTCTACAATTCACAGCTTCTCACTTGCGCCCCCACTGGAACAATCGGCACCATGCTTCAGGTCAGCACCGGAGTTGAACCAAACTATGCTTTCTCATACAATCGCCGCACAGTATCACTCCATAAAGAAGAAACCGATTATAAAGTTGATTCAAAAATTGTTGCTGATTATAAAAAAGTGACTGGGAGTGATGCTCTCCCGGAATATTTTGTGTCAGCAGAACAGATACCTTATGAGAGACGTATAGAGGTTCAGGCCACGTTACAACGCTTCATTGATGCGTCTATCAGTTCTACCGTGAACTTGCCTAATTCTACCACAGTTGAAGATGTAGCCAATCTCTATCTTCTTGCTTGGAAAAAGGGGTTAAAGGGTACAACTATTTGGCGTGATGGCTGTCAGCGCCAGGCTATTCTAACCAAAGAGGAGAAAAAAACTGAAGAGAAACCAGGTCTTAAACGTGGTGAAATACAAAGAGCCTCTGACGATCTTGTTGGGAAAAAGAGAACTTTGCAAACCGGGTGCGGCACCCTTCATCTATCTGCTTGGTTTGATAAGAACACTGGAGAATTGGTTGAAACATTTTTTAGTAAAGGTTCTACGGGTGGGTGTGCATTGTTTATGACAGGTCTTTCTCGTATGACATCACTTGCCGCTCGTGCAGGAGCTCCAATAGAAGCTATCGTTGACCAGCTTCTGTCAAGTGGCACTTGTCCATCTTATGCTGTGAGAACAGCAACTAAGAAAGATACCTCCAAGGGTTCCAGTTGTCCTGTTGCAATTGGTAACGCTTTGCTTGATATGTGTCGTGAATTGCAGTTGGAACAGATGCAAGCATATCGTCATATTTTGGATGGGCATTGGATATATAACAGTTCCGAGATTGCTGAGAATCCGGCACTTTCTCCCAAATGCCCCAAGTGTGGAGAGCCCATCCAGATGGTAGAAGGGTGCATGACATGTCCGTCCTGTGGCTATTCTAAATGCAGTTGACCTTATGCTGAAGTATAGCGACATAATGATAGGATCACAAGAGATTCCTGGTGAGGCGTCTCTTGTAATCAATATCACTAACTGTCCTTTCAGATGTAAGGGGTGTAATGCAAAACAGCTATGGGAAGATTTTGGAGAGCCGTTATCTTATGAAAATCTCAATATGCTGATAGACTCAACTCTGCAAGACATTACTTGTGTTTTGTTTATGGGTGGGGATATTGCGCCAGATGAGATTAACGAACTTGCCAGCCACATTCGAGCCAACTATCCTAAGTTAAGAATAGCTTGGTATAGTGGTGGAGAGACTATCACAGTCTTTACTGAATATAAAAATTTTGATTACTTGAAATTTGGCCCATTTATCAAAAAGTTAGGTCCTCTCACTTCTACAAAGACCAATCAACGATTATACAAGGTAGAAGGTGGTGTTCTGAGGAATATAACAAGGCTTTTATGGTAAGTATCACAAGCAAAATGAAAATCGCAATTTTCGGTCATAAACTGGAGGTTGCGATTTTTCATTTGTCTGGGTGCAAGATTTTTAGTAATTTTGCGCTACTTTCCGTACATTGGTACTGATAACAACAAATTCAAAATGGCTATGAGACAGTCGATATTCATTCTTTTATTTGCTCTGTTGCTGAGTGCTTGTAGCAACAAGGACGCAACCCCTCAACAATGGGAGTACACTATTGTATCATTCCCTGGATCCAAGTTGCCCACAGTGTATAGTCCGAATGATAAAGAGGCACTAATAGAGTTAAGCAACTCTCAACCACTAAACTTTCCAGAAGCATCAGCTATTCCTAATTCTCTTAATCTTTATGGTAAAGATGGCTGGGAACTTGTTAGTGCTTACACAACGGTTGAGACTGTTTTTCCGAATTTTGGAGATGCAAGTTATCATACCGGAATGAAAGACAATACACGAACTAATACAATTAACTTTGTATTTAAGCGTATCAAGCAGAAGGGTAAGTAGTGGCAAAAAAGAAATGCGATCCTAAACCGGCGCCACTGGTAAAATGTCTGATATGTGGTGAGACCCTTAAAGTTACCAAGTGGCGCAAACATTTGGCTCGATTTCACGATGAAGTAGATGATCCCAATTTTAGAGATTTCTTTGTTATTTTGAAACACTTATCTCGTTCAAAAATCAAGTGTCGCTTATGTGATCAGGTAATCACACTAACAGACTGGGAATATCATCTGAGAGTGAAGCATGGATTAAAAAATGATTTAAGACTCAAAGAATTTTACATAGGTCAAGACTCTTCTACCCAGATTGCAAATAAATCGTGGTATAATCCACAGTCCAACGAAGATTTACCTTGCGGCACCATTGTCAATGGTCCACCACCAATCAAGATTATTTACAACTCAATATTTTCAAGCAGGAAGAAATTTTAATAATAAATGCACCGGGCTTATTACTCGGTGCATTGTTTTACAGCTTTGTGTATGTAATGACTGTTTCTGGCATAGTAAACAGCATCTTTCAGAGTCCATCCCGTAGGACGTAAGGGCTTCAATCCAAATCGACGGTATGAGATTAACGCTCTTCGGAAACGAGCCGTCTTAAAGGCCGGATTTTCACTATTAAGAGCGATTGTTTCAATAACCTGATGACTGATAGTGCGACTTCTGTCTGTCGTTTTAATGATATTTCGATACTCCATAAGCAACAGATACTCGACTGGAGCATATACGAAAAGGAAGTGCCCTAATGCAGTCTCGTGGAACTTGACCTTAATCTTCCGGGAGTTTATTTTCGGCCCCGGTTTCTTTTTTCTTTTTTGACTTCGACTTTGGGTCTGAGGTTTCGGTGGTTGCTGCCACAACCTCTCCTTCTCCCCAGTCCTGAACTTGATCTCCAGCATTGGTTTCAAGGATTACTTCGGTTGTTGTCGGCTGTTCAGGCGACACACTTTCCTGATGTTTCTGTTTTCTTTGATGGGCGTAATCATTGCCCAGATTGTGAACTTTCATATTGTTTGAATTTGAAGTTAATATTCGGTATCTGCAATTATGATGTTTATCTTATTGAAGTTGATCATAAATTTCGACATTATGTTTCGGATATCGCGTTCATAATCCTCGTGGTTGTAATTGACAGTATCGACAATGGCTGGCGCATAAACATTAGTCTGATCAATCGACTCCAGATAATCATCATTATACTTTTTGCCGTTATCCTCATTATCCCACAATAGAGCATTGTTCCAAAGCATACGATTCTCCCACATACCAGTATTAATGCAGGTCAGATTCATATTCATACTAACCAATGGCTCAGTATCAACATTCCATCTAAGAGCATTACCCCAGTGTAATCCATTTCTCCAGACATTACTACTGAAGCAAGAGAGAGATTCATTGATACCCTGGGTGATGAAGAAATTATCGTTTTCTTTAAGAAAATGAAGTTGAAGGCGATACTTCAGATACCACTCCAAAGATGATTTCTGAGCAGTGATATGACATTCAATGTATCGCTCTAATCCCCATGCCTTAAAACGGCTATGGGCAGAGGCAATCGGACTGAGAATAGCCTGTAGAAGCAGGGAGATTTTCTTACCCCTTGCCCAAAAAGGCAATAATCGGCCGATTAACTTGGCGTTGTCAATATTAGTGAAATCAATATTTATCATTCTTGGTCAAGAGAGGCTAAATACTGGTCCATCTTTGAAGCTGCTACCAGTGTAAGATTATCACTATTGATGGTCATAACCGAATTGGTGTCAAGCAGACGGATATAGCCACTCTTCAACCTGATACGATTATTCAGTTCGACCGGCTCATCATATTTTCGATCAGTTGTATTATATGAGCTGACATAGATCTTTATACTGTTGCTGATGTCAGTAATGTGTTCGGTCTTTCTAATGACATCCAGAACTGACTGATAGTAGAACATGCCATTAAATTCCAGTTCATTGGCGAAATCAATCATTGCTTGCTGTAATTCCGTCAATGCCTGGGCTGCCGTCACATAACTGTCATTATAATAAATGGGATTGTGCTTATCTGCAATAATGGTGATTATGTCACCGGGGGAGCTTTCACAATAGATGTCGGCTCCTATAAATTTGATTTGCTGAACATACATTCTGAAAGCGGTCAGCTCATAATCATTGAGAGGCATATAAGGAATACCATTATTGACTTCATTAGAGTTGTCATTGGCTTTGCATACTTTCAAAGTGAGCGACATATCATCAGTTTGCCATGCAGCTTTTTCAATAATTCTGTGAGATGTGTCTGGCTGGACGTATTCAATTTTCATTGTGTCTTCATTGAAACGTAGCTCATCTCCAGTTTCAGTCACACTATTGTATTGGAACTTTTTGGCCATCATTGCATACCAATCTGGAGTGCCATTGATGCGACCTTTGAGAACTTCTGCAATCCTTACTTGAAATAGGTCAAGCACAGCCTCGTAAGTATGTATGCAGACGGCCACAACATAGGTCAGCAAGTTGAACATACTGAGCTTACTGTTGCTGCGGCCGGTATTGAGTTCTGTCAGCTGGAGATAATTGTTTCGTGTGCTGACAGCTTCGGAATATATTTGACTTACACTTCTCATTGCGTGATTATCAGTTTATTTAAGTCCTCAATATTTAAGACCGAAAGAAATTCATCGGCATAAATAGTTCCGAGGGGATAATAAATACCATTAAGTTCGCGGAAATCCAATTTTGAACATTCAAAGTCACCATAGAAAGTAATGATATGTTTTCCGGACCCCTTATAGCAGTGTTCGACTTCTTGCTCTTCAGTTCCTTCTACTATTTGAGGAGCAGAATAATCTCCCCAGTCCACTATAAGGTGAGTGTCGGCTTTTAACCGCATTATCATATCTGTGGTCTGACCTTGCTGATGTATGACAATCCGGGGAGTATAGAGTGATTCCCAATACATATTCTGCTCATCTGATGACATTTCCGAGAGAGAATTGTATATGGCAGAATGATAGGTTGCAATATGACTCTTGACCAGTTCCTCTATATCAAGATAATGATAGATATGCTCCCCATTTTTAACCAGCACATTATTGTCCTTTAGCCATATTACAATGCTCTTGTTGATAGCAAACTCTTCATGATAGTTAAGAACCATACCATAGGATAGTTGGGTTTCCATATTGAGCCATTCATTGCTTATCAACAAATCAAAAATGCCCTCTATACTGCCATAGAGAGTCAATGCTACATCGTATATATTTTGTCCGCTTCGGACTTTATATTGCGCCATTGATTTTTCAATATTATTTGTTATGGAATAAAGCCGTCCAAGGACATAGTTTATCCAAGGACGGCTTCATGCGGGCGGTAAATTAGGCTTCAATGCCCATTACCTCCTTGGCGATGGTCTTGGCGAGATCGCGGTATGCCTGGTAAGCCTCGTATTCGGCGGCATACTCAGCAGCTTTCTCTTCCGATACTGTGCCGGTGCGGGCAGCCAGGAAGTTGGCTGTGATGGCTTCAGACTGATCAGTGTCATACTTGCGCTTGATGAGCGTCGAGAGCAGCTGAGGATAGCTGAACGGCATTTCGAGGGCGACAACCTCTCCGTCGATTGTTACTACAGCGCAACCGCCGATCTTCTGGACGTGGTTGCCATGAAGATCCATATCCTTCTGTGCTTCCATTTCGGCAAGCATTTCAGGAGATATGACAGACTCTTCGGGAGCCATAACCTCTTCCTGTTCTACTACAGGTTCATTGTTGTTGTTGATCTGGTCCATTGTTCAGATTTTTTTGAAAGTTAAAACTGGTGTTTATTATTAATAGTCTCGTTGACTTTCAAGTATGGGAATAGGGGGAATATTAATTGAGGTGTATTCAACTAACATTCTGATATATTTATCTTTATCATCTCTTTCCTCAAATTCTGCAATAGGCTGAGGAAGTGATAATCTATCTTGATAATTATGATTGAGACGGTATCTGATGCGATTCCGAGGATGATATTTCTTTTTCAGTTTGACCACTTCCATGTGACCTTTGATATAAACCCACTTGAAAATACGAGGTTCAATTTCCATAAGTCCATTATATCTGATGGCATAACTATCATAATGCCTTAATAATCCTAAGTAACTATTGACTGAGGATAAAGCCTTGATGATCTGAGATTTGGTACGACATTGGTTCAGTCTGTGAACACTATGCCGGAAGCTGGTGACTGTACGATTTAATGGATAAACTCTTCCCGGTTTAACTACGGCGCCGGTAAAGTCCAATCCTTTGGTATAATGTTGCATATAGAATTTCTTTGGAGATAGTTTTAATCCAAGAGATTCTAATTTGACCCTAATTTTTGGAATTGCGTTTAGAATTTGCTCTTTTGTATCGGCCACCAAATAAATGTCATCCACATATCTGCCGTGATATTTGATACCAAACTCCTTTTCAATCGCCCAATCCAAAGAGTTCAAAAGGTAGTTGGCAAACATCTGAGATGGAAGATTCCCGATAGGCATACCCAATCCATTGCCATTTGTAAAGAGTGATTTGCTGGCTGGAAGATTATTCCACATTGCTTCAGATGACTGTCTGATACAATTCTCTTCCGGACAATGACTTAATACCACATGACATAGATAAATCAAATCGTCTTTATCCTCGCCGTGATACTTTTCTTCCACCAGTCTGACAACCATATCCTCAACCAGTTTCTTAGGGATAGACATAAAGAAACTATTGATGTCAACGGTGGCTACATAGCAATCCTGAGTGTAGTTATTTGAACACTCGATTATATCTTTCTTCAACTGATCGACACCGGCCAGAGTGCCTTTGCCATTTCTACAGTTGAAAGTGCGATCATTAAATTCTTGTTCGATTATTGGCTCTAATCGGAGCCTGATGTAATGATGAATGATGCGGTCTGCAAAATCGGCCGCAAAAACCTCACGATATTTGGGGCGACTAACGACAAAGCAAATGGAACGTTTCGGATAATAGGTTCTATTGTTGATGGCTTGCATCATATTATAGAGATTGCCTTCTACATCAAGAGTAAACCTGATGCAGTTGTTTGTCCGCGACTTGTGTACGCGACAATCTAAATAGGCTTCTACTAATCCTTCATACGTTACCATATCAGCACTAAAAGTGATAATGCCATTTATAATTAGTCTTATCTGTTAGCAAAAAATGCGATTTGTTGAAATGCTGCCACAGCGCGGACGTAGTTGCTGTTCGTGGCCTTAGTGTTCCAGTTGTTGAGGTTGCCGTCGTTCAGGTTCAAGTTCCAAGCGTTCGTCGCCGAGTTCTCAGTGTATCGGGTACGTTTTCTTATTCTTAACTACCTATGGCAGTAGTACCCCCATTTCTCACAGAAGCGCATACTCTATGGTCATCCTTAAATTTCCATACTCTGTGCGTTGCACCGATCAATCAGTCTCATCCGCAGAAGTGCGTTTGCGATACTTCTTTTTCGATGCGTTCTTCCATGCTGTCACTTGTTTGCCGATAGTCGCCTCCAAATACATGAGATTGGATTGTTGCTTCCGGCTTATCCAACGATTATCGCCAGCAAGTCTAACTATCAGTTTGCAGTGTTCAAACTCACAGATGAAGTCGGTCAAATATGCTTCTCGCTCACTCTTGAACATATTTGCCTTAACAATGAATGTCGGCAATGAGATAGCAATTTTGATCCATTCTTGACCAACGGTGTGTTTTACATCCCTTGGAAAATTCTTTTGAGTGTCAATCACTGCTTGAATGTAGTGATAGGTTTCAACATAAACCGGCAATTCGTTAGATAAAGCCATTGCAACGGAGTATTAAGAAACACTGCTTTCATCATTTTTACAATAACAAACTGATTGCCAGTAGATAATCAGTTTATCCGCATAACATTATAGAAACCCTATAAAGCACACATTGCTTACCTCAGAGTACTGGAACTAATCCTGAACCTTCCAAAACGGCGACCGCTCCGAGGTAAGTTGAATGTGTGTATCTCTTCAACCCTAATGCTCGCTGCGCTCGCTCGTCGCTAACGCTCCGAAGAGTTGAAGGGTTGAAGAGATAAAGGGTTAATGAAATGCTGCCACAGCGCGGCCGTAGCCGCTGCCCGTGGCCTTAGTGCCCCAGTAGTAGAGGCTGCCGTCGTTCAGGTACAAGCGCCAAGCGTTCGTCGCCGAGCCCTCAGTCGAGGACCAATGCCAGGACTCAACAAGCGGGCTGGCGCCCGAAATGACTGAGAGGCACAGATTGATGGCGTATTTGTGCTTCCAGATGGTGATCAGCTCTGCGATAGAGGGGAGCCACCATTGTCCAGCGCCGATACCGACTGTTTCGCCATCGTCATTGATGTAGGAGCGATCGTAGGCGTTGCACCATGCAGGCGCAAACTGGGTCCAGGTCTCTTCCTCTTCACCGAAGAGTTCGACACCTTTGGCCATGATAGCGGCGGTGCGGGTCTTGCCTGAGTAGTCAACATACGCTTTGTTGTAGTCGCCGCCGGTATCGGCATTGACTGCGATAGCGTTTTTCGACCATTTGAGCTGAGTGCCGGTGGGAGAAACGATGATTGGTGCCTGACCGTCAATGAGAACGAGAACACCATCAGCAACTTCGCCAGCGGCTTCGAGGGCAGCCCACTTCCAGTAGGGAACAGCGAGAGGCCAGTTATCGCTCTTACGGTGGTAGGTCACGAAACAGCCGTCAGTGGCTGCCTGAAGCTGCGGGTTAGCTTCCAGCTGATTGTTGGAAAGAGTGTCGACCTGATTCTGAAGAGCGACGTCCTTGTCATGCAGAGACTTGATCTGATCTTTCAAGAATTTCTGGACCTGAGCACCAGTTGCCTGGGCACCCTTTGCACCCCAGTCATCTTCCATTGTTAAAACTTTTTCTGCCATGTTGAAAAATTGAATTAAAAAACTGTTGGTTTATATATAATAGTATCGAGTCATTCAAACTCTAAATCCCGTTATCCCACACAGCGTCCTGTTGCCAAGGATACTCATTAATCCATAATCCAGTACCTATTACGCCGTAATGGGTGATTATGAATTTTTCTTCCAGATTACTAAGCCGTTTCTCCATCTCAGTGGCGTGGAACCAAGCGATTTTGGTAGGTATTCCCTGAGCATTGAGAACTACATTCTTAGCAATCGAAAGCCCCCAGCCATCAGAAACTTGATTGTCGGGGTAGATTACACATTGCCCAGCGTGGAAACCAGCGAGGTTCCCACTTGCCGGGTCTGTATATAGAGTGTCTGTTTCAGTGGGCTGTTGAGTCGCAACGGGAGTGTACTCATCACGACTCAAAAGAGCAAGCATATAAGTTTTAGTAAGTCCTAACTGCTCCCAGCAAGACTGAATACTAAAATCTTGACCTGCTATTTTGAGTGTTTGGAATTTTTTTGAAGTATCTGCCATTGCGATAAGTTTTTAGAGTTTATTCCACTACTGAGAATCCGGAAAGCGTGACGGTCTGAGTGGCAGCGTCATACGCTACAGTGTTTGCGGTGGCACCGTCCTGTATTCCGTCAAGTTTGGATTTGAATGCGTTGGTAAAGTCATTCTGAGAAAGACCTTTACCATCCTCTTTGCTGACTTTGCCATTCAGAGCGGTATCTACCTCAGTCTTGGTATAATAGTTACCAATGTTGAGGTCGTTGATTGCGGCGGCAATAGCGGCCTTGACTGTAGCGGGATCACCTTCACCACCAATCCCTGTCAAAAGATTTTCGATGTTGGTAATTGCCGCAGTCATCTGAGCAGCTTCACCACCATGTTCAGCAGCCCAGTCGATGAGTTCTTTGTAGGAGTTTACTACACCATCATCGGAAACCTTGGTGGCGAAGTCGTTGAAGGCGTCTGTGATCGCCTTGGAAACTGACCCGGATCCAGTGCCGTTAAGGGTGTCGATTTTGCCACTGAGGGTAGATACCTCAGAAGATTCGGCTTTAGCGTCGATAACCGCCTTCAAAGCTGCGTCCAGCTCATCAGCTGACACATTGGCCTTATAAGCAAGAGCAGCGAGGCCCCTGATAGGAACATCAGTTCCCTGCACTGAGATGGTGCCGTTGGTCGAACCCGTTGCAATCAGAATATCGACAATTTTGGAAGCGATACTGAGAGCAACCCCATTAACCTTGACACCTTCCAGTACGTTAGCTTCTGCACCTGCTGAAATGCCGGCAAGTTTGTTGAAATCTTCAGGAGACATCAAACCTGCCTGGTCAGAAGCAGCTGCTGGGATGACGAAGGATTCTCCACCAATGACAAAGCGTGTAACTTTAAGATCTGCCATTTTGTTATTTATTTGAAGTATATAAAATTACGAGTCATTACTCCCTCGTAAATAGAGTTTTTAGATTGTGACCGTAGCTGTATCGGGATCGTAAGATTTTACTGTGACAGTCGAAGAACCTCCAGTTCCTACAGAAGCTGCGGCTTCAGTAATCAGGGCATTTGACCATTTTGAGGTATTATCCCAAAGCAATAGATTTTGCCATTTTCCGACATTAAGGACTGTAAAGCAATCCATTAATGTTTCAAGTTGGTTCTGGTGCTGTTCAATAATAGTCTGTTGAGTAGTATATTGCTGAATGAAGAGAGCAAACTGAGATTCCAGAGCTGTCAGACGGCTGTTGTGACTGATGATGTCGTTCTCTGCTTCGGAGATACTATTGGGAGAGTTGTACCATATATCCGTATCATTCCAGAAGAAGGGGTCTGCCCATTCGCCTTTCTCAAAACATCCGTTATAAGCTCGGATGTCATCGAGCATTTTCTGATATTCAGACTGATGATCTTCGGCTCTCTGATTGATGTTATCAATCTCTTCACTGATTACGTCAATCCTTTCATTGGTATCGGCAATAGCCTCATCAATTACTCCGGCGCCATTAGCCCATAGGTGGTCATTATTCCAGATAAAAAGATCCCCCAGACACCATCGACAAAACAGCCAAAATGTTCACCTAATTTAGCGATATTATCATCTTGTGCAGTTTGCTCGCGTCCAATAGCTCTAAGCTGATAAGCAACTTGACGATGTTCTGTAAGAGCCTCCTTGCGAATTTCATCAGAAGTGTCCTGAAGTTCAGACTGAGTGGCTTCGATAGCCTCCTTATTGTCTTGAATATCAGAAATGTTTTTCTGAATGAGTTTGTTATTTGCTTGAATGAGAGAGAGGTTGGTCATTATGTCCTCATTTGCTTCATTCAGCTTATAACGAGTGTCACGAAGGTCATCGCGGAGATCAGAAATTTCACCAGTAATAACCCCAGTTTCATTAGCCCACAGAAGATCATTATCCCAAATGAAGAGATTTCCCCAGATACCATCTGCATAGCAACTGAAGTGTTCTCCAATCTTGGCAATATTTTCATCCTGAGCGGTTTGCTCACGTCTTATGGCACGAAGCTGGTAAGCGACATTTCGGTGTTCTGTGACCGCATTTTGCTTAATGATTTCAATTTCATCAGCATTATCAGCAATGGCCGAAGCGTTTACCTCAACATCAGATATGATAACTTTGATATTATCTTCTGCATCAGATATTCTCTGAGTTGTGGCTTCAAGACCTGCCTGAAGTTCATCCAAACGTTCTTCGGTATCTGTCGGGCAATGACAAGAACCATTGAAATTTGTGTTGGTCCACTCAGATTCATTTATCCACAAGAGATTATTATCCCATACTCCATTGGTGAGAATGGAAATGCGATAAAGAAGAGAATCAATTTCATGTTGCTGACCCTCCTGTTTGGTATCAAGCCCATCGAGTCTGCCGGTTATGGCCTGATGTTCTTTTTTGAACTCATCGTGCTCTTTGGCAAACTCTTTATGCTCTTTGCGGAAATCCTCATGTTCCTTACGGAAATCATCAAAAGTCTTATTGATAACCTTTAATGTATTTTCCTTCTCAGTATTGATTTTCTGTATCTCTTTGGTCAGATTCTCAATAGATTTCTGATGACCTTCAATTTGAGAATAAATATCCTCAAACGTATTATACATCAGATTAGAATTTTCCCACAGAGCGACATTGCTCCATTTCAGGCCATTATCCCAATAGCCATTACTGAAGCAAGCAAGAGTATCAATAAGGTCGATAATCTGCTCATCGTGCTCTTTGATAAGATCCTGAAGGTCTTTAATTTCCCTATCATGCTTTTGGAGATGGGTATTAACTAACCCATGCTCTTTAGCATTTTCAAGCATTGCCTCCTCAAACGCCTTATCGCTTTTTGATAGGTGTTCGTCAAGTTCCTTTATATCAGCAGCAAGAGCATCAGTGATAGCGTATTTGTTGTTATCCCACAATGCTTCCTGGCTCCAATGCAAGTCATTTTTCCATACACCGGTGCTGAAACAGCTGAAAGAATTATTCAAATCATACACCTGATCCTGAAGGTACTCATTGATACCCCTCTGAATCTTCTCTTGGCGTGCGACATGAGCAGCAAGTGCGCTTATTTCTGTGTTATGCTTCTCAGTTAAATCTTCTATGTCTTGACGATGGTTTTCGTCCAAAACGTTTATCTGATTTTGCAAATCGTCAGTAATGGCGTACTTGTTGTTATCCCAGATTGTTTCATTACTCCACAGAAGAGTATCAATCCAGATTCCTTCACTGAAACAGCTGATGGTGTCAAAAATTGAATTTAACTCCCGCTGTTGTTCGGTATTGACTTTTTCAATGTCGTTGATATGACCCCATTGGTCTCGATTGTCCTCCTGAAGTGCCTCGATTTCCTTCTGTTGCTTTTGAAAAGCCTCATCCAGTTTCTTGGCATAATCCAACATTTGCTGTGTAAGTTTGCGAGTATCAACGACATAATTGTAATAATATGCCATATCAACCAGCACATCCCACACATCAGTATTGGTATAGACAATGTGCCCTTGGTCATCAGTCATCTTGATTGGGGATTTCCCCTGGGCCTGCAATACTTTACACCTAAAGACGCAGCCACACGCCGTGACCACGTTCTCTTGGTAGTATTTCTTGGTTAAGTCAAAAGTGTTTCGCCATTTTAAGGCAACACCAATTTTGACTATATTGTCATTATTAATACTCATACTATTGATTTATTTGAGTTGCGTAAATATGCTGAGTGATTTCATCCAGTGTCATATCACTGATGTTGGTGCTGTTTGATACGATACCAAGGAGTCGGCCGGTATGAATGTCTTGTACCAGTCCAAGCATATTCTTGATATTGGCACTTGTTTGAGGCACCATATACAATCCCTTTCCTGCGTGGAATTGATCTTGGCGAATCATATATTTCACCACTGCCCGGCGCTTTAGGATAAAGCACTTGTGGCAAGTTTCAGTGAGCCAGTATGGTTGTTCGACCAATGCGGTATAGAGTCGGGTCTCATCGTTATCATTGATGATGAAAATTGGAGCGTCCTTTACATTATCCTCGGTCTCATCGTTGAACATAACTATAGTATTCGCCTCTAAGGTAGCAGAAACGATGTAGTATTGATCACTTGGAACAATCTCTCCCACACCATTGAATTGACCGGGTTCGACCTTATTGGCTATTCTGGAAACACTGGTTGTATAGTCCGTAAACAGAAGAATATTAAGAACGTAGGGATAGCCATTTAACAGCTCCATAAAATCGGTATCTGATAGTTCATTCAGAACTACATTGCGTCGCACATATTCATCGGTAAACAGACTGAAGAATGAGAGATTGAGGTCATCAATATCATCTAAGCCTATATCTGATTCTTCCTTTTCAGGGCTAAAAAGCACATCGAGCTTACACGTCTCGTTATCAAATTCTGCATCCTGAATGGGTTTCTTATCGCCGTTAAATTGAGCTTCCAGAACTTTCTGTAAATCAGAATGAGCTACTATACAATTCAAATATTTGGTAATGCCCACGCCAGTTGTCGGATATCTATAACTTTTTCCGGGAGCACACAATGTCAGGAGCTGCGAAGCCTGATCATCACTGTAATTGATACTGATGTCAGTGCTTTTTGCAGAGTATATGTATGCCTTATCCAGTACCTCCGACTTGCTGTTTTGCACCATCTTGATCATAAATTCTCCATCAATATCTATGAATGGAAGCATACAAGCCGGTATGGGGGCGGCAATATTCTTGCTAAGGACATAGCTATTTACTGGCAAACCAAAATCGCCTCTGATTCTTTCAAAGACATAATACTTGCCATCGCGTAATCCTACAAGTCTGATTCTGAAATTGCTGGTATTGGGTATGTATGGAGATTTGAAACGGCAAGTCATTTCGCCATCTTCATATCCTACAATACTCCAGTAGGCTTCGGGAATAATAATGTTACAGATAAGAATGTCAAGTTCTTTATCCTCATCGAAGATATTACCCCACAATGAGTCGAACATCGGCACTGACGCATTGGACTTGTCCTCAGTTAACAAGTCGCGCTCCTTCATATCTATGATTAAGTCTCTTACCATCTTTCTTGACTGCGTTTTATCTATAATAGTCAAATCTGATGGCTCAACTTATGGTTATTTTGGTTATAGTTGCTGTGCCGGTGGATGATACGGTTGGATGAGTGGCAGCGCCGGGAGTCACATTCATTGCAAGACTGTTGATCCAGTCCATAATTCCCCACATACCACTTCCCAAACTTTTTGTTGTGGGTCTTTATCTCCTACATCGTGTGTGGCTTTCAGATTGGCTTGAGTTGTTACTATTCCTATCGGCAGAAATGGCTTTTGTGGGAAAACCAACCCTCCGCTACCCATTGGAGCTAACTGAAATCCGGCAATGATATTAGTTTCAATTTGTTTAATCCAACTATCAAAACTATTCGATGGACCAGTGGGAGCGCAACTGCCAACAATCTTAAAAGTGTCGGACACTAATGGGTCTGGGGCAGGTGGAATGCCAGGGATAATACCAACATAAGCAACTACGACTGTAGTGTTGGCTATCAGATACTCAGTAATTCCAGCTGCTACTGCACTCATAGCGGCAGTGGCACTCCCGGCAGAATAATCTTTGCCAGAAGTGCCTATTGAACTTTTGAGTTTTGATATGATTGTTTGTGCAAAAGCTGACTTACTCATAATTAAGTTCCACTAACTGATGATCCACAATGAGGGGCACCACTGAAAGGACACACTTTAATGGCATTGAACGGTCCATTTAAGTCGGTAGCTGATACTCCTTTGGTTTTGAGAGTGCCACCGGTAATGGTAACTGAAGTTCCGTCAACTTTTACGTCGGAGCCTTTGATTTCACAACTGCTTGTTTCGATTTTGGCTTTATCGGTTTTGATATTCACTGAGCCATCTTCTTCGGTAATGGTTGTGCCTCCGACTTGAAATGAGACCTTGCCACTGGTCTCAATCATTACGTTTTCTCCATCAATGGTGATTTTCGTGTCACCTACTGTGATGATTTTATGCTCAACAGTTTTTTCTTCTTTGAACCCCTCTTCATCATCCGGGGAAATAATCTGGTCAGTGATGGTGGTGCAGGTGTATTTTGTATTGGTCTTATTTTTAGTTGGCTCCAATTCATAATAATCCTTATCCAAACCATCATCAGTCTCGACAAGTTTTTCTGTCTCAGTAACACCAATTTCAATCACGCCATCATCCTCTCCTTCAAGCGAATGAGCGAGCATTTGAATACGCTTTGCGTGGCTATACATAATCACATATTCCTGGCCGTCTGTGGGGTTCTGAACAATAACAACCTCTGAATAAAGCATGGGAACAATCAGAACACCATTAGAATTATCCTGAATGGCAGACAGAAGCACTCCCTCGTGATGGCCGGTACCCATAATCGGATATTCATCAGGCTCATAGTTAAATTCCTGAACATCTATAGTTCCGGCCAAATCCCCCTCTTCATGGATGGCACATACATACCCTATGATTTTCTTAGTTCCGCGCACTGCGCCATCAGGCCCAGTCATACCTTGACGAGCCATTTGGCCTATTGACCGGCGCACATCGCCGGAATATTTATTGATTCCTCCTTTGAGCGACATAATGATTAAATGATTTGAACTGGTTTTGAGAATGTGGCGATCTTAAACGGGATATGAAGTTCTCGGCGATAACCATTCATTCCGAAAGTGGTATTAACGGCTTCAACATAGTAATACCCATTCTTTTCAGGCTGTCGAACATCTATCAATCCTATAATGTCGGTAGGACGGACAAGAAGATCTCCGAATATTTCAATCGACCCGGATATGCCATTGGGATTATAGTTTGCCCAATATTGCTTTGCTTCTTCTATCAACTCTTCCTCCGTAATACCAACTTTTGTTGAGATATACTGGATGACGTGATATTTGTCGAGTTTTGCCGGATCCGTCAAATGTCCTTCAATACGCTTTGTGCTGTAGGTGCCATTGACGAATTTCATCTTCTTTCTATCTTTTACCTTACGGCGATTGACAACCTGAAACTGGCCATCGCTATCAATTACCCACCCCTCATCATCAGGATTGGGATTTTTACGCAATGTCAGCTTAAAAAACTGATTATCCTTTGTCCGCCCCTGAGCTTCAACTGCAAGATATTTTTTATCATTGCGTTTGAGATTGAGCTTGTCATGAGCGACATCCCAGTCAAATTGAATGAGTTTGACTGAGTTGTTTCCCCCATTGTAGGTGATGTATTTCTTATCATTGTTCGGTAGGCCATCTCCTTTCCCGGCATAATAAGTCAAGCCGACACGGAGTTGAACAGAGCCGTCTGACTTGGTTTCCATTATGCAGAGGACACCGCTCTTACTCCATTCAGTCAATACATCGGCTATTGTAAGATTGTTACTGATAGAGCCACCACTTACTGATATGGTTGAACCTTTGCTGGCAGCGGCCAGAGGTATGCCGGTATCTTGTAAGAGATGATATGTGCCATCATCATCGAGAAAATCCTTAACCATTAATGTGGCTTTGGCCGATATGTTGGGAGTACTGACAGAGGCAAGGATATGAGCCATATTGGTACACTCCAATTCCAGAGGTGTATCTACTGAAATGGCTGTGATAAAGCCGGTAAATACAACATCCATATTGGGATCACTGTCAGCAGTGTTCATTTTCTTGAACTCAGTCTCTGAATAAGCATATCCCAGTCTGATTTCAATACGATTTCCAACCGCAACATCGTTGGGGCTTAATAAGGCCGGCTCATTCTTTGTTCTGTTAAAATCTATCAATCCCTTATCATCATAGTTGGCGGCCATAGACGTGGTGGAAATTCCATCTTCACTAAATAATGCTGTCGGAGAAGTAGTGATATCACCATCATTATTAGCTGTGATAAGAGTGTTTTCTTTATCAGTTGAGTCTGCTTTATCGCCACTTGTTACATCCTTTTCTTTTCTGCTGGAGAGATTGATTACAGTGCCACGAGGAAATTTAACTACAGCCTTATTGATAAGGTTTTTTGCTGAGTCTGACACTTCAATGCTTTCACATTCTCTAATGGTGAGGCATTGATTAGCTGAAGGTATGGAAAACCAATCATTACCATTAGCCTTCCATATCTTGATCTGACAAACGAGTATAGCGAGTTTATCCTCATACGCCTTATGCTGATAGTATTTGGGCGTGAGGGTGTATTCGACCTGCTGAACTAAATCAGGTCGCTGAGTTCGGAGTGCTGTTAAATCTGAAGCCATAATTATAACTCATCTTCCAGCAGACCGGCGGCGAGTCCAATTCCTTGTTTGAGTGCATCGGCTGCCATAGACTTCAGTCCTTCAAGCTGGTTGTTCAACATCTTCATCCATTCGCTGCCATCATCATCCTTGGCCGATACATTCTTCTGAGGAATGATAGAAACCGTATCTTCAGAAATTTCGATTTCATTTTCAGGCTGGAGGCCGATAGCAGAGAATGTGTATTGCTGGAGTGCCTTGTATCCTTGACGCGGAGAGACACTAAAATTCTCAATAACAATATGGGTAATTCCAAGCTGGTCAAGTACCATATTATTGATTTTGATGATACCCTTGTATTGCATAACCTTATAGAACTTCTGCATATCTTCTGCCGGATAGATGTCAGGTTTACCACTGGTAATCTGTCCTGAGACTGTGAATTTTATATCGCCATTGGAAACCAGTTCTTTTCGGCTATAGTCTCGGCCAGTCACACGGGTGGCTATGAGGTTTTTGTCGGAATTGATTGTAATCAATGCGGTAGTGTCATACCAAACCAAGGTTTTTGTAGTTACGGTATTGCTCACTGTATCAGGCTCTTGCTCCTTATAGATACCTTTCTTTGCATCGACAACTTTGGTACGATATACTGGGAATTTCTGAGTGACAGTAATGCTTTGATCAAGTTCAATACCCAACATCAATGCCTCTGGAGCTTTACCACCCCAATCATCCAAGGCGTATATGGTTCCACCATCGACCTGCATCATACCGTATTCCTTAGCCTCAACTTCTTGTTTCTTCAGTTCAGACTCTACCCATGCTGCACCGACAGTATCTTTTGTTCGCTTACCATTCAGAAGGGAGTTAAAAGCATTGACCGCTTCATTTTTCAATTCAGATACAGCTCCCCGGACAACCCCTTTGACTGCTACTTGAAGTAGTGAGCCTCCGGCGCCGTCTTTGTAGTAAAATTTACAGTTGCTATCTCTACCACCATTGGCAATTTTACTCTGTAAAGTATTGAACAAGGCCCCCATTGTAGAAGCCATTGCACTGCCGGTGGATGTTATTGCGAGGTTATTTAGACTTGTACTCATACTCTATAATAGTGTTGTGATGAGAAAATGAAAATGCCGCCTTTCCCGACAAATTTTCGGTACTTGGCGGCATTACGATTATGTAAGATCCATTACTCGCTGAGCCTGATTTGAGGCTTCGGCAAACATCTGATAGACAGCTCCCGCTATTCTATCTTCCATTGTCGCAATCAAATCACGCTCTTCAGCACTGGAGGCCACTGTGGTTCGGTCAAAATTAGCCAGATTGTTAATGTTGAATACAACCTGAGTGGGTCTTGCCGCAGTTCTATCATAGTGAGAAGCGTATGCTTGCTGGTCTTTCGCTGGAGCCGGAGTTGGTGTTGAGGTCGGAGTATTCTGAGTGCCAGAATTGTTGTTTCCAAACTGTTTTGCCTTTTCCGTCAAGTGTTTGTTCTGTTCAATGATGGTATTGGCAGTTTTGCGCGAGATGTTGCTATACATCTGCTGTTGCTCTCCGGAACGTGTCACAACACGATTACCAAGATTAATCGTATTGCCGGATCTGCCCATCACAAAGTCCACATACTGCTTTTCAGTGATACCAGCTTTTACCCATTCTGAATTGGAATTATTGGCAATCCATTGAGCATAGTATTGTCTGGGAGTTTCATCTCCGTATTTAGCACCATTAAGTTGATGACGGATTTGATTTTTCAGATTATTTGCATCACTAATGTCAATGATTCCAGCTTCGGCCATCATCTTATATGCAGTTCCGATAATGTCGGTGAACCCTTGAAGAGTCAGGTTAAAGTTTGTGACCTTGGTCCGGATTTGATCTAAGATATTCGTGAAGTTCAACTGACCATTCGGAAGAGTGGAAAGCATTAACTCAATATTGGCTTGCTGCTGCCCATCAGCTGAAACGGCGTTGTATATAACGTGATAATCACCAATGATATTGGAGATTGCGTTATACCATTCATCAGTGTATAACTTGGCGCGATTCTCTGCATCTGACAACCACTGATAAGCGTTCATTTTTCCCACCAAGGTACCCATTTGACCATTGATAGTTGCATCAAGAAGGTTTTGCGCACCTAACTGATACTGGTCATAAACACTACGGTTGCTTGTCTGCTGGAATTGTTCAGGTGTCATTCCGGCAGAAGGCAATTTAGCAGTGAACTGAGACATGAATCTGTCTCTTATGGCAAAGGCTGCCTGCTGATATTCGATTTCAGATTTATATGTGGTCTCTCCAGCAAGATACTTTTGACGGAGTTCCGCAATCTCTCGTATGGCCTGCTGAGTACGGAGGTCATTTGCACCTTCGATCATAAGTGCATCCTGAACCATACCATTGCGTTGATTTATGGCCGTATCTTCATCGGCATGCCACATATTCCACAATGCTATACCAAGATTGCTTGCATCATTATGAAGGTTGTACTCCATTTGCTTATGCTTCTTAGAGAAGTCATAATTCCGTGCATTACCGATAGCGAGAGAATAAGCTGGATTTGCAGTTATGACATTCTTCCACTTGGTCGTAACATCATTTATTGACTGCTTACTTGCATCTTTTGAGAAATCATTAAAAATTGTCGCATAAAGTTGATTGAACTTCTGCTTATCCGCATTATATTTCTCGATTTGAGTAGTGTTAATACTGGATATTACAGGAGCAGCTTCAGGAATATTCTCATTCATCATATCCTGATACCACTGACCTTCCTTGGTAAGTTCTCGATGGGTTTGATCAGCAGCTTTGTTGGCCTGTACTCTTGCACGTTGCTGGGCTTCAGAGGTGCCATCTATGCGCTGTTTGAGCTTATAGAGACCATATCCAAGTCCAGCCACAGCACCAACAGCCAATGTTACAGGGTTTACCAAGAATCCGGCGGCCTTGGCCAATCCAGTAAGTAATCCCATAAGCATACTCTTCAGTCCACCAAACATCGGAGCGAATGAAGCCATAGTTGGCACAGCGGTCATGGCAGCTCGGAAAGCACGCCCAGCTCTGGCCGAGCCATACATTCTCACGGCTCGTTCACGCACTGCTGCATAGTGCTGGCGTGTCTCTTTATTGAGCGCGGCCAATGTAGTTCGCTTGTTCGCTCCACTAAGAGCTAACTCTCCGGCCAATATAGCGTTTGCCGCCATAGCATTATGCGCTCTGGTAGCGATATTGCCTCGGATAACCTTGTTTGTGCCCCACTTACCAGAACCAACTATGAATGGAGCGTTTGTTATAGCAGCGTTTGCCGCACCTCCAGCAACAACCCGACCGGCCACATTGCGTGTCATTGTTGTGCCTCCGGCAGCAGATATGCCGGCCAAAGCCATGATGGAGCCTTTGAGACGGTCAAATACACCAATCAAAGATATGATAGGAGCAATGAGCGCACCTATCTGGGTAATACTCATTTGGAATGTGATCCAGAATTTGATAAGTCCGGGAGCTGCATTGTAGAGAGAGGCCCATATCTTGACAAACCACGCCATAACTTTGCCTATCTCAATGATTAAATCGAGAAGGTTCTGCATCATCTGGATTGTTTCGGGTTTAGCAAGGTAGTCTCTTAGTTTTTTCAACATTTCTTCAAATCCACCTTGACGATTTTCAAACGCCTGAACAATGCCTTCAGTAAATGTTGATGTGACTTGTGCCCACAGACCTGATATGGTGTTCTGTTTCTCTTCTGCAATAGCACCAGAGATATTTCCATTGACGGAATTACGGTTTGCCAGCATAAGAGATACAAGAGAGCTAAGACCAGCCTTACTACTCATCTTGTTCGACACAGCTTCGATACCAGTCCCAATCTCTTCGGCAACCCCTTTATCGCCACCGGCAGCGGCAAGTAAGGTTGCAGCGGCGCCAGGTTGAGCAGTGATTCGGAAAAGATTACCGACAATAGAGGCCATTTGATTTTCAGGTATGCGCTGGGCCATTTCGATTAAGATGTCGGACATAGCACGATAACTACCATCTTCTTTGAGGGTAGTGATCCCGTAGCTTTGTTTCATCATATCCAGAACTGCCTTCTGATTTTTGTTTGGCTTAAAGAGGTTCTGATACATCATACGGAGAGCAGTACCAGCAGATGAAGCCTGAATACCAGCATTACCCATGACACCAAATAATGCCATCGTATCGGCAAAAAGATTGGGGTCATTACGGCCATACATATTTGCCACACCACCACCATATTTTGCTGACTCGGCCAACATCATAAGGTCGGTATTAGATCGAGTAGCGGTTGTAGCCATAATATTTGCTGCCTCACGCATACGATCAGGAGCAATCTGGAAGGTGGTCATAATATTGGTCATCTTATCGGCAGTCTCGCCCAAATCAGAATCTCCGATAAGAGCAAGGTCTGCGATAGGTCGAATCGCTGCATTAATTGCATCTATATCATAACCGGCCATAGCAAGAAAACGAGCAGCACTGGCAACTTCAGGAGCAGAGAATTTTGTCTTGACACCAACATTACGCACAGTTGCTTCCATATTCTTGAATGAATTTTGACTGTAAGTGTCAGTACCATTCTGAAGTATGGCCTGGGTAGTGCGCATTGTGTTCTGGTACTCCATAGCCTGACTGAATGAGCTTCCGATTGCTGACATTGCACCACCAATCGCAAACATCACGCCCATACCCTTGGCCATATCCACAGCCATAGGTGTGCGAACACCAAAAGAAGTCTGGCCCGTAAATGGATATGCCCACCTACGAGAACGGTCAAAGAATGGTTTTGGCTGCCCAGTTCGCATAGGCACCATACCAGTGCCGCGAGATTGTGTGGGCTGGCCGACACCATTGGTCTTAGCTACATCGCCTTCAAGTTTATTGATTTGACTTTGCAACGTCCAAGGCACCGCCACACTTGCTTTCTGCATCTGAGTTGATACTCCTTGCAGATATTTCAGCATTTGTGGAGCCTCCATTCCCGGAGTGGGCATAATACCAGTGGTCGCTACTGCTTGACGGAAGTAACGACGATGTTTGGTGAGCATATTCAGTTGCTCTTTGTTTTGGGCAAAGGGCAACATCGCATTTTGAGCCTGAGCTTGTAAACGAGCAGCTTTCTGAATATTAGACTCACTTGGCTTACCCTTGGGATTTATTTGAGCCAATTTCCAGCCATCTGTATATCTTGATACAGCAGCTCGCGCTGAAGAATGTTGTTGAGTAGCGGCAGAAAGAGCATTACTTGACATCGTACCATATCGAGCCATCAATGCTGTTTCATGCTGAATTGCATTAGCGAATGGGGCTTGTGCCTGACGATATTGGTCAATTTGAGATTGTAGTGCGGCTTGGGAGGATTCTATTCTGGTAATGGCGCTTCTTTGATTTTTATTAGGCTTTTTCAAAGAAAGAAGCGGTTTTTTCATTTCCTCAAGCTGTGCCATCTGTTTCAAATATGGCTCCATTTGCTTTTGGATAGCTGCATATTGTGTCTTTGCCGCTTCCAGACGAGCATTAGACTTCCCAGTGCTACGAGCAATCTGAGACTGGATTCGTGCTACGTTTCCTCGCGCATTACTTTCATCTCCCCTGAGTTTTGCCAGGTATTGCTGTTGTTCAGGATTAAGATATGATGTAAGATCGTTAGCTCTAACCCATTTATATCCATTAGGCGCAGTGTGAGCTGCCGGAGCTGAAGAGCCCCAAGCAACTTTATTTTTACCTGTTCCAGCAGTAGTGGGAGCTAATTTTCTTAATCGTTCTTCTTCGGCAAGCTCATAAGGCGTTTTTTGAGCAAAAGCAGCCATTGCATTTCGCTTCATTTGGTCAAGCTGCCACGCCCTTCTTCGTTGTTGATCTGCAATCTGAGTTGCATAATTTGAAGGAAGTATACCACCCTTGGCTAAATGTGCTCCAAGTTGATCTCTATATTGTCTTGGAGTCAAAGGTTGATGGCCCGTGTGTCCTGCCTGCTTACCACTCTTTTGAGCAACACCAACACCAGCAGTCTTTGGAGTTGTGCCAGCCTGACCAGCGGCGCCTCCAGCTACACCAGAAGCAGTGAGATTGATATTCTGAGGACTGGCAGCCTTAACAGCTGTAATAAATTCCTCCAGTTTTGCGATTGCCGGCGTAATATCCAAATTAAGTTTGATGGGAGGAATACTGCCGGCCATCTTTTTAATTTGTTCCTGTCGGCCAATAACACCCTTCTCCCACATCAATTTAACCGCAACGGGTATGGTCTGACGTGGGATGCTTTTGATTTGACTGATTATGTCTTTGGTATCAATCGTTGCAGTTATAGGAGTTGTAGTGCCTGACTTCTTTCCTTTAACTGGAGTAGAAACTGGTGTTTCCTTTGCTGTGGGCGCAACAGTAGTGCCAACCACACTCGTTTTGGGGTGTGGTGTGGTTGAGGTGGCAGCACCAGTGCTTTTTACTGGTTTGGGGGCAGCCTTTGCTTGTTGTGCGGCTAAGGTTTGTAACTGCTGCTGGGCTTTATCAGTTAATAAGTTTACCCTAACATCCAAAGTTGGTGCAGGAATTGATCTTACAGATGCAGCCACCTGATCGGCCATTATTTTTACATTGACCGGGATAGCTTCTGCAACTTTACCTTGGATTTTAGTGATTTCTCCTACAACTGATATTACCGGGGGTTTGGCTGTAACATTGATTTTTGAGAGATTGCCTACAATATCAAGAGCCAGAGGTTTTACAGTTTTTGTAACTGCTTGTGCCGCTGCGGTAGATTTTCCCTGAAGAGTTCGGACAATATTCTCTTGTTCTGCTCGATTAGCCTGATATGCCGCAAGCGTTTTAGTATCACGAGTAATTTGCCCTTTTATCGCGGGAGTACGCTGATCTTCTGGAATGGCTCGATTTGCATCAAGACGAGACTGGATAGGAGCGATTTTATCATTCCAGACCTTAATCTGCTTTTGAGCATTTGTGAGCTTAGTCTTTTCATCCTTGGTAAGAGCAGAAACAAGACTGGATGATTTACCAGTTTTAGTCTTGTTGTCTTTAGGAGTGAATGGAGCAACGACAGCAGCACTTAGGCCGGCAAGACGTGTGAGTTGAGCTTCAGCAGCGGCAAATCCTTCAGTATTCAGTATCGGATTGATATTGAATGTGCCTTGTGATTGTAAAGCCTTTAGTGAAGCCTGGATTTGCTCTATAACGGTCAATGCGCCACCAGCACCAGTGGCATTGCCTCTGATGTTAACTGTAAGAGCCTTACTTTTTGCATCACCAAATGCTTTCTTCCATTCTCGGATAACGGCTGGAGTGACATTGGTGAGTTTTGCCGGCTGAGATGCGGCAGTTGATTTAGAAGTAGGGGTAGCTGCAATTTTTGATTGAGCCTTTGCAGCCTTTGCTTGTTGTGCGGCTGTTTCCTTTTCAAGTTTTTCTGCAACAGCAAGTTCAGCTTTACACTGCTGAATACGCTGCTGATACATTCTTTTTTGAGCCTCTAAGTTTGTAAGTCTCTCTTGGTAAATTGCCTGCTGTTGAGCTGTGGCTTTTGCTAATCCATTTTTGTTCATCTGGATTAGACCATCACGACCTCTTACAACGCTGCCATTTTTATTTTTTTTAGGTGTACCTAAGAGTTTATCTAACTCTTTGTTATACGCCTCAATATCCTTCTTTATGGCTGCAACTGATCTGGTTCCACCAAGAGCAGAACCAATACCTTTTTGAGCTACTTTTGTACCAGCAGTGTTTCCTGAAAGAGCCTGGAATATTGCTGTGTGCATTTCGGCGGCGGCACTACGGACTTGTGTCACCATAGCTCGCAACTGATTATTAAAAGCACCTACATCAATTTTCGGTGCAAATGTCATTTGCGAGTTTTGTTTGAGCTGATATACCGACTGGCTAACCTGAGTTATCGCAGTTTTAAGCGTATTCATTGGGCCTTCAAATTCCTTTGCGATATTCGCAATAGATTGAAGCCCCTCGGCCGCCTTGGTTACATCAGCAATAATGTCATACCTGACGATGTAATCTTTGTAATCTGCCATTGGTAGTAATGCTTAATGATTTGCTACCTATTAATAGTCAAAGAGAAGCCCCAAGCCGTTTTATTGACCTGGGGCGAGTGGTTTATTTGATACGCTTAAACCTACAATATCTTAATTTATGTCATGTGAAACTTCTTCTGAAAGGAATCCGCTATAATTGACCGGGCCAATTTCCAGTTTCATAGAGATTGAATCATTTTCCAGAATCTCATCATTTTCTAAGAAAGTCACAACACGGCCATTAATCTGATTTTGACCTTGTTTATTTCTCATTACAGAGTCAAGAATGGTATTGATAGAGTCTGTTATGATTGCGATAGAGGTTGCACTAATATTATGGGTACCTGGAATATAGATGTGATTACTGTTGACATACGGGATAAGTGCCGTACACATTGCTCTACGGCATTTGTGCATTACCCGGTTATTGGCGATTGTGCTGAAGTCACCTTCGCATAAGGTTTGGTCACTGCTGAGAAAATATGAAGCCTCCAGCCCCTCATAATCTATTGGGATGATGTAGCCTCTGGATGATATGGTATTGGTCCATACTCGGTGTACGCTATCCATAGGAGTGCCGGTGCTACCAACACCCCATTCAGGATTATTAAAACCCTCGTTTTTGTTCAAATCACATTTTTCAATAGATGCGATACTTTCTTCGGCGCCACATAAAGCAAGACAAGCCATAATCAATCCCAGTGATGAAACTGGAGCCTGAAGAGGATTGTTACTTTGCATTTGATGGACTTCCTGAGAGCCATTTTGAACAAGAGCGATAGATACTTTAGGACAATTCAATTCAATGGCATTGGGAAGCTGTTTATAGCGGATTTGATCGCCACCTATATAATTGGTATTGCCACACAACATAATGTGAAGAGGCACCATAGCATGAGTTGAAACACCGATTTTTCCATTAATCTCATTGGCTTGGGCCTGAAGATCTGTTATCAGTGGTGTAAATCCCATTGTGCCATCAGACTTCTTATTCCATATTGGCTGGGAAGTCCACACTCCAATATGAAATATCCGGCCACTGGTTTGTTGCTGCATATATTGAAGCACATCCCAGTCCTTAGAACAATCGGCTATCGCTATATACACAGCCTGGTTATCTCCGATAAAATCAAAAAATTGAGCGAGATGATAGTAGAGAAGGTTATTCAGAAAACCATCATTCTTAATGCCTAACAGAAGTGCATCATCCATATTTTTGATGCACTGTATCTGCCCATCTTTGAAATTATGATATAGTAATGGAAAGCTGTCAAATGGTTTGTCAAAACCACTTGTATCGAACAAGAAGGCTCCCACACTTTCATCTGTAGGAATATTGAAAGTTAAGTCTGGAGTCTGCTTGACCCCAGTATTTATATAACTGAGTTGTGCCATATTGACTTTTTATAATAATAGTCCAAAAACAAGAATAGGAGCCGTGAAGCTCCTATCTTGATTTATTTTGCACCTCCTGTCAACATACCTACTGTATTGGCTTGCTGAACCATGAGCATTTGAGAATGTACCCAGTAGGCGTTTTCTGACCAAAAGGCAAAATCATCATCTGTCATGTCATTCAAATCCAAATGAGGATAGTAGTATGTCATTAGTGCGAGGCGTTGTCTATACACATCCTCTTTGCCTATTCGACAACGCTCTATTTTTTTACCATGTCGGCGTTGCGGGAGTCGATGATCTGCGAAAGCTGACCCATAGTTCCGTAGAGGAAGAGCTCATCATCGTCAACAAGCTCACGGTCGCCGGCGAGGAATACGTTGGTTGCAAGCATCTTATTGGCCTGAACCACGTCCTTCTGAACGAAGTTCATATACTGGCTGAAGTGCATGAGGCTGGGGCGGCGCAGATAGCCGATATACAGCGGCTTTTCATCGCCTTCTTCGCCTTCGACGATGACGATGAAGATCTTGCGGAGCTTGTGTTCGGCCTTCAGAGCTTCGGCCTTCTTGACGATTTCTTCACGGATTTCGAGGGGTACGTTCACGTTACCGACCAGTTCGATTGCGGGCGCAGCTTGAAACTCAGCTACAGCTTCTGCATTTTTCTTTTCTTTTGCCATTGTGTAGTTTATTTGGTTTTAATGTTAAAAATCAGTTTGACGTTTTTGGCGTCGTCAATATATAATAGTAAACCTTGAAAAAAATATGAGAGAGCGGCCATTTCTGACCACTCTCTCCAACTGAAGTATAACAAGAAAACCGATTAGGCTCCACCGTAGAGCTCGTGTGACCAGCTCATGTTTGCGTTGCTCTGTACTTTGCCGGTGTAGATACGATGCGGATGGAGATCGAACTCTCTTGTGATAGAGGTATCGTCCTGATTTGCATCCATACCACCTTCGGCCAGAATACAGCCTGCGAGGGTGACGGTTTCGGTAGTGACGTTTGCGGCTACGTCGTTTACCCACGAGATGATGAGGTTGAACTCACCAAGACCCAGAAGTGTGCCGTCCGTTGAGCGGTCGCGGAGGTCAACCTGAGTGCCATAAGGCAGTGTGATACTTGCCTCATAGGTCACATTACCGAAACCACGTTTACGGGGCTGGCCACCGAGTCCGTAGATAGACTCGATCTTACGTTTAGTGTCCCACTTGATAGCGGTACAATCAACGAAAATCGGGTTCTGAGCACTCTCGCCATCGAGGTTGGTCTGAAGCTGAATCATCGACCAACTATATGCTACATTATTGATTGTTGCTGCCATTGTTGTATTATATTATTTGATTAAACATTGGCTTTAGATGGAGTTGGAGAAGCCCTCAGTGACCTTGATCTCACCGGTTACACCCAGAGGAACGAGGCTATAGTGAATATCTATAGCGTCGGTGTCAAGTACGTTCTGATCGGGATCAATCGTGCAAGTGCGTCCACTTACCTGGGGTTTTGCGGTGCCGGGTTCGACCATGTTCTTATCCAAAGCCTCGATAACAATGTTCTGGAACTCAGCTACGACAGATGCAGAGAGCTTGCCGGAAGTGATGTCGACCTCAACATTGGAGTTGACGCGGGGAAGAAGTGCTCTACGCACTACACGGCGGCTCTTGTGCATCACTCGACAACGAGCGAGGGTGCGATAGTCGCCGGTGCTGAGAGTCTGGTCGCTGCTGAAGAATATGCTGTTTTCAAGACCGTCGTAGTTGACAAGGAACACATATCCGTGTTTGTGCAGATATTCGTTGCGCTTTGTATAACCGATGGTCTTGATGTTTGTGAAGGAGGATTCCGAAGCGTAGGTCTTGTTTTCTGCGTCATCGACGAGATTGCCAAAACCAAGTTCTGCATCCTGCATCACAGCAGCAAGATTGAAGCTGGCGACATGAGCGATACTCTCATTTGCAGGAGCTACTGCAAGGCAGCCCAGAGCTGCACCCACGCAACCTACGAGGGCATAAGAAGGAGTGTCGTTCACATGGTTGACCGCATACATGAGCTCGTGAACTGTATCAGTGGGAGCCTGGCCCAGAAGTGCTGTCACCTTCGGCATATTGAGGCCGCTGAGGTCCGGGAGCTTCTTGATGTCGATGACAGCCTCATTCAGTATAGGAGCTGAAATCAGAATGTTGAGAGGTGCATTACCTTCATAGTTGGTAATGCCAACCTTGCCACCGAGAACTTCAGCAACAGCTTCAAGTTTTGCACAGATATTTCCGGTCTCTACCGAATAGGATCCGTCCCTGTTGATCTTGGCAATAGGCTTGCCAGTCCATACACCGATCTGATAGATGATACCGCCGGATGCAAGCTGCATCTGCTCGACAGCCTCAAAATCAGGATCCTCGTCGCTGTTCATGAACGAAACGAAAATACGCTGAGTGCCACCGGCCAGACTGAAGAAACTGTCAAGATGATATTTTGCAATACCAGCAAGAACAGTATCGTCGATACCGACCTCAGCTACATCTTTTGTGGTATTAAGTTCCACAACATTGCCCTTGGCAAAAGTCATAGCAGCGAGAGTATCTTCTCCCAGAGCCTTGTCAAGACCACCTACGATACTGGTATCGAAGATAAGACCTACGACATTCTCAGTGCTGAGGAACACGTTGCTATTGCGCTTGCCGTCAATGTCGGTGGTAAAAACTCCACCTAAGTTTGTATTTGTAGGCATTGTGAATTAGATTTTATTGTTGAAAAATTTATTTTTGAAAAGTTTTGCACCTTTCAGGAGAAACTGGGGTGCGCCTTCAGGATGCACAAATCCCTTCGGTGTAATCCATATTTTCTCATACTGAGGATATAGGCGCATAAGCTCCAGATCACGAGGCGAAATATCTTTAACCGGCTCTTTCACTGTAGGGGCCTTAACTGTTTTTTCAGCTTTTTCGGCCTTGGGTGCTTCTTCGATTTCTTCAATTTCGCTTGACGGCTGTGCTTCCTGTTCTGCGATAGGTTCTGAGGCTGCAACGCCTTCTTCAACCTGAACATCAACCACAACTGCTTCTTCGGATTTGGCTGTTTCGTTTTTTTTGCTTCTACCCATAATTGTAAAGAATTTAAGCAAGGCGGCTATTACACCGCCTTGCAAAGTTGTGATTGATTACGCAGCGGTATATTTGAACGGAATATGAGCCGTGATTTCCGACGGGCGAACGATATTGACGTCCATTTTGAGAAGAGCTTTGAAGAAGTAAAGCTCAGAATTGTTCTGGAGCTTATCGACCTGAAGGACATTCTCATCGTTGACGTAATCAACACCCATCCAGAGGTTCGAGTCAACGCCGGTGGTGAATACGCCCATGAAGATTGTATCGTTGGGAAGAGCAACCATAGGAATGATGCGCTTGCCCTGGAAACGATGCTCGTTCTCCTTGCGGTTGTCGTTGTATTTCATGGTTTTTGCCGAGAGATACTTGTTATAAGCGTCCCAAGACTTGTAGTCCATGAGGATGACGAGACCGGCCTTCTTGCGGATCTTGGGTGCAGTGGCTTCCCACATTGCGTAGAGTTCATTCTCTACAGCTTCACCATCAGCAAATGTGCCGGTACCGGCGATGTTGACCTGACCGCACTTTGCATCTTCAGAAGTAGTGGAGGCTGCGGCGTTCATGAGTACACGGGCGATAGCTCCGTTAAAATACTTCATGGGGCCAGCCTCTGCATCACCACCGATTTCGGTTGCACCGGCTGCAACAGAGCCGTCGCTGCTTGAAATCTTTGCGTGCTCTGTGGGAGTAGCCGAACACCAGATTGCCTGGTTGATATATTCCTGCTCCTGCTCCATAAGCAGACGAATCATAGTCGCCTGAACCTTGGGATCGAGTTCGCGGAACACCAGATTGCCGGTGGGCTGGAACGGTTTGTAATACTGCTCGAAGTCGCGGGGGTTGAACTCCAGATAGATCATAAAATCTTCCGGTGTCAGATAGCGCTCTGCAAATTCGTATTCGCCCACACTTGAAACAGGTGTTGCGACGTGATCCTGGATAATCTTCCCGAGGCGAACATGCGGAAGAGCATACTTTTTCTGAATACCCGACTTGACATGAATAAGACCCTCCTTGTAGGTCTCATTCTCCTGGGCGACAAGGGTCAGAAGATCACCAAGGACTTCACCAGTATAGTTACTCTGACCCGCGTTAAAGTTAAATGCTGCCATTGTTAATTGTGAATTAAATATTAATGATTGATTTGCTGGCGATTAGTCGAGGGTCTTGAACTTGAAGTCTTTTCCCACAACATCTTCGACCTTGGCCTGAACTTTCTGCTCTTCAGTCTGGAGGCCGTCTTTGGCGGTGTCCTGATTGGCCCGAGAGATGATCTGACCGAGATTGTCACGAGCCGGAATTTTGGCGAGGATGCGTTCTGCAAGTGCAAAATCGCTCTGAGCCATCTTGACGTAATCTTCGCGGTCATCCTTGCTGATTTTGCAATCCTTGATTGCCTTGTCAACGAGGGCGTTGATCTTGTTCTCCTGAGCCTTGGCCTCAGCTTCCTGATAGACCTTCAGAGCGTCCTTCGCCTTTGTGAGATCGGCGGTCAGATTGCTGATTGAAGTCTTGGCGCCGGTAAGCTCTGCATTTGCAGTAGCCAACTGTGCTGTTTTCTCATCAAGAGCTTTCTGGATAGCTTCGGTCTTATCAGCTTTAGCTTTGAGCTCATTGATCTTCGCCGAAATACTCTCGACGGTAGCCTTCTCTCCAGTCAGTCCGAAAAGAGCGGCAAATACTGTGATTTCAGTTTTATCCATTGTATTTGAATTTGATGTGATATTCTGTTCGTTAATAGTCGTTGAAGGAAGTGTAGGTGCCACCAATCCGTAAATCGCCTTGATTTGTCCGATGTCTTTGGTGTTTTTCAAAGCTGCCTGAATCTGATCCTTGACAGCTTTAGGAGTTTCAATGATGTGTTCTGCATCGACAAAGCCTTTTTCAAGAGCCTGAGCAGCTGTGAGGAATGTTCCATCTTCCCCCTCTTTGCCATTCATTATGTTTTCAACCTCTTCTTCGGAAAGGCCAAAACGCTTGACATAGATGGTTTTAAGCTGCTGAGTGAAGGCTTCGGTGGCTTGGTTGTATTGCTTCTCTCCGTTTGCATCACAGAATGGATTGTGAATCATCAGAAGAGCATAATCTTTCATAAAAAGCTCATCGCCGGCGGCCCAGATGATAGATCCCATTGAAGCTGCCAGAGCGTCGTTGATACACTCTGTGCGAATTTTACAATCCATGATTTTTGAGAATACGCTCATCCCCTCGATGACACTGCCACCGACAGAGTTGATATGGATGCGTATTACGCTGGGATTTACATAATTGACGAGATAATCAAATTCCCAGAGAAATTCTTGAACACTCCAGTAATCGACATCAGTGTAGTAGCAAATATCGGCAGGAGCACCAGCGCAATAAGCTCCTTTGATAAACTTAAATTCTTTATTTTTTGCCATTGTTGCTCGATTTTCTTAGTAATAGTGAGCAACAAAAAAGCCCCTGCGGTTAACAGGGGCTAAAATTCAATATTACAGTATTTTATGTTTCATTTTGGTGAGGTATGTAATCAGTGGCTTCATCATAAGTTCTGGGATGATCCAAATTGTTATGCCCATCGGGATTAACACCTTCGATAGTTGGGTCTTGGTCAGCATGATTGGTAAATGGAGGGCAAACAAATTTTTTATAAATCTTGTTACGAGTAGCCCAAATATTCCTTTGCTTAAACCATATTTCATAGGTCATCCAGCAAGGTTGTAATCCGTGATCGAAACTCTCCATTGGATCTACATATTCCAACTGACAGCGTTCTTGCAGACATTCGTACTTGCTAATACTTTCCTGAATAGTCTGATGAATACGCTCTGCCACATAATACACTCCCATATCATGCCCATCCTCATGGACGTTCAAGCTGTTCAGGATGAAACGTATTCTTAACTCTGCTCGCCCTTCATTAATGCGAGATTGCTGAACCAAGTATCTCCAGTTAATGAAATGAACAAATGCAGCAGGGAATCCCAATGTCTCTTCTTTATTGCCACTGGGAGAAATGATGCGCTCGTATTGACCATCATCTATTTGAACCGTTCTGAATATTTTAGGACTATTTGGAACTCCGTATTCCAAGGTTACTGAGCGAAGAATCTCTTTCATAGCCTTCAATACGTCCATAGGCCCATTGGATTCAACCTGAAGAGGCTTTTCTTGCGGCTCTTGGGGTTTATCTATGGGCGGTGCAACGGAACTAGTTTTATTGCCACTTATGACTTTATTATTTTTCTTATCTATGATCATCGTTCAGTCTTTATTGATAATAGCTTAGGTTTTCTTGACAAGGAACACACTATCAAAGAGGTATAATTTCATCATCTTCCTCATAAAGCTGTCAGTAAATGGATTCAAGTAAGAAGAATGACCCATAAACTGTCTCTTAATATATGATTTTGGCTTATGGCCATTCCACGCACTTCCATATGTACCCTTTCCCTCATTATGATATCCGGCATAGCATATACTATGTTTTTTATGATGAGCAGAGTTGGCCGGTACGACATCAGTATATATTCTTGTTTTGGCCATTCCAGCATTTTCATCCATTTTGAGAGAGTTGTATAAATCACCATACTCTTTCAAAATTCGATTACCAGTACCTCTACTGGCACGTTTCTTTAGCGTATATGCTGATAATGGAGTCCATCTACGAGAACGGTTGCTATAAAATTGTTGATATTTGAAAGAGTTTTGAAACACCTTCATCGCTCTTCGACCAACTACTACACGGAAATTTTCTGACTGAACACGAAGTGCATAGAGGCTTATCTGAATTTGATGGATCCATTGTTTTGTGCCGTGAAGTATTGTAACGGAGCTTCCAGAGCCCCTTTTGCCTTGGCTTATATCAGAACCCCAACGTTCACTGGATGAGCCTTTGCGCACAATTCCTTTAGAGTCAAGATAGCTGGCACGACCCCAGTTATAGTTTGGATTGGAGCCACCTTTAAGTGACATAGGTTTGGCCCAGTAAGCCAAATGTCCTTGCCGAGTGGTAAACTTTGTTCCGGAACTGAAATATTTGCTGTATTGTTTGGGGAAAGCGGCACGCCCTTTTGCAGTACCACCATTTTGGCTACGAAGCCATTGTTGATACTGTCGCTCTCTATGAGAGCCAAGACGTTGCCCTTCATAGAAATGTTTGCCAAATTGGGTTTTGACTTTACTGGGGTCAAACTTCTGCCGAGACATAATATTTCTCTCTTAATCTGGAAACAAAGCCCATAAGCATTCCCGTATCTTCTTCTTTTACTGAGAAATAACTATGAGTTGATCCAAAAATTCTACCACATTTAGCCAAAGATTCGCTATATACGCTATTCAGCTGTTTGGGTTTTACAAGATCTTTAGCAGAACCTTTGATTTGGCTTAGTTTAGCGTCTGCACGAGGTACTTCCAATATCTCCAAGAAACAACGACAGTTATACTCAATGGGTGGAATCATCCAGGATGGGAACTCATCTCTGGGAGCTGCATATCCTTGTAATGCCATGTGCCAGGGTCTAACTTTTGTATCGTTTTGAGTCCAATACACAGCATAGTCCGTAGCAGACATTTTCATCCACATTGCCGCTACAATTCCAGCATATTCAATATCAGAATTTTCAATAGCAGAATACTGATCATTATACTTTTTACACACAGCAAGCAATTCATCATATTCATCAGAATTGAAGTCAATATCAGTATCTCCAACCATATCCAACACTTCATCATAAAGCTGGTATTCCTCACAAACGGAAAAATCAATCAGATTAAGAATCGCAGCAGTAAGACGGTCTATGAGGTCTTTCTCTTGTTGGGTAAGATTTTCATCTTCAGAGTTTTTCAGAAGTTGAATTGCATTATCCACTTCTATACCCAACCCCTTGACAACGTGCTTAAAAGCTATTTCAGTTCTTAATTCTGAAAGAGCGTAAAGAGCCTCATCCTTATTTTCATTGCGTAAGGATTTGAGTAACTGAATAAATAAGGCTACCAAAGACTGATAATCGCTGTCATGTTCGGCTTGTTGCTCTTCAGTCATGGCAGCCTTAGTCTTTTTTGCAAGGTCAGAGGTGCATCCGCCTTTTAATGCACCCCTGACAGAAAATTTATACGATTTCGATTATGACCGTAACGTTTATAATATTCTTCATCACTCATTCGATGACCATCGTTATCACCATCGCCATCCCAGTCACCAAGGCCGCCTCCACCGGTACCAGCTTCAAAATTGCGCTGCTGGCCGACTTCAACGCCCCATTCCTTGTTGATTTCTTCGGGATCAATCTCATATTTGTCTGTGAGCATATCATAGAGCTTGATTTTATTCTCATCAGACATTTCAACTTTGTTCATGTACTTGAAGTACACATCATCAGAGATTATACCCCAGTATCTAAGGACTGGAACCACTTGCTCATTCATTACGTTCTCAATGCGAGTACGATATGAATTAATACGAGCACGATATATATTTTCGTGAGCTTTGGTAGATCCGACATAAGCCTGAGTAGCACCGGCCATAGATTCTGAACCAAGTATCAGGCTGTCATTCTCTTTATTGGTGAACTCCGCAAGTGTCTGGTAAATTTTTTCAGAGTTGGACGCTGCAAAGGCTTTAATATCAATCTCATCCCCCTTACCAGTTACCAGCACTTTATTCTGAGCTGCCGAACCAATTTTCCGAGCCAGTCTTTGACGCGATTCATTGTCTTCAGCTTCGGTTTTGCCGTGAATGATAGGCTGCCCATAAGTGTGACTGAAGTTTACCCAGTTGCTAACCGTATATTTCTGGGCGAGAATATTGGGCGTGGTTGCAGCAAAAACACCAAACCCACCAGTATTGATAAGAATATAGTTATGTTTATATTGCTCATCGTCTAAATCCCAGCCCGGACTCCATTGACACCAGTGTTGAACAACACGGCGTTGATCTGGAAGAACACAACGGCGTTCAATATTGTTTACTTCCTTCAGCAATCCAGTTTCAGGGTCAAGTTCCGGCATAATTTCAAGAAGAGTATAACCATATAACTCTGCTTCAATTATGCCCTTGATAATCTTTTCAAACTGTGAGCCTTGGCATATTTTTGACTGCTTGGGGTCACGAACCCACTTGCCATCCTCACCTTCACGGGCAAACATATATCGTTTTCCCACTAACTGAGAAAACAGAGTAAGAATTGTGCCTTGAAGATGTGCATTTTGGATATAGCAGGCTTCATATAGATCTATGAGTCTGGAACGGTCATCCATTATGGTGCCGTTCTCAACTTGACTTACGACACTTTTGTATCTGCATCGACGTGTCAGTTCTTCGGTATATTCAGTAATGGTCTTTTTGACAAGGTTATAATGTGCAACCAAAGCCTCGTCAGTAAAGAAATTACCGTTTGAATTATTTTCAGTGCGTTTACGCATAATCTTGATTTTATTGGTAATAGTCACTCTGTATAGTTGGCCGGAGAATACCTGAATACCATAAAATCATTCAGTACACAGTCAAAATAAAAAAATTCAATTTTTTTATCACAGAATATCAGATAGTTATAGAGACGGCGGTTTCACTTTGCCCAATCTCACTATACACCCAATACTATTATATATAGGAGTACATCAAAACCTCCCTTAAATTGCAGTCAAATGACGAATTGGAAAAACTTAAAGAGTAATCCTCCGACAGAGAGTTGTAACATCTGCTTGAAGATTGGCACTTCCTATGATACCTATTTCTTTAAGAGATATACCAGTTATAGTTGGGAGTTAACTAAATTTCCACAGGTTATAAGCCCGGAGAAAGTGCCTGACCACGCCCTTTACATCAATCTGGATGAGGTAAAATGATGAATAGCAGTTGTTAATTCTAAATCACATTATATGAGAGCTTTTATTGAAGCAAAAGTAAAGTTCAAAAAGCAGATGCAGAATGGAAAGATTAAGGAGGTAAGCGAACCTTACCTTGTGAAAGCCTTATCTTTTACTGAAGCTGAAGCTCGCGTTACTGAAGAGGTGCGCCCCTATATTTCAGGAGAATTTTCAGTATCTGCCGTAACAAAGTCTAATGTCATTGAAGTCTTTTACGACCCTGAAGGCGACTTCTGGTATAAAGTTAAGGCCAATTTCATAAGCCTTAATGAAAAGACCAATACGGAGAAACTGACTTCTTCCTACTACTTGGTTCAGGCGCACGATTTTCGCAGTGCGTATGACAATTTCCTGAAAGGGATGAAAGATACAATGGCAGATTTCACAATCGCCAGTATCACGGAAACCAAGATTATGGATGTGTTTGAGTAAGACTATGGACTACAAGACTACAATCCTTAAAAAAGAAATCCAGACGGATGAAACTTTATTGCCGGAAATAGCGGGATTGCATTTTGGTTTCTTAGAGGAAAACAGAGCCGTATTCGACTATACAGCATATATCGAAGAAAACAAACTGATTCCTATTGATTTCAAGGTATTCATGAGAGCTAATAAGCATTTCATAGAAACATTGGCAAAATCCAACGATAAGAAAACTTCAGAATTGTTTTTTCAAAATACCAATGGTCACATATTGGTATCAGCAGAATTGGTCTTCATTTTCTTAGCGTTTGTGAACCCTGAAATGTTCCTTTATTTCAACAGCCTCTTGACTGATGTCATAACAGATGGTGTTGCATATAGCAATGGGTTTGTGTATAGTATGGCCGCTAATAGGATTCCGTCAGATGTTCTAAGTGATTTAATCAAAGAAAGAGAGAATGACGCAGCCGGAAGTAAATAATAAACCGACCACCATTGTGGCTTTTGATTCGTCTTACGTATTAGTGGCGATATTCAAATCCATCAGTGAGGCCGCTACTTTGACCAATACTGTGCGCCAGTCCTTAATCAAAGCAGCCTATGGAGATATAATCTCTGTCAATAAAAGATACTGGAGAGCGGTGCCCACCGATTTTCAGATTGAGCCAGACGATGTGGGTAAACTGACATTATTTGAATTTGATGCGGCTGTTGGAGAAGATCGAAAGATTTATTCAACCCGAAAAATGCTCAAAAATTCAGTAATGCTGGAAAGTGAGTACATCGCTCTTCAAGCAGCCCAAGGAAGATAATATTAAACATTACTATAATACAAAAATGAAAGTAGTTCTTTTATCACCGGGTGCTAAGGTGCCCAAAAGAGTAAATGATTATGCCGCCGGCTATGATCTCTTTGCTCCCAAAGACTCAGTTGTTAAACCGGGTCGTAACCTAATTCCTATTGACATTTCCATTGAACTGGATCCGCATACTGAAGGTGAGGTAAGACCTTGCAGCGGATATTCCATCAACGGAATGAAAGGGTTTTCTCTTAACGATCTCAAAACAGAAAAGAGATTTGATGCAGATGTGATCATCGGGACGGTTGACGAAGATTATCGTGGCGTGGTCGGTGCGATCATCAAAAGCTATGAGGACAAGCCTTTTGTTATCAAGCAAGGTGCAAAAATCGCCCAGCTCGTAGTCAAAAATTATATCGGCAAACCCTTCGAGATTGCTTCAGAGCTTTCCAAAACAGAAAGAGGAAGCAAGGGTTTTGGAGAACTGGAACACAAGTGACCCCATTCTTAACTACCTGATAGGGCAGTAGCCCAAGGAGCGTGATGTGTCATACATACGCTCCTTTTTTCTATATAATTAAGGTGTGCCTTTGGTAAAAGTGAAACTTCTTAAAAATGTAACATATTCTAAACCAGCAATAAAACATAAGTTTAACATTTTTTAGAAAGTGAAACTGCAAAAATATTTGGAGGTTTCACTTTTTAAGATTAATTTTGCGAAACCAAATTCCAAATTGTATGAGTAAAAAAGGAAGTGTCACGACGGCTGACTACTTGCCGTATGCAGATTATCAGAAGCTTGTTCAAACTCTGATAGACGAAAAGAAATATTGGTGGGCCTGCTACTGCATCTTGTCATTTTGTACTGGATTGCGGTTTTCCGATGTATGTAAATTAAGGTGGTCTGATGTTCTTGATCAGAGAAAGATTGTCATCACAGCCAAGAAAACCAACAAGACCCACGTTATTCCTATTGGGCAAAATGCTTCTGACCATTTTACTTCTCTTTATAAATTGATGGGTAAACCCTCTAAAAGAGACCTTATCCTTGTCGGTCAAAAAGGAGAAGGAAGCAAGCCGGTATCTATTCAATATATCAATCGTGCATTAAAGAAATGGGCAGTCAAGTATGACTTGGATATTGACAACTTCAGCACTCATACATTTAGAAAGACTTTTGGAAGATACGTCTATGACAAAGGCGGTAGGGATGAAAAGACACTGATGTATTTGAACAGAATCTTCAAACACACCAGCTTAGATACTACTATGATATATCTCGGAATTAGAGATGAAGAAATCTCCAATATCTTCGATTCTATAAAAATATAGGTATGAATACTGGGAGTAGAATATTGAGCAAGCTCACATATTGTAAACTCTGCGGAAGTAAAATATGGATGCAGGGCTACAATATCCAAAGCCACATTACCCACATTATGAAAAAAAATAATGTGTGCTATGAATGTGCCTTCTGGGAAGAATTGATTGCTTATCCCCCGGAATATATGGAGGTGATCAATCAACAGTGTTTACGCCTACACCCAGTTGCTAATAAGAAGGACAAAACCCTAATCCTCGGAGGTAAGGGGAAAATGAGATATTTTATGCGTACAGATGGCTCTTTAATTCAATCCAATGATATATGGACTATCGGCACAATACCAGAACGCTTCATATCCCAGTTACCGACAACGGCGGTAGAAATAACCTTAAAGGCATATCGCCAGTTGAAGAAAAGCAGTAAGAAATGTTATGCTCGTGGTTGTATGGACCGATACGATTGTTTCAGATATGATCGAGCATTGGAGAATGATGAAAAAGGATCATTCAATGCTATTCCACCTAAATGGAATGTTGGTGATGAGCATTGTGGTTTCTTCATCAATATCCAGGACATAAAAAGTGATGAGAGCAGTGTTATCAGTAAACCAAATTCCAATGAAGCAGAAAACTGAAGAGTTGCTTAAAAAAGCACAGGAAATCATGGGTGATGAATCAGACTTCCTCATCATTGCCCATAAGGAAGGACAATGTGGCGCCGTAGCACATGGCGATTCAGACACAGTTGCCCAGGCAATATTCTCGTGTATGCACCAGCCGGGTAATCCTATCGGCCAAACACTGTATCGTATCATCAAACTCAATGTGATGAATATGCTGCGCAATCCATCTATCTATGCAAAGGATATGCTTGACTCTATCGACTTAATAATTCCCGACAATGAGCAGTAAATATCTTCCATACGACGTGTCGGATATAGACACGCTCTTGAATGAGCCTTGGGAAATCAGTGACCAGCCATTCATGCTTCACGCTGCCTATGCTCTGAATTGTCTTTATGACATCGTGGCTCCGGAAGATGATGAGGAGTTCACTCCAGATGATATGTGGGGTAATAAAATTGAGAAAAAGATCCTGGATAGGATGGTTCTTGACATAGAGGCTGACTTCAACGATGCGGCCTCTAATCGTAAACCCGTCCGAATATGGGATAAAAGTTATTCAATCAGAAAGGTCAATGCCTATGACCATTCACGCCTTCACTTGATATTCAATTTCCCATTAGAGAATGGGGAGTACACAATCACTAAAGAGGGCGTGTTGAACTTGACTGGCGTTTCTGACCCAATACTTAAACCCTATGAGATTTCTAAGGAGCAAGCTCAAATCAATCGCACCTATCTCAGACAGATTATTATGCTGGCTGAAGATGATGAGAACGATGGATGGGATCAACTGACCGATATGGAGATTGTCGTTTATTGTTGGGCGCTCTTTTACAACAAGCACCAGTTTGACAATTTTATTCAGTTTAAGAAAGAGTATCAGGATTATCTCTATGTCACTGAAAAGGAGATACTCAGTTGCTTGAATGAGAAGTCCACTCTCAGGCAGAAACCAGTTGGAATGTATGCGTTCTCACATGACAAGATCCAGAAATGGAACCAAGACAACTATCAGGAATCTGCCGCCATCAAAATTCCAGCTTCCAAAGCAGAAGATTACTGGTATGATATCGCGCTGAAAAAGACTTTCAAACCGATAGACCAACGATAAGATGTGGGGGATGGCATTACGCCTTCCCCCTCATCTTTTTTACTTCTTTCATAAAGAGTAGTCCTTCAGTAAAATCCAAGATGTAGTTACCGGCATCCCATCTTTCCTGATGTTTCTTTGCTCCGTTGTCTCGGTCCATTACCAATTCAAAGCGGTCATTCAAGTACCAGTACACATTATTCTTACCTTTTTGGGGCGTTTTGATAAACTGATGGGCACGCTCATTAAATGACAAGCCATTCTTAGAAGTTGCAGCGTGAAGCCTTTTAATATCGGCTTCTGTCGCTTGTCTTAATGGTGTATAGTTTGAATCAATCCAACAATCCATCTGCAACTTATTTCCATAGAGATAAGCGAGAAAATGATGTTTGGAATTGTCTGATTCTAAGTACATTCCCACACCTACCTCATCACTGTTGGGGTATTCTATAGTGGCATAAAAATATTTTTGAGGGGTGTATATCTTGTTAAACTTTCCAGTGCGCACTTGAAAATCCAATCTCTTCTCAAAAACGAGTTTTCTTAACTCAGTGATACGAGACTCTTCCAAAGTCTGTAACCTTTGAGGCTCCAGAACTTCCATATCATTGACAATAAGATTGCCTTCATAATCACAATAAGCAGCCAAGACGATACTGGCCGGAGTGCTGCTACTCACTATCCCCATTGTATTTCCGTAGCTGACCATATCCCCTGCACCGAACCCTGTCTCAATCCATTTTCTGAATTGCCTGTATGTTGAATCCGCCTTGGGATATAATGCTTTATGGATTTTTCCTCCCTTAAATCGCTTACGACAATATTCGAGAACTCTTTGCCAGTCCTCATCTGAGAAATGGCAATCAGCAGTGTAACGATATATCTGATTCAGAGTTTTCATGTGGTATATTCCAGTTTTAACTTGCAAAGTTACTATTAAAAATTAAAACCAGGCGAAATAATTGCCTATTATTTTGACCAAACTTAAATTTTTAATAATTTTGCAATCTGCAAATGAGGATATTACCTATCCCAACGTGATGAAAGCAGTGTTATGAATAGTTCATAACATGAAGCGAATACCCAATAGGGCTATGCTGCCGCCACCAGAGCCGATTGTGATTAAGCTCGATCCTAAACAGCTCAGGGGCGGAATAGTCCTTCCCAAAGTCAAGTATCAGGTACTTGCAACAGTTGAAACCGAAGAGGTTTTTAACGGAATGGTTATACCCATGCCTAAAGTCCTGATATACTTCCTGAACAAGAACGAGCTGATGGTGGTCTCGACAATCATGGAAGAGGCTAATGAAAACGGGGATTGTGCATTGTCGGTCAAAGAACTGGCAATCAAGATGAAATTATCTATCCCCACTGTCAGTGACAGTCTCTATTCTCTACGGCATATCGGATTATTACTGGAAACCCCAATGGGAAAAGAGGGGGTGGAAGAATCCGTCAGCTAAATTACAAAGCAATCCAACATTTGAATGACCTTGTGGAAAATGAAGATCCAGGCATATACGCTCGGATCCGAACTGCCACGCGCAAAATCAATATCCTCAATCTGACAAAGGATGATGTGAAAAGCGCATACGACACTCATGTGCTGGAACCGGGCCATGATTCGGCAGAGGAAGAAGAATATGATTAAGTGATGAAAGCAGTGTTCCTCAAAAATTGAAAAGATAATGAGCAGACCAATTCATTTTGAGTATCAGCAATTCGGAAACATCACTGTCGTAGCTCTGGATTCAAAACTGAAGGACTATGATTTCAAGCCGGTCAATGTCGGCGGTAAAATGATGGTTCAACTTCCTGAGAAAACCGTAAAAGACTGCCGCAACATAGATGGCTGTATTTATTTCCACCTCGGAAGAGTAAGTGATAGCGTTATGGTTGACCTTATCGAGAATTTCCAGAAATTGAAAATGGAGAAAGGCTGGAAGCCCGGAAAGGGTTTGGTAATTCCTGACAACAAATTCAAGTTCTGATATGAGCTTCAAAGATTACTTGCAATCATTACGCTGGAACAGTTTTGCAAAATATCCGACTCAAGGCTCTGATGTTTACATTCACTGTTTCGCTGGTGACATCCATAAGTTTGTCAAAGTAAGACAATTCAACGCTGTCTGCTTTGACTTTCAGAAAATCGTAAATAACTTTCCACAAAATCATCAATGGCAGTTCTCGTGGCTGCCAGCAGCAAAAACCGAAGAAGATTATGATAACTCAACTTCTCATTAGTGCGGTAATGGCTATATCGCCATTTACTCCAAAGACTCCGGTGTCTGATGTGCCTAAGCAATACGCCATCTTAAACGCCGATGAAGAGCGTAAGCCGACAAACAGACGCGATCGTAGAGCAAACAAGCGCCGTCAGAAATGATAATAACAGTGAGATACAAAAATCGTCAAGATGAAAAGAGCTTATATTTCAATCCCGATATCCGGGGAAGATTATAACAGCCAACGTGACCACGCCACCGCCATAGCCTCCAAACTGAAGAAACAAGGTTATGATGTTGTAACGCCATTTGACATCGTAAAGTCTGTGACCACTCCCTACAATGAAGCGATGGGAAAATGTGTGGCCGGACTTCTGGAGTGTGAGATGATCTATCTCTGCAAAGGCTGGCGGAACTCCAAGGGATGTTCCGCTGAACTTCAGGTGGCCTTGGTGTATGGGCTGGAAGTGATGATTGAATAATATTGGCCAAAGACTATTATCAATCAGACAAGAAAAGTTTTTGTCTCATACAAGAATTTGGTTTTTTCGTGCGCTGGGCTGGGAAGCTCGGCGCATTGTATTTTCAGGGCGCACGTTCTATCCGAAAGAAAGAACCAAAAAGAAAAACAAAAAACAGAAAAAAGAAAAAGGGTCAGAAAAAGAAAAAAGAAAAATAAATAAAAAGAAAAAATAAGAAAGAAAGTGGTTCACTCTCCCTCATTCCTTTTCTCCTAAAGTCGAAAAGGAAATTCGGTCGAGTGACCCGCGCACACGCGAGCGCGAACCCAAGGCAAAGAACTTCATAGTATAGCTCCCTATTCCAGTAAACTTAACAAAGTCTGTTCCCCACATTCCAGCAAACTTTTGAAAAGACTGTTTAGAGTTTTCTGTTTAGAGCTTAGTTCCATTCCCAGTAATTTTATAAAAACTGTTTTGTGATTTTTTGAGAAAGTGTTGAAGGAGTTTTAGGGAGTGGAAGGATTTTTAAGGGGGTATGTTTTGGGAATTTTTCAAAACAATCCACAAATAAGACCGCCGCCCGCCGCCGATCGTGCTGCGCCCTGCACCGGCCCCAAAAACCGACTTGAAAAATAACCCCCGGAAAATTTGGGGCAAGTGATTTGAGAGTTTTCTGGTGTGTCAAAAACCGAAAAATAATATGGTTGCCAAAAGTGTTTATGTACGATGATAGGAAAATGCCCAAATTTAGGCCATAGGAAGCCCTACAAGTGATTTTGTTGGCAAAGATGTGTAGTTATTCATCCGAGGGTGAGAAGCGCGAAATTTGGGGCATTCTAGACGGTTTTGAGATTTGGGCGAGATGTGGCGTGTGGTGGCTGAGGTCTGGTAAAAATGTGACTGGGATGATAACTGATGAAATATCAGCAGTTTATGAGTAAAAAAGGCTGGAATGAGGGGTTTTGAGGCAAAAATCAGGTTAAAAATTGGATGATACTGGAGTGTTTTGTGGGGCTGAGATGTTTCTGACCCCCTCAGTACAACAACTACTAAAACGAGATTTGAAATTTGAGAAAAATTTACATCTGCCTTCAAGAGCAAGGGAGACACCCACTCCAGTTTTTTATTTATTTTCAGATAGTTAGCTACATTTTCGGCTTATTTTGGTTTCACTTTTGCAATAAGTGAAACATACATTTTTTGCTTGAAAATCGAAGTCTAAATGTTAAAAAGTGTTTAATCTTTGCTTATTGTGTATAAATTGTTGTTTTTCAACTGTTTGGGTAAATTTGATAATTTGGTTTCACTTATTTTTGAAAGTGAAACCTCTTTTATATATAGGTGAAACTCCACTTTTTAACATTTATTTAACACTCCAAAATACCCTTATCCATTTTTGGGACTATCTCAAACATAAAATTTTCCCTTTTCTCAAAAAAATTTCAAGAAAATAAAGATTTTTACATTACTGATTATCAGTCAATTACACCCTTACAAACAGCCTTACACCTTAATAGATATAAAAGAATGGGTTTATGAAAAAATTTTTGCCGATAGTGTTGTAACCGTCCACAGACCACTGCAATATTGTGGTGTAAGATTTGAGAAACGGATTAGCTCCCGAACTTCTCAAAAACTTGCAAGAGAACTTTGACATATTGGTGCTTAGTTGCTTTTGGCAATAAGTGTGAAAAGTGAAATCCCTGACTCCATGAGTGAGGAAAATTTAGCAAATTTTCGCTTTATCCTTTGCAAGTCCATGACCTGCGTATATAGGTAAAAAGTGTGTAAAGTAGCGAAGTAACATACTGTTATCAAAGATTATGCAACAAAATTGTATCGTGTGGGTAAAAACCGCAATAGTGCGGGCGTGTAAAGCGATGCAGCCCCTGCGCACGGGGGAAGAATGGGAGTAATGCGTCCATTCGGGGGAAACCTTTGTCCGACTTGTAGGGTGAAACGACTCAATCGGATAGCATAGAGCGCAAAAAAGTCCAAAATGTGCAAAAACGGTTGCGCACGAATGCGGTAAAGGCATACCATGCAAGCGCACTGACCGTACCCCTTAGTGGGCGTGTTTGGGCGACGTAAAAGCCAAATTACGTCACGTTCTGGAAAATAATGTATCCAATCAACACTTTATAGGGTGAGTCCGTAAAAGCGGCACTGGGAGTGTGGCATATTATGCCCTTGCAATGTACTCCCCACCCACTATTCATTAACCTCAAAGCAGTTGTGACCGCTCTTGTGTGGGGTCACTATATCATCATGGCTACAAATGTAACCCTCAACGCAAAGCAAATCAACGGTGGCACACGCGAAATCATCTCCAAGACCTCGCAACTCACGCAGGTACTCCGTACCTTTGAGACCCTTTACACCCAAAAACTGCCCTCGTGCGACGGCATGACTGTGGAGGGCTTCATGAGCGCAATGGGCGTGGAGCGTTTCACGACTACCAACAAGTTGGGCAAGGTGACGAAAAAGGGCTACACCCCCGGAACTATCCGCAAGGGTTGGAATGACTCTATGCAGACCGAAGAGGGCAAAATGTGCGTGTTCAAAAACGTGCCGGCGAAGTACAAGGATGAGGACGGCACGGTCTATCGTGTGTTCACACCCGAAGAGGCTGAAAAGATTGACGGCAAGTGCGTTTCACGCTTTATGCTGTCGGAAATCGCCGACGACAAGTGGACTGTCGCAATCATTCTGCGCGGTCTGAAACAGGGTCGTGACTTCAAAAAGTACAATGACCGCTCTGTGGAGTCCGAAATGGCGTGGGAAGAGGTGGAAAATCTCTGCATCATCCGTGTGGTGGAGGATGAAAACGGCAAGGAAGTCCGCGAAATCGTAGAAATCGAAAAGGATGAGGTGTATTTCTGAGCCTCAACTATCGGGTGAACTTTAGCGACATTGGGGGTGCGAGTCCCCCACACTCACCAAAAATTTCAATGCAATGGCAACAAAAACATTCAAAGGGGTATCTATGCCCAAATCTGAGCTCAACGCCTACGGTGTTGGGCTTTTACGTTTGAGTGAGGCACATATAAATGCCGAAAATTTCAAGCGTGAGGAGATAGAGTATATCGGCAAATGCAGCATCCGCCGGCGCAAGGTGGTACTGGGTCGTATCGGCAACATGTGGGGAATTTGTGGGCGAATGGCTGAACAACGCCGCCAAGTGACCGCACAATTCCAAGCAAACTTGCGGTTCCGGGCGCACTATGTCATCGAGGGAAAGCGTGTGACGGTTCTTCACGCTTCCCGGAATGTGAGAGCGGAAAAGGCTATGTCCGATTATGAGTGCCGCGATACTTCCAAGCCCGTCTGGGAAATGAGCGCGAGGGAGATATTTCGTGTCGCCAAAGGTGCAAGACCATCACGCAAACACGCTCCCAAAATGGGTCTTTCAACTCGCATTGCCAACGCTGCCCGTATGGAGAAACTTTAATAACAACCAAATAAAATTTATCAAAATGATTAGAACAGTTTATTACATCTGCGGTCGCCCTCGTGTGGCTGTGAGAGTCGCCTCCTGCTCTGGTGGCAAGTACATCAATTACGCTAACCCTTCAAAATCCAACAGAAAATGAAATCGTTTTTCAAAATCGCTGCGGCTGGCTGTCTCGCCGCTGTTCTTGGTGTCGGCTGTGCCGTCGCCGCTTCTTTCGTGAAGTATCAGGACGAAATCACTGCATCACTTGCGGAATATCTGTCCGAAAACCGCCCCGTGAGCGGAATGTTCTTCTCCACTGAATATGTGGTGGAAGAATATGAGTATGACGATGCTTATTGCCTGCTCTATGACGATGCCGACGCAAATCTCTTCGAGTGTGAAATCGTGGTGGACCTCGAAACCTATCAACTGGTGCAGTACCACATCGAGAATGACAAGAAACTTGTCGGCTCTCTTGTGCTGAATGACGATTATAGTTTTGACGGTGTGGAAGTGTTCACCTTTATGCCCGAACCTGAGTTTGAAATGGCGGATGCAAGTGCTAATCTCTAAAATTTCCAACCAATGAAGAAAATCATTCTCACTATGTTTCTGGCGATCGCCGCGATGTCTGCCTGCGCCGCCAATAAAGTCAAGAACGACACTATCCCTGTAAACAATTCGGAGATTGTCAAAATCGTGGAAGATGAAAGCGTCAATTCCAAAGGTAACAAAGTCACCAAGTTCTACTTCCTGTATGACGGTGAACTGATACCGGCTTCCCGTCACGTCGTGGAGTCATACAACCTCTGCAAGAAACACGAGGCAAAATGCCGCCTTGCTGTGGTCGTAAACAAGAAAAACAACCGCAAACGTATAATTCTAAACTAACAGCTATGGCAAATTATGACAAAATGTCTGTTTCCGAACTGGAAATGGAGCGCGACCGCCTCACTGAGAAAATGATGGCGTCAAACGACACCGCCGAAATCGAATTGCTCAGTCAGAATATTGAGGGTATCGAGGATATTCTCAATGAGCGTGACCCGATGGCAGAGGATTAAACTGCCGAAAATCAAAACTCTGGTCGGCACTTCATTTGAGGTGCCGACCTTTTTCTTTCACTCCTAAAAACAAAATAAAAATGATACAAATCAACTTTTCAAGCGTACTCACAAGCGTATTCTCTGAGTACACCTCAACTGAAGAACTGAAGTCTGCCGCCAATGCCATCTGCGCTCAGGTAAATGACGCATACAAGGCACGTTTTACTGAAATCACCAACAAGACCAAAACTGCATCAAAGCCTGCGACCGCCCCGGCTGCTCCCGCCAAGCCTGAAGCCAAAGCAAAGAAAGAAAAGACCGCCAAGACCAAACCAGCTGAGGCTCTCAAAACCGAAACCAAGGCCAAGACCGCCGGCGACACTGACACTCTCGTGGCTATCACTGACCTCGCTGCTATCAAAAAACTCGGTCTTTCTTTCGTGAAGTACAACGACCGTTGCTGGGTTCTTCGTGGTGAAACCAAACCTCTCCGCAAAATTCTCAAAGAGCAGTTCAAAGGCGTATTCAACAGCCATTTGTCCGGCGGCGAGGGCTGGGTTATCAAGACCGTCAATGTGGATGAATGTGCCAAGGCTCTCGGTATCAAACTTCCCAAAGTCGCTTAATGCAGAATCGGACGAGCATAAAGGGCAGTGTTTGCCCAGAGCATTGTCCTTTATCAATTATTAACATCCATTAATAAAATTCTGAGCCAACAATCTTCTAATAACAAAAAACGGACTCACAAATGAAACAGACATCAATCGAAATCCTCAATGCCGTACTGACCATTCTTGTCGGTATTCTCTCGCTCGTCATTCTTTTTTGCCGCAAGATGTGGCTAAAAGTGAGCCGAAATATCCTCAAACCTCATTTTGGCATTGAGACCAAGGCTTATCGGAAGTGGCACGACAAACGCTCCGCCCACATCCAGAAGCTGCTTGACAAAGAACACAAAGAGAACCCCAACATAATTTCATTCGTATGACACCGAATATCACCAAAATAATTCAGACCATGAGTAATATCGTGGCTGATGTCATGACTTCCTTTCAGTCAGATTTTGAGAATTTCGATCGCCCATATATCGAGAATGCCGACAATTCTAAGTTTCCGATGATTTGGATTGTCGGGAAATCTCATACTCATCTTTTGAATTTGGGTGAATATGAAGAGCACTTCAGTAAAAATGAGGTGGCACGATACGCTTACGTTCAGGGTGGAAATCCATTTTTCTCTTTTCTCGACGCTCTTGGTGGCGACCATCTTTTCCTGATTGAGCCGGATGGCGTTCGAGAAATCACTGAAAAGCAAGCGCGTGAAGTTTGCCGTGACATAGTGACTCCAGTTACTGAGAAGTGGATGAAAGAAAATGGCCCGCTTCCCACAAGAGTTCAAGTACCGGTCAAGTTCTTCAACATCACTCTATCAAAGGTCAAAGAACTGATCCGCGAATGTGAGGCTCACAACGACAATTCTCTCATTGAGATTTTTCGTCGCTTTCACAACTATCGCCGTGTCGCAACAGACCAATACATTCAGATTTCCTATAATCCTGGATATAACGAGTTTACTTTCTGCGAATACACCAACGGCAAGCAAGGTCTGGTCGGAGGTATTATCTTTCATGGCTGGCCCGAAACAGGCTATATGGTAAACGGCTCGTATCAAATGGGACCAACATACGGTTGGTCATCACACACTTAACTTTTACAACTATGTGCAATGAAATGAAACCCTGGGAGCCTTATTTTCCAGAGCACGTTTGCCTTTACTATGTGGATTGCAATAGTAACCTCGATGGCGATACAAAACAACTTCAGAAGTGTATTGAGGACAACAATCTTTATCCCATATCAGAATCCATAAATGAATGGTGGGATTTTCCTGAAGGTCAGTATCTCGAAGATATGCAGAGGGCTATGGAGAACGACGATATAGAATGGGATGATGACTGGAGAGATGAAATCATCGAAGCCTTACGCGAAAAAGATGAGAGCGACCCAATTAAAGACCTAATTCGCAACACCTCTGACCTTCACTGCTATTTTGACCTCGGATATGATGTCGATGAGCCATTTGGAGCCGATGAAGAAGAACAGGAAGAAGAGATTGACGGTATCTGCAAGGTACTGAAAATCGCCAAGGATTCTCCAATGCGTGAAAAGATTGCCGGAATATACTATAACGCTTCTTATGGTGGTAGCCTTCGCATTTATTTCCCGGCTGGTCTGATGACATTATTGACCGGCAATGGTTGGGATAGTGCTAATGAGGACTTCAAAACCATCAAGTTCAAAGGTAAATTCCGTGTAGTTATCATCGACACCGTGAATGGTAGTGGCGATTTCGAGGATGACGTTGAACTCGATGTGGAATATGATTTTGACCGCGCCTTATTAGGCATGTCAGATGAGGATCACTACGGATTTGAAGAAATTTTCGGCGATGATTGTGGTATCTCGCATTGTGAAACCCCGACATTTGAGAAAGCCTCCAAATCCGACAGTATTCATGTGGATAGCGAACCTCTTCGTCAGGAACGTGAAAAACAACAGAAGTATAATGAAACATTCCAAGCAGGAAAATGCACTTACGGTGATACGGATATGAACCGACACCGTGATATCAAATACTCCAATAGCTATCCATGTGGCTGGAGCTGTCCTCACTGTGGAATGTTCTGGACTGATTGACCTATGCGATATTCAACTCCAATCTATTCAAACAGCTTGAAAAAGAAAATCAAGCAAATAAACAAAACACAAGCTCGCAAACGATATGATGCAGGGGAGACAGTTTATCTGCTCCCTTGCCTCTGCAATGTCGATGGAGTTTGGGTTACTCCTTATCCGCTCAATAAAGAAAACGCCGTATGGTGGGGAGATTCATTTGACAGTGATGTTCTCAGCTTCACCAATTATAATTGCTGCTCTGAATTGGGCAAGTATCCAATTTTCTTTATTGAAACGCCATGAACTTTAATATCGAAATCGTACAACGACCTAAAACTTATGTGACAGGTTTTTGTGTTGGGCGAAGTCAAGATGACTTGAAAGCTGCAATCCTTCGCAACAAAAAGGTCACACTCGACATCAGCTTCTACACAAAGACATCTCTGAATGTATCTTTCAATATCGAGGATATTTCATTCAGATGCAGTTACGTTCCCGCCGGCTGTGAAAATCTAAAGTTTCATACAACAGCCGGACACAATATGTGGACCAGTGGCAACTATGAAGCCAATTATTTCAAAATCCTGAAGAAACAAGGATGGAATGAATTGAAACACTATGGTATGGCGCTTGTTGATTCACTCCGTTTGCATACTACCGAAACAATCACACTTTGCTTCCTTTTTGATGAGGAAATCATGGAAAAGCTGGGAATTGTTGAGGGCAAGCAATCAGGATGTTTCTTTCATCATTTCAAAAACGAATAGGAATCACACATAGATTATGATTCGCAACAACAAATTATATCAGCATCTTTCCAAAGAAGCTCAAAAAGTAGCGGAACACATCTGCGACATTTATCACAATGATGATGTCTGTATCGGAGACCTCTTGGGGGCGCTAACCACCGCAGACATTCCGGATAGCGATTCTCTAACCATTGAGGACTGGCATTATGTCTATATGACACTGATGAGCCATATTGAGGGAGACCACTTCTTCCGCTCTATTAATGATGATGAGCCGCAAGATTATGAAAACGAAAAATAAACAGACATGAAAATATATGACTTTGAGCAATATGTAATTGCTTGGTGGCAGGATTTCTTGTCCTCTCACTCTATCAAATCCACCATTCTTGCAGATGCAAATAATGGAGATGTGATTTATGAAGCCGTTTTTAACAACCCTCCAGTTGTTATGCCTTCTGAGTTGCGTGAAGTGCCGTCAAAAATAGAATTTCTCAAAAATTTCTTATCACAATTCAAGACACGTTATAGTGTTTCTGAATGTCGAGATGGGGAATTTTACAATGAGATTAAAGAGTGTAGTTATGGGGAACTCTTTATCGAAAAGATGGCAGAAGATGCAGCAGAATATGACCATCCTCAGCAATATTTTCAAGATATATGGTTTGGAGGCGTTGTGAGTGGGGTGGTTCCATTCCTTATCTATCATTCAGATTGTGAGAAAATTTATAACATTCATAAGAGAGACTTGCTAATGAGTCATGATGGTATCTATGTAGGTGACAAGTACATGCCGGTTGCAACTCAATATTGTTGGTCGGTATTTGAAGAACTTGCCATTAATATCTTTCATAAAGCATTTGTCAAGAGAAACGCCTTGATTGATACGCAGACCATTATGTGTCGTAATAGAAGGGTTATGGAATATCGTGAATCTAAAAAATCATAATCATGAAATATACGGTAGAAGAAAGCCTCCGCAACTTCAAATTTTGGAGTGGGGGCAAAGATCGCGCAGATAATTGTTCTCCTGAAGAACTTGATAGCATTGAGGAGTTTCTTGAGGAAATCGAGCCTTCAGAGGGCTGGACTGATGGCGCAATCAATGATATGTTCTGGTTCGATTTTGACACACTTGCTCAACATCTTGGCTACAAGGATGAGGAAGATTTTGATCGTCAGCATGACCCAGATTATCTCGATGATGACCAACTTGAAGAATACATCAAAGACTGGTTCATTAACTTCATTCAGAAAGTCAAAGCTGATGAGGGTTATAATGGCATAATCTATCTCTATGAGAATTGCTTCGATGGTGATTATCGTGATTTTGTTGACACAGATAAAGAAGCGGAAGAGATTACTGAGGCTTATGATTATCCCGAATGGCTTGGAGAACGATGCTATAATCATCTTTTTTCAGTTGAGGCACCAGAATTAATGGAAGTGCTCTTTGAAGATGATAATGGTCACGAAAATCTTGAGAATTTTCCAACTAAAGAGCAGTTCCGTGATGAGATGATGCTCATTCATAAAAAACAAAAAACTGAAGAACAATGAAAACACTCTATCACACCAATTTTGCTGTTGCGGTAAATTGGTGTAACAATGCACTGGTTCTGTGCAATAATATTCCACAGATAGATGATTCTATTTGGGACAACTTTGAACCCATTGTAGATTTGGGCTATGAACCTGAATACGATGAGGAAGGCGACGAAATCAAACCTAAGTGTCCGGAATGTGGTGCAGAACTGGAACAAGTCGGACCCAATATGGTGTGTCCGGAATGTGGTGATGGTGAAGATCAGATTGAGATATACCAGTGGTTCATTACCGATTGCTCCAAATGGGATGTGGAATATCTCACTCAACATTTCGGTCTCATTTTCACTTACAGTGATTTGCTTGATTGCTACATTCTATGTGTTACTCACTGCGGGACTGGTTGGGGTTATGTTGATTGGCAAACAACTAACCCCAATGCTGAACGTAAACTTGGTGAAAAGAAATAAATTTTCTCACGATGGAACGTAAGCTTTACTCTAAAGTCAGATTCGTACAGGATTGCGATGATGACTACAATCGTATAGATGTAGTGTTCAGCGGTTTGCGAGATGGCTATTGCGAAGCCAATTCGCAACCGGTTATCGACTATCTCAGTGAATGGGATGGTGATGAAAATGAACTTACTGAAGAGAAACCTCGCATAGCCAATTATGACACATCCTATGCTGATCAGAATGGCGTGTACACTCTGCTTTACAACTCATCAGTCGGTGGATGCTTCCTGCTTTATCGGGAGGCGTCCGAAGATGAAAAAGAATGGTGGAACGATAAACGATAATTACAACATGGATGAGAGATTATTGAAACTCAAGAAAATGTCGAGACAATATCGTTTTGACGATGGTTCCGATGGCATAGCTAAAGTCTGGAACCGTGGCATGGGGCGTTTGACCTTTGTCATGCTTCTTGAAGAAGAGAAGAAGGTGTTGGTAAACTCCACAATAGCCCGCAATAAAGACTATGAAAGGGTTGCCGAAGTGTTCCCGGAGTTTGAAATAGTCAAAGTCGCCTATGGCTATCCTCTGTTTTACAATCACTCTATGCTTTGGGCATACAGACATGGCTGTGCAGTATGAAAGTCGTATTCAGAATATTCTCGGATGGTCAGGTAATCGCCCTCTTTCCTGAAGAAAGTGATAGACGGACTGGTGAAACAATGTCATATATGCACATCGGTCAGCATGGAGGCACAGATTATCATGGTGTAATCCGCAAAACTAAACCGGCAACCGAAAATCAGTATCAACCATTGTTGAATGAACTAAAGAGCATTGGTTATGATAATCTGGAAGTTCGTCAAAAATCTCAAATCAAATGGCAGTAAAAAAGAACAAGGTTTCAGATGCTGAGACACAAATGATTGTGGCAATGAGGCATTATGCCAAAAGTCATCAGATGGTAGTCTTAGCATTTAGAAAAGATGCCGGCGGCGAAATATTCGGAGTGACTATACGAGAAAGCCCTTGCAATAATGGAGTATCGCTCTATTCATTTGGCAGACTGTATCATATCTTCGATAATAATTTTGCCTTTGACCAGTGTGGCAGCTATTCCTCAACTGACGAAAAGGAAGTTCGCCTGAGAGCCTATTCATTCTTTGGAATAAAGTAATAGCTATGATAAAAGAAATAACAAAAGAACTGGTGGAAAAGCAAATGAATATGACACTTAGCTATTTCCCTTGGGGCGGCAAAGTCATTGCTGTACGCCAGAATGAATGGGGTGAATGGATTGTTGACTGCAAGATTCCCGGTCATTACAGTAGAGAATGTGATGGGTATGGTGGTCACTACTACCGTATGGAAGATGCTGATTGCCCCATACGTCAATTTATGGTTGTCTTAGAATATCAAGAATCCAGATTTGGTATGGAGGCTTGGTGGTTGACAAGATATTATGAAGCAGAAAATAACAAACGTCTTCTTACATTTTCCGAAGAAGGTGGTTTTTTCGATCCTAATGCTCCCAGAAGCCCTTATATATTGGCAAAAATAAAAGCCAGTATAGAAAAACATCCTTGTCTATTTGAACTTCAAGAGATGTGGGATAAGTTTTCCGATACCCCAATCAATTCGGATGATGAAATAGAGCAACCATTCTACTTCTGGGAAGCCGGCACATCACGCTTCGATATATGGCATTGGTTCGATGAACTTTGTCCTAACGGTCTTGCAGTAGATTTAATGGGCGAAACTCCTAAAACAGTTTTTTAAGTTATGACAGTCTGTATTCAGGAATTGGAAAACGGAAAGGTTGTTGGTGAGTGGATGGCAGTCAGTTCAGTTTGTGCCGCTCGTAACCAGTTATATGCTATAAAGAACACTAAAACCGCAACAAGTCCAGGTGTAATAATTGAAGAATCCCGCAACTTCATTGCTCTTCATTATTCTGATGGCTCAATAAGAAAGTATCAAATCGTCAAATACTTTACTAAAGAACCGATATGAAAAAATTAACCGATAAAGAATGGTTGAGGGTATTTAATCAATTCTTTGATCAATGTTTCAACATCGAATTGAAAAACGGTCTTTCAACTAAAGAAGCTATGGAATTGGCTTTTCAAAAGACTGTAGATCTTGAATACCATCCATATTTCCCAGTTTCGCTTTCAGTCAATCAAAGAGTGCTGAGTGAATGGGGAGAAAAATATCAAAATATGTTAGCTGACAACATTCATATAGCCATAATCAACAGCGCACCTCAAAGTACAGAAGTCGGCATCATTAAAGTAAAGCGTGAATGGTTACGTTGCGATTTTCCTCAGTGGCTGATCGACAATGGGCATTATGACTACTTTTATGAAATCCCAGATGACGAAACGGAATTGATTGAGTTATTCCTTTTTTTTTACTGCGATTACAGCCAAAACAATCTACTTTGGCAATGTGTGCCGGCAGATATTCAGCTTAAACGTAAGACTATTAAAGACTACCAAAAATGAAGCATACTGATTTCTACGCTCTTCACAAAAAATTAGATGAGCAAGCACGCAATGAGCTAATGGCTGCTATCAAAGCTCACGGTGATGAATATATATTTATCCATGAAGATGAGGATGGTGATTACAACAATGAAGAAAAGAACAATGCTCCTGTAATTGCTGCTTCTACTCGATATATGGATGGGTATGAGGACTTTTATGTTGTTCGTGTGGCTCTTGAAGATAATTGGTTGCAAATTTATGGGTTCCCTAAAGATGGCTGGGATTCTGAAGATGAATTGACCAGCGTAGCACATGGTCATTTGGAATATATTATTGACCTGATTCCGGAAACTGAAGATGTGCAGGACGTAACCATTGCACCCAAATCCTAAAAACTCTTAAAAATCGAGGTGACATTCTAAGAAACCTCATTTCTGCGACTATTCAACAATAAACAATATCAACATGACAGTACAAGCTATGAACTGCCTTGAGTTATATCGAGGCGGCAACCCTCTACAATCAAACAGTTGCTCAAAAACCAGAAAGCATCGGTAGTAGCAGAACTGAAAAATCACTTTGGCACTGACGACCTTGACAAGTTGGCAGTGTGTCTCAGCAAAGGCAAATAACATCATCAAAATACAAATAATATGATCTCAGACGAAATCGTAAAAGCCATTTATGCTTCTCTTCCAGCAGACGAGAAGCTGAAACTCGCTCTCTACAGTGACTTCGGTGAAGAAGCGCCGACAGTGTATGACTTCATCAAATCTCCCGCTAAAGAAAGCGAGGAAGTCAATGTAACCGTCCAGCCTGTTCACATTCCCGGCGAAGTTCTCACTACTGATGGGGTGTATTATCTCTATGAGGATGGCACCTCGGAAATGTTCGACTACAAAAAGCGTAACGCTCCGACAAAGGCTGTCAAGCGTATCGGCGTAGTAATGGGAAGTCATGCTCTCGCCGTCAATCTGGAGGATTACCCGGAACAGCCTCTCACCAGTCAGAAAGATACCACCGGCTACACCGGCTACATCTCAGAATATGTCGATGCAGTTGCTGACTGGAACGGCAAAGCCAACACTGAACACATCAAGTCTATCGGCACCGGCATAGAGCTGAAGGATGGCGAGTGGATTCCGTCAGTCGCCGAACTCTATCTCATTTATCTCAATAAGCGGTCAATCGATGCCGCCATCGAACTTAGCGGCGGTAGCCGCATAAAAGATGGTTGGTACTGGACCAGCACTGAGCGCTCGGCGACGAACGCTTGGTACTTGTCCCTGAACGACGGCCTCTACAACTGGAACCCTAAGGCCACGGGCAGCTACTACGTCCGCGCTGTGGCAGCATTTCATTAACCCTTAACCCCTTTATCCCTTTAACCCTTGGAGCGAAGCGACCGCGAGCGAAGCGAGTTAGGGATAAAGGGGTTCAATTTCTACTTTTATGAAACGCCCCGACCTTGATAATGTTCGTGAATTATTACGAGCAAAAAATTATGAGGCAGTTGCAGAAATAGAACCTCAAATTATTGAATACTGTAAACAAAAATTAAATAATTGCATTAATTCCATAGAATTGATGCAGACTCTTTTACTTACACTTGAATCGCAATATAGTGAAAAGGAGAAAGACTCAACAAATCCATTACCGGATTATTTATTGGGTCTGACAAACAGATTGATAAGTGAATATGAATTGCTTAGAATAGATGACTATCAATCGCTTCAAGCTAATGATGTTACCTTATATTACTGGAAACACAAGAAAAAATTGAATGTCAATCCAGTGATAATCAATAAGGTAATTGAGGGTCTAAAGTGCATATCCGATATACCCATCACGAACCTCCAAATGGTTTTGAACACACTTTCAAAGCCAACAATTTCAAATTCGCAATCAGGCAGTTAGCTTCCTCCGCAAAAGTGGAAGTAAACACAAAATATACATTCTTTTTCTTTAACTCATAAATATCTTTCAATATGGAATTTACCCCTTTTGAAACAGCAATCAAGAAATATCTTGACAAGCGCGCCGAAGAAGATCCTCAGTTCGCAGCATCATACACTAAACCAAATAAAAGTATCGAAGAGTGCTGCAAGTACATCTTTCAAGAGGTTGAAAAGGGCAAAAAGAAAGGTGAACGCTGCGTAGGTGTTTCAGACGATGAAGTCTTTGGTTTGGCAATTCACTACTATGATGAGGATGACATTGTAGTTGATGGCCCTAAGAACAAGGTGGCGGTTACACAGAGCGCATCGGTCAATGAAGAAACTTCGTCAGAAGAGACTGCTACCGAAGCTAAGCGTAAGACTCGCAAACCCAGAAAACCCAAAGCTGAGGTTGACCCCAACATCCCGGAGCCACTGGATATTCCGATTTTCTAATCATCATTCCGACATCAAATGAAACCAAGAAATAAACTTCAGAGAAAGATTTTGAAACTATCTCAGGGTCTTTCTCCGCTTACCAAATACCAGTATAAGGAGGCTGTAAGAAAAGTTGGTCTGCATATTGCGAAATACAGCTCCAAACGAGGATATGAGTGTTTGGATTGCGGTCATACTTGGACTGGAGCTGAAGCAAAGCGAGTAGTTTGTCCTCATTGTGGTGCAAAACTTAATGTTGATGCTACACGAAAGAGAAATTTCTGTGAGAAAGACTATTTTGCAGTAGTTACAAAATGTCAGGGTTTCCAAGTTGTTCGGATGTTCTTTATGCAGACCAATTTAAGGAAAGGCAGCAAGCCTACTTATTGGATTTGCGAGGCATTTCAACGCTGGCTTACTCCAGATGGAAAGCTCACAATAGTTGGTCGGTCCCGACATTGGATTTCTTATTATTGTGATTGCTGGAATTGGGATAGTGATATGGAAATAAGGAGTGAAGGTCCAGGACACATGGTAACACCTTGGAAAGTTGTCGGCCAATCATCTGTAATTCCTGAAATAAAACGAAATGGATATGCCGGAGATTTTCATCATTGTTCGCCATACACCCTTTTCAAAAGACTCCTTACCGATAACAAGACTGAAACGGCGTGGAAACTTGGTCAATATAATATGGTCGCTTATTCAATGGCTAAATCTTATGAGTTTGAGAAATATTGGCCATCCGCAAAAGTTGCTTTCCGTCACAAATACCATATTTCAAATGCCTCAATTTGGTATGATTTGCTGGATGCTTTAGATTATTGTGGGAAGGATTTGAGAAATCCTAAATTCATCTGTCCCGACAATCTTAAAGAGGCTCATGATTTTTGGATTGCTAAAAAGCGAGCTAAGATAGATGAAGAGAATAGACGAAGAGAGCGTGAAAGACGGATGACACCAGAACAACGCTATCAAGCCAATAGCAAGCATGATGAGGCTCAATATAAGCAAGACAAATCCAAATTCTTAAATTTGGAATTTGTCGATCAGGAAATTGTTGTTAAGCCTCTTCAATCTGTAAGGGAATTTTTGGATGAAGGTGAGTATATGCACCATTGCGTATTCACTAACAAATATTATTCCAAGAATAATGTGCTTATACTTCACGCTTTGGTTGAGGGCGTATCAATCGCAACTATAGAGTTTTCATTAGAAAATTTCTCAATCGTACAATGTCGAGGAAAGTATAATAAAACCCCAATGAGTTATGAACGAATAACATCACTGGTCAATTCCAATATACCGAAAATAATTTCAAAAACCGCATAACTGCTATGACTGAAGAACTAAAAATCGCTATGATAGCCATCAATAAGTGGATGTTTCATGGCTGGAACTACGAGTCAGTTCCATTGACAATCAAGACCCCTTATGGCACAATCGACACCGTGAATGTGCCACAATTCATTAAAGAGATCAAGTGGACTTGCAACACCAGTCACATGCTGGAAAAATGGCACAAGGCAACTCGTACCCAAGACCCAGATACATATATGACAAAGTTCTATGCGGAGCTTGATAATAACAACCGTCGGCTCTTACTGGAGTGGGTTATCCAAAACTACAATGGTGAAAGATCTTTATTCTAACGAATATGGAAGTATATAGCGTACAAGTTGAGTATGCAGGTGAACGACCGGGCGAAGACTGGCATGGTCACACACTGTGGTCAACACTTGAAGGTGCAAGGCGTGGCCTGAAAAGCGAGCGTGATAGTATTCTTCATAAAAATACTTGGCTCAACAATGAAAACTGTATAGAAATTGATAAGGAGGATCATTTCTTGGCAGGCGATGACCAGGAGTCCTACGACATTACAATCAGCAAAGAAAAAGTCCATGAATGACAAAATATTAGAGATGTTTTTCGACATCAAACGATGGACGTATGCCATTGATAAAGGTGTTGGAAAACATATCAACAAAGCTCATCTCTACCAGCTCACCAAACCTGAGACCAGAGCAGCGATGTATGCCGCAATCAGGGATGGGAAATATGAAATAGCTCCACCTCATACGGCACAGATACCAAAGGACAACGGAGATTTTCGCACAGTCTATATCAACGAGCCCGTTGACCGTGTATTCCTTAGCATTGCCAACGACCTCTTGTTTGAACTTATGCCTGAGATGATTCATCCAGCTTGCCAGTCCTACCAAAAAGGGATAGGATGTGGTAAGATCGTGAAAGAAATATCTTGGAAAATATGCGAGACCAAGGGCGATGTCATTGGATGGAAATCTGATTTCAGCAAGTATTTCGATTCCGTTCCCATTCGGTTTATTGACGAAGCCTTTGATAAGGTGGAAGCCAAATACGGTCATTCAGCTATCATAGATGTGCTCCGTAAGTATTATCACTCCGACTGGTATTTTGATGCAGACGGCAATCTCCAGAAATCCTATCAATCACTCAAACAAGGCTGTTCGGTAGCCTCTTGGTTAGCCAATGTGGTTATGTTTAGTCTTGATGAACGATTGAGCAAGCTGGATGGCGAATATGTCCGCTATTCTGATGACGCTCTATTTGTCGGTCCTGATTATATGAGAGCAATGGAGATTATGTCTGAAGAAGTTGCTATGCGAGAAATGACACTCAATCCCAAAAAGATAGAGTATCTGACCCACACTCGATGGTTTAAGTTTCTTGGCTTTTCCATTATGGGCGCTTCCATCTCACTCAGCTCAACACGAATTAAGTCCTTTCAGAAAGAGATTGAGGCACGAACAATCCGTGCTAAGAATCTGAGCTTCAATAAAGCCATAAATCAGGTTAATAACTATCTTTATTTCGGGAATGGCGAATATAGCTGGGCCACCCAGGTTCTTCCGGTTATCAATGTGCAAAAGGACGTTCAAATACTTTCCGTGTTTGTAGCGGATTGCTTGCGAGCAGTGATTACCGGCAAAACAAAAGTAGGCGGCCTGGGTTATGTAGCCAACAATCCTGATGGCTGTATTCAACGAGGTATTGGCCGAAACGTGAAAGCTAACCGTATCAAAACCGATAAGACACTACCCGGCTACTACACTCTGGGATGTATGCAAAATGCACTCCGTACCAGTAAAGAGGTTTACAAGACCTTGGTAGCTAATCTTAATCGGAAATAAGAAATAGATTGAGTGTGCAATGACTGATAGAACGACAATACTTTTAGTGAAGGATCAACAACCCTACTGTGGGCCAGGAGCTATCGCTTTCCGTGGCCAACAGTATGGCAGGATCCTTCTGACATCGAATATCTAAAGTAACACACGATATTGTCTGACTATCAATTACCGAATATGCGGTCTTATCTGAAGGGTCAATCATTTAATTATACAGAAGATGCCAAGATGGACCAAGTTTCATCATCTCTTGTCAGAGATGCTTTCACTGGTCCATCTGGGATATTCTGTAGAATATCAAACCAATAAAGCAACATATCACTGACATGACAGATAGTATAAGCCAAGTATATGGCAGCGACCTGAGAGATGATAAATTTAGCTGGGCTTCATTAAGCTGCCGCTGTAGGCCATACCTACCCTCCAGCGGCAGCCATAAAGCCCTTGCATCGAATGATTAAAGATATATACCATATCATCTTCAGCAGCTTAGTAATGCGACATTATGGTTCAAGAAAACAAAATTTAGTCATCCAGATTGTAATATGACTCAGGTTGCACCGGCGTTTCATTCCTTATCAGTCAATTACGCCGGTTTCACCTGAGTCATCCGTCTGGATTTCATCAGCACAATAAAGAAACGCATCACTGTTTTTGAGAGCCAGACCACCTTAGCACAAAGGAATTTTATCAAGATTGGCAAATTTAATAGAGCTGGATTTAATCCTGGATCTGAATCAACACCACCAGGTTAGCTACCTGGCTCAGTCGATTCCGATCCAGTCTATCCAGCTCCTTAATCGATCCGATAAAGAAATGTGTCAAGCCAATGAGATTATAATTTTTTAACTAAAAAATCAAATGCAAAACATCTATTATGAAGTGATAGAGAAAGTTCAGAATGGAGCCAAATTCCAAGTTGACTTTCAGCAACGGAGTCTAAAAATTGATGGCAAATATATCATCAAGAACGGCGAGTATGAGGGTGAATTAGGAATTGAGGTATCTGATACTCCACTTCTAACCATCGCTCAATTATTTCTCCGCTATCAGCATAGTTTGCCTTCGGAAAGAAGTGACAACAAAAGATATAGATACTTCAATCCACTTCCGGAGCATGAGCTTTCTGATAACGACATGCTTTATGGCGAACCACGAGAAACCGCTCAAATCAAATTGGAGCTTTATGTTCTGATAATGATTTTGAATGGCTCTCTTAAATGGGATGTATTTGCCAAGGACAAATGGTTCTGGCAATGCCCATCAGCAAAAGAACTCATTATTCTCAAAGAATGGGTTGAACCTAAAAAAGAAAATAAATAACAAACACAAATATAAATCATTATGGCAAAAATTAACGTACAGTGCCCTAAGTGTGGCGCAAACATCAAAATCAATGCACCCGAAGTCGTAGCAGTAGTTGCTCCCATCTCAGCAATCCCAGTAGTCGCTGCTTTCCCTGCTAAGAAACTTAATGCCGCAGAAGCCAAAATCGAAGCTCTCCGCAGTGCCGGTGTCAACGTCGAAAACCTCTTCTCTATTCGTGGCACAAACGGTGCTTATGAGGTCGGCCGCCTCAATGATGGTCAGTTCTCAGTAGTTTCTGATGATGATCCCATCTTCGCAGCCATCAAAGCCAGTCGTACTATTCCTGACCGCCGTTTGTTCCGTCGCTGGATTATGGCCCAGGTCTTTCACATGCTGTCCGAAAAGGACTGTAAGACCGGCAATCCCATCGGTTTCACTGCTGCTCTTCGCCGCAAGGGTTACAAGTATCAGTGGAAAATGGTAGTTGAAGAACTCCGCGTTCAGGCTAAGCTCTTCAACGATGACCCTGAGAACTATGCAGAGCGCAATCGCTGGTTCAACAGAAGCGTGGTTATCCAGATGGCTAACGACTACATCAAGCTCGTCAAGAACATCGTAGGCACTATCCGTATTCGCCACTGCAAAGGCGTTCCTTATGTTCGTCTTGACGGCACTGACATCTTTGTTGATGACCTTCAGACAAGGGTGTATGCTTCGCTTGAAAAGCTGGTGAAATCAATAAAGAATACCCGCAATCCCGGCGCACTTCATAAAGCCACCGTAAACTTCTATCAGGCTGTAAAAAACACCTGTCTGTTCTTTGATATGGAACAGTCCAAGGCTTTCAAAGACGCTTATAAGGGTGCCGGCGCTTTCTTCACATTGAAGAACCTCATTCTCTTCCATGATTGTGTGTTCCCCAAAATGGATCAGGAGGCTTCAATCGCTTATCTCAACTATCTGGTAAATGACAAGGATTTTGAGGGCTACAAGCTCTTCGGAGTTCTGAAAGACTTTCTGATCACCAATCATATCGACATCGAGGCCAAGCAGAGAGAATGGCAAAAATAAAACTTCAAACACCAAAAAGATGGAAAGCGATTTTATATTAAAGGCTACTGATAAGGAAGCTAAAGCCTTATTTGATAGCCAACTCGCAACTGTCAAACTGATGTCATTTATGGGCGACAAAGAATTATATCCAACTATGGATTATAATAGCAATGTCGTTCATAAATGGGAAGTTAAACTCCGTCATCGAGAAGATATTGGAGAACTCAGAGGCACTTATTCTTACGCAAAGTTAATGAATATTCTAAAATCAAATCCCAATGGATGAATATACACGAAAACGTGTGATCCGAAAAATCCGTGAAGCCCACAATCTCTGCAAAATCCAGTCCATCACTTTCTTTCGTGATGGGTCTGGAGTAGAGTTTATTTATACCGACCCAGTTGGCGATCATGGTCTGCCTTGTTTAATGTCATCTTCACTCAATATTGAAGATGCAATGGAGGCTATATCTGGTATGCGCCTCAAAATAGGTGATATTCCAACCACCTTAAAAATTGAAAAATAATGGATAAGATTTTCAAAATCATCAGAATATCTGAGGATGGCATTCAGACTATGATACCGAAGTATTTTCAAAACTCTTATGGTGTATTAGAAAATGCTGTAACATTCAATATGCAGTTGCATCGAATTTCAAACATTTTAGATCCTATGCTAAGATTGCAGTATCGAAATGGGATAGCCATACCTGTTGGTCTTAATCCAAGAGAAAGAGCCTATGTTTCTTTTGGAACCGACATCTACTGTATTTCTGAAGTTTTTGAAAATGAAAAACCAAATTTTTCATTACTCTTTCAAGCAGCAAGTTTAGTAAACTAAAATAATAAATAAACAATGAGCGACAACACAAATACCCTTTTTAACGGGAAAGAGGTCTGGTGGTCAGATCCCGAAAACAAGACTTCAGGTGCTTACAAAGTGCTTGAAATCAAAAGAAATCCTGATGACCCGGATGAAGGTCTCTATGATGACACCATCGTTCTCATCAGCAATGGCGTTTCCGAAGCAGAGGTTGAAGCCTGGGAGCTTCAAGACCTCGGACTCCGTAGAAAGCGCATTGAGGAATTTGTCAATCGTATCACAGCAATAGCCGAAGATGATGACTGGAGTGTTCACAATCACAGTGAGAACTACGATAAGGTAGATCTCTATCTTTCCAAGTATTCCAATGCCGACCAGGATTTCGGTTTCTATGTCGAATGTGAGACAGGAGATGCAGATGAGTTTATCAATGCCGTTGAAGGGTACTATAACAGTTATGATCCCTATGAAGAAGCGGCTCTGTGGATAGACCCGGACGGTCATGGTAAAAACGGCGCACCTGATGACCTGAAAGACCTCATAGCCGACATGGAGGAATGTAAGGGCAATGTTAAGGGCCTGATTGACCTCCTGAGACAAGAACTGAAGGGAATAAAAATAGTTAAGCAGACCTATCATTCCCAGTATTCAGAGCGTGTGTATAATATTCGCACTGAGGTCATCGAAAGCATTTTCTATACTATCAAAGACATCTGTGAACAAACCCAAACTTGTTCAATTCTTTGGGATGACATCACTGGTCACGAAAACCCCGACATCTGTTATGAGAAAGACTCCGGCCCATCATCAGTATTGCCGGACACCATAGGTCTGACTGATGATGACAAGGGGTTCTACATCACTTTCGCTTCATACTGCGATGCACCATCATCAAATGACGGAGAAAACATCTATACAGAGACTCTGATTGATATTTTGGAGTATCTGGAAAATTATCGTTCCACTCTTTAACTAAATTCGACATGGCAGCTAAAAAGGACACTACCAAATCAACTTCTGAAACCCGTCCTGAAAATTACATACCACAGAAAGGCAATAAAGCCACTCTCACTCTCGCCGACTTCTCAGATGACAACCTTTTTGGAGAACTGAGACGGCGTGGTTATCATGGCACGTTGCAATATTCTAAAACCATAAATGTATGAACCAAAGTAGCGCTGGAGAGGCGTATCATGAGAATCTGACAATTCGACTGAAAGAATGTTGTAAGGAGTGCCCTTTTACTACAAGCAATCGCCCTTGCAAAAAGTCTAAGACCAACTGTTGTTTCTACAATATGACAATAGCAGAATATGTAGTAACGACATATTCTGAGAAAGTGCTTGAAACGATCCCAGTCGAAAGTTTTGTTCGAGGACTCCGTGCTCATCGGTATTCAGGAGTAATAAAGCAAACAACTGATATACAAATATGAAAAAGATTAAGCTCACAGCTGAACAGCAAAAACTGTTCAATACCAACTTCAATCGAAAGGCTTATGAAGAGGCGAAAAAGCCTATTCAGGAAGCCATCTCAGGCTCTAAATCCTTTGATGAGTTATGGAGTAAACTTCATAACCATGAATGTGATGTGGAATATGAAGATGACTGCACTATTATATCTTGTGAGGTCGAACTTGACAGAAGTCACATGGAAACTGAAGGTGATTATGTCGGAGTTTGTTTCTATATCAAATGGTATGATGAAGCTGATTCCGGCACGATAAGCAAGGTGGAACTCTATTCTTCAGAAACATCAGGTAACTACCTCGCCGACCACCTTTGCAACATACACCCTGAGACTTGTGAAATCACAGAGTGGGTTTATGATGATATTGATGACAAGCAGTGATTATCGTCAATAACCAATAATGAAAAATTAAGTACATGACAAAAATTTGAAAACATCGAATTTAGTAGTATAAGCCGGACGCAGAAGTATGGTCGCAATCTCCTCCAAACCATACTTGACAAGCGACTTTGCCTTTCTTCCATGTTTCAGAATCCTTATCGGTTTAATATTTATATCTTTATGTTCACCAACGAGATACGCCCATACAAGAGCCATGCAGACCATCGCCGTAAGACGAGCGATGCGGTTGATGTCGCGCAGGTGGGTGTCCTCGATGTTGAAGCCGGAGGATTTCATAGCTCTGAAGCATGTCTCAATCTGCCATCGTTGTTTGTAAGTGGCAACGGCCTCTTCGGGGCGGTTATAACAAATCAGAATTTGCAGTTCAGGCACGCCATCGGAGTTTTTCAGCAAGGCTCCGGAAATATAGACATATTCCCCTTTGAGGAGAAACAGCTTGTCGTAGACACGTTCCTGGCCGAGCTTAAGACCGTGAAACAGATGCCACGCCCTGACATCCTGGCAGGATTTGGGATTGCGCAACCAAAAATTCTGTTTAATCCGCAGATAGTATCGGATGCGTCTGTTGTTGAGATATTCGACCCATTCCTTGCCGACAAACTCGCGGTCGGCAACAAGAGAGTCGATACACTCGGCTCCGAACAATCGTATAAATCTATCAATCAGCCACGTCCGTTCTTTCCAATTGGAATTGCCGCGTTTGTCGAGCATGGTAAAGAGCAGAGGAAAGGCAACACCCTTGTAAGTGACACCAAGCATAAGGATATTGATGTTGACCTCACCGAATTTCCAGTTGGTGCGGTCAAGGCTCAGGACCAGTCCTGTCTTGACGGGCAGAAGAGCAAATATCACTTTGGCGATAAGGTCAAGGTTGAGGGCATATCCGGCAAGGAACCTTTGCAGACGGCGCAGGTTGGAATCACGCTCCACACACGTAGGCATTGCAGATGCTATCTTGTGGAGACTGACTGTCTGCACAACGCAAAGTGCCTGAAGAACAAACGCAAGCAATTTTATGCGGGCAAGATTCATTACCGAGCCAAGATGCTCTTGCATAATCGGGACAATTTGATTAACTTTGCCATTGTCCCTGAGAGTTGTCGTAACTTTCATGGAAAAAGCGGTCAAACTTTTCTTTAAAGTTACTAATTTTCAGGGACTTTTACAAGTAATAACTAATTAAAAATCAATCATATAACTGACAAAAATTAATTTTTGTCATCTACTAAAAATGAAAAAGAAACAAACCCATGACTCAACCAGAGTTAAAGGCTTTTACATCAATGAACTAATAAGAGGATTTTTCGGAGATCGTTATGAAGGAAAAGAAATGCTGAAAATCATGGGGCTGCCACCAGATGCAGTGCCATTCAGTGTTGTGGTCTTTCTCCAGAATCAACGTGTCTTTTGGCAAGATAAAGACGGCAACCGCGTCACAATCTCCTTCAAACTCAAACCCAATCAACTGGAATGTTTCGGAACTTATCTTAAAAAGAGAAAATCTATAAGATTATTCCGTGAATGGGGAAATCACGAAGATCCTGAAGTAATTGCTCGTCTGGAGTCCGAAGCCATTGGGGACTGTTGTATGAGATGTATCTACGAGAACTTAATAGAATAATATGGGCTGGCTAATATTTGCAGCATACCTTTTTTGTGGTATAATGTGCCATCTGTTCAATCAGATAGAGCAATCGGCACCTGAAGGGAGTCTTGAAAAAAAGATTGCAAAGATAGTAATGTATTCCGTAATGGGCATTGTAGGTCTTGGAGTAGTAATTTTGGCACTATATGCTATCGGATGGATATGGTACTTTTTCTGTGGAGGATTTCTCATTTTTGAGGATCAACCGTTCTGGGATAAGGTCGTATACGGACTGATGTCTCTCATTTTTCTCGGACTCCTTTTTGGGTTTGTCTTGGTTTGTCTTGGTTGGGATCCGGACAATCGGCGCTAACTCAATCAAAATATTGGAGGGATTAACTTTTCTTTACAAATAATGAGAGGTTAATCCCTCTATTATGTTATATCTGATGAAAGCAGTTATACTAATTCATTAACGATGAATATTTCAAATGTAAAAGTTTATGACTTGGAAGAGTCAGTAATCGCTTGCCGAAATGCAATGCGACTTTCTTTGCCTGAATATAATCAAGAAGAGTTTGAAGCAAGTCTCGAAAGGGCAAAGAAGCTCTGTCAGGCGTCTAAAGGCGAGGTAAGGTGCCACGCCAACTTCCGCACTGGTATCCGTGTTAGCTTTGATATAGAATATCCGAACTACATTTCTCCGGAAATGCAGCGTTACCATTGGTTTGATATTGTGACATCATCTTCAAAGATGCACCGTATCATGCAAATGGATTTCGATAAATGTTGCAATAAATATGTGACCGAAGCCACGAAAGATCAGATGAAACAACTCGTCCAAGAGTATAACGATGATAAATCTGAGGAGAACTTTATGCGGGTTCTTTCAAATTGCCCACAAGGTGTTATGCTCTTTATGCGTATTTCCACCAATTATGAGCAGCTTCGGACAATATATCTCCAGCGGAAGAACCATAAATTACCTGAGTGGCGGTCATTCTGCCAGTGGATAGAAAGCCTGCCCTATGCTCAAGAACTAATCGTTTGCTCGTGAAATATCAACCATTTATATAGACCATATTAAAAGACACTGTAATTTTTTGTAATTTTGCAGCGTCTTTCAGTAACTACCAACCAATATGAATAGACAAAGGAGAAGTGTTCTTCACGCCGTTCTTGACGGCTTGGCAAGATTGAGAGACCCGGTTGAAAAGGATGAGGCCCTGATGATTCTTCAGAAAGCTCAATCTGATGTTCAGAAATGTGCCGATGAAGAGGAAGAAGCTCTTGACAACCGGCCAGAATCGCTCCAGTGGTCTGCGGTCAATGATGCAATGTCAGATAACATATCTGACTTGACTGACGCAAGCGGAGAGCTGGAAGTTCTTATCGACAAATGCCAGTCGGCCGATATGTTCTCATACAAATCGGTCAAAGGTGACGTTATTAAGATAGTGAACAAGATCAAACAGACTATTCATAGATGAATCAGGAACAACTCGCAGATAGAATCAAAGAAGCCACTAATGGAGCTGCCTATACAGGTAGCTTAACATCTTATGCCGTACAGTCTATAGAGTTAGCAAGAAGTAACTATCCAGTCCAAAATTTAATTTCATTCTGTCAAGATATGAATTTGAAGTTTGTGATGACCGATATGGCGACGGAAGATCGCTTCTATCCTGAGTCTGTGCTGGACGTTCACAAGGTGTTGGATTTGCTTATGAAACGATATAAAGTTGATCATAAGTTAGTCTATCGAAAGACTGGTATTCATTATACGCCGCCCAAGTCTTTAGATCCTGAAGATATTGAACGTATGAAGGAAGAGGCCGACGGTCGTAAATATGTGATACCGCTTTCGATTAAAACCTTATTGGCTGTCTGTGAGGTGATTTATTGCGATTTGACGTTTGACCCTAAGTGATGAAAGCAGTGTCATAATTTAATATACGATTATGGCAATAAAAAAAGAGGTTCTTGAACAATCCCAGAAAGCTATCGCAACCTACTTTCAATTATCAAAGTATTTGTTCGGAGAGGATGCTCCCGAAGATGTGAATGAAATCCCACCAGAAAATCCATACTATGAGAGTGCCAAGACAATCTCAGATGAGATGGGGCTGGACTGGGATAATATGTCACACGAGGACAGTATTCGCGTTATGCTCAATATGCTTGCTGACGCTTTCGCCGCCATCGAACCGGATGAGCATTATGACGCAGTTCTGACAATTTCTTTTAAGAAGGTGTGATATGGGGCTGGCCGATACAGTTCAATTTACCCTCCGGCCAAAAGATTTGGAGAAGGCGAGTGATATGTTTGGTATAGAGATTGCCTTACTGGAACGTCTCAACGACCAGAGGCTTCTTAATGCCACATACATTCGCAATCTCCTCATCAGAGCCGATTATGAAAGACTGACAAGCGGATTGCATTGGCTGGAACATCAGGACAAGAATTATAACTTCCCTGAAGTGCTGAGAGCGTTGTCACGAGAATACAATATCAGTCAGCAAAATCTCAAAGACATTCTTCATGGGAGGAATGAATCACTCTTGTTCTGTAACCGGTGCGGCAAACGCATTGGTAAGTCTCAGTATAACAGAACAAAAGGTTTTTGTTCCAACTGCTTTGCAGATACATTGGAACTATAATTGATTAAAAGCAGTTTGATATGAACACAACATTCAAAATCCAGCAAATATGGCAATATTTAGGGGTTCAGGATGATGAAATCCTAATCATTCGACACTATAATAAGTCCGATGATAAAGATGAGTTCTTGATCGCTGAAGTAACCCAAGATGGTCTAAAAATCACAACGGCTCCAACTATGCCTGAACTTAGGGCCGACAGACCGTTCCAGATAATTCAACAGCGTGATTCATCCGGGAAATTCATAATCCTATCAGTAACTCAGCTAATCAATGATAAGGTTAGCGATTATTAACCAACACCAATAGGCTTTTTAAGATTTGTTAACAAATCTTTCTGAAGGCTCTGCACTATTACTCGGTGCAGGGCCTTTTTGTATGCCCTAATTGATAAAAGCAATATAACATGGCACAGAGAATTAAAACCAATATCAAGTTCTACAAAGGGCTTGACAACGTTGCAGATAAGCTCTACGGTTTTGTCGCCAAGTCCAATGGAAGTTGGAGGGGGTGCCGCGAAACTGAGAGTAAGAAAAAAATCGTGTTTGTAGATACGGCTATTGCTAAAGACATCATCCCCAATACGCTTTACAGTTGCTCACTGGTTCCTATGCGTAATGAAGGAGGCTTCATAGCCAAGTCTGCAACCATAATCAAATTCCCCGGCACGGTAGCTACAGTATGCCGTAAAAATGTCTTTCTGGTGCGAATAACATTCGGCAACAAGGAATACATCTACGATCCTTCCAGTAAGGAAAAGCGCAAAAACGACATCAAATCTATCGCAGACATTCTTCGGAGCCGGCACGACCTCGAAAATGCGATAAGTGTGGCTGAAGATTTTATTGATAACGCCTGTATAGTCAAAAGACTCTACGAACAATCTCAATCCAATGTTTGAAGAAACCATGTCAGGTGACGAGCTGCTGAATGAGTATCGCTTAGACCTTCCTGAAATTCAGGCCAAAACTCTGCGCTATGATAAGTCAGATTATGTGACCCGATATTTATGGAAACATCACAAGCAGCCCACTGTCATAATGACCAAGATATTTGACTCATCTCGTGGCAATGCCTATTTGGGAATATTGGTCTATTTTCAAACTGGTATCGGAAAGACTAAAAAATGGGATTGGTCATCTTTCCATATCGGACTGATGAATATCAACAAGGGTGTATCAGCTATTGCTTTTTATGCAGAGAGCAAGCAGGCTATTAAGTTCAATCCTCATTTCTTTCAACGTTACAAGGAACGCTTTATCGAAGTATGTGACTGGCAGACCAGGAACCAACTTGCCACAGCCAAAGACATCATTGATGTTATCGGCATATATATGAAGCGCAACCTGACTATGACTTGGATTGAGACCAAATCCGTCTTTCGTGATAAAGTTCACATTTTCGGTCCGGTCAATGATGGAGTTGCACTACTCCAGTGGAGCAAACATCATAGACTCCTTCAAGCAAACACATTTGTCACAATGGATATGCTTGATGCGAAACAGACCCAAATGGTAGAGTATGCCAAAATATATTTCTCCCTCTCCAAAGCACAAAGAAAGAAATTCCGTTTCCCGGATTTCATCTTAAATGATTAACGCAGTGTAAAATAACTATCTTGATATGATAAGTCTCAACGAGGGCATAGCGGTCGATGCAGCCCATTCAATGAAGAATCGCAAGACAGAATTTCAGGGGGTTGACCTAAAAACTGGTAAAACACTCTTCTATACCGATCTTGGTAATCAGACCATAAACATCGGTGAGTTCCTTGCAATAGTTGAGGCTGTCAAATACATCATCGACCATGACTTTCAACCTAAAGTCATCTTCTCAGATAGTACAACTGCTATAAGCTGGTTCAAGAACAAACGTACTGCATCCGGCAAGCGAAACGCCAAGTTGATGAAAGCTGAGATATATCTGAGAGCTATGGCTTATTGGGTAGATGAGATTGAGATAGTTAAATGGGATAATCGTCAATGGGGCGAGATTCCTGCTGACTTTGATAGAAAGTAAATTTATGAAATATACCGATTTATGCTCTGGATACACAGGTGTCTTTTTGAACCCTTTTAGTTCTCTTTTGAATGAAATCAACAAATTCAAAAGAGAGAGTGAAATCATAGACGTAGAATATGAGGACCTTTCCGATCAGATTAATGATCAATCTGAAATAGAATCAAACAAACAACTTTTAATCGCTCAATATTATGCTGATACAGATAACAAATAAATGCTACGAGGGTTGTGCTCACTGCATGCAATGCTCCCATCCCAAAGGCGAGCACATGGATATGGCCACCTTCAAAAACGCCCTTAGATTTGCTCGATTCTTAGGCGTGTGTTCCTACATTATAACCGGTGGAGAGCCAACTGAACATCCTCAGTTCTATGAGTTTTGCGAAGCCCTAAACCGCTTCATCAAAGGCAGTAAAGAAGTAGGGGCCTTCACTATAACTTCTAACGGTACATGGTTTCCTGAGCGCAAAGACGAAATGGAAAAGCTGGCCAAACTCGACCATTATGTCGGTATGCAAGTCTATACTAATCCTAAATGGTATAAGGACGCTCCTTTTATACTTGAACACAAGAATGAAATCAATGCCATTCCCAAAGTAATGGTAGATACCAGTGATATTCAGGGTATGCAGGATTTAGGAAGGGCCAAAACCAATGAGCAGGCTCAGGCAGAGGTCGCTAACAATCGTTACCACATGTCATGCTTGAACGGACACCTGCTATTTAAGCAAACAAGCCCAACAAGAAGGCTCTCTGGCTTAGATCGTCAACCCGGTATAATGTGTAAGCCTTGCGTGGACTACAAGGGCAACGTACACCTCTCAGAGTCTCATCTTTGTCCTTCATTCGGTAATGTCAATGATAATTATTGGCTTGAAATTTTCAACAATCTCAGAAACGCAAAACCCTGTTGTCAGTGCGCTTTGGGGAAGAAATTTCTTACAACCGATAATATCAAAATACAGGTTGCACGAAACTTATTAGGATTTGAGGAACCATCAAAATGAAAGTAAAGTATTTTGACATCTTTGGATTGAGAGGCAACATCAAGATGTCGGTAAACCCGCCTCAATGTATTGTTGATGCAGACTTCTGTATCGTTATGGGTGGTAAAGTTTTTCAATGGGTTGGCATTGGCTGGACTGAAATTCGAGATGCTACTCCAAAAGACGATGAAACCCTCCCTCTTGTACTCATACCGCATTGCTCTCACTGTAAGCATTATGATGTGATGAAAGATAAGACAATGTACTGTTTCAAGACTCATAAACGTATAACGGCTCGTAAGAAGCCATGTAAAGATTACTCTGAACAATGAAGAAACAACTTGTAACCTCCGTAGATATAGCCCATGTTTGTCATAACACATTTGACTATATGGAACTCGTCGCACTCGGCGAAGTATTTTATATGCGTCGAACACGCTTTCTGAAGCGCCTTGTGCGTAAGGTCATCCATAAGGTTGAAGTGCCGGTGGACTATTTCACTTCTGCTGAAGAAGCTAAAGCAGAGGCTCGCCGGCAGATGGATGAATTTGTAAAAAAGTATTATGTCTCCATCTAATTTCACAGAATATGCACGAAGATTTATACTTTGATAGAGAAGAGCTTTGCACATTAAAGCAAACAGACGCTCTACTGACTTTAGGAATGGGAACTGAAAAACTCTACTACCACGAGGAAGGGGCTGGTTATTTTCTATTCCCTCTCAGTTCTGCAATCAAATGGTTACGAGAGAATAAGCATATAAATATCCGTGCCAATTATCGTTATATCGCTCGTGATTGGTTTGCGGATTGGCTAAATCTGGAAACATCTGAATATGATGATTCTGATGAGTATTATCCCACCTCAGAAGCTGCTCAATCGGCAATGCTATCAACCGTCTTATCAAATCTCTCACAAAATGAAAAATAGTAGTAAGTTTCTTTTAGCAATGTTAGGAGCTGCCGCTATACAGGCTCAATATGCTGATAACTTTTATCGCTATGGTGAGCGTAAGCGTTATCCAGCCCCTGATTCCAGGAATGGGTTTAATAAGACTACAGTAAAAGCAGTAGATAGTCGCCAGTTGCGAGAGTTTTCAATCAAAGGTCATAAGGTAATGGCATTCTCTAAGAAGGATGCTATTACCAGACTCAAACATCAGAAAAAGATATGAATACCGAAGAAATAAAGGCATTGGCAACTGAAGTGGCTGCCATTCTATACAATGAAGATAAGACTTATAACTCTCATCTTTGGTGGAGCGTAGATCCTAAAGAACGTAAAGCTGAAGAACTTGAAGATACGATCGCTGTCATTCTGAGAGATCACTGTATTGTTCCAAAGGCAAAAGCCCAAGAACTGTGCCAACTGACGTTAGAGCATGGCGATAGTGAAGATTTTGGTCTCATTGACGGTCTTGTAGATATAGTGTGTGATATGTTTGAAGATGAATATCATCAAGAGGCAGAAAAATGAGTGTAACGATACGAGGTCGATACGGACAAACAACCATTGTGCATGATCTCTCAGTTCTCGACGATATCATAAGAGCTGACAAAAAATTTTATGCTGAATGTGATGCGTTCCATGCAAAAATGATGGAATTGGGCGTAAAGGCATATCGGTGTAATGACGGCTGGATAAATAGAGAACATAATATTGTTACTTTTCATCCAGATGATAGAGTTCATGGCTATTATTGGGGGAATCGAGATCTTAAAAGTGGTGATAAGATTTTCATCGGAAATGCAGGTGATGGAGGCAAATTCGCCTATATAGATTATATGGTGGAAATTACCCCGTATTGTGTTAGATACCACTATATTTTATCTGATGAGATATTGGATGCGCAAGGGAATGTTTCAAATCCGAAACTCCAAGCATCTGAAAAACGTCTAAAGAAATTCAAGTTCTTTAGAAATATCGTGAAAAGAATATTCAAACGGACAAAAAACTAAAGAGATCCAATTATGGCTAAAGATACTCAACCCAAGCCCTATGATGGAATGCTTCTTTTCAGACAAAATCATCCATATACAAAAGAAGAGTTTGAGGCTATGAAACAGAATTTCTATAAATACTGTGGTCCACTTTTCCCAGCCAAAAATGAACCTACATCTTTTGTTATGCTTGGATATGTATCACGGGGTTTATCAGGAGAACTAAAGCTGACCCATAGCCATCCCAGTATGTCTGATAATTTCAACTTATTGCCTCCAGACTTATTCCCGGAGGTTCAATATGGTTCCGAGCCACTTTGCGTTGAAATCAAACTCACGCCAGTACCAAATATCAAAGCCTCCGAAGTCCCCAAAGAACAGACAGAGTTTCAGGAAAGGATTTTGTGCAATCCTGACCGGCCAACCGATGAGGAAATCTGGAGAGATACAACTGATGAAGTGCCATTAAACGATAGTGAAGAAAATGAAGCGTGACAATAACAGAATATCCTTAACTCTTAAAGAAGCTGATGAGGTAAGAGAACATCTTGAAACTCTTTATGCAATGGAAGGGACACTTGATGAAGATTTCAATCGTGAGTGTCATCGAGCAGGATTCTTTGCGCGAAAAATATGTGAACTGATACATGGGCATCGACATCCCCAGTGGGAAACTCCAGAGCCTCCAGAACCAAAATATACTCCAACAATATAAAGTTACTACCAATGCAAAATTATGAGCTAAAACCAGTTGTTTCCAGTATTCTTCAATTTCTTGAAGAAATGACTGGCTGCAATTTGAAAGAATTGACAGAACAGTCATCTTTCAAAGGGACATTGGGCACATATATAAATGCTAAAGATCTCTTCGCAATCAATAATAATATTCAGAGTGGAGAGTATGGCATTGCCTATGAAAAGGAAGTAACATTCTTAAAAAACTTCTTATCTGAGATAAGACTCTCTCATAATTTTGATAGGCTTATCGGGGAATGTAAAGAATTAGGCTCTATTCTTTTAGAAGCTCATACTATTTTCAAAGATTACATGATATGGGCCGCCGAAGAGAAAAAGTATTTTCGGGAATATCTTTTTAATAATGAACTCCTGAAAGAAGAAGAAAAAACTGATGACTTTCTCAATAAGTTTAGTTATGAATGGGTTGATGCAGCCAAGAAATCTGTTCAATCCAAGTTACTCCAGTTATATAATTTTGGTAATGCTTCCAATACCACTCTCAGCATAGGCCACACAACGCCATATTCTATTTCTGACGCACTTTGTATCTCAGATGATATAAACCTATGTATTGGGACAAATAAAGGCCAGGAAGAGGATATATGCTATGCTCGTCTGGCTTTGAAAATTGACCGAGAATTGGCTTTCTCTCACTTCATTATAACAATCCAATACAAGGATAAGATATGGTTGGTTACAGACAAACCGACTATGCCCAATCCCCAGTTCCGCGAAAACACCAGAAACCCTTATAGATGGCGTGAAGAGGCTTTTGACAATATTCAGCTTCCTTATGGCCTATTGGATCACATTGAGGAATGGCGTAAAGAGTCAAAAGCCGTAGCCAAGGAAAATAGTTCCGAGGTCTATATAAAGTCTATGAGGGATTTTCTACCTCCGGCAAGTAAGATTCTGATTAAATTGATTATAGAAGAATTGATATATAATGTCATCCCTATGAAGCAATTTGATCTGAAGAGAATCGGTTTAGCCGGGGAGAATGTCAAGCTTCTGGGTAATGGCAAAACCTTAGAAAATGTCGATGATATTTTTGTAAAAATCAATCAGGAAGCCAATGAAGAACGGATAAACAGTATTATTTATCCAACTTCTACTGAGCTTATCAAGATTGACCCTACAAAGGCTGTTGCACAATATATAGAGGCTGGAGAACTGTGTACCGTAGATGAGATAAGGAAAATCGCTATCTGGTCTCAAAAGGAAGAACAGCGTAGAAACAAACAAAAACTACTGGATGAAGCCTATACTCGTGAAAGAATGAGGGCTGATGAAGAGGAACTAAATAAGATACTATTTGACAATGTTGAAAGCCTTTATGAGGTAGTTTTCTCAGCAGATATAGTTTTTATGTGCATAGAGGACGAAAACGCCAGATCCTTTGGGTCCTCAACTGAAAGTGCAATCATTCAGATTTGCGATACCAGCCTTTTTAAGTCATCTTACTCCAAACAGTATCTCACAAATTATCATCTTAACAATTTTAGAGATGAATGGCATGTGGCAAATTGCGTAATGTGTGACTGCGAAAATCCGGTAAATCTCCAATTAAAAATCTACTCCTATAAAGAACTTTGTGGGATTCTTAAAGTTAAACGTGAACAACTGCCATATACATTCCAGAATTATACCGCGAATTTCTATGTGCCATATATAGGAAATACAATTCTGGATAATGTCAATCCAGAATACAAGATACTTGACCTCCGAAGCAGAGAACTCCAACATTACTATTCAATAGGTATTCCTTTGAATAAACGCTGTTTCAATAAGCTCCGCAAGAAATACTGGAAGTATGAGAAAAGTCTCGTAACAATAAACTATACAAAAGGAACTATAAAAATCCAAGAATATGGAAAAGGAACTCAAAACGCTTGAAACACGAGCTCATGAATATGCTTATCCTGTTGCAAAAACATTATATCGACAAGGTTTCGTGAAAGAAACATGGCTTGAAAATGTAGTCGCAGACGGATATATGGCAGGGCATGAAGCTGCAATTAAAAACCAATGGCGTGATGCAACAGATTATCCTCCCATTGATGAGGATGTGCTGGTTGATTACCCATACGAACATGGATATGTCGTAGCTTATTACGATGGCGAGGACTGGTATATCACAGAAACCGGGAGATTGATACGGCCTACACATTGGATGTCTATTCCACCACATAATAAAACTGAGGGGAATGAGTAACCGTAGATTTCGCAAATATCCTCAGACCATTGTTCTTCGATGTCCTTGCTGCCAGGAAGTAAAATATACACTTTGTCATTTTGACTCCACTGGAGAAGCGGAATATCGTTGTCAATGCGGCTACATCAGTAAAATCAAACTCGCTAAATTGAATAACATGAAAAAGAAATTCAAAATCAAAAGTTGTGTAAAAACTTGTTCGGCTTGTCCGAGCCAGTGGGATCTATATACCACAATGGGGCAATACATCTATGCTCGCTACAGATGGGGAGGTCTAACTCTTACCCTTAATATGGGTAAGCCCAACAGTGAAGTTATCTATCACAAAGGGATAGGTGATGGCTGAGATGGAGTTTTATCAACCTCAGAACTTAAAAAACATACACGATCAGTTTTAGACTGGAGTCTGATGAAATAAATCAAAGATGAAAAAGAAACATATACAATATTGGGTATATTTCTTTTCTACCGCTATATTTTTCTTTTGGCTTGGAAGTCTTTGTGGTGCTGGATTGGCATATCACAATGCTGAAAAGCAATCTGAGAAATACCGGGTGGAAATGGTGAAGGATTCACTTTATTTTGAATACACTCATAACCCACAGTAAAACAATGAAATTCCAAACAACCCAATGGCCCATCACTATAACTTTAGATGTGGAAGACATTCAAAATCTTCCGCAACCACTGTCAGGATTGTAATATACAATACACTTTCCAACGACCGAACAAATGAGAAATGGGGGTAGTCATTAATTGACCGCCCCCATTCTTTAGAACTTCATCGCTGCCAGTACCTTATTCCGGCTGGAAGCGTCCCCCTGATTATTGTAATAAATCTTCTCACAGTTATCAACACTGGTTCCCATCATATTCGCCACATATATCACCGGTACGCCTTTGCTGATATAATGGGTTATTGCAGTGTGACGAAATGTGTACGTATGTAGAGGGAAAGAACAGCCTATGGCTTTTCCCACTTTTTTTAACCAATAATTCAATTTCCCTATAAAGTGTTTTATATCACCATTATTGGTGGTTTGCGTTTTTAGTTTTTCCTTATTTCGTATAGGGAAAATATAACCATCCTTAGAGTATTGCCGCCATCTTAGCATAATCCGGTCAAGCTCCTGATTAATAGGAACAGAACAAGGAACCGACTGTTTCTCTGAAATCTTCCTGCGCTTAAACACAAAGTGGCTGATGCCTCCTATTTTTTGTATGTCCGAATATCTAAGAGATATGGCATCACAGGCGGACTGACCGGTATAAAGAATAAACAGACAGAAATCACGATACAGCTCATTCAATGGGGATGTGGAAACTTCCGCAAGATCAAGATTGGCAAATTGCTGACATTGCTTCTCAGTGAGTGTGTTAAACTTATGTGCGCTGCCACGTTTTTTCTTCCACCAGCTGCAATCTTTAAAGTCCTCGAATTTAAGATGTCCCGCCTTCTCCGCTTTTACGATTATAGAATGCAACATGGTTGAAACATAATTCTTACCCTTGCCAGCCCGTGATTTTTCAATCCACTCAAACGTGCTGTCGATGAATCCCGGGGTAAGTTCTGTAATTAGCAATTTCTCATATTTTATTTTTTTTGCCTTACAAAACTCCTGAAGCCTACGTTCACATTTCTGATAAACTTCAAAACTGCCTTTTGTTGTTCCGTCAGAATGTTTCCTTTTGTTGAGGTCATCTATCACAGATTGGATAAACTGCGAGACAGTGGGGGTGCCGGCATTATCCTGCCTTGCAGTCTCCATAGCGGCAATCATTCCAAACACACTTCCTGTCCAATTGATTGCCGCCTCATCATATTTTTGCCGGAATTGCACGAGAATTGAGTTGTTCTCATCACTGAAGGGACAACTTGGGATAAAAAGCTGTTTCTTCTGGTTCCAATGTCTTTTCTGTATTGAACCTTTCAGCAGCTTTGTGACATTGATAAACTTCGTTTCTCCGTCTTGATAAAGCCTTAACCGGAGTTGGAAACCTTTGTTTCCGAACATCTGATAGTTGATGGTGATCATTACGTTGCTTTTAATCAATTAACTATTGCCGATTTTTTGCGTCACAAATCATGCACATCGTTAATTGTTTTTAGCCTGACACTGCTTAACCGACCATAAACTGTACAGCGTTTTGTTCGGACTTTGATAAGCTAATTCAAAGTTTTTCAACTTATTATGATAAAAACCAGTTTGCCTTGGTGTACAGGGTAAACTGGTTTTCATCATTCAGCGGAAAGACAGGGATTCGAACCCTGGGTTCCCGTAAGGGAACAACGGTTTTCGAGACCGCCCCGATCGACCACTCCGGCATCCTTCCTTTGGTGTTGTTGTATTGTCGATTTTTATTTTGACGGTGCAAAGGTATAAAAAATTTTTTAATCACCGTCTTTTTTATTCCAAAAAATATTGAGTGAAATATTTTAAAAGTCCGGATTCAGATTCATCGAAAGACACCTATAGTGGGGAATTGCGACGTTCGTCCGGATTCTCCCCTGAAAAACAGTCTGTTGGGTTTTAACCGGCTCTTTTGCCATCCGAGATTTCGAACGGCAGTTTATGGCGCTCGAATGCGTCGATAAAAGAGCCGGGGGTGGAATTATAGATACGACATCCCCTGTCGCGGGCATAAGCCTCAAGCGCGTGATACGATTTGAACGCAAGGTGAAAACTCAGCAATATGTCGTGGAGACGCACGTCGCGATACACCGATGCCACCCGCTTTTTCTCCTCCGCGTTATCCTTATAGAAATGCGGCTGTATGCTCACCACCTCGTTGTTGTCGGTCACACTCAGCGTATTGAGCCACCCGTGGTCAGCGCCGGTAAGGTATATTTCACTGAATCCGGCAAGCATAGCCGTCATTATTGCCGGTATGAGCACATTTCTCGGGCGAGGCATCGCCAGACCATGACTGTAGAGATAGTCTGTCAGCCAGCCGAATCCTTCCGCGCCTACAAAATTGAATGTCTCCACGATGATATGCCCGTTGTCTAAACCGAGACTCTTTGACGAATGGCCTGAGGGGACATAGAGCGTCATTGGCCAGTCGACAATCGTATTGAGACGTGAATATAACCTTTCGACATTAGGGTCATCGGCTCTCCCGGTAAAAAAATGTGGATCGGCCATGAGATAGAAATCTGGCCGCAGCGATTTGAACTCCTCGGCGTTCGCAGCAAAGTTCAGCGCCATCGTGACAGCCTGCGACAGCTCTCGTCCGTGTCTGGCGATAACGTCTGCAAGCGACGGTCCGTTGCCCATAATGATGAGTGCCTTTCCGTCGGCTGCGCTTTTGGCTTTGCTGATATGCGCTCCGTGTGACTGCAGGGCCACTTTTATCAGGCTCTTGGCCGATGATGCTGCCTGAGAGCCGAAAAGAGAAAGTCGGTCTGAAAATTTCATGCGCAAATTTACACCTTTTTAGCCGAACAGTCAAAATATCGGAGCAACGTCGCTCCATCTCTTCATCACCGGTCATTACAAAAAAACGAAACCCTCGGCTTTCCGCAGATGGGGAGGCCGACGGTTTCGCCACCGAATGTGTGTCGAGGATTCCTTAATCACCATGTCCTGATTTCAGGGTTGGCTTTTGATCTGGTCCTCTTGGTGTGTGTGTTTCTCAATGCAATTAGATGTGTATATCTTTGTCTTTGTGCTACTCGATGTCTACGCGGGCGCTTGAAAAAGCGCTGAGCTGCAGAGAGGTCACTATGTCTTTGATAGCTCTTGCAGCCTTCATCGGGACTCCGGCCTCGTTCAACTCGGGTGAGAATGCGGCGATTGAGCCAAGTCCGGGAACGACGGCTACGAATCCGCCTCCGAATCCCGACATTGCCGGGACGCCTGTCATAATCAGCCATGGCTTGCCCATATGTTTCGGGCCTTTGGCTGCCATCATCGCACATACGGTAGCCGACAGTTCTCCGTCGAACACAACGGCTTGTGTGGCCGGATTGACACCGTCGGCTGCTATGGTCGCACCCATTTCAGCAAGCTGTTCGGTGGTGACGAGCATTGAACGCAGACGGTTATAGAGATTGACCGACAGTCCGGCCTCGTCATAAAGTTCATAGCCGGTTTCGGCAAATGAGTTTACTATGTTCTTTTCAGCTGCCTTCTGCTGTGTGGCTTCATAGAGCTTATCGTCAAGCACCGGCGATGAGCCCATCAGCCCGATCATAAGGTTGGATAAGATATCCATTTTTCCGTCAAAATCACCGACCGGCTCCACAAGGCTTGCCGCGCGGACTCCCTTTGCGTGCATGCCCTTGATTTTCTGTTTGGGTTCGTCGGGTTTAGGTCCGCATCCACAGCCACAGCCCTTGTGGCCGAGACCCATTTTTTTCACAAGATCAGCTGGCTGCATCTGGGTCAGTAGCTGTATCGCAATTGGCAGACGTGAAATCGCGCCCATTGCAAACTGGGCCTGACTGTGCCCGACATCAAATTTCGTCCCGTCAGTCAGACGGACCGAAATGCCGAACATTCCCTGATTCATGTCTGCTACTTTGGGACTTGGAGTTCCGCCCATGTCATTTTTATGATTGTCGTAGGCTTCTTGAACGGCCGACTTAAGGTCGGAGAGCTTGATTTTTCTATCCATAATAGTGTAAAATATTTTTTCGAACAGTCTGTAGTCTGCATGGCCATTTCCTTTACAGGCAGTCTGATTGATTATTTTTCAATAAAAACCGTTTTGACGCTCGACTTGTTGGCCGGTTTAGCGAAGCTTATGCTATTTTATCACTTGTTAAGCAACACTGAGAACCGAATTTATACTATCCCCTGCGCTTCAGGCATTGGTTAATTCAGCCTTATTGTTTTTGATTGATTCAACGGCTTTGCGAGGATTTACCTTGCTACGTCCTGCATCCCGTGATGACATTTAACATTTCCATCACTCAACTTTTGTGGACTAAAAAATGTTTACAATTCTAAAGGAAATACAATGATTATTCACCTGTTTTTATCCTCTTTTTGCCTATGAAACGTCTTGAAAAGCTTACTCTTTTGTCTCTGCTCGTTATACTCCTCTTTATGGGTGCGTGTTCAAACAACGAATGGGATGAAATTCCTACCCCGATCACATCGTTTATCGAACAATATTATCCGGAAGCGGTGTGAAGAGCTTCTCTCAGAACGACTCCGGCTATAAAGTGAAAATCACCAACGGCGCATCGCTTTCGTTCGACACGGAATATTCATGGACATTCATCGATGGCAACGGCGTGCGCCTTCCCGAAGTCATCGTCTACAATCAGCTCCCGCCCGCACTCTTCAACTATCTTCAGGGCATCGAGCAGCAGGCCGATGTCTATGCGATGAGTCGCGACAAGACATACTATAAACTCACGATGCACGACACTATTATAATTTATGAGATTTCGACGGGTAAGATATCATACCCCGACGGTAAGACTCTCGACACTTGAACGTGTCGACACTCCCTTGCCGGAAGCCGGAGACCATTCAGGTCGTCCGGCTTTTATTTGCCCTGTTGAAATATATCCGCCACTGATCCGAGTAAAAACTGCCCGTGAAATGTTATAAAAGAAATACAAATCTATTGTTTTATTAAAAATACTTTCCTATGGAAAATGCAATGTTCAAGATTCCCTACGGACTCTATGTCGTCACGACAAATGTCGATGGTCGCGACAATGGCTGTATATCAAATACTCTTGCGCAGGTTACCGCCAGCCCCAATCAGGTTTCGCTGTGCATATGCAAGCAGAACCTCACTTGTGAGATGATTGAAAAATCAGGCATCTTCACGGCTTCTGTCATAAGCGAAAAGGTCTGTTTCTCCCTCTTTCAGCGCTTCGGCTTCCAGTCAGGCCGTCAGGTCGACAAATTCAAGGATTTCACCGGATGTGAGCGCGTCGCCAACGGCACTCTGGCTGTGACTGAGGGCACGAATGCCTATATCAGTGCCAAAGTCGATAAGACGGTCAATCTCGGAACCCACATGATGTTTATCGGTGAGGTGACGGAGATGAAGACGCTTTCCGATGTCCCGTCGGCAACCTACTGCTACTATCAGGAACACATAAAACCAAAGCCTCAGCCATCATCCGACGTGCAGAACGGCCACACCGTGTGGCGCTGCAAGGTGTGTGGCTACGAATATGTCGGCGACGAGCTGCCCGACGGTTTCGTCTGTCCCGTCTGCAAGCATCCGGCATCTGATTTTGAGAAAGTTGAGATTACCGACAGTGTGGCCGACCGGCCCACCAATCAGTATTCCGGAACTAAGACCGAAAAAAATCTTCAGGAGGCGTTTGCCGGCGAGAGCATGGCGCGTAACAAATACACCTATTTCGCTTCCGTGGCACGTAAAAACGGTTTCGAGCAGATTGCGGCACTCTTCCTTAAGACTGCCGACAATGAGAAGGAGCATGCAGAATTATGGTGTAAGGCTCTCGGCGGAGTGAGCGCTGACACGGCTGTCAACCTTCTCCATGCGGCTGAAGGTGAGAACTACGAATGGACCGACATGTATGACCGTTTTGCCCGGGATGCCGATGAGGAGGGCTTCCACGCCTTGGCCGAACAGTTCCGTGGGGTGGCCGCGATTGAAAAGCACCATGAGGAGCGCTATCGTGCGTTGCTGCGCAATGTTGAGGCTCACGAAGTATTCCGCAAGAGCGGTGTCACAGTGTGGGAATGCCGTAACTGCGGACATATCTGCATAAGCACTGAAGCTCCCGAGGTCTGCCCCGTATGCTTCCATGCCCAAAGCTACTTTGAAGTCCATGCCGAAAACTATTGATGTCCCTTGTTTTGAGACACCCTCTTAAACTTCTGTGGAATAGCTTAATTAATTGCTCCGGCCGGTCAGCACCCCGATGCTGTCCGGCTGGATTTTCATTCATGGACAGATATTTAGAGGATGTTCAGCATTTGTTATGAAACACCCCTTAGTCGCGGTTATGTGCGCATTTACTTTGCGCGGTATTAGAAAATGACTATTTTTGCGGGATAATGATCATGTTGCAGATAAATTCCTATGCCAATCAACCGAGCCACACTCATCAGGATTTCAACCATTGATCGTTGTCTTCATAACCGTTATCGACGATGGACAATCAACGATCTTATTGAAGCATGCACAGATGCGCTGGCGGAGTTCGAGGGGAGGGCCAATCCCGTCAGCCGGCGCACATTTCAAAACGATCTCGCGCTGATGCGCAGTGACCGGCTCGGCTACAACGCACCGATTGTCGTGCGCGACAATAAATATTACGAATACGAAGACCCTGATTTCACCATAACCCATCTCCCGCTTAACGACGAGGGGCTTGATGCGCTCAATTCTGCCCTTGATATTCTCCGTCAGCTTCAGTGCTTTCCTCAGCTGGCCTCGTCAATCGAGACCATCAGTAAACTCAACGAGCAGATTTCTCGCCAGACAGGAGCGTCAGTCCCGGCGATGGATATGGAACATGTCGACGGTTACCGCGGAAAGCGGTTCATAGGCATGATATACGATGCTGTTCGTAAACATCGGACAATTACGATTGAATATCAGTCGTTCAAAGCCTCGCGCCCTGACACCCTGACCGTCTATCCCTATCTTTTGAAAGAATATCGTAACCGTTGGTTTCTCGTAGGGGAGAAGTCGACAAACCGCGCACCGCATGTCAACATATTCGCGCTCGACCGCATCCATTCGGTCAAATTCGACCATGAGCATCCTTTCAGAAAATGCGCCGGATTTGACCCGGAACACTTTTTGACGACACCATCGGTGTGACCCGTCAGATTGGTGACAAGCCCCGACACGTTGTGATAGACATAGACTCCACGCAGGCACCATATATCGAGTCAAAGCCTTTTCACCGCTCGCAGAAAGTGGAACAGCGCTTCGATGACGGTAGCATCAGGATTTCGTTGAAGGTCGTCATCAATAACGAGCTTGTGCGTCTGATTCTCGGCTATGGAGGTCATGCCGAAGTCATTGCACCACCTGAGCTTCGTGTGAAAGTGGCCGAAAGCGTCATCAAGGCCGCCGACCGCTACCGTGAATAAGCCGGAAGGATGATTGAATCTGCTGTTGCATTATCATTACTCCAATTCCATTTTAAATCTGTTGTCCCTCGATTAACTCCCGTAAAACCTTACTTTTCGCGGAACAGCCACAGAATTCGAGTGTTTAATACCGAAAATCTAACCGAAAATGATTAAATTTGCAACCTAAGTATATAATGCGAATGTCATGGCTATTACAATGGATACTAAGACACTTGAATTTGTAACATATTGTATCTGCAAACTCTCGCAGGTGCTGAAGATAAGCCAGCGGGAGGTATATCGGAGGCTAAAGCTGTCGGGCATACTCTATGGTTATATCGTGCCGTCCTATGATGTGTTGCATACTTTTAGTTCACGTTATCTTGTTGAAGATCTCATTGACTATATGAGAGAGAAAGGAGTGCTGCCACAATGAAACTATATCATTCATCCAATGTGTCAGTTATTAAGCCTGATATTATCTATTCTCGGGATTATCTTGATTTCGGCAAAGGTTTTTATCTGACCTCGATTCATGAACAGGCCGTCAGATATGGGCAACGATTCATCCGGCGTCAGCGAGAGGCTTGGTTGAACGCCTACGAATTTGAATTTAACAGTTCGGAATGGAAAATTTTGGAACTCGACAGTTATGATAAGGATTGGCTCGATTTTGTGGCCAGCTGTCGTGCCGGGAATGATGTTTCTGATTTTGATCTCGTAATCGGAGGTATAGCCAACGACAAGGTTATTCAAACGCTTGACAGATATTTCGATGGAGAATTGTCGGAGGATAAAGCATTAGGGTTGCTCAAATATGAACGACCAAATATCCAGTATTGTATCCGATCGCAGAAGATGCTTGACGATTGTTTGAAACATATAGAAAGCAGACAACTATGACCGAAGAAAGTAACTTGGCTTTTCATGCCGGCAAAAGTGCCAATATCATAAAGAGCTTGAGCGACCTCTACGGACTGTCCTTACAAGAGGCTGCTGATATATACTACCAATCCGACACATCGGAATTGATAGAAGACGGTATTGCTGATTTGCATTGTCGAAGCGACAAGTATCTTGCCACTGTTATTTGGGAGGAACATCAAGAGTCTCGTAAATAATAAATCTTCCAAATCTGAAATTTGTAAGGCCGTGTCCAATCTTCAGTCTTGTAATTATTTATGTGCTTCGGAAAAGAAAAACTGTCGGATTGCGGGTTTTATAGCGGATTTTCCGGATGGATAATTAAAAAAATGCAGAAAAATATCAGGTGCGCAGAATGGTTGCGCACCCACTGCCTAACTTTGCCCTCATAATTATAAATACACTTTGAATTATGAAGACAATAGACGGTCACGACGTGAAGATTTTCACTGACAACATTGAGGCCAATGCCTTGGCCCAGATTAATGAACTGCTCTCAATCGATGTGTTTTCCGACAAGAAAATACGCATTATGCCGGACGTACACGCCGGCGCAGGATGCGTAATCGGTTTCACCGGCGACCTTGGCGACAAGGTTATCCCCAACATCGTCGGTGTGGACATCGGCTGCGGTATGCGCATACTCAGGCTCGGCCGTCTCTCTGACATCGACTACCATGCTTTCAATGAACATATTCTTGCCAACATACCCTCAGGCATGAGGGTGCGTGAGGATAAATACGGGTTCACTCCTCTCGGCGTGGACGAGATGGATATCTATCGTGAGGCAAAGCAGCTCCTGACCGAACTCTATTGCTACCGTGAGCTTAAGGACACCGCACGCATAAAGAAAGCCATAGGTTCTCTCGGCGGAGGGAATCACTTCATCGAGCTTGACAAGGATGAGGAAAGTAACGTCTATCTCGTGATTCACACCGGATCGCGAAATCTCGGCAAGCAGGTGGCCGACATCTATCAGGCTCGTGCGGTCAGGCACTTGATCGCCGGAGAAGATGAATTTGAGGAATCAGTCAGACGTACTATTGAGGAATACAAGGCTGCCGGACGCCGGTCGGAGCTACAGGCTGTCATTAGGAAAATGCGCAAGGAGCGCCGGATGGCTGTGCCGTCACTTCCGCCCGCGCTCTGTTATGTCGAAGGCGAGATGCGCCGACAATATCTACACGACATGCGTCTGTGTCAGCGCTGGGCCGTGCTCAACCGTAAGCTCATATCTCGTCTGCTCATGAAATTTTTCCCTGACGTAGAGGTGACCGAAGAGTTTGAATCGGTCCACAACTACATAAGCGACGACAACATCATCCGCAAGGGGGCGATTTCTGCTTTGGAGGGCGAACGGTGCATCATTCCGCTTAACATGCGCGACGGATCGTTGCTTTGCACCGGCAAGGGAAATTCCGACTGGAACTGTTCGGCACCCCACGGTGCCGGGCGTGTGTTGAGCCGTAGTCAGGCATATCAGAAAATTTCAATTGACGACTTCAAGGCTTCTATGCAGGGCATATATTCCGAGTCGGTCAATGACTTCACCCGCGATGAATCCCCGATGGTCTATAAACCGGCCGACGAAATTATTGCCAATATCGGAGATACGGTAAACATCGATTCTGTCATACGCCCCATTTTCAACTTCAAAGCTTCATGACCCTCTAAATCTTTGGAGTTGTATTTTTCAGCAATAATCCTTATTTTTGCATAATCAGGTTGCTGATACCGTATTTGATACCATTCTCACAATGCGTTTCCTGCTCTACATAGCCATTCTCTTTGTTGCCACTGCTTGTTCGGTCGGCAACAGCTACCGTCATGAGCTTGACCGTGCGCAGAGCGAAATGGAACATTCGCCCGACAAGGCGCTTGAGCGTCTGAATGCCATTGATGTTTCCGATCTCTCTGACTCGGCGACCATAGCCCGTTGGGCTTTGCTCTATTCCGAAGCTATCAACCGCAACCGGCTCGCGGTTCCTTCCGATACAATAATAAACATAGCCGTCGATTATTATCGCATACACGGCGATTCGTCCGAGCGGCGGCAGGCCGAGGCCATCCGCTCGGCGATGGCAGAAAACAGTGTGCCGGAATCGGGTGCAGACCCTCTTCTCAGTGCAAGGTATCTTCAGAAAGTGAGGGAATACACCCTCTATCGCGAGCGTCAGGAACGCCGGACTTTCGTATGTTTTGCTGTCGTTGTTTTGGCAATCGCTATAGCAATCATCGTCTGGCTCTATAGCCGTCTGCGTCTGAAGAAAGCGGAAACCGATGCGCTGCTCGCCGAGGCTGCCTCGCTGCGCGGACTTGCTACGGACAACTCCGTCCTTCGCGATTCCGTGGCACAGCTTTTCGGCTCACGCTTCGAGCTTATCGACCGCCTGTGTGGCACATACTACGAGTCGCAGGGGACTAAGGTCGAAAAGACGGCCATAGTCAGTCAGGTCAAAGCAGAGATAGAGGCCATGCGTGCAGACAGCTCTACATTCGCCCGGCTCGAAAACGCGGTTAACGAGGGTAGGGAACAGTTGCTCGTGATTCTCCGCACTGCTTTTCCCGATATCAAGCACGATGACTATGCGCTTGCCGTTTATCTCGCATGCGGATTTTCAAACCGGGCAATAGCTCTGTTGCTTGAAGAAAAGATTGATGTCATCTATAAACGCAAATCCCGTCTGAAAGCCAAGATCGCCGCCCTTCCGGCCGAATATTCCGGCTTGTTGGCCTCCATTTTTGCCGATGGTCAGAAAAAAAACTGATACACCGGTGCAACAGATTGATATATAGCGTTGTGCGGAGATGCCTGTCAGACCGCAGATAGCCTCCGTTTCGCCCTGTTGACCTAACTTTGCATAAGCAATTCAACCCACATTCAATGCTTATGTCAAAAGTTATCCTACCATTCATCCTTATTATGTCAGTCGCCTTTACGGCGCGTTCACAACAACCGTCCGTCACCCCCACGCAGCCGTCCGACAGTCTCGTCCGTGAGCTTGGCGAAGTGGTCGTGACCGCACGTGACCAATCGACACGTCTTGTCGGCAACTCACTTGTCTCGACCATCGCCGGAACGCCTCTTGCCGAACTTGGCAACGCTCTTGATGTCCTCTCGCAGCTTCCGATGATAAAGGTGTCGGACGATGAGGTCAGCATCCACGGCAAAGGTTCGCCGCTGATTTATATAGATAACCGTCCTGTCAGCGACGGTTTCGATTTGCGGACACTCCGTAGCCGTAACATCCGCAATGTAGAGCTGATTCTCGCTCCCGGAGCGGAATATGACGCGACTGTCGGCGCAGTGTTGAAAATCACCACGCGCCGCACATTCATCGAAGGACTTAGCCTTGACGACGAACTTCAGGGAAAGGCGGCGCGGTCGCTCACAGGCTACGAGATTCTTAATCTCCGTTACTTTTTCCGTAGTTCTACCGAGCTGTTTGCCACAGGCTTAGCCGCACACAACAATTCGGTCATGCGCGGTGCTACGGTCAATTCGCTTGACTATGAGGGACAGCCTACGGTGGTGGGCAGCAGTCAGTCGATCCGCAGACCCTCCAACAATCTCAGTGCTAAATTCGGTTTCAATCAGACGTTTGGTTCGCTTTCGTTTGGCGCATGGTACAAAGTGCTGCGTGAGGACGGCCATTTTTCAAACCAAGGCTCAGAGTGGCTTGATGATAATCCGCTGATTGAACGTAATATAACTAAGCGTATCAGCGGTACAAACCACTACTCTCAGTATTATCTCGACAAATCGTTCGCATCCGGAGGCCGAATCCATTTTGATGGTTCGCTCATTGACCGTAACACCCGTAGCGCAACCACGACGGCCTACACTCTGTCAGACCTTTATCCCGATGTAAGTTCCACCCAGCGTTATGATTCCCGTCTATATGCAGGAAAACTGACATATTCAATGCCGCTCTCCAAAGGTTCGTTAGTTGTTGGCACAGAAGATTCCTATACCACAACACGCGTTGACTACAGGATGCTCAACGAAGAGATCGGCAGCTATATCCCCTCGGCGCTGTCGGAGGTGGCACAGACCTCTCTGGCAGGATTCGCGAGCTACTCTGCCGGATTTGGAAAGCTCGGTCTCACCGCAGGGCTGCGCTATGAATATAAAAACTTCAGCTATCGTCTTGACGGCAAGCGTGATGACAGTCTGTCGCGTCGCGACAATTTCGTCACGCCAGACATATCGCTGTCCTACGACTTTTCCGGCGACGGTTCGAAGTCGCTGTCACTCAGCTATAAAAGTTTCACCGAACTACCTCCATACTCAAGCCTTTCCAACGGACTATCCTACACGGGGATTCATGAGATCGAGGGTGGTAATCCTGCTCTGCGCGACGGCCGCAGCCATCAGTTGCAGCTCCTCGGCATGATGGGCGACTTTATGATGCAGGCCACGTTCCGCCGTTCGTTTGACACCTACGGGTTCATCAAGCGCATCTATCCTGCCGATAATCTCCAGCTCATTTTCCAGCCGGTCAATTTCAATGTGTCGGCCGCATGGGTCTACTTCGTCTGGCAGAGGCGCATCGGTTGCTGGCAACCGGTTTTGACATTGGGCGTTAACCCGCAGTGGCTTGAGGTCGGAGGTGAGAAATACGACAAGCCTGTCTACGCTTGGTTTTTCGATAACACGCTCTCGCTTCCGTTCGGAATCCTTCTGACTGCCAACTTATACGGGCAGAGCAGCGGATATATCCACACTCAGCTCATGGAATCGAAGCCGTTGATGATGGATGCCGGAATACAGAAGTCTTTCCTCGGCAAATCGCTGACCGTCAAGCTGTCGGCGTCAAATATATTCAATAGCCGCCGTGATGGCTGGAGGTTGAGAAGCTACGGTGTCGACATGATTAAACGCCAGACTTACGACAATCGCTATATAGCCCTGACACTAAGCTACTCTTTCCAGCCACGCAAATCGTCCTACAAAGGCTCTGACGCAGCTTCGTCGGAAATTAATCGTCTGTGAATCAGTTTTGTAGACCTATTGGCTTGATTGCCGGTTTTCTTAGTAATTCTATGAAATGATTGTCGCCACGATTTTTCGCGGACCGCCATAGTCGCGGAACTCGCAGAGATATATTCCCTGCCATGTCCCGAGGTTGAGGCGTCCGCGTGAAATCGGCAGGCTGAGCGACGGGCCGACAAGCACAGACTTGGCATGTGACGGCATGTCGTCAGAACCTTCGTCGGTGTGGAGATAGAACGGCGCGTTTTCCGGCACGAGCCGGTTGAAAATGGCGTTTAGGTCATGGCGCACGTCAGGGTCTGCGTTCTCATTGAGGGCGAGGGCAGCCGATGTGTGCTTTATCAGCAGGTTAAGCAGTCCGCATTCAGGAAGTTCGGGCAATTCTCTCATCACATCGCCTGTCACGAGGTGGACTCCGCGCGGATAAGCGCGCAGTGTGAATTCGATTTGTTTTATCATTACGGTATATATGTTTCTTGTGGTCGATATGCCGGCCGGATAGGATGCTCTGTAGCCGTGACACCGGTTGGCGGTTGCAAAGTTACGAAATCTTTGTTGAACATTTTTAACAATTGTTTCGTTCTATAATTGCTATCGAAACTTTCATTAGCCGGTAATAGAAATTAATATCAGACGGTTGTTTACTTTGCAGAAAATTTAAAACGACCACGAAAATGATTACACTTAATGTCCCTCTGATTACTTGGTGTGTGATTGCCTTTGCGATGGCAGTATTGATTGTTGTAAGAATCTGCCACAAGACCTATAATAACTCGCGTCGCCACGCCCATATTTTTGAAATAGGCAGTGAGAGAGAGGAATTCTTCGTCCCGGGTGACAGGCTCGTAAAAAAAGAAGAAGATATTTATGATGACGAGGATTGACGATGCTTCCGCCACGTCGGCTGTTCCGGTAGCCTCAGCGGGATGCGTCTGTGGAGGCGAGATTCATTCGCTAAAGGAAATTTGTCTTTTCATATCGGAATATTCGGCATGGCTGCTCGGCTGCGGTGCGACGTGCATACGTCTCGAACGCAACGTCATGCGCATGGCCGAGGCTCTTGGCTGCGGGGTAGTGATGACAATTCTCCCGCGCCACATCCATCTCTCCGTGTGTCTGCCTGACAAATCCGACAGTTATACTTATATAACCGCAACGCGGACACTTCCCATAAGTTTCGACATTAACACCCGTCTCAGTGAGCTGAGCTGGGCTTTGGCCGACGGAAAGATAAATTTTGAAGAAGCCAAGGTGCAGTTTGACAGTATCATCCGCACGCCTCCGGCCGACAAAAATCTTGTTCTCCTTCTCGCCTCACTGGCCAATGCCTCCTTCTGCCGTCTTTTCACCGGCGACTGGCCTGCGGTGGCTGTGGTGTTTCTCTCAACCCTTGCAGGCTATTATCTGAAACAGGTGCTTTGCGAGCATAAGGTCGACCTTCGTCTGGTGTTTATCCTCTGTGCGTTTGTGTCGTCGGTTCTCGGTGCGAGCGACGCCCTTTTCAATCTCGGCACTACGCCCGAGATCGCTGTCGGGACGAGTGTGCTCTATCTTGTTCCCGGCATTCCGTTCCTAAACTCGTTCAGCGACATGCTCGCCGGTCACTACATCTGCTCTTTCTGCCGTTTCATCCATGCCGTGATTCTCACATGCTGTCTGTCCATCGGACTTTGCGGAGGTCTGCTTATGATGAACCTCGGGATGTTCTGATTTCTGTTACCCCATCCAACAACTTTGAGACTCATTTCATCGCAATGCTAAGTGAATTTCTTCAAGACGGATTTTTTGCGGCGATAGCGGCCGTCGGTTTCGCCGCTATAAGCAACCCTCCGAAGAGGGCCTATCTCTATTGTGCGCTCATCGCCGCCATCGGGCATTCGTCACGGTTTCTGATGATGCACCAGTCTGTGTTCGGCCTCCATATCGTTATCGCCAGCACCATAGCCGCCCTGCTCGTCGGAACGCTTGCCGTATTGCTCTCTCCCGTAGCGAAGACTCCCGCCGAGACATGTCTGTTTCCGTCACTGCTGCCGATGATTCCGGGGATATATGCCTATAAGACCTTCGGAGGACTTGTCATGTGCATCTATCAGGGAGGTGAAGGGCGTTTCAGCCATTATTTTTATCTCTTTGCGAGCAACGGGCTTACGTGTCTGTTCATACTCCTCGGCATGGTTATCGGCGCTACCATCCCAATCTTCCTGTTCAAAAACATTTCATTTCAGGCCACACGATAGGGACATCCTAATGCGTTTTACTTCTATACAAGCAATCATCACTCACCGGTCCGTCACATGGAACTCCGTCAACTGAAATATTTCGTCAAAGTCGCGGAAACGCTTAACTTTTCCGAGGCATCCCGTGCGCTTTTCATCACTCAGAGCACATTGTCGCAACAGATCAAACAGCTTGAGCAGGAACTCGGCTCTCCGCTTTTCCAGCGCGACAGCCACCGTGTCTGTCTCACCGAAGCCGGAAGCGAGCTGCTGCCCTACGCAGTCAGGACTCTCCATGACTCGCAGCTCTGTCTTGACCGTATGAATGACCTGCGTGAGCTTCTTGCCGGAACTCTCAACATCGGTGTGACCTATTCGTTCAGCCCGATACTGACGGAGACGATCATTGACTTCATGAAACTTTATCCCGGAGTGAAGCTCAACATTTTCTATAAGCCTGTTTCCGAACTGATGGGGATGCTGACCGAACGGGAGGTTGATTTTGTGCTTGCATTCCGTCCGCGTCTGTCGACCGATGAAATCGAGTCGCACGTATTGTTCCAGAACTATCTTGCCGTAATCGTCAACTCTTCCCATCCGCTTGCGTCGCGACAGAAAGTGACTCTCGACGAGCTTTCATACTACGACCTCGCGCTTCCTTCGCGCGGACTTCAGGCACGCAATTATTTCGATGCCGTAAGTTCGGCACGCGGTGTCAGCATGAAGGTGAAAATAGAGCTTAACGAAGTCAATATACTTCTTAAACTGATAAGCGGCAGCCGGCTTGCGACCGTGCTTGCCGAGGCCACCATACACAACGTGAAGGATGTGAAGGCAGTGCCACTCGATGTTCCTTCAAACGAGATGACAGGCTGCGTCCACACCCTTCGCGACAGTTACCGCAAGCGGTCTATGCGTGAGTTTGTCAGAATGCTGAGCGAGTCGGCCGCTATACGCGAGCGCGTCAATGCGTGGCTCTGAGTCTGACAGATGCTGACTTGGCTATTTCTCAGTCGAGAGTCTTTTTGGGATATAGCGATTCCCACCACGATTCATCGTCCTGAAGATATTTTGCAAACCAAGCGAAAATGGTCTCCTGCCATTGCTTGCGTTTGTTGAATTCGGTCACCTGATGGTTTGCATCCCTGACGGCTACGAATGCAGTCTCGCGTCCGAGCAGCTTGAGAGCCGTATACATCTGAATGCTCTCGCCGAAGGGCACATTGGTGTCGGAATCACCGTGGAGGAAAAGAATCGGTGTATGGATTTTGTCGGCGTTATATAGCGGGCTTTGCTTCACGTAGAGATCCGAATGACTCCAAGGGTAGCTTTTAGCCATGCTGACCTCGCTGTAGGAATATCCCCAGTAACCTTCGCCCCAGTAGCTCGTATGGTCACTGATGCCTGCGTGCGAGATGGCAGCTGCGAAGAGGTCGGTTTTCGTCTGGAGATATTGTGTCATGAATCCGCCATACGATGCGCCTATGCACCCGATTTTTGAAGCATCGACCCAAGGATTCGCCTTGATGAACTGCCGGACACCTTCGATGATGTCTTCTGCCACACCTTCGCCGGCCGTATTGACGTGGCGCGATGCGAATTCCTGACCGAAGCCCGCGCTGCCGCTCGGATTGATGACAAGCACCACATAGCCGTGGGCGGCGTACACATGGTGTGGATAGCGGCTTTCAAATGTGCGGCTCGTAGGCGAGCATCCGCCATAGTAGTTCACGATCATCGGATATTTGCGCGTCGGGTCGAAGTCTGGAGGAAGGATGTAGCGTCCGCAGATGCTGTCGCCACGCGACGATTTGTAGATCCAAGGCTTGCATTCGCCGAGCATCACACCGTCGAGCCGCTCGGCGCTGAGATCCTCGATGAGATTCTGACGCAGATTTTTCGTGTTGAGCGAATAGAGACGGTCGGAATTGACAGCTCCCTGTCCGACATACACCATGTCGTTGCTTCCATTCGAGAGTGAGAACGACATCACATAGTCCTCTTTTGCATTGAGATTGTCTATTTTCCCGCTTGTGGGATTGACACGGAACAGCGAACGCCTGTCGCGGTCACTGGCGATGAAATATATGTTGCCGTCGTTGCGGTTCCACTTCACATTGTCGACCGATGGATCAAAATCGCGTGTAAGCGGTGTGATGGCTTTTGTGGCTACATCGAGCACGTAGAGCTGGTTGTCATACATGCTCGGGATGCGGTCGTCGGGCAGATTGCGTCCGACAGCACCGTAGGCTTCGGGCGAACCGATGAGAGCCACTTTTGTCCCGTCGGGCGAGAGGATAGCCCCGCCGAAAAATCCTTCCTTCTCGACGAGTGTCATGACTGAATTGTCGGACAGGTCGAGAAGATAGAGCGACGTGAGGGTGGTTGGGCGCTTCTCAAGGCGTGATTCCGAAACCTGATAGAGAAGTTTCCGTCCGTCGTCCGACAGACCGCATAGACCCGTGTTTCGGTTGCCGAAAGTCAGAGGAGTCGACATCCCTGTGGCGAAATCATATTTCATGAGCGTCCCTCTGTTGCGCCATCCCGGCTGACGGTCCTCGGGATGTATGATTTCGTAAAGATCGGCATTTTTCTCCTTAGGTCCTTCCTGCTGGCGGGTGTAGATGAGAAAATCTTCTGTAGGTGAGATTGTAAAGTAGCTCTCAGGTACATCATTAGCTATGACAGTCTCGCTTCCGTTGGCCGGGTCTACGGTCACAAGCTGGAGTTTTCCGTCGACGTAGCGTGTGTAATACAGACGGTCACTTTTGGGCATCCAGCGTAGCGATTTAGTGCGCTTTGCCAATACGCGGCCTGAAGCGAAATCGCAGATGTCAAATGAAAATGTGTTAGCTCCGCCGTCGTGTGTATAATAATAGGAGCGGAGGAGATATTTGCCGCTCGGCGAAAGAGTGGACGAGCTGAAACGTTTTCCGGTCATCACGTCGTTGAGTGTGAAACGACGCTTTTCGACACCGCTGTTGATTTTCATAAGCCCGGGATGCTCACTCTCGATAGCGACATGCAGTGAATCGGCCGATGAATTGTCGGTGAGGCATTTGATGGTCACATTGTGAGTGGCCGGGGTGAGCGTGAGTTTGTCGCCGTCGAGCTTCTTGCCGTCGAGATACACTTCGTGGTGGCGCAGACCGTCGATTTTGAGCGTGGCGGTGACATAGCGTTCGTTGTCAATCGAGAAGTTCAGCAGATGGATTGCATCGCGATTTGAGCCAAGCACAACATCGCCTGTGATTTCCCGGCCGTTTGCGGCTGTTTCGAGTGAAATGGGGGTCGCAAGCAGCGAGGTGCGGTCAAATTTTTTGGAATTGACATCGACGCTGTCGACCATCACCGGATGGTTGACAACAAAAGGTCCTTGGTATCTGAACGAAGTGACATCGATTTTTCCGGCCGACGCACCGAGCCACAGTGTTGCCAGTCCGGCCAATGATAATGCACGTATATTCATGGGTATAAAGAGTGATTAAAAAAGCCTCTTATTTCATTTGCATTCCTGCCGGCTCTGAAGAGTCAAAGCGGCAGGAATGCAAAGTGGTGGGTAATGTGGATTATAGCAGAGTGATGAGTGGATGGATTGTCATAAAGTTTGATTAGTAACAATCCCAATAATACATTATATCTGAGAAGTCCTTTTTAATGAGCTTATCGCGGTTTATGAAGAAGTGGGCAATTCCCATGTCGCCCCACATAGCCTTGAAATCAGATTCATCTTCATCGTCAGAGGTTGTCATCTGGAACAGTTGCGTGTCATATCCGGCATATTGTTCATCGTCAGTTCTGGGATCGTATTGAGTAAAGACCGGATAGCCCAACAGACAGTTTTCATCAATGTATGAACAGTCAAACAGTTCTGAATATACGTCTTCTTCAAGACAATCATCCAGGTCTGTAATCGTGCCGTTCTCATCATCTATCTGCCACCCGTATGTGCCGGCTTTTTCTATGAACTTATCTTTAAAATCACTCTGACCGAGAATAGCTTTCTTCTTGATATTGAAGTCAAGCCCTATTTCACCTGAGATCGGTTCATAGTCGTTTTCCAATGAGAGTGCTTCCGGAATATTCAAATCCCGAATGTCCTCGACTGTAATCTCCGGATTGATTGAGGGATGGTAGATGACACGGAAAAGATTGTTGTTGGTATAGTCGTCTAAATCAGAACCATAGAAACAATCCTCTTCGGGCAAGATAAAAAACTGTAGCATTCCGCTTTCAGGGAGTAGGCCACCGCACGAATGACAGGCTTCCGCTATTTCACCCAGATTGAACTGAGCAAGCAGTTTCAGTTTATTTCCTTTGTTGTCCGTAGGATATGGGAGCGAGTCATCCCAATAAGGTAAACCACCGAATTTACTGCTCGTAAGAGTGATTTCTTTGTCTTTGTTCGGATAGATGAAAATTGTAGTTAAACCGATTTCTTCATTTAGCTCTTCTGCAATTTTTCTGGTCAATTCAAGTTTGTCCATAATCTTGGCGTTTTTAATTAGGTTACTTTGAGTAGAGGATTTAATATAGGTATTGTTTACACGGTAGGTCAGAATCCCGACAATAATGACAAATAGAATCGCACACAATCCTGCGCATCCACGCATGACGAGCAGCATTGTGTCGGATATGTCATCTATCAGGATAGCGGCTATCCCCATGAGGATGATTGCTACACAAATCACGCCGATGGCGATATGTTTCAATCGTAAATTGGCCGGCGTATTATAGATTTTTTCAATCTCCTCGCGCCGGTGCAATATGTTTCTTGTTTTTCGTATCATTGTGAATTTGTATGTGTTGTGGGGAGGAATGGTTTTTAACGCATTTTAATAGTCGCAAATTTATGAAATTATTCCTGAATCGGCAATGGAATTTTAAGCGTATTTTCGTTGAATGGCAATGATTTTTCAATTGGCAGGATTAAAGGAGTTTCTTCGTCGGCAGATTGGAGATTTTGGCAGAGCGGCAGTTCCGCTTTCTTTGCTTCCTCTCTGAGCTCACGCCGACGTGCTGCGCGTAGCCGTGCCTGAGCCGAGCGGTCGATTGCCTCGTCGATTTCGGCACGCAGGGCGCAGAATGCACCCATTATGGCCGGGTCACACCATCTGTAGCTTGGACACGAGCCATCGAGAAGATATCGGTCGATGATTCGCATCAATTCGTGTCTGAAGCCGGTGCTATAGAGCATCCAGTCTATTATTTTTTCCACCTTTGCTGTCAGCTTGGCATAGAAGGCTTTCGAGACCGGCTTGTCCCAGACCGCTTTGGGCTTTTTTTGAGTTTTCTTTTCGTGCTTGTTGGCCGTTGTGTTTTCGCAGTTTTTCATTTATGGTGTGATTTTGTCGCTTACAGGTTGTTTCTGCAAAGATAGCTGTCTACGGCAATCGAAAAGGTGCGGTAATACAAAAACTTGTCGGATGAAAATCTAACTAATAGCCTTCTGAGCGTGTTGTAAAGAAGCATAATTGAAATTGTCACGTATAAGAGCCAGCGTGAAATATTTATGACAGAATGACAATAAATGTTGCTATTTTAATGAAAATTTAAATAAAAAGGCTAACTTTGCATTCCAAATTTTAAGGAAAAGAGATTAATATGTTACGAATTGCTATTCAGGCCAAGGGTCGTCTCAACGAGAAGACTATGGCGCTGCTTGCCGATGCCGGCATCTCGGCTTCTGTTGGAAGCCGTTCGTTGATAGCCCATGCCAAGGGTTTTCCCGTTGATTTGTTATTGTTGCGCGACGACGATATCCCTCAGGCCGTTGCAATGGGAACTGCCGACATCGGAATTGTCGGTCTTAACGAAGTGGAGGAGAAAGGTGTGGAAGTCGAGCGCGTGCTTGACCTTGGTTTCGGCGGATGCCGTCTGAGCCTCGCCGTGCCACGTGAGGCCGACTATAAGGACCTTGGATGGTTCGATGGGAAACGCATCGCCACGTCATATCCTGAAATTCTTTCCCGCTTTTTGAAAGCCAATTCAATAAATGCCAAGATACACACGATTACCGGCTCTGTCGAGATTGCTCCGGCGGTCGGAATGGCTGATGCGATTTTTGATATTGTCTCCTCGGGAGGCACACTGATTCAGAATGGACTCGTGGAAGTGAAGAGCGTTCTCGATTCACAGGCCGTGCTTATTGCATCTCCGGGATTGTCGGCTGAAAAACGCGAGGAACTCGACAAGCTCTGTTTTCGCTTCCGCTCAATCATCGAGAGCAGGGGCATGAAATATGTGCTGATGAATATTCCTAAACAGTCGCTCGACGAAGCTCTGAAGGTACTCCCCGGAATGAAGAGCCCGACCATTCTCCATCTTGCTGACCCCGACTGGCTTTCGCTTCATGCGGTGATTCCTGAATCGCAGTTGTGGGAGCGCATCGAACGCCTCAAGGCCATCGGTGCGGAGGATATACTCGTGCTTGTGCTTGAAAACATCGTAAAATAAAAAAAATAGCTGATATGCAGACGTTTATAAATCCGTTGCGTTCAGAATGGACGGCATTGACCGAGCGAAACATCCCTGACGATCCGGCCGTTGACGCGGCTGTCAGCGCAATCATCGATGAGGTCAGGGCTAAGGGCGATGCGGCATTGCGCGAGATGGCGCTGAAATTTGACCGCTGCAACGTCGGTGCGCTTGAAGTCTCTGAGGCCGAGATTGCAGAAGGATGTGCGCGTGTCAGCGACGAGGTCAAGGCGGCAATAGGACTTGCGAAGGAAAACATATCGAAATTCCATGCGGCCCAGATGCCTGAGGAGGTCGATGTCACGACGCTTCCCGGAGTGAGATGCCTGCAGCGCCCGGTTGCGATTGACCGTGTCGGACTGTATATTCCCGGCGGTCAGGCACCGCTGTTTTCTACGGTGCTTATGCTGGCATGTCCGGCAAAGATTGCGGGATGCCGTGAAGTGATTTTATGTACACCTCAGAGCGGCGACCGTCCGATAGCTCCTGAAATCCTCTATGCGGCTTCGATTTGCGGCATTGACCGGATTTATCGCGTCGGCGGAGCGCAGGCTATCGCCGCAATGGCGCTCGGAACCGAGACCATCGGCCGTGTAGACAAGATTTTCGGACCCGGAAACCGCTATGTGACAAAGGCTAAACAACATCTGAGTTCTGTCATGGCCATCGATATGCCGGCCGGTCCGAGTGAGGTGCTTGTGATGGCTGATAGTTCGGCCGATGCTACATTTGTCGCTGCCGACCTTCTTTCACAGGCCGAGCACGGACGCGACAGTCAGGCCATACTTGTCTGTGACTCAGAGGAGACCGCGCGAAAGGTCGATGCTGAGGTCAGACGGCTCATGAACCGTCTGAGCCGTGCGGAGTCAGTCGAAGGCTCGTTGTCACACAGCCGTCTGGTTGTCTTCACCGACAGTGACGATATGATGGATTTCGTCAACGCCTATGCTCCCGAACATCTTATCATTTCGATGCGCGATGCTTGGACTCTCGCCTCGAAAGTCCGTGCCGCCGGCAGTGTGTTCATCGGCAACTATTCGCCCGAAAGCGCAGGCGACTATGCTTCGGGTACGAACCACACTCTCCCACGGCAGCGTGGGCGCGCTCCTACAGCGGTGTGAATATCGACAGTTTCATGCGCAAGATAACTTATCAGGAACTCACACGCGATGGGCTTGGACTGCTTGCCCCGACCATCGTGGCGATGGCCGAGGCCGAAGGGCTCGACGCACACGCGCTGGCTGTCAAGGTGAGGGTGGATGAAGAGGCAAAGTAATTATCATAGACATAAAACAAGAATCCGACATATACAACGATTCCGATGAAGAAAAATCCACTTGACTTCGTGCGTCCCAACATTCTGGCTCTTGAACCCTACTCGACAGCCCGCGATGAGTTCAAGGGAGGCGACATTTCAGTATGGCTCGACGCGAACGAGAGTCCCTATCCGAGCGGACTTAACCGCTATCCCGACCCGCATCAGAAAAAACTCAAGCAGGCGATTGCCCGGTTGAAGGGAGTGGCGGAGAACCGTATATTTATCGGCGGCGCAGGCAGCGACGAGGCTATTGATCTGGTCTACCGTATATTCTGTCGTCCGGGTGTCGACAATGCCATCTCCATCACTCCGACCTACGGAGTGTATGAGGTGAGTGCCGATATCAATGATGTCGAACTGCGCAAGGTGGCTCTCGGCGAAGGATATTCGCTCCCGGTCGACGACCTGCTTGCCGCAGCCGACCGAAACAGCAAGGTGATGTGGATATGCTCGCCAAACAATCCGACAGGCAATGCTTTTGCACCTGAAGATATAATCTGCCTGCTTGACGGATTTGACGGTATGGTGGTTGTCGATGAGGCATACGTCGACTTCTCTCCATATCTTTCGCTGCTCAATGTACTTGACGCTTACCCCAATCTAATTGTCATGCAAACTTTTTCGAAGGCATGGGGCATGGCCTCTCTCCGCATGGGACTGGCCTTCGCCTCGCCTGAGATTTCCGAACTGTTCGCAAGGGTGAAATATCCCTATAATGTCAACGGCCCTACTCAGGAAGAACTGTTGCGGCGAATAGCCTCGACCGACATCGCCCCGGAAGTCGGCGAGATAGTCGGCGAGCGCATGCGTCTGGCCTCCGCGCTGTCGGCCATGCCGAAGGTGAGAAATGTGCATCATTCCGATGCCAACTTCCTGCTTGTCGAGGTCAGCGACGCCGATGCGATGTATGACTATCTTATCGGCCACGGCGTTATTGTCCGCAACCGCAACAGGGTGAACGGCTGCAAGGGCTGTCTGCGCTTCACCGTCGGCACACCTGCCGAGAACGACAAGGTGATTTCCTTGGTCGAAAAATTCTAAAACTCTCACTCAAAACAAGATCCGGATGTTAAAGAAAGCAATATTCATCGACCGCGACGGCACGATTATCAAAGAACCGGCCGACGAGCAGATTGACTCGCTTGAGAAACTTGAATTCATACCCGGTGTCATCTCCGGGCTTCGCTCGCTTATGGGACACGGGTTTGAGCTTGTGATGGTTTCGAATCAGGATGGTCTCGGGACAGACTCGTTTCCCGAGGACACTTTCTGGCCTGCCCACAACCGGATGCTGTCGACTCTCGCCGGGGAGGGCATCACGTTTGACGACATTCTCATTGACCGCTCTTTCCCCGAGGATAACGCGCCGACACGCAAGCCACGCACAGGAATGCTAACACGATATACCGACGGCAGCTATGATCTTGCAAACAGTTTTGTGATAGGCGACCGTCTGACCGACATCGAGCTTGCACGCAACCTCGGTGCTCGCGGCATACTGATTGCTCCTGCCGAGTCGTCGGAGTGTCCCGACGGCTGCGGGTTGGTCAGCGACGACTGGCAGCTGATTGCGCGCCATATACTTTCGTCGGACCGCGTCGCGACTGTCGAGCGTAACACGTCGGAGACCCGCATATCGGTCACTCTTGATCTCGACGGACACCTTCCGTCGGCAATCGACAGCGGACTGAAATTTTTCGACCACATGCTCTGGCAGCTTCCCCACCATGCGGGAATCTCGCTCGATCTCGTCTGCAAGGGTGATCTTGAAGTTGACGAACACCACTCGATGGAGGATGTGGCGATAGCTCTCGGGCAGGCCATTGACACGGCTCTCGGCTCGAAGCGCGGCATAGACCGTTATGGATTCGTGCTGCCGATGGACGAATGCAAAGCTATGGTGCTGATTGATTTCGGCGGACGTGCCGATTTCGTATGGGATGTGGAGTTTACGCGCGAATATGTCGGTGATACTCCAACCGAGATGTATAAGCATTTCTTCAAATCGCTTTGTGTGGCCATGCGCTGCAATCTCCACATATCTGCTCGTGGTGAAAACAACCATCATCTTATCGAAGGAGTGTTCAAGGCGTTCGCCCGTGCGCTCCGTATGGCGGTGCGCCGCGATGTGTTTTCCTATTCTTTACCTTCAAGCAAAGGAGTGTTATGATAGCAGTAATTGATTATGAAATGGGCAATCTGCGTTCGGTAGGCAATGCCCTTGACCGTCTTGGGGCGGAGTGGAAGCTCACTGCCGACCACGATGAAATCCGCCGGGCCTCCAAAGTGTTGCTCCCGGGAGTCGGCAACGATGCCGAGGCTATGGCGCGTCTGCGTGACCGTGACCTGTGTCAGCTCATCAGGGATTTACGCCGGCCGGTGTTGGGTATATGTGTAGGCATGCAGGTGATGTGTCGTCATTCGGAAGAGGGCGATGTGGATTGCCTCGGTATTTTTGATGCGAAAGTGCGCCGTTTCCCAGACGAAGATGGGCTGAAAGTCCCTCATGTCGGCTGGAACCGCATCAACAATCTCGACTCGAAACTGCTGAAGGGAATTGAGCGAGGCGCTTACGTCTATTATGTCCATTCGTATTATGCTCCGCTTTGCCCCGACACGATAGCCACCACGCGTTATGGTTCGACAATGTTCAGCGCAGCGCTGAAATATGAGAATTTCTACGGCACCCAGTTCCATCCAGAAAAGAGCGGGGATGTGGGCGAAAAAATTCTTGAGAACTTCCTCGCGCTATAATGAAAATATAGTGTGAAGCCCTTTTGCAAAACTTATCACACACCTGTTTAACCACATATCCGAAACCACGGCAGTAATGATTGAAGTAATCCCTGCAATAGACCTTATCGACGGCAAATGTGTACGTCTCAGCCAAGGCGATTATGACCGCTGTACCGACTACGGTGCATCGCCGGTCGATATGGCGAAACTTTTTCTTGACAATGGTCTCACACGCATACATCTCGTGGACCTCGACGGCGCAAAGGCAAGCGCACCCCGAAATCTCCGCACTCTTGAGCAGATTGCACGTCTCGATGGAGTCGAAGTGGAGTGGGGCGGAGGCATCAAGACCGACCGCAGCCTTAAAGATGTGTTCAATGCCGGAGGCACGTATGCTATAATCGGCAGTGTAGCAGCCCGTCAGCCGGAACTGATGGCGCGGTGGCTCGACGAGCATGGCGGAGAGCGCCTTGTGTTGGGCGCGGATGTGCGCGACGGCCGTGTGGCTGTCAGCGGATGGATGGAGGAAACATCAGATACCATTGACGATCTTATCCGTCGTTTCAGACCTCACGGACTTACTCAGGCTATCTGCACCGACATTTCAAAGGACGGGATGCTCGAAGGTCCGGCCTACGGGCTATATGAACGTCTTGACCGTGAGTTCCCTGATGTGATTTTCACCGTCTCGGGAGGTGTCAGCTCCATCGACGACATCATCAGGCTCGACGCTCTCGGGATGAAGCGCGTCATCACAGGCAAGGCGCTCTATGAGAACCGCATTTCCCTCGCCGACCTGCGCCGGTTTGTCGATTGACACCGGCTGTCGGCCGATAAGGGAATTTAGCAGTTAAGATATTGCACAAGTGTGACTTTTAAAAAGTCACTGAAATTGTGCGGTTGGTCTTCGGTGCTGATTTTTTCTTTGTCGGTTTAGTCTCGCGGACAGTTTTCCCTGAGTTGTTTCGGGTTTTATATGTGCCGGTCCGTGATATTCCGTCGGCCTCGCATCGTTCGGTTATGTGCTCGATTCGTGCGGCCGTGTCGGGGTGGTCTGAAAACATCTGCCTGAGATAACCGCCGGAATTGCCCGACTGCTGTTCAAGTTTCTGCATTTTTTCGAATGCGTCAACCATACCCCAAGGATTTTTTCCATGTTCTTTCAGGAAATCGTAGCCATAGTCGTCGGCTTCGCTTTCCTGTTTTTGTGAATACTTGGCGTTGAGCAGCGACTCGCTTAGCTTCATCAGCTGCGATTCTGTCAGGGCAGCCATCCCGCCGCCGGCCGAGGCTATGCCGTCTTTAAGGGCATCTTCGAGCAGCGCGTTGCGGAACGCGTTTTTCGAATGGTGCTTGGCTACGTGGCCGATTTCATGGCCTATGATACCGAGAAGTTCGTCATCGTCCATCATATCCATCAGTGCGGAAAATACTCTTACACTGCCGTCGGCACAGGCGAATGCGTTGACGTCAGTTACTTTGTAGGCCTTGAAGTTGAGAGGGATTCCGTTGACATCGTTAAGATTTTCGGTTATCTTTCTGAGACGCACCGTGTATGGATCATCTTCCGGTGCCACGGGATTGTTCTGGTCCATCCAGTCGACAGACTCTTTCACGTAGGCTGCCATCTGCGCGTCGGTTAGGGTCGCGGCCTGTACAGCCTTTGTTCCGGCGCTGATGATTCGGCCAAGATCAAACTGGGCCGATGCCGGAATTGCGGTGGCGCTGAGAGCGAGCGCTACGGCAAATGACTTCAGAAGATTCTTTTTCATGAACGGGTGTTTTAATTCATGCCGGTATGTAGGGGAGGGCGATTAAATGGGCGGCAGATCTGTCTGGATTCAGCGGAATTCTATTGATATTTGACTCAAAGAAGTGGCTTATGCCAACGCGCCCCGGCCAAAGGCCGACTTTCGCTCTTCTTTTCGTCGAATATTCTCCGTATATTTGATGTAGTCCTGGGCTAATATTTTGACTACAAGGTTATTCTTGAGAATTCGCGTGAGGATGGGCAATGGATAAGAAATTGGTAGTGTGTTTGGTTACGCTATATTTCTCACGCTTTCAAATAACTCTTTTACTTTGATGCAAAGTTAGCATTTATTTTTGAATTACGCCTCATTCCGGAGCGTAATTCTCTTTTATATTGTCTTTTCTGCGTCGCGGAAGCGACTATGCTTCAATAAGAAAAATACGAAATAAGGATACCATCATATAGAGGCTGAGTTTCCATAACCACAGGCAAAGGTAGTCCGTGTTCTTATCAGCCGTGCAAGGTCAGGCCCTTCGGGTTTCGTGGAAAAATCTTCCGCGCCCCGAGGGGCTTGCGGTATTTTTCCCGAAAACCTTGCGCGGCTGGAACACGACCTTTTAAGCCTGTAGTTATGGGAACTCCGGCCCCATAAGCCGGAATAACAAAAAATAAGATGGTATGTCAGAAACGACAAAGAACAAGTACACCCTTGAAAACCTACTGCCGTTGAATGTGTCATACGACAGGGATCATATCCTCAGACAGCAGGATGTGGATATGGTGAACAGGCTCGTGGAAGTCATCGAAGGCTCACGCTCAAGCCTCACGCCTAAGATCGGAGACAGGATGCGTCATGTTGACCGGGAAGGAGATTTCTACGGATACGCGCTGCTTGAGAATTTTCGGGCAGACAAGATGTCGGTATGCCTTGCACCATACGTGCCGTTTGTAGGTATCGGCGATCCTGATATATGGCTCAGCGTCAGCGGAGGGCCGTTCACAAGCATCGATCCCGCCGAAATGAAGTTCATCGGTTGGGAGGACGGGGTATTTAGCGCATGGGGACATTGCGGACCGTGCGCCAACGGAAGCGTGAGATTCATGGCTAAGGTCGCCAAATGGGAATACTCTGATCCGGAACCGCTCTATGGGGATTTCACCACCGAGACATGGCGCAAACTCTATGTCCGCATCAATGATAATCCTGAATCTCGCTACCGGTATGTCGCCGACGGAACAGCCTTCCGTGACGATGCCGACTTTGACAAGTTCAAGAAGAACTATGAAGCGACAGTATTCAATCATTCAGATTCCATGCTGGTTGTATGGTGCTTCCGGGATAAGACCGAGTTCCTACAGGAAGATGAATGGAACAGACGGGATTTGCCAATGCAGGCGCGGATGTACAACGGACAACTCGTGAAAGTCAAGATCAAAAAAGACATGGAGCGCCATGTCACCACATTCTACCGCATAGAACTACCACCGATAACTTACTAAAACCATACGATATGCAGACAACAACAGCAACACATGCAGGCGGCAATGCCGACCTGCTTTCCGGTATTCTCGGAGTGGAAATCCGGAACGAGGAGAAGATAACGGCTCAGGACAGGCTCTTTTGCGAAAAGCAGCAGGAAATGCTGTACAATGTGCTCGAACAGATAGACCAATGGTACGGAATCTTCACAAAAGAGGCCGAGAAATACCGTGAAAGCCACAGGATAAGCTACAAGGAGAACGGCGAAATCAGACACACTTACTCAACAGCCGATTCCGAGTATAAGGACTATACCGTCCACACGTTCAAGCCATTCAAGGCCATCAACGAACTTGTATCCTCAAATCTTAACGCCAACAAAGGGTTTGCCCAAAGGATAATCGGATATTTCAACCGCACATACAATGTGTCGGTACCGGTTCCAGAAATAAACGGGAACACTCTTAAAATGGGTTCTCGTCCGCATTACATGACGTATGTGGATGCTGTAATAGAGCATCTCGGAGGACGCAGTTTCCGAAAGACCGCCGAGGAGGAACTTATCAAACGTTTCCACCAGCTTGTAAAACCTCATCGTTGGAGCAAGGTCAAACCGGAACTGAAAGGTGACAAGATTTCATTCCCGAACATCGTTGTCTTCGATAGTTTCTACTACGATTACAACCGCACAAACCATGTGCATTACAACTATCACGGGAACATATCAACTCTCTGCGAGGGGATAGCCTTCGGCTCCGATGATGTGCTGTGCGGGGACAAAGGAATGGTCATGCGTCTGAATCAGGACAATGTGGATATATCAGGCTGGTATGACCTGATGACAACCAACGCCACGGGGATGAAGTTCTTCCGCAACGGGCGAATAGATGTCAGATTCAAGGACAGAGAAGCGGCAAGCCTGTGTTTCAACCGTCTCCGCCTTGACGAACTGCGGTTGCAGGAGGAATAGACAATCATAACAGAGAACAGACATCAGGAAGCACGGATATCGGCAACGGTGTGCGTGCTTCCCCATTTATAACCATATCCCAAGACGATCATGTACGCCATCATACCCCAACAGATTCCCCCGAACCAGCGGGAGGAGATAAACGAGAAGATACTCTTCTGCATAGATTCCGGCAAGGACACCATACCGGCGGAAAGCATCTACAACTGCTATACCGGCATCGGAGGGTTGCATAATCTGAGACGTGCCGATTACAGCAGCTACAACGAGTATGCCGAGGCAAAGCGGGAGTTCGAGATGGGCCAGTTCTTCACGCCCCATGAGATATGCCGCGACATGGTGGATATGCTTTCACCCCAACCGTCGGAAATGATACTCGACATGTGCTGCGGCATGGGAAACTTCTTCAACCACCTGCCGAACCAACGCAACGCGCACGGGTTCGACATAGCCCCCAAGGCGGTTGCGGTGGCAAGACACTTATACCCCGATGCAAATATCATGCAATGCGACATTCAGCAGTTCGCACCGGAGAGCCGGTACGACGTGATAATCGGCAACCCGCCGTTCAACCTCAAATTCGGCATCAAAGTATCGCAGGTCTATTATGTAGACAAGGCACACGATGCGCTGAATCCTGCCGGTATACTTATGCTGATTGTCCCCGCATCTTTCCTGCAAAGCGAGTTCTGGGAGAAATCGAAGGTCAGGGCCGTAAACGCGCAGTTCTCGTTCATAGGACAGACCCTGCTTGATCCGGATGCCTTCGCATCACTCGGAGTCCGCAATTTCGGCACCAAGATAATGGTTTTCCTGCGTCACTCCCGACACATTGACATGCAGCCTTACAACGCTGACGATTTTGTGAGCGCGGAAGAACTGAAACAGCGCATAACTGACGCACGGGCGATGAAAGCCAGACTCAAGCTGCCGCTCATGCAGGAGACCAATGCCGTATGCCGTGAGGAACTTGAAAGGTTCGAGTATCTGCTCGCCAAATATATGTACGAGCTGAAAGCCCACAAGCGATTGAACCGACACATAGACAAGGCATTGGAACTCGTCGCAAAATTCCGCAACCAGAAACCGCCGGAGAACTGTACTCAAGCCGAGCGTGACGAATGGGAACGAAAGAAACTTACTCCGAACAAGGTACTGTCAGTCATACGACGGTATATCCGTAATCAGGACACTATACGCCGCAAGGAAATAGCACTCGTAAAGACATCATACGGATTCAAGCTCAAGGCATACGCCCCAAAGATGCTTGAAAAAGATAAGCGTGCTGTTGTAAGCATGAACGACCTGATACTTGAACGCTCGGAGCTACCTGTGCCGGAAAAACCGACAGAGGCGAACTTACGCCAACATAAGGCCGCAATGCGACTGATACGCAAAAAGCGGCACAGATATAGTCTTCAGAGCCGGACATTCGAGAGCATGGAGCCGCTGCCGGAACTGGCCGAATATCTTGACAGGGCGACTTTCGTGAACAAGGACATGGATGTGTGCGAGTTCACCAACCTGCAAAAGCACGACCTGAACCTCATGTTGCAGAAACGGTACGCCCTGCTCAACTGGCAGCAGGGATCCGGCAAGACAGCGGCAGTTTATCAGAGGGCGAAGTATCTTCTGAAATTCAACAAGGTCCGGAATGTCATTGTGCTTGCTCCTGCAATAGCCACGAACATGACATGGGAGCCGTTTCTGAGAAACAACCGCGAGCCATACAGATTGCTGCGGAGCCATGCCGATTTTGAGAATATCCCCGCCGGAACATTCCTGATAGTATCGACCTCCATGCTCTGTAAGCTGAAACGATATCTCATGAAGTTCATCAAGCTGTCGGCCAGGAGGCTGTGCCTCATATTCGACGAGTCGGATGAGATTACCAATCCCGTATCACAGAGAACGAGATATATACTCGCCATATTCCGCAGGGTGAAATACAAGATCCTTGACACCGGCACCACTACCCGGAACAACATAACGGAACTTTACAGCCAGTTCGAGTTGCTGTATAACAATTCGGTCAACATGACCTGTTGGAGTCCGCAGGTATATAAGCAGAACCGCGATAAGGAAATCGAGAGCGACAGCAACGACTGGTATGGAGAACCGTTCCCGGCTTTCAGGGGGCATGTGCTCTTCAAGTCGTGCCATTGTCCCGGAAAAGCGACAGTGTTCGGGATTGAGAAGCAGAACCAGGACATTTATAACAAGGACACGCTTTTCGAGCTTATCGGCAAGACAATCATCACGCGCAAGTTCAGGGATTTCGCCGGCGAGAAATATGATGTCAGGACGCAGACGGTCATACCTTCACCCGGAGAACGGGAGGTCTACCGTTTGATAATAGAGGAATTCTGCCGTATATGCGAGCTTTACTACAACAGTACGGGAGATGCGAAGAAGGACGCGGGGCTTCGGCTCATGCGTCAGATAAAGCTGCTGATAAAAGCCTGTTCGGTTCCGCATCTTATCGAGGGATATTACGGTGATGAATATCCGGGTAAGGTTCACCACATAGGCCGGATGATACGCCGGACAAAAGGGAAAGTAGCTGTGGGCTGCACATCTATTTCCGCCTATGAGATGTATGCCGGGTACATAAAGGAACATTTTCCCGACAGGCCGGTGTTCACAGTGACCGGAGCCATACCCTTCAAGAAACGGCAGGCCATCGTCAGCGAGTTCGACTCCACAATCAACGGTGTCCTCGTATGCACGCAGCAGTCTTTGAGCAGCTCGGTCAACATCCCGTCTTGCAACCAGATAATACTGGAATCCCTGCAATGGAACATCCCTAAGATGGAGCAGTTCTATTTCCGCTTCATACGACTTGATTCAAAAGACAAAAAGAAGGTGCATTTCGTGACATACGAGGATTCCGTGGAGCAGAACCTGATGGCGTTGGTGCTCACCAAGGAGCGCCTTAACGAGTTCATCAAGTGCGGTGAGGTCAAGGAGCAGGCGGAGATATTCAACGAGTTCGACATATCCATGTCGGTGATCGACAGCCTGCTGAGGCGTGAGACAGATGCCGAAGGCAAAGTGAGGATAAGCTGGGGTCGCCAGCTGGTAACGTGATAATCAAAGGAATAATGAAAACATGCAATCCGTGGCATCCATTCCCACAGGCAAAGGTAGGCCGTGTCCCCGTCGGCAGTGCAAGGTCGGGCCGCAAGCGGTTTACGGGAAAATCATCCTCGCCGAAGGCTCCGGTATTTTCCCGTAAAACCCTGCACAGCCGGGACACGCACCTTTTGATGCCTGTGGAATGGAACCCACGGGTTCCACGAAACATAATTATAAAAATGGAAAGAATGAATCTCAACGAGGCTGAACTGACGGTAACGACGCAGTACATGATAGACATATCCCAAAGGACTGACTACAACATGACGCTGAGCGATTACGGCGACATGCAGGAATTCCTGTGCTGTTGCTCGGAACTGTTCCCGCAGGAACGGCATCCGCAATACAGATATGTGGCATGGGACAATATACCGTCCATATTGATAAACCGTGAATGGCTGTGTCCCAACTTCTTTGATATAAGGGATGCTTTCGACCAGCTTGATGACGAGGATATGGCCGATTTCGAGAGATGGTGCGCCAGATACGGCTATGACCTGAGAACCGACAATCCGCACCTGCTTGTGGCGCATTACAGGAACATGTACGGCGACAATGTAAGCTACAATGCCGAGTGTTATCTGCCTGATACGGATAACGAAAGCAGTTCTTGTATCTGTTACCCCGAAGGCTGGTTCGACCAAAACCTGCTGAGGCAGGAGATATTCGGTGACAATTACGATTAAAGACGAGGAATCATGAGAATCAACCATCTGTCACCGCTGTATCCGACCGACCCGCGCGTGCACCGTGCCTATTCGGAGATACTCAATATCGTCCTGCTCTCACGGCATATAATGGATGTCAGCAGGATGCTCATCGAGAGGAATGTCCGGCACGAGTACGGTTCGCTGTCCGGGCATTTCCACTGGTCGTTCAGGAACGACTGCTTCACACTGTGGCAAAGGACCGGATACAACCACCACACCTGTTTCCCGCAGAGGGTGATAGCCGTGCAATTCGGGACTATTGCCGCAAAGGATAAGGAAATAGATAACGTATCATTGAATTAAAACAAAATATTATGAGTCATCAGATAATCACAAAAATGGCATACAATGCCTCGACGCGCCATATCGAGACTTGGCAGCACTCCAACAATGTGTGGCCAAGGACCGACTGTTTCTATGCCATGGATGTCGGAACCGATGAAAAGATGTTTCAATTCATAAAACTTATTGCCGAACGTTCATGGCAGGGACGCAAATGGCGAAGACAGTTTGAAATACTGTTCAAGGAATACCCCGAACTACGCATGGACTCGTATGAAAATGAATTGAGGGGCAAAACCTGGGAGGAATATTGCGCCATAAGACGCAAATATGAAGAACTGGCTGAAAGCAAACGAGGAGATATTGTAGCCCGGTTCAAGCAACTTGTGAAAATAAAATAGATGCCATGAAAAGTGTGACAATATCCAACCGCGAGATAGCGACTATGGCCTTCGACAGGCTGTGCAAGGAAAATAAAACGGATGCCGCCATAAGGCTCGCCCATGCGATGCTACACTCACAGTCGATATGCCTCGGACTTGGCGATATGGAATGGGATATAGACCTCACCATCCAGAAATGCGGTGGTGAACCGAGGACAAACTACTGCGGGTATGCTGCACGCTTCCATTTCTCACGGGAAACGGAGATGTCGGAACACAGATACCGCAGCATAAGAAACGAAATATACGGTGAATGATATGGGAAATAAGGACAAAGAACTGACAATGGATTTCATCAGATCCGTAATGGAGGACTCATATACCCTTGTGTGGGTCAATTATGATGACAACCTCAACGAGAACCTTGATGTCATAGAGACTTGCGTGAAAGAAAAAAGTACAATGACCCTATATGACAAGACCGATGACTGGTATCAGGATGCCAGATGGCACGGTGTCAGTCAGATTTTGGAGGATATCAGGTCAAGTTGTATTGACGAAGGCTTTGACGAGGATGCCGTGGAGGAATTCATGGATACGCACCGCGATGATATAGTGAACATTATTTATGAGCGTGACGATTCGGACGCACTTAGCGGCCTGTTGAAGAATACGGATGACATTCCGGTTCGGGTCGAGATGCTTTCCAACTATGACTGTATCAACTCGCATTGGCTGGAATCGCAGGGAGGATATGTCTATCCCGACTCGTATTTCGGCGATATGGTGGATGCGCTTAACCTCAATCCTGCAAAGGTAAAAAGTTTCCTGGCTGAAAAAGGGATTGCCGTGTATGGCAGGTGCCATTACCGGAAATCGCGTGACGGAAAGGAACTGGTGTCATATGAGGATTTTCACCGGGAGCTTGTCAACTCATGCTGCGGGGCCAATCTGCTGACCTATATCGGAAAGATAAATATCAAGGAACTTTATGAGTCAGGTTTCTCGGTGGCAAAGGTTACAATTCCGAAAGACAACTGTTGCGGCATATTCAGTTCGATGTATGGCGGCGGAAGCGTGCTTGATATGAAACTGCGGGAGGATGTAACCCTTGAACTGAAAATCGAGGATTACCACGGCTACCGCCTGGTGATCGACAACCCCGAAAGAAATATGACTATTCAATAGGACAAGTGTACGGCGTAAGCGACTCTTTCTTCGGTGAGACCGTGAAACTTACGCCTACCGATATGATAACTTTATAACAGCTAAATATTTACCACATGGAAGATTTCAGCAAACAGATTGAAGATCTCCGCAAGGAGATTACCGGAGCAATAATAGGATTGCTTCGCAGACACGGACTGACGGAACTGGAATTTCCGGAGTCCGGCACAGTTCCCAACGCCCCGGATTCAGTATATGTCATATTCTTTGACGATGATGGAGACCCGTTCGAGTGTATCATCACAAAAGTTTCGGTAATGGGTGACTCTTTATACCTGACCGCGAGAGAAAAGCATGACGGATACATATTCCGGACCGAGAGCCAATTCAATCTCTCGGTTCGCAGCCTTATATGGCTCAACGAAATCCTGCTTGCGACGCAGGAACTGCTTGAACCCGAAAATGAACCATTAAAAACATAAAAAGTATGGCAACAGACATGAACAGGCATATATGGGAGGGATGGACTGTCGGAATGTTCATTTCCGAACTCGCCCCCATCGTGGAGATGATAATGACCGGACAGAGCTGGCGCAGACCCTTCACCTCAAAAGCGGAGCTTGCCGACTGGTGCAGGGAAAACCAGCCATTCTATAAGAAACGTATTCCGGCGGTGAATAACCATTTCGCAAAAATGTACAACCTCAAATGACACGGATATGGATATAGTGAATCTGATTTCGACAACCTGCTCCTGCGACAAGCAGACCGCACAGGAATATCTCGAAGCCGAGGTACGTCATCTTCAGGAATTGCAGGAACTTAGCGACCTCCGTGAAGATGACCTGTATATGGCTTGTAGCAATCTTGGCATAGAAGACGACTATGTGGAGTATTTCATCAACCGCGTGGCTATGGCCTGACGCACAAAATTTAACGATATGATCTACTTTCAGAACATCAACAGTCTGGCGGACCTGAAAAAGAAGTACCGTCGGCTCGCAATCGACAACCATCCCGACAAAGGTGGCAGCACGGAAACAATGCAGCGCATCAACTCCGAGTTTGAGAAGCTGTTTGCAGTATGGAAGGACGTCCCTGTGTCGCCGACATCGGATCTTAACGGATACGAGAACGACTATGGCGGAGCATCCGCCGGTGAATACACCCGCTATGTCTACAACGAATACCGGTGGCGAGGCAGTAACTATAAAGGACAATCTTCACGGGAGATTGTAGAGATAATACGTAACTGGCTCAAGGAAACTTATCCGAAATACAAGTTCTCGGTAAGACGTGACGGATACAGTTCAATACACGTCACCCTAATGACTGCCGATTTCGAGGCATTCACAAAAGAGTCAGGATATATCCACTGTTCTATCAATCATTACCGGGTTGAAAGAGAACAAGGATTGACAGACCGTGCCCGGGAGGTGATGACCAACGTAAAGGATTTTGTCATGTCGTACAACTATGACGACAGTGACCCTATGACCGACTACTTCTGCACCAACTTCTATCTTACTCTCGGCATCGGCAAATGGAGCAATCCCTACAAAGTCGTGCTTCCGAAACTCGGCATGAAAGGCCCGAAGCCAAAGACTTTCAGGCATCCCGAAGGTGCGGCGCACAAGGCTATCCGGCTGGCTCTTGAAAAAGGTCGATTCGACTTTGTGGAGAGTATGCGACATTCCGGATACAAGGTCTACGGCTCGGACCACTACGGCTCAAAGGGCGAGCATTACTTCTGGCCGAAACAGTATTCAAGCGCCAAGTCCGCACAGAAACGCATCGACAAACTGGAAAAGGCAGGCATAATCTGCCGGTTGACCGGATATAACGGCGGCTGTATCCGTTTCATCGGCTACACTCCTGAAACGGAGCGTATGCTCCGGCAGGAAGAACTGGAATATAACGAAGCCCGTGAGAAATGGGAGTTGGAGAATGGCCCCCTATGTCCGGCTTCGGCATAACGAAACAATGAGGATTTCTGCTTTTTATGGGAATCCTCAAAAACCTAAAAAATTCTTATGGCACAGGAGAACATGGGCGACTGGATGGAATATGCCCACGAATATGCGAAAGCCCAACGGGAGATGAAAATCGAAAAATGGGTCTGTATCACCATTGAATACCGGACGAAGGAACGGCAACGGGTTGTTTTGTTCCGCTATGACCCCCCGCGTGATATATATGAGCGGCGCCAATGGGTTGTCAGATGGCGCCATGCCCGACTCCTGTGCCAATATCCCAAAGAGAACGTTCAGACATATTTCTCATATTATGACAGGCGCACCGGACTAAGCATGGATTTCGGCTCTGCCCTCTCCAGACTGTCTGCGGCGAAGGCCCAAATCACAATAGCCCGACGCAAGGAACAGGAATATCTTGAATACCAGCGGCAGAACAATATGTTCTTCAATGAGGCGGAAGATGAAACGCTTGCAAAATTTCGCCGGAAACTGCAATCCAAGATCGAAAAATATACCGAACTTGAAAGAGAGGTTATACTATCGGTTCAAAATGTGAGGCTACAATGAATCCAAGATCATTTCCGGGGATGATTCCATCTTTGAAAACGCGAATAGTTTCATACCGAGGTCTTTTATTGAGGCTCCTATGTGATAGAGGGTATCATCAATCACGATAAAACGGTCATGAATACGTTGAGCCTGTCTGACATCAATTGGAGCGTATTGGTCATTATGCCTTTCTATATCAAGTTGCAACTGGTGGTCTATCCGCTTGGTATAGATTGTAGCCAAAACTCCACGACTTCGTTTGTCAAGAAGCGTCAATACTGTTTCATCAATGTAATTGTCAATTAGGACAATGCGTTTCTTTGCTCGCTTCACAAGGTCGCATACAAATCCATAGGCATCGAATATCTGTCCGTCAAAGAAGATGCCCTCTTTGGGAGGAAGTGATGTGCGGAGAAAGAAATCCACTTTTCCTGATAATTCCTTTATCTGGTTGTCATGCTCAGAAAGTCTATGGTCTATACGGCTTTCCATATAAAGCAAACGCTGATTTACGCTATAACCGCGTAACAAATGGTCTTTCAACACTTGCGTAACCCAGATGCGAAAAAGTGTCGCATTTCGACTATTCACTCGATAGCCAACGGATAGGATTGCATCCAAATTATAATACTTTGTCGTATAACGCTGATTACTATCGTTACCCATATGTTCCAAAATGGAACATGTGCTATTTTCCTCTAATTCCCCGGACTTGTATATATTTGCCAAGTGTTTGGTTATAGCCGGTCGTTTTGTGCCAAACAGGTCGGCAATCTGCTGTTGTGTCAACCATACGGTTTCATTCTCAAGCCTGACTTCAAGTGAAACAGAGGCATCAGGTTGGTATAGTATTATTTCGTTGTTTGTATCCATAGAGAGTGTTTTTAGATTCCAAAATTAACGAAAATAATCGGCATTTCAGTGAGTTATGATTGATATTCGCTATAATTCCACAAATTTCCAATATATTACTGTAAGAATAAATGAAATATCCGAATGGGCAATTTACAAATTTTACAATGTGCTATCGCACCTATGATATATTTAGCAACACTCCTATAACATATCAAAATAAAGGTTCATAGCAATTAATGCACGAGAAAAATCATATTTATCCAGATCTTTTTTTACTTCATTAATAATACTAATGATACTTTGGCAATTATCTCCAACTACAATCTTACCATCACCATCAATCAATGTCCTATCTTTTAGAAAATGTCCATCAATAGCACAATAGTATTGATACAGCAACAAGAATTTATATAAACTATATGCGTTCTCCGGAGTTTTGGAAGTTCGTGCAAACATTGGAGAAATAACCTCATATAGGGCAGACATTGAAATCTGTTTAGAATAAATTTCTTGGAATATATCATCCTTAAAGCATTTTAACACAGCTAATGGGATACTTAAAAAGAAAGGCAAGGTATCATATCTATGTGTTTTGAATCCCATTCCACACAGGATACAGACTTTCTCAATTTGGCGTAAAGACAACTTTTGTGTTTCTGAAACTGAGCCTATGATTTCACATAAATCTTGTACGGCATGAGATCTCATAGTAGATGAGATGCCTAATTTTCTTAAAACACTATTACAGAATGTTTCATTATCTGCATAAGGCAATGAAACCTCAATATCAATAAACCGCCTCAGGTATTCCTCCGCTTTAATGCCGTCACTACCAAAATACCCTCTTATAGAACTGCATAGTTGTTCTTTATCAATAGCAAGGACAAATATTAAATTAGGAGTAGAAAATAGGTGTTTGATTTTCTCAAGCAATGCTACTGAATACTTTGGATTACATCGGTCCAGTTCATCAACGAATATTATAACCGGATGCCCTGTTTCTTCAGCGATATAGTTAATATAAGCACTAAATGCTTCTTTAAAGTCATTAAAAGCATTTATTTCATTTACATAGTCAGATATGGCGGTTTCCTTATAACGATAGTGCGTTTCTTTAGCATCTTTATATGCTTTTACACCTTCATCAACTCCATCGACTAAATCACCGCCATTACCCATTGTAAATAGAGATATTATAGTCTTGGCTAATCCTTTCTTGGCAGGTTTTATCCCTTGTAAGGCACCTATAAGTTTATTAGCCGCTTCAATATGATTTTCGTTTTCATCTGGCAAAAAAGATTTTAAGCAAGATAAGACAGCCAAAATTGGGTCTTCAAAGTATTCATGCTCCCAAGCGTTTAATATTTCAGCACAATACGGTATCTCGCCCGGCTTAGTCAATGACAACATATCACGCCACATATTAATAAATGTTGTCTTGCCACTTCCCCACGATGAGTTTATCGCTAATACAAGTCCACCGCTATATGTATCAATCACATTTGTAAGAGCTTCCGCAAAAGGCTTTCTCCCTAAAGCACAATTGGCAAAAGGATTTTCTTTGTCGGATTCTGTATTAAGAACAGAATGGATATTTTTACCTTCAATCATAAAGATGTGTTTGTTTTCTATAAATCAAATCCATAAAAACATTACCTGCGGCTTTAATTAGATTTTACCACATAATCTATGTCGTTGAATTAACAATTTTTTTATACGTATCATCCATATTCTGCCTATGACAAATTTCACGAAACGCATCTAAGGTATAGTTAACATCTCTGCTATGACGAATTTTAAGTATCCCAACTAAATCACTTATAGCCTCTTGAATATTACGATATACAAAATATTTAAGTTCTGCCTCCATTGTAGGAATAATAACATCGTTATAGCTATATGATGTATGACGCATATTTGTTATCAATGTTTGCAGAATTTCCTTGTCCGGATATTGACTCCTTACATAACACCTAAAATACGCTTCAATAAAATATGGACTACTATTATCTTGACTGTAGCAGTGTTCAGCTAATTTAAGTGCATCATTATATCTGCCTTGTTTCATAAGACAAATAACCAATTCATGTTCTGCTTTGTAATATTTTCGAGAATTATTCCCAATTTTATATGAAAGTGCTTTTTCAAATTCCTGTTGAGCTTTAGGGTAATTCCCTCCGATGCGATGATAATATCCTAAGATAAAATGGTATGAATAATCAGAAAAATGAGCTAATTCTTTAAATAGTTCTTTATCTTGTGTTTTGCAATAAGCCAAACACATCCAATACCGAATCGGATATATAATGGTTTCATAATTATTACGTTTATAATCATATAGCACTTTATGTGCTATATTTATTACATTCTCATTATCTCCTTTTCTGTATAAGTCAATTATCACTTTTAAAGCATATGATGGAAGTATATAACTTGTTGAAGCTCGGAATATTGGATTCTTAATTTGCTCTTTTATTCTAAATAATTCCTGAGACAAATCGAGGCTATCAGCATCAGAAAGGCTAATATAATTAGCGGAGAGTTCATTTATACGATCCTCGTACTCTTTCTTGATTTTTAGTCGTTGCCGATCAATATAATCAGAAAAAGCAGGACTTATTCGCATGTATTGATTACAAGAACCAAATGTTTCATAGATAGAATAAAATCTAAATGTTTCCAATATTTCATCAAGATTTGTCTTTGAATAGATTTGCGAAAGGAAATCATAGCTAATAAAATCAAATCGGCACATTATCTGTAACACCTGTATCTGATCATGGTCTTTTGCAAAAACTTGATAAAGCATATGCAGATCATTATCATACATGGCTTGAATATTCTTTAAATCTGTTTTTGCTGTGTGCAAGTCATCATTAGCGATATCGTCCACTATACAATATACTTGCTTGGGAAATCCTGATAAACTATTTATGAAAAAGTCTAAATCATCATCACTGCATTTAACACCTTTATTTTTAGCATAAGCGATAAATATTTCTTTAAGATACTTTTTCCCTATCACATCAATATTATGAGCCTGCAATTTTGTATTTTCTCGTTTTTCTTTAGGTGACAAAGAACAACTTGAAGCAATGAATAACATTACTTGTTTAACCAAATCAGGATGGTTAATAATGTCTTTAAACCAATCAGCAACAATACCATATGATGTAACGATACACTTGTTGTCAGTTATTCGTATGCGCTCATGATATGACTCAACCTTATTAATAAGCTCAACAGCCAAGTCTTGGCATATTTCAGCAGATGCCATCTTGTTCTTAAGTTCAGTCTTGTCGTATACTTGAACAAAATCATTCAACTGTTCAATGAAATCTTCAATTGAATCATGATCACTCAAGGAAATATCATATAGATCATATGACGGATGAAGGTTTTTAGTCATTCGTGTCACATATACTTCTCGTAACAATCGCTTTCGACCTATATGTGGAATACCAGTTACAATAATTGCTCGTCGATCTGTGTTCATACTTTTGTTAAGTTCGGATGTGATCTCGCTGACATCATTATCTCTTCCAAAGAATATGCGCGACATTGCATCCAAATTAGGTTCTGCTTTCCAAAGCACTTCACATACTCGACGCCTAATAACTCTTGAAAGCATTAACGCATTTGTATATTTACTAGTAAGGTATTTGCGTATCCAATTTTTAATCCGAGTATCATTAATATCTGTATCGTCAATTAAAAATGGTATAAATTCTGCTTTTTGTGTATCAAGTAAGTTATCACGAAATCGAGATAATTCATACTTGCACCAATCTGAATTTAATGATTCGTTCGAAATCAGCATAACGAATACATTAGAATTGTCTAATGAATTATTTATTTCATCTTCTAAATTTCTTCCATTTTCAAATACAAATCGGTCTACGATAGCAAAATCTTTGCCAATATGATTTGCTACCTCATCAACAAAATCTTTTTGACTCCAGCTATGAGATAAGAATATTTTAATCATAGTTAATGCCTTCTAATCAAACAGAATGAGTGTTTTACTATTATATTTGCAAAGGTACTCATTTTTAGCGAGAAATGGACTATGAAACGTGAAATATCCCTTGAGAAATCCGGTTAATCGGAAACTTAAGGGACATTTGTTTTGAGATTACGGAATGAAGAACAGGGCGAACTCGGTCTTGCGGCGTTTCAGCAGACCGGCGTGGCGTCTGCCCTTGTATCGGCAATAGCTGATATACTACTGATAGATATTGCGGTTGCCGGCCTCTAATTTTCGGATAAGGGTGCTTTTCGGTATCCTGCCGGAACCCAACAGTCTGTATTCACCCACATTGTACGAGAGTACCGCAAGTAACAGTTATCCCAACTTCATTATTATCCCAACCAAAGAGGTATATATCCTGTAAAACAGATTATTATATACGATTATGGTTGGGATAATAATTTGATTGTCCAATCAAACTTTGTTGAGTTTTTGCTACTTCAGACCAAAGGCAGCTGCAAGAGATTTTTTGACTTTGGATGTTTTGTAATGCTTTTCAATGTTTTTTGTAGTGGCATCATCCATTATGGCAAGAGCCTTGATCATTTGTTCTTTGGATATGCCGACATACTTCATGGTCGTTTCGATACTTTCATGTCCGAGCAACCGTTGGATTTGTACGATGTTCACACCATCTTCCAGCCAGTGTGTCGCCCTTGCATGCCGCAAGCTATGACAATGGAATTTGTCCGATACCATTGGTGATTTGGATGCATATAGTTTAAGACGTTTTGAGACTGCCTCCTGACATAGCTTCGTATTTCTCCTGCCGTTGATTGGAAAGAACAGAAAGTCCGATGGAACAGGGGCTTTCCCATGGAACACGGATATATAATGACCGATGATTTTTGCCACGCTTTTTAGAAGATAGATGCAACGGCGTTTGCTTCCCTTTCCTGTCACCCTTATGCACGGACTCTTACTGCCAAGAGCGATATCGGCTATTTTTAGTGAAAGTACTTCATCTACACGTGTTGCAGTGCTGTACATGACATTGAACAGGGCAAAATCTCTCTTGCCTGTTATGGAGCCTGTGTCTATTGATGCAAACAAGGCTTTTATTGTTTCCCTTGATATGACCTCCGGCAGCTTTTTTACCGGACGTATCCTTTTTACCGATGTGATACTACATCCATACTTTATGAACGCGACATTTTTCCTAGATAAAAAAGCTATAAAGCTTCGCAAAGCCGCCAAACGCAGGTTGCAGGTTGACGGTGAACAGCCTTTTGCCTCTTTCATCCATGCAAGCCAATTTTCAATCGTGTCCACTCGGAAACAATCCCCGACAAGAGTCTCCCGCCTTATCCCCTTCACCGACTCCAGATAATCAAGGAAGAGTCCAAGTCCGTTCCTGTATGATCTGATTGCATTCCCGCTTAGGTTTCTCACTTCTGTCAGATAGTACCCTTGCCATTCATTGATGGCTTCCCCCACCATTATGTGTTCTTTAAGTTCCTTAGTCATTTTCGAAGTATTTGTTTAACCCCGGCAGCAGTTCATCGTAAGCGGATCCGGTAACAGACTCCAGTTCTTCCGAGAACAGCGGCACGAGTTTGTAATAGTATATTGTATTCTGTAAATATCTGTGTCCCATAGATCTGCTGAGGCACACCAGCTTCCTGTCCCAATCAGAATTTGAACCGTCCCCGCACCATTTGTTGATGTTTGTCACCGCATAGTTGCTCCTCAGGTCATAAGCACGGGCATAATCATTACTGACCCGCTTCCACAGCTTTTTGAAGTTGGAGCTTACCCATGCGTCGGAATACGGTCTGTCGTATTCATTTGGAAAGAACGTCTTTCTTCCGGGCATGATGGCGTCCATTTTCTTGTCGTATATTTCCAGGGCCTGTCTCATGGATTCATGTAATGCCACACGATGCTCATTATAGCCTTTCGTTTGGCAGATATTGATAACACCCGCTATCAGATCAACATTGCAACGTTCAAGAAGGCGGGCCTCGGTGGTTCGCATGCCGGAACTGTATAGAAGCCGGAAGAATACCGGAAGTTCAAGCCGGACCAGCGACGCTCGGATGTCATTACATGTGGCTGATGGGGTGAACGAGTCTGCCTCCGCAAAGAACGCGGCCAATTCTTCCTGAGTGAACGGATGTGGCGTATACGTACAACGGTTGGCTCTAGGGGTGGTCAGAGGCAGTCGCAGTGCCGTGAACCCTCTGCCATTGGCAAACCTGACAAACTCACGGACGGCTCCGATCCTGTTGTTGCGGCTTTTTGCGGACTCTTTTTCTCCGCGCTTGCAGAAATCATCAATAATGCAGGCTGTCAGCTTTTTAGCATTCGGATATTTTGATGCGCAGAACTCATTGAACCTTCGGAGCCTCTCCATTGTACGGCTATTGAGCCTGCCCGATGCCTCTATATGGGATTGGTAGGTCTCAAGCATCTTGGATATGATACTCGGACGGAACGGAAGCCCACAGACTTTGGGGCGTATAGGCTTATGTATATAGCCGGGATCCGGAGGGTATGACGGCAACGAAAACCGCACCCCTGTTTCCGTGGCGATATGTCGGACCAGTCTTCTGATGATTATGCATCTGGCTCTGTGGGTATAGTATTTTTCACTATCGCGTCTGTGACTCCATTCGGCTATCAACATGTCGTTCATTACACCACCGTGTGATTCACAATAGCGTAGAAAGGACTTTAGATATATTCCGGTTGCATAATCCAGTCTCCCTTCCTTTGTCAGAAGATTTGTATATTCTTCAACAATACATCCGATATTCTTCATTTCATTCATCCGTATAGGTTTTAGGCAATGGATACTTCTCTATGCTGAGTCCCAGTTCCCGAAGATGCGTGATGTCTGAGTCAACGTACGCTTCGACTGCCTGAGGGCAGGTATGCCCCAAAATGCCACTTATTATGACTGATTCTGTGCCTGCTCCGAGAAGCCGTGTGGCAAGATTATGCCGGAACACACCGATTCCGCGATGGCTTTCGCCGGGACGCAGCCCAAGTTTGTCAAAGACTCCGGATATTATAGTCCCGATGCTTTTGTATGAAAGTCGTTTTCCGGGTTGTACTTTACTTGGGAAGACGTATTCAGAACGGTCTTCCGCATTTCTTTCGTTCAGGATATATATCAACAGCGCATTGCCGACATTGGCTGACAACGGCAGCACAAGGGGGTACCCGGTCTTTACCTGTATCAACCTGATTTCTTCGTTCTCCCAGTCAATGTCTCCGGATTTGAGGTTTGCAATATCACAGCCACGCATACCGGTATACAAAGCCAAAGCCACTATGGCTTTCTCTCTCAGGGTCATTCGATTGTCCAACGGATTGGACAGACAGTCCTTGATTGCTTCCACTTCAAAGTCCCGTAGATTGTTATAGTTCCTTTTCTTGGGTTTCATCTTCGGCAACAACGAGATGATTCGTGGAATGTCAGGTGACAGGTCTCGGATCTTGTCCAATGCCAATCTGAGGTGGGACTGGGTGTGTTTTGAACCTTTTCGCTTTCCGGTCATGAAAAAATCCAAGACCAATTTGTCTGTTACCTCATTCAACATTACCGCCCCAGCAAGCTGCATCTTCAATAAGAACAATGCCAGCGTAGTGTATTTGGCGGATTTGGAAAGATTTTCCTCGGCCATGTTGGCCCTGTTCCGGAATTCATCCATTAAAAGCTTGTAACCTGGATTGAGTTTCTTGTAATTGGATGAAAAAAGTAATTTTGCACAAGGACGCCCATTCGGCAGATGGCCGTACTCATCAAAGGCTCTTACTGTATTGAGATACATTTTCTTAAGATCCAAAGTGAACTTTGTGTATCTCCGGCTATTCACAATGCGTTCCCAGTAGTCTTCATAGGATGAGATTGGGGATTTTTCATCGAACAAAGCAGCAAGGATTATCTTCACCTCCTTTATATATACTTTGTTGTAGTTGCAACTCTCCAAATGAGCAAGCAACTTTTGGTGGGTAAATTTTAATTGTTCTATGTCCATATATGTATTTGGCTTTAGTGCCAACACAAATATAGATATCAAATTATTATCCCAACCATAATCGTATATAATAATCTGTTTTACAGGATATATACCTCTTTGGTTGGGATAATAATGAAGTTGGGATAACTGCTATTATCCTAACTTTCGGATAATAGCAGCGCGTCTTTTCCGAATCGGCGGAATGTCGAGCAACGCTTTATAAGGTCAGCCCTCAGCAGCGAGTCGGCCTGCGCTTTCGTCAGATTGCAGGTGAGTTTCTCGCCGGGAAGGAGCTTGTGGCCGTAACCTATATAGGGCTTATCCATAGCTTTTGATAAGCCGTATTATCAAAAGTATAACGTTATCCAAAGTAATGATATAAAAAGCTTCTATACTCATGGTTATACATTGGATTTTGGATGTTATTCTTGTGATAATAAATCAGCCCTTACATTGTCAAAACATATAGAGAAAAGGTCTATTTTGTCAACTCCACTGAGAAAGATTATTGTTACATCTCATTTTGGGAGGCGTACAGATCCGTTTACAAAAAAATCCAGATGGCATAATGGCGTGGATTTAAAAGCAGTTGCTGGAGAACCGACATATGCAATGTTCGCGGGAGTGGTTGCCGAGGTGGGTTTTGACAATAGCAGGGGCCGGTATGTTATAGTCCGTAGTGGTCGGTATGCTTTTGAGTATTATCATTTAAGCCGGTGTCTTGTGTCCGAAGGGAGCTTGGTTTTAGCGGGAGATTCGATTGGGAATGCCGGTTCCACTGGTCGTTCTACTGGTCCCCATCTTCACATCACTTTAAAATGTGATGGAGTAAGCATCAACCCGGCGATTCTTATTGACAGGATAAGACGTCATCGCTATTGATTATTTAATGATTTCTGGAACCAAGCCTTTTAAGCCATTCTTTAAGACTCCTGTCTGTTTCCCAAGAAGGTCTCGATCCATCATCTGAAGTCTCGGGGATGACATCCCTGTATGCTTTCTCCAGAGCCTCCCGTTTCTGCCTGGAGTCCGCACGGGCATATATTTCAGTAGTCAGGATTGAGACATGTCCGAGAATATCTCTGATATATACAAGATTCACTCCGGCTTGCAAAAGATGCATTGCCCTTGTGTGACGTAGGCAATGCGGAGACAGTTTCACAGGAACTAAATCAGGATTGGCAGAATGAGCCTTTCGGATGTATTTCATAAGTATATACGTTACCCCTGCACATGTGAGCCGTCCTCCAACTCTATTTTTAAATAATGGTTCCGTCTGCATTTCCGGCCGATGCAGAAGGTTGTCATTAAGGTATTCGGTCAGTAGTGCCACGTTCTTCTTTTGCAGCGGCACCGCCCTGTTTTTGTTTCCTTTCCCTTGAAGAACCAGATACGCCGGTTCTTCAAGGTGAAGGTCGCAGGGACGTAAAAGTACCAGCTCATTGACCCTCGCCCCTGTGTCATAGAGCAGTGCCAGCATGGCAAGATCTCGTCGGTGGCTGATTGTGTCTGTTGGAATTTGGTTTAGCAACAGCCTGATTCCGTCAACTGATAGAAACGACATGGGCTTGGCAGTACCTTTCTTTGTTTTTATGGTCAACACATCCTGCCATCTGTCAATATGAGGCACATCAACACGTTGCAGGTATCGGCATAACGAGTGGATAGCGGCAAGCCGCTGATTGCGGGTTGATACCGAGACATTTTTCTTGTCCTCAAGCCATGAAAGGTATTCAAGCACAAGTTTTTTTGTGACATACGCCGTGGTGATACGTTCTGAACGAATGTGTTGTGTCGTTTCAATGAAATCAATATATGATGACAACGCATTGGCATAAGATCTTACAGTGTGGGGACTGCAACCTTTCTCGGCACACAAATAGACCGAAAAGAAGTTTCCGATGTATCTGGCTATATATGTTTCTGTCCTGTTCATAAACTATATTGTTTTTATCGTTGGGAATACGTATTCTGATATGGGTGTGGTCAGTTCGGAGAAGTCTGGATATGCCTGATTGGTGATTCTGACATAATATTCAGTGTCGGTGACACATTTGTGCCCTAACGCCACGGACAGTACCGGCAGGATGCAGTAAACATCACGGCCCTCTTTTGCCATCCGGTCAAGAGCATGCACGGCAAAGGTGTGTCGGAGGTCGTGTATCCTCGGTCCAATTCCGGGTATGTACTTTATGTCAGCATCCCTGAGTATCTTATGGAACCATGCGCCTATGCAGCTCGGATGTAGCCTATCGCCCCTGAGATTCACCAAAAAATAAGAGTCGGGATTATCTATGTTTTTGACAGGTAGTTTTCTCCTATAATCAAGATATTGCGTTACTGCATATTGAAGCGTAGGGATTATAGGCAGTAGGCGTTCCTGCCTGTTTTTCGTATTCCGGACGGTTATCTTACCCGTTTGTATATCAACATCTGAATTCTTCAGGCTGCACGCCTCTCCGATTCTCATACCGGTCGAGTAAAGAAGCCGAAGAAGAACCGGGACTGAAAATATTACTGAATGATAGCGCAACGAACCAAGGCGTAAGGCGTCGGCTGCTCGAAAAATCTTCTGTATTTCCTCCCTGGAATAGATATATGGCGTATACGTCTTTTTGGGTTTGCGAGGATATGCCGGCACCTCGCATTTTATTCCGAGTCTGATAAGATATTTACAGAACTGACCGATGGCGCTAATCTTCTCATATATTGTTGCGGGCTTGTTCCCGGACATGGTTTTCTCAACCCAATGGGCTATTGTTTCTGCCCTCAGCTCTACATTAGGGATACTTTCCTGAGTGGCGAATCGGTCAAAAAGACGCAATGCGTCATAGAGTCCGCTGCGGGGACTAAGACCGCCGGCATCCTTCATGGCTACAAAACGTTCCAGATACGGTGCAAACACGCTGGTGTATTTCCTGTTCTCATTCATAAAATCCACCGTTTGATTGATTGTAAAAATTATCATCCACTTGTGGCACATCATGCATACAACGTGTCAATGAATTGATGTCTATGCGCAAGTAGTTCATGGTCACGTCAGTCCCACTATGGCCCAGCGTTTCAGAGATGCACACGAGCCCTGTCCCTTGCTGGAGCAGACGGGTTGCAAGTGAAAACCGCATTGAATGAGGCCCGTGTTTACGTCCGGCGGTATGTATGTTGCTTCCCACAATCACATTTGAAATGTGTCTTGCTGCACCGGATCGGTTCATTGGGGTATATGGAAGTACATGAGTCACAAAAATATTGGGGCTTGATGTCTTTGGTCTTACTTTCAGATATGACACAATCGCCTCTCCGACATCTTTCAACAAAGGCAGTTCAACGGTTCTACCTGTTTTCGCTTGAATGATATTCAGCATGGATCTGTCCCAGTCCAAATCGTCGAATGTAAGTCCGATGATGTCGGAAATCCTTAAACCGAGCCTCGTGGAAAGGAGGAGCATGGCATATGTGCGCTTACCTATCGGGCCGCTACGATCAACATGGGATTCTATGGCCTTAATTTCGTCCCTTTCATATGTCGATGGCAATCTACTTGTTCTCGTCGAATGCATGAACTCAAAGATATATGTCATATCCTTTATGTCGGGATGCCTTTTAGATACATACCGGTAGAATTGCCTCATGGTACTAAGACGGCTGCTTTTCGATTCCTCCACATTGAGAAACGCAATGATGTCGGACTCTTCTATCTGGGCAAAAGTGGTCTTTCCATAGACATTTAATGATGTCACAAAGTATGAGAGAAGTCTCTGATAATTCTCAACGGTAATAAGCCGGCAACGTTGTCCTATCTTATAGACAAGGAATTCTTTGCAGACAGCTCCTATTTCGCCGGGTAATGGGGGGTCTGCGACACGTTTGGCATGTTTAGGTATGTTACCGGTTTGGAGAAATGCATCTAATATTCTGATACTTCGCTTATACCGTCTTTGTGCGGACGGAGTAAGTGTTGGAAGTGTCTCAAATAGGAACCGCCTCCCAATCTCACAAGTATAAGCCGTTGCTCCGATCTTTTTAAGGTAAGGCAACACATGGAGTATCCATCGGCGCATGTGGACTTTTACGCAGCCGGGGGAATAGCCTGATTCATCCATTTGTCTTGAACAATTCCGGATGAGTTCATCGAAAGAGGAAATTGAGGTAGTCTTGGCTGTAAATTTTAGAAGTTTATCATTTTAACACATAAATTATGTCAATAGTTTAATATTATCCAAACATATTATCTTAAAGATAAATTGGTGTGCAATGATATACATGTTCATAGTCAATATTGCTTTGGATAACGTTATACTTTTGATAATAGGGCTTATCCATAGCTTTTGATAAGCCGTATGTTGGCTATGGGCATTGCGTACAACCGGGAGATCCATACCGCCGAGGCTGTCAACTCACCGAAAGGCAAGCCGATGCCCTCCTGCGTAAAGACCTACGGAAGTTCGTGTCGCTTTACAAGCACATGGGCGAGAAAAATGCAATCCTGCTCGGCACACTCGCTTACAATATCGGCCCCGGTGCGGTAAACAAATCAAGCGTTTACAGGAAACTGAAACGTGGCGATACCAACATCTACAAGGAATACACCTCCCACTGCCACTATAAAGGCAAATTCCATCGTCAACTCCACCAGCGTCGCCAGACGGAATATAAATTATTATTTTCAAATTTATAAAAAATGGTAGTAAATCATATTTTCAAGTATGGTTTACTGCCATATATTTTATATCTGCAAAATTATTTATCTTTGTAGAAAATTAAAATCTAAAATTAACATTCCTCAAATTAAGAATAGAATAAAAATGATACCCAAATTACCCATTTCCAAGAAGAAACGTCTTGTTATAATACAGTTTTTAGATGAAAACGAATGTAAAACGGGATATGTATTAGCTAATAATATTAGGCAATCATCACCATTTATAGGTAATGTTGATTATTTTTCGTCATCTAAGAAAGATGAAATTATTAACTATATATCTCAAGATATTCCACATATTATTAGGGAAGATGAAGAAGTCGCAGTATATATTGATACCCATGGATTTTCTTCATGTGATGGAATTGGACATAAGAAAGATTTTATTTCTTGGGATGAACTGGTATTAGCCATTAAGAATGCCGTAAATAAACTTAGGACACTTCCTATTATTATTTTGACTGCGTGTAATGGTATTAGTATTAAAAACACGATTAATCAATTAGATGAACCTATTTGCTCAAAGTTATATGCAGGAGATGGGATTATGTTAAATGGTCCGGTTATGGGAGGATTTTCTCGTCTGCTGAATGAGTCAGGATTAGAATTTGGAGAGAAGGAATTGGAAACACTTAATGAAGAGTTGGCTAAACGCGATAACCCTCCGTTTATTTGCATAGATTATAAGCCTTAAACGCCGCCTTTTGGCGGCCGAAATTTTTAACAAATTCATAAAAATCAGCGGTGCAACTCTATCACAGGGTTGCACCGCTTGGTGTATATTACGATTTGGCAAATATGCTTATTTCACATTCATTTCCTCAATGGTGACGGTGAGTCCGTTTCCGTCCTCATCACGCCATTCATAAACCGTGTCAAGGTCAAGTATAACCTCTCCCTTGTCTGCGGTGAAGTTCTCCATACCTTCCTCTATCTCAGTCCGCATCGCCTTTTTAGCGGTTGCGAAATCAGCATAGAGGGCGTGTGTATCGGTCGGTGGCTGGTCGTAATGCTCAATGAGAGTAGCCACAAGATAAAATGTAGTTTTCATTTCTTGCCTCCTTCCTTTGCTTTGAGCCATTCGTCACGCTTGCGTCTGCACTCTGCGAGGGTGGGAGCGACGCAGGAAAACAACTCGTTGTCGGTATCTCGATAGTCGTACATTACACGGTTGATACGCTTGCCACGGTGGGCGGAGTAGAAAGTTTCGTATTTCTCGGTGCCGGGGCAGTGGTGGTGCTTACCCCGTTGGTTGTCATTCGTGTTGCCATATCTTTGGATTTTAGAGTATTGTTTCAAGTATTCCTTTCAAATCTTCCTCGTGTACCTCGGTGAGTACATAGCCGATGAATTGGCGTCTGCCCTTTCGGTTGAGTTCCTTGTAGAGTCTTCTGAGGTCGGAGAAATTGCCGTTGAGATATGTTTCATACATATAAATCTCCATGTCGGGAACCTCATAGTATCGTGCTTGTTGCTCCATTGTCTTTGAGCGTCTTTTGCTTTTCATATCGTTGGGTTTTGTGACCTGCGCCATTGCTGACGCAGGTCGGATTATACATTACGCTGTCATTCTCTTGCGGATTTTGTCGGCATTGCTGTTCACAAGGTTGATAATTCGGTCGTGGTATTCGGTGTCTTGGTTGTGTTTGCCGTGGCACTGCACCACTTTGAGCGTCCGCAAGTCCACCTCAACGGTTTCAATTATCTCATCGCCAATCCTCGCCGAAAGTATGAGGGTATCGGCTTTCTTGTAGTATCCGCTGCCGAAAACGCAGATGTTCTGCACCTTGCCCTCGTTGTAATACTCGTCTATGCTTTCAAGCACCTTGACGCTTATTTCCTCATCGGTGATTATCAGTCCGAAGAACTTGGATTTGAGGTTGATGAAATCTTCCTCGTTCTTCTTCTCTTGGAGTAGCCTCTGCTGCTCACGCTCACGGTTTTCAATCTCCCAGCGGCGGCGTTCTGCGGCTCTTTCCCTTTCCCGCTTGGCTTCAATCTTTCGGTTTGCCTTGTCGTGTGCCTCTATGAAATCTTCAGGGCAGATGTTCTTGGGGTTGCGCAGGTCTTGACCGAGGGTCTGGAGCATACGGAGATAGTCACACCACATTGATAGATTGTTGATTGAGTAATGGTGGCGTTTTGCGATGAGGTACGATGTCCAAAGTTCATCGGCGTTTCTCGGATTGGAGATAAAGTATCTCATATCCTCAATCTCACCGCTTTTCATAAGGGTCTCAATCCGTGGGTCTGAAAGGAGCGACTTGAAAAGTCTTATGGGTGATATGCCGTGGAAATCGCCCTTGAAGCCGTTGCGTTTTAGTTGGGGCACGATTTTCATCTTGGGGTAAACATTCCCCCACGCCACAACATCGTCATAAAGGCTGTTGTGGGGTCTGACCTCCATTTGGCTCTCCCACGCCCACGTATCGCAGTAGTAGAAGTTGAAGCCACGGAGCAGTGCCATGTCGGTGACGATGCCGTTTGGTGAAATCCAACGCTGGACTACTTCGGAGCAAAAGAATTTCATCGGCTCGCCCTTCTTGCTCTCACATCTAACCTGCGACACTCGAATAACTTGATAGCCTTTGCAGACGGTTATCACGCTGAAATACTGCGTCTCCTTGTTGGTGCGCTTACGGGTGTCCGTACAACCATCCGCGATAGCATATTGACGAACTCCGAAAGAGAGTTGTATCTTTGTCGACAAAAAGAATCATGGGTTATAACAAGTCTTTGTCCGATGTCTATTCAGAGACATGGACGCGTTACAAGAATCAATGCGAGACAGACGGCTATATCGCATTGAACCGTTTCTGTGCCGGTACCGGCGTCAACGTCCAGCGGCTTTATGAGTGGCTTCGGCGCCGCAAAATCAGCATAAGCGATTATCAACGCAGTCTGCCGGAGAGACCGGATTCGTCGCGGGAAGGTGGCGGGCCGTTATTCCGGGAGGTTAAGGTTCCCGGTATTCAGGTTGCGGATGAGAGCCGGGATGTCGGTGCCACCAGTGTCGTGCGTGACGTGCACATCGAACTCGGTTGGGGCCGAGGCGTGAGTCTGGGAGAGATAAGCGCGGAGGGGCTGGCGCTTCTGGTGGATGTCATGACACGCAGGAGTGATGTGGAGTCTTGAGGCGGATATGCGGCTCTGGGTATGCCGGCAGCCGGTATCGATGCGCTACGGCATCCGGGGTCTGGCCCAGATGGTGTGGTCGTGGAAGGGGCATTCTCCGGCATCGGGCGATGTGTATGTGTTTTTCTCAAAGGACCGCAAGACCATGAAGGCGTTGAAATGGGATGGCGACGGATTTTTGATGTACACAAAAAGACTGTCGCGAGGCCGTTTCCGGGAGGTGCTCAAAAAGGGCGATGACGGCGTGCGCAGGCTCCAATGGGACGATTTCTATATGCTGATGAGGGGCCTCACGCCTGTGAAGGTGATGGTCGAAAATCGCTTCAGAATGGCCGTAAAATAAGGCTTAATAATTTGTTAATCAAATAAATAAATGGCGTGGAAAGTTGCAAATGTCAGATATTTTTTGTAACTTTACACCATGAAAAAGAACGAGTTGATAGAGTTTCTGCAACGTCAGATCGAGTTCCTTCAAGGGCGGCTCGACGAGGCGTTGGCCTCTGTCAGCTCGCTTACTTTATCCAATGAAAAGCTGCAGTCGACCAACGAGAAGCTTGTGGCGACTGTAGATGAACTGCGCAAGCAAATGGCCTCAATGGAGGAGGCTATGAAAGGCAAAAGTGCGGAACTGAGCAAAGAGAAAGCCGCGCGTCAGGCAGTGCAGCGTCTGCAGGGCTCGCCGTCGGAGCGTCAGAAGAAACCGGTGACGACTCCTGCCACATCCGAAACTCGACAGCAGAAGCCAGAGAAGAAACGTACCAACAACGGCGCCAAAAGGAAGACGCATCCGGAGTGTGAGGTGGAGACCATTATAGTGGAGCCTGACAGTCCGGACTTCAATCCCGAGGCGGCGACGTTTATCGGCGAGTGCGATGTCGTGCGCTACGTCATGGAGCCGATGCGCTTCAAAAAAATTATCTACAAGGTCAGAAAATACGTGCAGGACGAGAAAATATACAAAGGTTCCGCACCCGCCACACCGCTGCTTAACTCGCAGTATACATCTTCCTTCATAGCCGGACTCGCCGAGCTACGCTATCTCCACTGCATGCCACTTGAAAATGCTGTCGAATACTTCCGTGCCCACGGCTTCGACCTTGACAAAGGCACCGCACAGAAGCTCGTAAGTAAGGTAAGGGTACATCTGGAAAATCTATACAAGGCGCTGGGTCAGGCAATAGTCGCGGACAATTATATCTGCGGTGACGAGACCTATCAGAAAGTGCGGCTGCAGGTGGCAACTCCTTCGGGAAGAAAGATCAAGAAAGGCTACATATGGGTGTTCGTCGGCATGACAACCGGGCTTGTGTACTTCTTCTATGACGACGGCTCCCGCTCGGCCGAAGTCTTCGAGCAACACATAAAAGGCTTCAACGGAGCCTTCCAGTGCGACTATTACTCGGGATACCGGCATATCGGAATCGGTGGGATGAGCGGGATAAAACGCTTGCCATGCCTGCAGCACATCAAGCGAAAGTTTCTCGATCTGAAAGACAATCCAAAGGCGCAGGAAATAGCAAAGCTCTTCGGACTCCTTTACCACTTCGAGCATCAGCACCGCATAGGCAAAGACGGATGGACGGCGGGAAAGCACCTTGAGTGGAGACAACGATACTCCAAGGTGATGCTCGAGAAAATCCGCATGAGACTGACAGCAGTCAAAGACCGCATCGGCGTGCCACCCGACGACCCGCTGCTCGCCGCCACCGAACATGCACTCAAACAATGGGACGAGATACCACGCATCTTTGCCTCACCCACCTACAGACTCGACAACAACGAAGTCGAGCGAATCAACCGCTACATATCCCTGACCCGTCGCCGACTTACAATCGGCTCCCACTCCGGAGCCGAAGCCGCCGCCCTGTACCACTCTCTTGCGATCACCTGCCACCGCTGCGGAGTCAACGTCTTCGACTACTTCTGCGACATAATCGACCGATGTGCCGCATGGCCGCCAAACACCCCGATCGAAAAATACCGCGACCTGCTTCCCGACCGCTGGAAACTCTCACAAAAATAGCCGCCCAAAACCTGGACGGCTATTTTTTTAAGCTATACCTGCTGTCGCGGACGGTTGTACGGGTGTCCTGCACTTTGAGTTCGGCACCGCATTTGGGGCATGTGCATCCTTCAAGGCTGTCGCAGAGTGCACTCTTGCTTTGCCATTTGTGACCGCAGTCGGAGCAGGTGATGTTTCCTTTCTTTGTGCGGTATCCGATATGCTCAACGCAATGGGTGAATGCCCAATCTATCTGAGTTGCGGATATTGATTTGAGTGTGGTTGAAAGTCTTGCAACTTCTTTCTGCATCTTTGTCTTGGGTTTCATAGTCATGCGGTGTTAAAAGTCAAACAGACTGGGTTGAACATCTTGGGTTTTCTTTTCGGTGGTGGCTTTCTTGGCTTGGATAGGCTTTCTCATCTTCGCCATTTCCTCCTGCCTAAGTCGCTCAATGGCATCCTGCCGTGCCTGTTCCTTCTCTTCCTCGGTGAGTTCCACGGTGTGATTTACAACCACTTGACAGTTAATCGGATTGCCGACCTCTATCTGTACAACCATCCGCGATAGCATATTGACGAACTCCGAAAGAGAGTTGTATCTTTGTCGACAAAAAGAATCATGGGTTATAACAAGTCTTTGTCCGATGTCTATTCAGAGACATGGACGCGTTACAAGAATCAATGCGAGACAGACGGCTATATCGCATTGAACCGTTTCTGTGCCGGTACCGGCGTCAACGTCCAGCGGCTTTATGAGTGGCTTCGGCGCCGCAAAATCAGCATAAGCGATTATCAACGCAGTCTGCCGGAGAGACCGGATTCGTCGCGGGAAGGTGGCGGGCCGTTATTCCGGGAGGTTAAGGTTCCCGGTATTCAGGTTGCGGATGAGAGCCGGGATGTCGGTGCCACCAGTGTCGTGCGTGACGTGCACATCGAACTCGGTTGGGGCCGAGGCGTGAGTCTGGGAGAGATAAGCGCGGAGGGGCTGGCGCTTCTGGTGGATGTCATGACACGCAGGAGTGATGTGGAGTCTTGAGGCGGATATGCGGCTCTGGGTATGCCGGCAGCCGGTATCGATGCGCTACGGCATCCGGGGTCTGGCCCAGATGGTGTGGTCGTGGAAGGGGCATTCTCCGGCATCGGGCGATGTGTATGTGTTTTTCTCAAAGGACCGCAAGACCATGAAGGCGTTGAAATGGGATGGCGACGGATTTTTGATGTACACAAAAAGACTGTCGCGAGGCCGTTTCCGGGAGGTGCTCAAAAAGGGCGATGACGGCGTGCGCAGGCTCCAATGGGACGATTTCTATATGCTGATGAGGGGCCTCACGCCTGTGAAGGTGATGGTCGAAAATCGCTTCAGAATGGCCGTAAAATAAGGCTTAATAATTTGTTAATCAAATAAATAAATGGCGTGGAAAGTTGCAAATGTCAGATATTTTTTGTAACTTTACACCATGAAAAAGAACGAGTTGATAGAGTTTCTGCAACGTCAGATCGAGTTCCTTCAAGGGCGGCTCGACGAGGCGTTGGCCTCTGTCAGCTCGCTTACTTTATCCAATGAAAAGCTGCAGTCGACCAACGAGAAGCTTGTGGCGACTGTAGATGAACTGCGCAAGCAAATGGCCTCAATGGAGGAGGCTATGAAAGGCAAAAGTGCGGAACTGAGCAAAGAGAAAGCCGCGCGTCAGGCAGTGCAGCGTCTGCAGGGCTCGCCGTCGGAGCGTCAGAAGAAACCGGTGACGACTCCTGCCACATCCGAAACTCGACAGCAGAAGCCAGAGAAGAAACGTACCAACAACGGCGCCAAAAGGAAGACGCATCCGGAGTGTGAGGTGGAGACCATTATAGTGGAGCCTGACAATCCGGACTTCAATCCCGAGGCGGCGACGTTTATCGGCGAGTGCGATGTCGTGCGCTACGTCATGGAGCCGATGCGCTTCAAAAAAATTATCTACAAGGTCAGAAAATACGTGCAGGACGAGAAAATATACAAAGGTTCCGCACCCGCCACACCGCTGCTTAACTCGCAGTATACATCTTCCTTCATAGCCGGACTCGCCGAGCTACGCTATCTCCACTGCATGCCACTTGAAAATGCTGTCGAATACTTCCGTGCCCACGGCTTCGACCTTGACAAAGGCACCGCACAGAAGCTCGTAAGTAAGGTAAGGGTACATCTGGAAAATCTATACAAGGCGCTGGGTCAGGCAATAGTCGCGGACAATTATATCTGCGGTGACGAGACCTATCAGAAAGTGCGGCTGCAGGTGGCAACTCCTTCGGGAAGAAAGATCAAGAAAGGCTACATATGGGTGTTCGTCGGCATGACAACCGGGCTTGTGTACTTCTTCTATGACGACGGCTCCCGCTCGGCCGAAGTCTTCGAGCAACACATAAAAGGCTTCAACGGAGCCTTCCAGTGCGACTATTACTCGGGATACCGGCATATCGGAATCGGTGGGATGAGCGGGATAAAACGCTTGCCATGCCTGCAGCACATCAAGCGAAAGTTTCTCGATCTGAAAGACAATCCAAAGGCGCAGGAAATAGCAAAGCTCTTCGGACTCCTTTACCACTTCGAGCATCAGCACCGCATAGGCAAAGACGGATGGACGGCGGGAAAGCACCTTGAGTGGAGACAACGATACTCCAAGGTGATGCTCGAGAAAATCCGCATGAGACTGACAGCAGTCAAAGACCGCATCGGCGTGCCACCCGACGACCCGCTGCTCGCCGCCACCGAACATGCACTCAAACAATGGGACGAGATACCACGCATCTTTGCCTCACCCACCTACAGACTCGACAACAACGAAGTCGAGCGAATCAACCGCTACATATCCCTGACCCGTCGCCGACTTACAATCGGCTCCCACTCCGGAGCCGAAGCCGCCGCCCTGTACCACTCTCTTGCGATCACCTGCCACCGCTGCGGAGTCAACGTCTTCGACTACTTCTGCGACATAATCGACCGATGTGCCGCATGGCCGCCAAACACCCCGATCGAAAAATACCGCGACCTGCTTCCCGACCGCTGGAAACTCTCACAAAAATAGCCGCCCAAAACCTGGACGGCTATTTTTTTAAGCTATACCTGCTGTCGCGGACGGTTGTACCTCTATCTCGGCTTCCTCGTAAAAGTGGACTGCCATTCCATAAATCTCCGCATCAGCAAAGCCGTTGCATCCGCTCTTCTTGACCTCGTTGATGATATATGTCACGCAGTCCTCAACCGATTTTGAGGGATTGGCGAACTTGATGGCGAAAAGAGAGTCATTCTTTGCCTTGTTCTCCAGATACTGACGGATTGTGTCCGTGAAGGCGTTTGTGCCTTTGTAAGTTCCGTTGCTTGCCATAGTCGTAATATTTTAGAGTGTTAATATCCAATAGATTATCATAAGGGTAGTAATGATTGAGATAACCCAACCCACACCTCGGAATATCGGCTTTACAATCGCCCACATCAGCAAACCAATCAAAGTAGCGAGGATAATTCCAATCACCTTAGCAATCTTTTTTAATGCGGTTTGAGCTGGTGAAGGAGTGAAGCTCGAATTTCTAATATGTCTGTTATTCAGTGTCATAAAGCGATATTTTTTTAATGCGTATAATCGCAGTTTGAAGTTTGTTCGCTCGATGAACTCTCCGCGTGACGGAAGCAAAGGGATGTTCGCCACTTGGCAGAAAAAATACGAGCTGACCGCAGGGAAGTCTGGAGATTTTTTCTACCGAATGGCAAAGAATATCCCGTTCCGGCACGTTCATCGCCACGAGCGAACACACTTTCAAACTCAGCTTATAATCAGCATGAAAGTTGAGCGGGCAACGCCTGTAAGGTGACACTGAATGACAGACATACTGAAATGAAATTCCCCTCTAAAATCATGGAACTGTCTCGTAAGAGCAATAATGCCTCCAACAAAATTCAGAATGAAAAAACTGCTTCGCAGAATAGCTTTGCCCAACCCCGGAAAGGCGAGTCTATGCGTGTAACAGTGAGGCACGAACCGTGGAGCGTATTGTCTCGCCCCGTGGGTTGCTGACAAGCGGAGGGTGGCGTGGCGGTCGTATAAATCTTCTCAGGCAACGGCGCCCGGAACACGGGCATAGCCGGAAAGTCTTGTGGCCGCGCGTCAGCGTATCGCCACGAGGCGTTGGCTATGCCCGGTGTTCAGCCGTTGCCCATAGGCGTATGCGGACAATGGGTGTCAGGCGAAGCCCGTCACCTTTTGTCGGCATAACGCCGCCAACCCGAAAGACCGCCACACCTCTCTCTGCTTTAGAATAGACTTTAGAATAGACAGCGGCAAAAACAACTTTTTATGGATTACATTTGTTGTAATCCAAAATAAAGTGTTATCTTTGCGAAATAAATAACACTTCGTGTAACTTGAATAATATGGATGGAAATAGAATTCCAAAACAAGAAACTCAGAAAGTTGGCTGAAAATGAGCGCAAATGTCGTAAAGAATTGGGTGAACGCAGGGCAACCTTGTTTCTTCAACGCATAGACGATCTTGTCAATGCCAATACTCTTGAGGATGTAAGGTATCTGCCGGGCAATTACCATGAACTTTCAGCAAATAGGAAAGGACAATGGGCTTGTGATCTGGACCAGCCTTACAGATTGATATTTCAGCCGTTGGAAAACCCATACCCACCGATGACAACGGAGGATATATCTGGGTGAAGATAATCGGTGTGGAAATCATGGAAATTACCAATTACCACGGCAAATAAGTTTCATGAACATTAGACATGAATTGATTATGGCAACTTCAAAATTTATTCCGTCAGTGGCTTTTCACCCCGGCGTTACTTTGGCAGAGAAGCTGAAGGAGATCGACATGAGCATAAAGGAGTTTGCCCTCCGCGCGTCAAAGCCTGAGAAAACCATCCACGCTGTCATAAAGGGGGAAAGCTCCGTCACATCTGACATGGCTGTGGCATTTGAGAGCGTGACACGGATTCCAGCGCACTTCTGGCTCAACAAGCAGCGCAACTACGACGAATACCAAGCCCGTGCAAGAAAGGAGGCAACAATAGAGGAGGCCAGCGAATGGGCCAAGTGCTTTCCCTACGCCCAGATGGTAAAGTTAGGGTGGATTGAGCCGGTCAAGACTCCGCAGGAAAAAGCAAAATCCCTTCTCTCATTCTTCCAGATAAGTTCGGTAAAGGCATGGGAGGACTATTATCTCAACCAAAAGCTGAAGATTGCCTTCCGCATATCCCTTGCCCACACCAAAGATCCTCACTCGGTGTCGGCATGGCTCCGCCAAGGAGAGCTTCAGGCCGCTGAAATGAAAACCCCGGATTATTCCGAAGCCAAGTTGAAAGATCTCATACATCAATTGAAATCGGTTATGATCTATCAGCCGTCAGACCTCGCTTCAAAGGTGCGGGAGCTATGTGCCGAAGCCGGCGTAAAACTTGTATATACTCCGTGCCTGCAGAAAGCCCCTGTGGGCGGTTCCACCCGTTGGATAAACGGTACTCCATGCATACAGATCAGTGGGCGACACAAGCGTTATGATATATTTTGGTTCACTCTGTTTCACGAAATAGGTCATATACTACTGCATGGAAAGAAGGACATTTTTCTTGAAGATGACTGCCACACTGAAGATGAGCAGAAAAAGGAGAACGAGGCAAATCAGTTTTCGTCACACGTGCTTCTTTCAAGAGCGGATGAGGATGAGATAATTCGCAATGGCGTATTTACGCCTGATGCAATCAAAGAATATGCAGACCGATTCAACACCCATCCTTCAGTAATCGTAGGCAGGCTGCAACATCATAAAGTAATCCCATACACCAAAAACAGTGATATGCTCCTACCTATCGACCTGTTCCGATAATCGGATTTTGCCCTAACAATTGGCAAGTGGAATTCTGAAAAAATCCTAACAGCACCCTAACAGGCCTTGTTTTTGGGTCAAAAAAGCGTTATATTTGCAATAACAAACCCGGTTTAGAGAAATCGGTGAGTGGACAGACCACTACCATACTGATGACATAAAAACCTAACAATACCCTAACAGGGGATTTGCGGAAGGTTGTAGCAAAGTGATTATAAGCACATTACACAAAGAGTTCATAATCCTCTCTCTCCGCAAACCAGGCCATTAAATCCACTGTAAATCATAAGTTTACAGTGGATTTATCTTTTAATACATACAACAATCCATACAATTTGTAGGCGAAACCTCATTACATACAAGGCAGTCGATATCACAGAAAATCAGCCCAACTGATACAGGTTTCTTGGTATGTCAGGAGGGAAAAATAAAGGCTCACTCTCATTTTCGAGCGAAAGCCGCAGGGCGATTTCATCCACAGACTTCAATGCCCTGTATATTTTGGCTTAAATCCATACTCTGTTTGGGCTGTTGCTTCATTCGCTCACACCATCACGATACTTTTTCACGTTCCATATTAGGTCATTTGCTTTTGTTGGGAATGTCTTTACCGTGCCACTTTTGTTGCATACGAGCATAAGCCTGTAAACATAAATCGGCTAAGTGTCTGAAATTTCGGAATATTCTATTTATAGGGCTTTATGGTCAAAAATAAAGTCATAGATTTTTTTGAAGAAAAGTGTTCCGAATTTCTTGATGACTCATGAAGTCATATTAACTTTGCGGAGTCTCACAGAGACAAACCTAGTATGGCCATACTCCATGTTGCCTTTAGCGAACACAGTTGTCTTTAATGCCCTACGTTGCCTTTAGCGAACTTTTCCCAACAATTTAACATCACACCAATATGGAAATACAGCCATTATTATCAAAACCGGTGTGGCAGATGACAGGGGAAGAGCTATTGTTTCTCTCCCGGCAGACAGCCCATTTCGACAGCCATACCGCTTCTACACAGGAAACTCCGACCGAAAAGAGATATGTTTACGGCATTGCCGGAATATGCGAGATTTTCGGATGTAGTAAACCGACAGCTATCCGTATCAAGAAAAGCGGACGCATCGACAAGGCCATAACGCAGGTGGGCCGCAAGATTGTGATTGACGCCGAGCTTGCTCTGCAGCTCGCTTCGGCTAAACCCAAACCAAACAAGAGACATTAACCGGAAGACAGTAACGGGGATGTGTTTTATATCCTCATGCCCTATTGTCAGAGTTACACCATTGTGTTCACGCATTGGTGTAACTCCCGGCAACTGTCTGACTCCAAACACTCAATCACAACAATGTATAGAACATTCAACAACATCAATCGTCAACGCAGAGCTGCCGAAGCCGGTTGCGGACTTTACGAAGATGACGATACGTCTTTATTTGGCGCATCTCAGTCCGTCAATAAGGATGCCGTAGATTATTCTTTCCCTTTAGAGATATTCCCGAAAGCTATCCGAGACATAATAGAGGCTCTTGAGGAGTATGAGAACTATAATGTCGATTTCTCTTCGGCTTCATTCCTTACAGTATTCGCGGCTGCTATGGGCAACACTTGGTCAGTCCGCTTCATGACCGGATGGATAAGCCGACCGATAATCTACATGGTGCTTGTAGGTTCGCCGAGCTGCGGCAAGACACCTCCATTGCAACAGGCGGTCGCACCTCTGATCAAACTCGATGGAGAGTATGACATGATCTATTGCAAGGAGATGGAAACCTACCGCCGATGGGAACGCATGTCGGCAAAGCAGCGTGAGAGACATTCTCTTCCTGAAGAAATGAAGATGCCTAAGCGAAAATGCCATGTAGTGGTTGATTCCACCGTAGAGGCTCTTATCGGAGCTTTGCGCGACAATCCGCGCGGAGTGCTGATTTACAAGGATGAGATAGACAGCCTCCTCTCCAATTTCAACCGCTATAATGGTTCAGACGAGGGCTACTTTCTCAGTCTGTTCAGCGGTACGCCTTTCAAGTACAGCCGAAAGTCAAACAACGAGCATATCTTTCTCGCCAATCCCTATTGTTCTATTATTGGCACTACACAGCCCGGTTGTCTGGGCGAACAGTTCGGCGGCAAGCGAATGATGAATGGCTTTTCATCCCGATTCCTGAAAGTCTATCCCGAAATTGACAAGATGTCGTCGTGGAACGACACCGCCATGCCTGACAGCGTTCTTGAAGAATGGGAGCGAATTATCCGAAAGGTGGTAGCTGCTACTCCTTCAACAGACCAAGAGGGAAAAGCAACCTCAATAGAGCTACTGCTTTCCCAAGAGTCGAAGCTCCGCATAATTCAGTGGAAAGACGAGGTCAATAACAAGGTCTATGCTGAAACGGATTCGGATGCTGTCAGGGCGTTGTGCGGCAAACTGGAAACTTATCTCGTCCGCTTCTGTCTGGTCATACAGATTATGCACGGCATCTGTGGAGAATCGGGCATGGATGAAATTGAACCGGGAACCGCCGAACTCGCCATTAAGCTCACCGAATATTTCAGAAACATGGAGAGCCGGATTGCACCGGAGATTGAACCCGGCATCCTCGACAACCGGTTCACCGAGTTACTCGGAAACCTCAGGGATTCGTTCACCACAGCCGAGGCAGTCAGGGAAGCCCTGCAACTCGGAATCTCGGAATCTTCGGTCAAGAGATTCCTAAGAGACGGAGGCCGAGGATTCGTGAAGAAAAAGTCACACGGTTGCTATCGCAAAATATGACGCTTGAGCTGACACTATGAACTTTTGACATTATGACATTTTCGACCGAGGTCGAACTGACTGAGATACCCCGGTTGCTCACGCCTGATTTGGAGTATAAACCTTGCTTTGCAAGATATGCCGCTTGTGTCCACAACGGCTATCCCGCCTCCCCCGAGGTGAGGGTCAATCCCGCTCGAAACTCGCAGTCTTTTATCTAATGATACATTGTCCGTGAACGATGATAGACTGAAAAATGGATGATGATAAACTGAAAATATGCGATTGATAGATTATTAATATCGCATTTATCATGAACCGTGATACTTCGGTTTATCGGTCATCGTCACATTGGATAATCGATACATTGGATAATCGATACATTGGATAATATGATAATGAGCCATTGGACAATAAGTCATCGGGTAATGGAGCATTGGATAATCAGACAATCGAGTCACTAAGATATTATATCATCAAGGTATCAGTTCATCAAATCATCAAGCAATCATTATACCAAGTCATATAGTCTTCATTGTATCAGATATTCAATCAACCAATCTATCAAACCATAATATCTTAAAAAGTTAATCTCTATGCCCGATAAAAAATCCATTACTATAAAAATACGTGTCGATTCGCAGACCCACACAAAAATGCAGTCAGGAGCCGACAGATATACCGACGGTAATCTCAGCGCGTTTGTCCGATGCGCTACTCTCAAATACAACGAGGAGCCAGTCACTGACCACGACAATCCCCGTATGATTGCTTTGATCAAGTCCGCTATCAAGCTCATCGAAAGAACCGGCACCAACACCAATCAGGTTGCGAAGCACATCAACGAGCAGCAGAAAATGAATCCTTACTCGTTGCGGGCGGCAGATCTTCTTCCCTTCGGTCAGTTTTGCGAGGGTACAGATAAAATCCGACAGATGCTGACATACCTCTATAACATGATAATTTCAGGAAAATGATAGTCAAGAAGCTCAACGATGTGTCCGGCGGCGGTTTCCCCGGCGCTCGATATAACGAGAAAAAGATTGCTGATGGTGTGGCAACCCTTATGGCGATGGAGAACGTCAGCGAGGCGTTGCGTCACAATGTCGAGACGCTGCACCGCTTCGGCCTTGATGCCTCGGCTGAAGTCGAGAGGTATATGAAAGAAAACTCTAAGACCTACGGCAATACAAAGACAACACGTTTCCAGTTCCATGTGTCGGCCTCAGTGAAAGGACGCGCCATGTCGCCGGAAGAGCTTACCGACTTTGCGCGTGAGCTTATGGTGGGTATGGGCTATGCCCGTCAGCCGTATTTCATTTACGCCCATCATGATACCGGCAATAATCATGTGCATATTCTCTCGACGAGAATAAAGCCTAACGGTTATGCCATACCTGACCATCAGGACAGGCGCAGGCTTAACGAGTGCGCCAACCGCATACTATCTCCTGACATCAAAAAAGATATTGACCGGATTCTCTGTTACGACTATGAAACGGAGGGTCAGTTTGCCAATATCGTCAAGACTCACGGCTACAAGATAGAGAAATCGCTCGACGGCTACCGACTGTTCAAGTGTGGAGGCGACGCCGGGAATATCGCCATCGGTGACATCCTCAATCGAATCACCAGGAACAGCCCGAAGCGAAAAGACCGCGCTACACAGCTCCGCTCCATAATCCGGAAATACAAGAGCGAGATAGCCGAGGGAAAATGTCAAAGTGTCGATAATGTCAAAGTGTCAAAAGGTAAGAATCGAAAGCCGGTAAAAGCAAAGCTGAACACCGACATCCGCAAAATACTTGACAACCACGGCAAGCCGTTGAGCGAGGAGAACTGCCAGCGCATACAGACTCTCATTGATGTTCTCAAGACAAAGTTTGGCATAGACATCAGTTTCCAGAAGGACAAGGACGGCAGGGTGAGAGGCTACAGTATAATCGACCATGCCGAAAAGATTGCCTTCGACGGCAGCAAGGTGATGAAACTGTCGGAGCTTATTGATTTCGCCATCAAACCACAAAGGAAACCATCGCCGCTTGACGTGTACCGCGACCTGTTCACTGTCGAGGTGGGCAAAGACAGCAGAGGAAACTATATGCTCATCAAGTACAACCATCCGCGATAGCATATTGACGAACTCCGAAAGAGAGTTGTATCTTTGTCGACAAAAAGAATCATGGGTTATAACAAGTCTTTGTCCGATGTCTATTCAGAGACATGGACGCGTTACAAGAATCAATGCGAGACAGACGGCTATATCGCATTGAACCGTTTCTGTGCCGGTACCGGCGTCAACGTCCAGCGGCTTTATGAGTGGCTTCGGCGCCGCAAAATCAGCATAAGCGATTATCAACGCAGTCTGCCGGAGAGACCGGATTCGTCGCGGGAAGGTGGCGGGCCGTTATTCCGGGAGGTTAAGGTTCCCGGTATTCAGGTTGCGGATGAGAGCCGGGATGTCGGTGCCACCAGTGTCGTGCGTGACGTGCACATCGAACTCGGTTGGGGCCGAGGCGTGAGTCTGGGAGAGATAAGCGCGGAGGGGCTGGCGCTTCTGGTGGATGTCATGACACGCAGGAGTGATGTGGAGTCTTGAGGCGGATATGCGGCTCTGGGTATGCCGGCAGCCGGTATCGATGCGCTACGGCATCCGGGGTCTGGCCCAGATGGTGTGGTCGTGGAAGGGGCATTCTCCGGCATCGGGCGATGTGTATGTGTTTTTCTCAAAGGACCGCAAGACCATGAAGGCGTTGAAATGGGATGGCGACGGATTTTTGATGTACACAAAAAGACTGTCGCGAGGCCGTTTCCGGGAGGTGCTCAAAAAGGGCGATGACGGCGTGCGCAGGCTCCAATGGGACGATTTCTATATGCTGATGAGGGGCCTCACGCCTGTGAAGGTGATGGTCGAAAATCGCTTCAGAATGGCCGTAAAATAAGGCTTAATAATTTGTTAATCAAATAAATAAATGGCGTGGAAAGTTGCAAATGTCAGATATTTTTTGTAACTTTACACCATGAAAAAGAACGAGTTGATAGAGTTTCTGCAACGTCAGATCGAGTTCCTTCAAGGGCGGCTCGACGAGGCGTTGGCCTCTGTCAGCTCGCTTACTTTATCCAATGAAAAGCTGCAGTCGACCAACGAGAAGCTTGTGGCGACTGTAGATGAACTGCGCAAGCAAATGGCCTCAATGGAGGAGGCTATGAAAGGCAAAAGTGCGGAACTGAGCAAAGAGAAAGCCGCGCGTCAGGCAGTGCAGCGTCTGCAGGGCTCGCCGTCGGAGCGTCAGAAGAAACCGGTGACGACTCCTGCCACATCCGAAACTCGACAGCAGAAGCCAGAGAAGAAACGTACCAACAACGGCGCCAAAAGGAAGACGCATCCGGAGTGTGAGGTGGAGACCATTATAGTGGAGCCTGACAGTCCGGACTTCAATCCCGAGGCGGCGACGTTTATCGGCGAGTGCGATGTCGTGCGCTACGTCATGGAGCCGATGCGCTTCAAAAAAATTATCTACAAGGTCAGAAAATACGTGCAGGACGAGAAAATATACAAAGGTTCCGCACCCGCCACACCGCTGCTTAACTCGCAGTATACATCTTCCTTCATAGCCGGACTCGCCGAGCTACGCTATCTCCACTGCATGCCACTTGAAAATGCTGTCGAATACTTCCGTGCCCACGGCTTCGACCTTGACAAAGGCACCGCACAGAAGCTCGTAAGTAAGGTAAGGGTACATCTGGAAAATCTATACAAGGCGCTGGGTCAGGCAATAGTCGCGGACAATTATATCTGCGGTGACGAGACCTATCAGAAAGTGCGGCTGCAGGTGGCAACTCCTTCGGGAAGAAAGATCAAGAAAGGCTACATATGGGTGTTCGTCGGCATGACAACCGGGCTTGTGTACTTCTTCTATGACGACGGCTCCCGCTCGGCCGAAGTCTTCGAGCAACACATAAAAGGCTTCAACGGAGCCTTCCAGTGCGACTATTACTCGGGATACCGGCATATCGGAATCGGTGGGATGAGCGGGATAAAACGCTTGCCATGCCTGCAGCACATCAAGCGAAAGTTTCTCGATCTGAAAGACAATCCAAAGGCGCAGGAAATAGCAAAGCTCTTCGGACTCCTTTACCACTTCGAGCATCAGCACCGCATAGGCAAAGACGGATGGACGGCGGGAAAGCACCTTGAGTGGAGACAACGATACTCCAAGGTGATGCTCGAGAAAATCCGCATGAGACTGACAGCAGTCAAAGACCGCATCGGCGTGCCACCCGACGACCCGCTGCTCGCCGCCACCGAACATGCACTCAAACAATGGGACGAGATACCACGCATCTTTGCCTCACCCACCTACAGACTCGACAACAACGAAGTCGAGCGAATCAACCGCTACATATCCCTGACCCGTCGCCGACTTACAATCGGCTCCCACTCCGGAGCCGAAGCCGCCGCCCTGTACCACTCTCTTGCGATCACCTGCCACCGCTGCGGAGTCAACGTCTTCGACTACTTCTGCGACATAATCGACCGATGTGCCGCATGGCCGCCAAACACCCCGATCGAAAAATACCGCGACCTGCTTCCCGACCGCTGGAAACTCTCACAAAAATAGCCGCCCAAAACCTGGACGGCTATTTTTTTAAGCTATACCTGCTGTCGCGGACGGTTGTACCTCATCAATGTCAAAGACGGCTCGACGTACCGCAAACCAATCTCTCCGAGACAGTACGCATGGTATAACGGCGTGAAAGACGACGAGCGCGAAGATGTAGGCCTGACAATAGCGGCCACGATGTTCTCCGAGGAGATACTGACCGAATATCTCATGCGCTATCCGATACACAACCATCAAGAGAGAATAAAAGGCATGGCCGTTGTCAAACATAGAAACGGTAACTATTGCCTCCGCGCTGCCTTGACTGACGGCTATATGCCTTTGATCGAATTAACTTCGGAGGAGGAATCCAAGTTCCGTTCTCTCCATTCCGATGAACAAGCAAGACAAGACTTCCTGATGTCAATAGCCATGCTGCATCTTACTCGAAGGGATGCCGAGGCGGTTAAAGAGAGGATAAGGCAGAATACCCAGCCCAAAGCCGGAGTCCGTATTCTCCCTTCCCGTCCACAAGACTACTCCCCGGAAATCTCGCAAGTGTTCACATTCAATCTTGCCAACGCACTCTCTTCCCTCAATGTCAGTTCCGGCTCATCCGGCTACAAGCGCGAGCACGAAGTCGGCAACCGCTCCCGCTACGATGACATCGACGACCGTCAGTCCGGCACCCGACTTACAATGTAGACAGTCAAGTCCTCGACATCACTGCCGAGGACCTGACTATTAATATGATTAAGCTGTTTCTCGAATCAATATAGCCAATAGATAATTGAAGCAGACAGACATCTTTGTTTCCCATTGCCATAATAAGATGCAGTGGCAAGACCAAGATCATATTCTGCTTTTAATCCAATATGATGCCATTTTGCGTTGATAGCGAATGATAGACCGCCGTCAACCCTATTGCATGGACGATAGGAAACACCATTTGCACCGCTGAATGTGTGGACTCTTTTCTCATATGGCTGATTAAACGGGTCTAATCCTGTAACAAATGAATCTCCATTGATTCCTACAGCAAGATAAGCACCAAGTTCCGGCTTTAAGTAAAAACCATTGCCTACATTGAATCGGTATCCTGTCATCACAGGTATCTGTAAATAGTCCATCTCCGCAAATTTGATAGAGCTTATAGCCGTATTCATCATATTACGTCCTGTGACGGTAGCTCCCTTTCTGATGAACGACACCCCGGATTCAAGACTTAGATTACTGCGAAGTGTGAACTCAGCGTTACCACCAATCTTAAATCCATTTCTTGATTTAGCCGAACTCTCACTTACTGAAAGGTCACTATTGACATATCCCGCCTCAATCCCAAAGTTCCATGTCTGAGCTTTAATGCCGAATGGAATGATGAGAATTGCTGTCAATAATAACGCTCTAAAGTTTTGTTTCATTATTGTTTTGTTGTTTTCGCCCTCGGCACTCATGGCCGAGGGGGTTGCGATTATATGATTAAGCTGTTTCAAATATAGTATTGAATATGCTATTGGCAAACATTGAAAGATTTTTTCTTTCCGTTGATCCGAAGAGTAACTTTCGGATTTGAGAACTGGGTGATGTGGGGAAAGACGAGGGTCACAGTGGAGACACCGTCTTTTACGGTTGCTTTAACCGAAGTCGCCTGATACTCTTGTCCTCTCCATACCGGAGTGAGTTTCACATCGGAAATAGTATATTGCTCTCCGGCTTTGTCGTCTGTAAAGACGATAGTCACCCTGTCATCGTAATTATTGAAGCCTTGGCATTGAGGCTTTGCATTTGTAGCCATACTTATGGCTATCAGAATTAGTGCGGTTATTAATGTTCTCATATATAATTCTAAAAACGGTTTAACTCATTAGCACCTGCACCTTGACCTCTGTATCGGTCACGAGAAGAATTAAAGGTATATTGCAGTGTCAGCATGAATGTGCGGTTATTTGTCGTATTGAACTTATGTATGGTTACATCCTTGTTCAACAAAGTGGCATCGCGATTGCTCTTATTAAAGATGTCGTTGGCCTCCAAAGTCACGCTAAACTGATTATTGAAGAACGCCTTATAAAGCTTGGCATTGAGATATGACGATGAAGTTTGTTTAGTGTTGTCATCGTTACCGCCACTCATCCACTGCATATCCACATTCAGCCAAATATCATAGGGCATATGAATTGCATTTTGGAACTGCACAAGTCCTATGGGGTTGTCAAGTCTTTTGCGCCCATTGGCATAATCAATAGAAAGCCACTGTTTCATAACTCCAACATTTACTTTAGGTTGCCATACACCAACCCTGAACTGTGCGCCGACAAACGCCTGAAGATTCTGTATCTTGGGGAAATTCGCCATCGTTATAAGTTTGACCTCGGCATCATCAGCATAGGGGTATGTCGTGTTCATTATAGGATCCTTCTTATAGGTATATGTTATCTGTCCGAAGAACTGGCGCCATGCTCCCATAAGCTCGACAGAATGTATATTTTCCGGCTTTAAGTACGGATTGCCACCTTCAAGGGTGAAACGGTTGATATAATCCACTGTGCCGTCAAGGTCTGCATAGCTTGGACGCTGGGTCTTATGGGTATAGCTCATTGATAGCTGCACGTTTTTTATCATAGTTGAAAGCGAGAGCGAGGGAAACAGATTGTTATAGGTCTTGCTCTGATCTTCCTTTTTCTGTCCGTTTTCAAGATATTCAAATTTTATATGTTCATAACGCAATCCAACGCCTAAATTGAATTGCCGAAAGTCTGACCGATTTCCACAAATCCGGCAATATTGTTCTCGTCAACTCTTGAAGCAGCATCGCCTACCAAAGAGGCGTCGGTTTTGTAATCAGATGAGAAACGCGATGATGTGTATTCTTCTCCAAACTCAATACCACCTTTCCAAAAAGGATAGCTGAATACAAGTTTTCAGCCAGCATACGACTTCTGTTAACTCCAAGAGAGTTTACAAGCGAATTATCCTGAGTGTCGCTTGTTTCATTGTTAAACATGGAGTTTCTGCTTTTTCGCCACATATAATCCATATTAAAGTCAATACCGAACTTGCCGATCTCTCCATTATAGTATAGATTGGCGTGATGTTTGGGCAGAGTATTGTTGTTACTGCTGCCATACATTGTGATATTGTCGTATGGCTGTCCATCAGACAATACCCTGCTTATTCCTGTATGTTCAGATTTTTGCTTTGTGAATCCATTAGAGTAATAAGCGCCTATCGAATGGCTGTCATTGAACATATACGAAAATCCTGCTTTCCCGAAGAATTCATTTGTTCTCATGGAACCGTCTTGTGTCAGAAATTGATTCCACACTGTTGATGATTGAGTCAACATATCAACCCTGTTGCTGCTTTGGAATTTTCCTCCTATATATCCGAAATTACCGAATAATTCCAGACCACCAGTTCGGAATTTGAAATTAGCCTGATCTACTGTGCGGAAATATTTTTGCATCACTCCTTGTGCTCGGAGTGTTCCACTGAAGCCATCTCCCTGCGGGCGTTTTGTACGGATACGGATTACAGATTTTACAGAAGCATCGTATTTAGCGCCGGGATTGGTTATGACTTCCACATTTTTGATGTCAGCCGAGTTTAATTGTGAGAGCTGGGTAAGGTCTTGCACCTCTCGACCATTTATATAAATAGCCGGAGAGCCTTTGCCGAATACTTCAAAATTGCCGTCGCGACCAAGCACCATAGGAACTTGTGTAAGTACATCATTGGCAGTACCGGCGTGTTCAAGTTGCGACCCTGCCACATTGGTAACAAGAGCATCACCTTTGATAGCGGTAACAGGACGGTTGGATTTTACTACCACTTCCCCGAGCATTACGCTTTCAGGGTTAAGGATTATTATGCCAAGGTCTCCTGTCGGAGGGATATTGAGGGTCTGATTAGTGCAACCAATAGATGACACCTTTACGTATTTGGGGTTATCCAGTTTCTCATTGAACAGGAAAACACCATTTTCATCAGTAACGGTACCTGCTATATAGGTAGAGTCTGCTTTCAGAAGAACCACATTCACAAAATCAAGAGGCGAATTGGTTTCGTCCACGACTTTGCCGGTAATACTCTGAGCCATTGTTGTTGCCGTGGCTAATACAGCAAGAATTAAAGAGAATATCGTTTTCATATTCGTGTTGTTTTTAATTTCTGATGCAAAATTACTGCTGTTAAAAAATTCATGCCATACCCAAAAGTGGACAAATGAGTTGGGAGTTGAAAACATACACTTTTGGGTATGGCACAACAAAGGGGATAGTTCTACTTTTGCAGTGTAAAATCAATAATGAGTATGACACGCGAAGAAAAACGCCGGATAGCAGGCTACCGAATTGCAGTCGTTGGAGTGGGTGAGTTTATTGACAGTATCAAGGCCGAACTTCAACAGTTGGGCTTTGAGTCCATTCAAATAATATCTTCCTCTAATAAGCAGCCTGCGATAAGCAATTTCGATGTTATTGCCGAGAATGTCAACGAAGGCAGTTCTTGTATGTCAAAGGAAACAGACATTCCTTTAATACTGCCATTCGATTTTGTAAATGGAGCCGGTGTGATTGTAGTTATGCCCGATGATGAAAGGGATATAATATGCAAACCTGACCTCCGGCAATGGGCGGCAACATATATGGCAGGGTACTGTGCTTTCTGGAATGTAGATGGTTGCGAGTGGTTGCGTGATTCATTATCCGACATCAGAAACGGCGTAACGAGCAATGCCGCACTTAAAACCGCAGCGCATATATGCGCACGGATAGCAGCCAACATCGCCGTCGGGCGCGAGGTAAAACACTTCTCTCGTTTCTATTTGTGCAAGAATTTAGAGTAGCTTGTTATTTGTAGCTGCAACAATGGCTTCGGAGATATTGCGCACATCAAGTTTCTCAAATATGCGCTGGCGGTATTTCTTGATGGTGTCTGGCGACAGGCATATTCTGTCGGCAATCTCTGACATGGTGTAGCCCTGAATCGACAAAGTGAGCACCGCCTTTTCCCCGTCGGTAAGGGTCGGCATTTGCCGCTTATCCCATCGGCGTGTGTTTCGGTTGTATTCAACATAATCCGGTGTGCCGACACGGTGCATTTCAATATGACCGGGCGATGTGTGGGTAGATGCCGATACCACGCAGAGCGCAAGCCATATACGACCGTCGGAAGTCAATACAAGAGGAGTGAGTTTATGATTAACGAGAATCTTCTTGCCTCCGTTAAGTATGTTAAAGTCGTATGAGATATACCAGTCCTTGCGCTCTTTGACCGGAATTGTATTATGAAATGAAAATCCTGCTTCATTCAGATCAATCAAAAACTGCTGTTCATCTTCTGGCACGTATTCCAGATAGAAACGATAGCCAAGATTCATCATCTGCTCGGGTGTCAAACCGCACAGGAACATCGGATTAGGCGACACATACAGGAAATTCTGCTTGAAATAGTCGATGATATAGACGCTCTGATATGTGGAGCGAGAAAACGCCTCTGCCGAGCGGAGATATTCATCCACCCGGCTGTAATCAAGTTCCTCCGGGAGCTTGACTTCATTATCAGGTATGAAGAAATCGTTTGTCGTTTTCATCTATATACAGTTCTACGGTTGCAAAAGTAAAAAAATAAGCAACATATTCATCATGAGTCCTTGAAATCATTGCTTTCATTTGCATACGTCAATTATTGAACTGATATAATCGGCTGTCCGAAGAAGGAGGACAGCATGGCAAGGGTAGCAAGAGTGAAATTGTGCTGGCCGCTAAGCCACTTGGTAACTTCGCAAGGGCGTTTTCCTATGGATCTGGCAAACTCAGCTTTCGACAGACCTTTCTCTTGCATAAGCTCATAGATTCTATTGGAAACAGCCATCTCCATCTCTACTTCCTTATGAATAGATGCTGGTATGGAGTCCACGATTTTGTTATAGTCTTCAAATGCAGTCTTCATATGTCAAAGGTTTTGTCGGTTTCGATTTCATTTTCGGATATGGTAATAGTGCCGTCCTTCACACCTTCTTTGATAAGTTTATCAAAGTTTTGCAGAGTTACTACAAATCCGCGCAGTTCGCCGTCTTCATCATAGGTGCGTGTTTTCTTGACCCCTCCATTACCGAGAATAAGGATGCTGTCAGAGAGTCGCAGACAATATAGCCGTAACTTCGATTTTACAACCGGGAGCGCACAGACTCCATCACTCATCTTTCCCTCAGGCCGGAAGAAACGCTCCAATGCGCCAAGATCGGCGATGCTTTCAACGAATTTGGCTATACGGGCCAAATCCTCATTATAGGTCGCATCATTCTTAAAACGGTTATAGAAACGGAGATACTCACCCTTATCCTCAGTGATAAAACTGAATGGTGTAGAGGGTGCAATTACGGTCTTTGTTCAGCTGTATAAGTTCTGCTTCACTCATAATCGATATGTGCTTTGTCTTTGTAAACGCAAAGGTACGAAAAATGTTTTACTTATAAGTAAACAAATAGGGTGTTTTTTTATAGTTTCATTATGATTTCAAGGACTTCGTTGAGTTTATCTGTGGGAAGACGCTTGATGTAGTTGGCGCGGTCATCGAGGTTGCCACGGATATGAGCGAGGACTGCGAGGTGAGCATTGACGGAGGCAGTATCGCCTTCGAACATTTCAAGATAAGCTTCACGCGTCGGTATGCCAAGACGAATTCTTTCATCATCGGTAATGGCATGGTCAAAGACGGTTTCAACACCGTGACTATGGCTGTTGTTGAGAAGATTCATCTTTTCCCTCTTGCTTTCGTCGTCAAATTTGACGTATTTCATCATCATGTTGGCCGTAGTATGCCCTGTGACTGCGCGAATATCCTCCGGTGACATTCCTTTACGGAGACAAAGGGTTGTAAAGGTTCTTCGGGCGCAGTGAGAGGCCAGTGCCTCATATTTCTTTACAGTGGTTCGTGTCCGAGAGCGTCCGTTTTGTGTTTCTATAATCCAATCGCCTGTCATTCCGGCAAGTTTCCCGACTTCTTTTAGATGTGAATTGAATTTTTGATTTGATATTTTGGGAAATATTCTCGGATCGTCCTCATCAGGTGCGGCTGGGTATTTTGATAAAATACGCATGGCGTCTTCTGCAAGGGGAATTCTTTTTCGTTGTCTGGTCTTCTGCGCTGTCGTATCAAGTATATCCCCATCCATGTTTGACCTTTTTAAGGCCATAACTTCCGAGAACCTTAGCCCTGTGAAACAGCAGAACACAAACACATCCCTTGCCCGATCAATAGCTTGCCTATGGGTAGGAAAAGTCATAATGGACTGTAATTCCTCCGGAGTAAGAGCGAAATGATTTACTGCTGTATCGGAAGTTGTCTCATCATGGAAACGTTGCTGATAGCTTTGGTATTTGATATTGCGGTTATAGCCCTTTTTAGTGGCCCAGTTAAGGAAAGTCTTGATATCCTTCATGGACTTGAACACATAGCTGTTGGAGAGCCTCTTGCCGATTAGGTACAGCTCAAACTTTGCAAGCAGTTCATCGTTGATGTCTTCAAAATATAATGTGGCTCGAAAACCCGACAGATGCTTCCGCATGGTCTTATGCTTTGTCAGCGTACCTTTTGACCATTGAGCGGTGGCAGGAGTCTCTTTTATTTCTTTTTCCCTTTCATCAATAAGAATATCATAAGTCTGGCATACTGTCAGTCGGGTGCACCTCTCTTCATCGAGTATCTTTTTTACTTCATCTCTGACTGTGGCCGGAGTAGCCTCTTCCTCTCTCAGCTCTAATTGAGCAAAAGCATCGTCAACGGCAGACGCAATCTTAATCAGCCGTTGATTAATGTCTGAGGCAGACACATCATCACTGTTGAAGTTGTTGCGCTTCACTTTTTGAGCCTTTTCATCCCATTTTGCCGGGGCAATCCGATACCCGGAGTAATACCATATACGCTTGCCGCCAAAAGTAATGTCGGCATTTATCGGCATTTCCTCCGGGAAGTTTCCATTTTTATCTTTACGCTTCTCCAATCGGAAGCTGACGCGATGCTTGTATTTATCCATGAACGATTCTTTTGTATGTATTTGAGGTTGTCTCAATTTTACCCATACAAAATTACATACAAATTTTCATTCAATCAATCGAAATCCAATTTATTTTATTTTACTCCTAATTCCGCTTAAATAACTGATATTATGGAGATATAGTTAAATATGCGACTCTATTTGATATAATATATTACTGTAGTTTCATATCCCTCTCTCTCCGCTGAACAAACCGGACAATACCGGACAGTAAGCAGACAAGTCCCACAAATTCAATGATTTGTGGGACTTTTTTATCCCCTTGTGTCTGCCTTAAAGTACACCTTTTCGCCCCTAAAAGACAAAGTTCGTAACCTAACTCGTACCCCCGACAAACAAAAACGGAAAGGGGGTACAGATTGTCCGAAATTGGCGAAGTCCTGTCGCTATTTGGCTTGCCTGCATAGAACTCATTTTTAGAGAATTACAATAGTTTTGCAACTTAAAAAGTGAGTTATGAAATCGACATTCAACATTTGCTTTTACGCAAAGAAAGACAAGCAGAAAGCCAACGGTGCGTACCCCCTTTTCGCCCGTATTACAGTGGACGGCGTGGCGAGCCGTTTTAACACTAAACTGGACGTGCTGCCCTCTATTTGGGACGGTAAAATGGGCAAGGCTACCGGACGTACTTCGGAAGCCAGCCGCATAAACCGTATGCTGGATGATATAAACGCATCACTGAATACCATTTACCACGAAATGCAGCGGCGTGACAACTACGTGACCGCCGAGAAAGTGAAGAACGAGTTTTTAGGTCATAGTGAGAGCCACGAAACAATCCTTACCCTGTTCCAAAAGCACAATGACGATGTAAAGCAGTTGGTCGGCATATCCAAGACGATAGCGACCTACCGTAAGTATGAAGTCACCCGCCGCCACCTTGCCGAGTTCATTCAAAGCAAGTACAACGTATCGGACATATCCATTAAGGAGATTACCCCGATGTTCATTACCGATTTTGAGTTATACTTGCGTACCGCTTGCAAGTGCGGTTACAACACCACCGCCAAGTTCATGCAGTTCTTCAAGCGCATTATCATCATTGCCCGCAACAATGGCATACTGGTGAACGACCCGTTCGCCAATTATAAAATCCGGCTGGAAAAAGTGGACAGAGGTTATCTGACAGAGGACGAGATAACAATCATCCTTAAAAAGAAAATGGTTTCCGAACGGCTGGAACACGTCAGGGACTTGTTCATCTTTGCCTGCTTCACCGGGCTTGCCTATATAGATGTAGCCGGGCTTACGCAAGATAATATCCGCAAATCCTTTGACGGCAACCTTTGGATAATGACAAAGCGGCAAAAGACGAATACGGACGTTAATGTTCCCCTGTTGGATATTCCCAAGATGATTTTGAAGAAGTACAAGGGCAAGTTACCGAATGGCAAGATACTTCCCATAATCAGCAATCAGAAGCTAAATGCCTACTTGAAAGAGATTGCCGATGTATGCGGAATTAAAAAGAACCTGACATTCCACCTTGCCCGCCACACGTTCGCAACGACTACCACACTATCAAAGGGCGTACCCATTGAAACGGTTTCCAAGATGCTGGGACACACCAATATCGAAACGACACAAATTTATGCCCGCATCACTAACAGCAAGATAGGCAGCGATATGCAGGGGCTTGACAAGAAGTTTGTCGGCATCGAGAAAATTTACAAGGAAGTCGCCATGTAATCTTGATTATTGGGAACTGGTCACAATTTGTGACCAGTCCTCACTATTATTGTAACTATTCAGCGAATAAGTAAAACGAATAATACTAATAATCAATGACTTATAAAATGTGTTGTTTTTGAGACCAACAAAAATAACATCCATTTTCTGTGATTTATGAAATTGGCGCATTGGTAAGCGTCTGAAAATCAAGAAAGGATTTCGCTGAATAGTTACCTATTATTCCAACATTACTAAATCTCCTAAAATATACGATTATGGACTTACAGATTATCCAAAACAAAATTTTTGAAGTCAGAGGTTGCCGAGTGATGCTCGATTATCATTTGGCAGAACTCTACCAAGTGGAAACACGAGCCTTGAAGCAGGCGGTCAAGCGCAATATCGAGCGTTTTCCCAGTGATTTTATGTTTGTTCTTACCAAAGAGGAAGCTAACTTATTGTTGTCCATAGGGGTATCACAAAATGTGATACCTCCTGATTATAACTTCGGTGTAGCCATGCCTATGGCTTTCACCGAACAGGGCGTAGCCATGCTTTCTTCGGTTCTCCGTTCCAAAATAGCCATAGAGGTGAACATTTCAATCATGCGGGCTTTTGTCCTCATGCGCCAAATGGTAATCGGCTACGAGGAACTGTTAAGGCGCATCGAGGAACTGGAGGTAAGCACCGATGCACAGTTCAACGAGCTATATCAAGCCCTTACCCAACTTCTAAGCCAGTCGAAGCAACAGAAAGAACGCCGTCCGGTAGGTTTCGTTACCTAGTACAACCGTCCGCGACAGCAGGTATAGCTTAAAAAAATAGCCGTCCAGGTTTTGGGCGGCTATTTTTGTGAGAGTTTCCAGCGGTCGGGAAGCAGGTCGCGGTATTTTTCGATCGGGGTGTTTGGCGGCCATGCGGCACATCGGTCGATTATGTCGCAGAAGTAGTCGAAGACGTTGACTCCGCAGCGGTGGCAGGTGATCGCAAGAGAGTGGTACAGGGCGGCGGCTTCGGCTCCGGAGTGGGAGCCGATTGTAAGTCGGCGACGGGTCAGGGATATGTAGCGGTTGATTCGCTCGACTTCGTTGTTGTCGAGTCTGTAGGTGGGTGAGGCAAAGATGCGTGGTATCTCGTCCCATTGTTTGAGTGCATGTTCGGTGGCGGCGAGCAGCGGGTCGTCGGGTGGCACGCCGATGCGGTCTTTGACTGCTGTCAGTCTCATGCGGATTTTCTCGAGCATCACCTTGGAGTATCGTTGTCTCCACTCAAGGTGCTTTCCCGCCGTCCATCCGTCTTTGCCTATGCGGTGCTGATGCTCGAAGTGGTAAAGGAGTCCGAAGAGCTTTGCTATTTCCTGCGCCTTTGGATTGTCTTTCAGATCGAGAAACTTTCGCTTGATGTGCTGCAGGCATGGCAAGCGTTTTATCCCGCTCATCCCACCGATTCCGATATGCCGGTATCCCGAGTAATAGTCGCACTGGAAGGCTCCGTTGAAGCCTTTTATGTGTTGCTCGAAGACTTCGGCCGAGCGGGAGCCGTCGTCATAGAAGAAGTACACAAGCCCGGTTGTCATGCCGACGAACACCCATATGTAGCCTTTCTTGATCTTTCTTCCCGAAGGAGTTGCCACCTGCAGCCGCACTTTCTGATAGGTCTCGTCACCGCAGATATAATTGTCCGCGACTATTGCCTGACCCAGCGCCTTGTATAGATTTTCCAGATGTACCCTTACCTTACTTACGAGCTTCTGTGCGGTGCCTTTGTCAAGGTCGAAGCCGTGGGCACGGAAGTATTCGACAGCATTTTCAAGTGGCATGCAGTGGAGATAGCGTAGCTCGGCGAGTCCGGCTATGAAGGAAGATGTATACTGCGAGTTAAGCAGCGGTGTGGCGGGTGCGGAACCTTTGTATATTTTCTCGTCCTGCACGTATTTTCTGACCTTGTAGATAATTTTTTTGAAGCGCATCGGCTCCATGACGTAGCGCACGACATCGCACTCGCCGATAAACGTCGCCGCCTCGGGATTGAAGTCCGGACTGTCAGGCTCCACTATAATGGTCTCCACCTCACACTCCGGATGCGTCTTCCTTTTGGCGCCGTTGTTGGTACGTTTCTTCTCTGGCTTCTGCTGTCGAGTTTCGGATGTGGCAGGAGTCGTCACCGGTTTCTTCTGACGCTCCGACGGCGAGCCCTGCAGACGCTGCACTGCCTGACGCGCGGCTTTCTCTTTGCTCAGTTCCGCACTTTTGCCTTTCATAGCCTCCTCCATTGAGGCCATTTGCTTGCGCAGTTCATCTACAGTCGCCACAAGCTTCTCGTTGGTCGACTGCAGCTTTTCATTGGATAAAGTAAGCGAGCTGACAGAGGCCAACGCCTCGTCGAGCCGCCCTTGAAGGAACTCGATCTGACGTTGCAGAAACTCTATCAACTCGTTCTTTTTCATGGTGTAAAGTTACAAAAAATATCTGACATTTGCAACTTTCCACGCCATTTATTTATTTGATTAACAAATTATTAAGCCTTATTTTACGGCCATTCTGAAGCGATTTTCGACCATCACCTTCACAGGCGTGAGGCCCCTCATCAGCATATAGAAATCGTCCCATTGGAGCCTGCGCACGCCGTCATCGCCCTTTTTGAGCACCTCCCGGAAACGGCCTCGCGACAGTCTTTTTGTGTACATCAAAAATCCGTCGCCATCCCATTTCAACGCCTTCATGGTCTTGCGGTCCTTTGAGAAAAACACATACACATCGCCCGATGCCGGAGAATGCCCCTTCCACGACCACACCATCTGGGCCAGACCCCGGATGCCGTAGCGCATCGATACCGGCTGCCGGCATACCCAGAGCCGCATATCCGCCTCAAGACTCCACATCACTCCTGCGTGTCATGACATCCACCAGAAGCGCCAGCCCCTCCGCGCTTATCTCTCCCAGACTCACGCCTCGGCCCCAACCGAGTTCGATGTGCACGTCACGCACGACACTGGTGGCACCGACATCCCGGCTCTCATCCGCAACCTGAATACCGGGAACCTTAACCTCCCGGAATAACGGCCCGCCACCTTCCCGCGACGAATCCGGTCTCTCCGGCAGACTGCGTTGATAATCGCTTATGCTGATTTTGCGGCGCCGAAGCCACTCATAAAGCCGCTGGACGTTGACGCCGGTACCGGCACAGAAACGGTTCAATGCGATATAGCCGTCTGTCTCGCATTGATTCTTGTAACGCGTCCATGTCTCTGAATAGACATCGGACAAAGACTTGTTATAACCCATGATTCTTTTTGTCGACAAAGATACAACTCTCTTTCGGAGTTCGTCAATATGCTATCGCGGATGGTTGTACATTTGATGCCGATTTGTAAGGAATGAATTGCATCGGGGTGTGGATAAGCCATACAACTCAACGACGGATTAAAAAAAAGTCAACCCCGGCAATCACTGCCGGGGTTGACTTTCCTTGATTATATGATAAAGCTGTTTGTTGTCTTATTTCATTATGGCTGAATTTCCTGCGCCCATTGTCTGCACTTCATCTCCGCGACGCACCTTCTTGCCAAAGCCGAATATATAGCTTGCCGTAAGGCTTACAAACTGATGACTGGAAGCCCCGTATTCTGTCGTGTACTGGTCAAACCATTTGCTTTCGAGCCTTGATGTCTCGGAGATCCAATTGCGACGGAAAATGTTGACAGCAGCTGCTGTGAAATTCCATGAACCGTTGCTCCATCCGACTTTCAGTTGGTAACTGGTTTTGCGCTTTACAGAAGTCGCCGTAAGGCTTTGTGATACCAACTCCCTGAAAGCAGGTGAATAATACGCCGAGACATAGAATTTGCCGATATAATAAGTAGCGTTAAGTGAAAGCGACAGATAACTGTTCGTATCGGCATATATTCCGGATATTTTCTCAAACCACATCTGCGGAGTGGCTCGAAGTACCAGTGAGCGGTTCAGCAGTTTGGCTGTTAATGACGTTCCGAAATAGAAATTCTGATAATATCCGTCATTTTCCAAAGTGCGAATCATCAGACCGTCTGGACCATCAGGCGTGAAAACAGGCACTATGCGGTTGAAATCTCTACTCCAGCCTGTAAATGCCGACAATGAAAACTTATTGTTGGGTAGCCAAGTGTAATCAAGAGTGACCTTACTTACTTTCACATTTTTCAGATGAAGGTTACCAGTCTTATACAGCAGTTCATTCTCCTGGATTATGTCAGGCGTTTTTTCAGATGCCTCAACGGGGCGTATGTTCAGCATAGCCGAGAGACTGATCTGATTTTTCTGATTAAAAGCATACTGGGAGTTGAGATTGACCAGTGGGATTAGGCTATTTGTGCGTACTCCGCTGATTTTGTTCGACTCTCCGGCAAAACCTACCGATAATTGACTGTAAAGGCAGTCTTTGGCAAAAGTGTATCCGACAATGCCGCCATAAGCGAACTGGTTGAATTCCGGTGTGGCCACAGTATTACCTGTGTATTTCACTCGATTATTATAATAAATGCCCAATATGTTAACGTCAAGAGTGTGGTATCTGTCAAAAGACTTGTTAAGCTGTATCTGCAATTCACCGGTTACTGCATCCTCTGTTGCGTCAGTTCTAATATCAGTATTGTCTGAGGCATATCTGCGGTCTGACTCAGTGTGCTGATAGAAGAATGAAGGTATGGCATTTAGCTTGAATCCTTTGCCTAAGTCAAAGTAATAATTACCTCTCCACCGAGGATAGAGATATGTCGAGTTTAACGAGTTTGTGTAGTCGCTGTTGCTAAACGCATCTGAAGAAAACACCAGTTTACCGTTATAAGAACTGTTGGGGGTGTTTAGTGCAGTGAAAAAGAAACTGTTGGAGATTACAGCCTTGTCAGATGTGTATTTGGCTCGGAACGAGGCTCCGAATTGATTTTGCTGAAAGCGGCTGCCTTCAAGTAGATTACTGCGGGTTATTTCATTGATTTCGCCATTATTATCGGGAAATCGGAACACCTGTGTTTGCTCATTCCCCGTGTGATGACGGTCGGTGTATTTATCGTTCACGCTTATGTCGTATGTCATGCGCTTGTATGACATCTTTGCGTAAGCAACGCCACTGCCGGAACCTGCCATTATGTTGCCGGTACCGGATACCTTGGCATATCCTCCGTAATTATAATGCTTCAATGTGATGTTTATCACATATTTGGCATGGTTGAAACGCGGATCGGTTGGAAAAACAAAATATTCCACTTTTTTGACGTCCTCCGGGCGTAAAGCATCTTTTTCCTCTTGCGTAGCCGGCTCCATGTCAATATAAATTGACACTTCGTCACCGCTTGGTGTCGTCACTGTGCCTCCAATCGGATTTACGTTTATCTGAGGTATAGCCATACTGCTAAGAAGATCTATTGCATTCTGTGCAGTACGCTTGCTGTTCCTGTCAGGATAATAGGTAGTGACATTGGAAGAGGTACGCTGCATCTGAGCCTCAACCACAACTTCGTTAAGTTCCAGTGCCTTCACGCTGTCAGGAGTTTCTGTCTGTGCAAATGCACACAAAGCACAGAACAGAGTGATAATGAAAATGAATATTGGTCTCATATTTATAGCGTTTTGTGATTATAGATTCTTATATTTTTGCCCATATCGTATGTATGCTATCAAGGACAGTGTTCCGATTGCAACAAGATACCAGACGATAATCGGAGGACGTTTTCCGATACAGATAAACAGACTTGCAAGAAAACAGCCGGTTGCGATATTTAATGAGTACCTTTTCATCAGTTTTCCCGGCAGATTTGGATAACATATTTTTCGGGCACATCGGGATACTCCGATTTATAGTCTGCAACCATGCGCGAAAAGATTCGAGGAAAACGGTATCCGGTAAAGAACACAATTATACCACATATTGCCGACAGAACTGCATTGAAAGGAGAGATAAGGTCGTAGTAGATGTAGCTCATTCCGTTTCCTTCAATCCATGCTGTCAGAACGAGCAAAACTGTAAGTAGTACCATATATCCCACAGTTGCGGTAAGTCCGTATTTGAACGATTGCATCATACTATTTGGTTTTGATTTACGATGCAAAATTACGTCCAATCAGCCTGACTACAAACTACAACACCTTACATCGGTCGATGTAAGGTGTTGATATTCAGATATGCCCAAAAATAAAATCTAACATTGCCTAACAAGACTCCGCATCAGGCGAAATATTTGAGGTATTCCTCTTTGCGAGGTGTCTCGCTCTTCGAAATTATGGATTTCAGGCGGGATTTATAAACATAGATATTGCGAAGGTCAGTGCCGATGAATATGCTTATCGACGGCAGTGAAAATCCACAGAAAAGATAAAGCGCGAGGCGATATTGCGAGGCCGACAATTTGGGGTAGTCAGCTTTGAAATGTTCCATCAGTCCGTTTTTGTATCCGTTGACCACATCTGTCAGCTCCTGCGTGGCGGTATCGGAACTGAAATCGTTGAGAGAGTTTTTGACATCGGCATATATACGTTTCTGTTCCTGTCCGGTCTCCCTACATTCAAAATATGACGAGGCAAGTCCGTCAAGCAGCCTGAATCGCGTTCGGAACAGACTTTCAATCTTGCCCGACATTTCTTCCTGCTGTTTATTCTTTTCAAAAAGATCGTTCTGTAAATTCTGAATTTTGAGCAGGTGTACAACCATCCGCGATAGCATATTGACGAACTCCGAAAGAGAGTTGTATCTTTGTCGACAAAAAGAATCATGGGTTATAACAAGTCTTTGTCCGATGTCTATTCAGAGACATGGACGCGTTACAAGAATCAATGCGAGACAGACGGCTATATCGCATTGAACCGTTTCTGTGCCGGTACCGGCGTCAACGTCCAGCGGCTTTATGAGTGGCTTCGGCGCCGCAAAATCAGCATAAGCGATTATCAACGCAGTCTGCCGGAGAGACCGGATTCGTCGCGGGAAGGTGGCGGGCCGTTATTCCGGGAGGTTAAGGTTCCCGGTATTCAGGTTGCGGATGAGAGCCGGGATGTCGGTGCCACCAGTGTCGTGCGTGACGTGCACATCGAACTCGGTTGGGGCCGAGGCGTGAGTCTGGGAGAGATAAGCGCGGAGGGGCTGGCGCTTCTGGTGGATGTCATGACACGCAGGAGTGATGTGGAGTCTTGAGGCGGATATGCGGCTCTGGGTATGCCGGCAGCCGGTATCGATGCGCTACGGCATCCGGGGTCTGGCCCAGATGGTGTGGTCGTGGAAGGGGCATTCTCCGGCATCGGGCGATGTGTATGTGTTTTTCTCAAAGGACCGCAAGACCATGAAGGCGTTGAAATGGGATGGCGACGGATTTTTGATGTACACAAAAAGACTGTCGCGAGGCCGTTTCCGGGAGGTGCTCAAAAAGGGCGATGACGGCGTGCGCAGGCTCCAATGGGACGATTTCTATATGCTGATGAGGGGCCTCACGCCTGTGAAGGTGATGGTCGAAAATCGCTTCAGAATGGCCGTAAAATAAGGCTTAATAATTTGTTAATCAAATAAATAAATGGCGTGGAAAGTTGCAAATGTCAGATATTTTTTGTAACTTTACACCATGAAAAAGAACGAGTTGATAGAGTTTCTGCAACGTCAGATCGAGTTCCTTCAAGGGCGGCTCGACGAGGCGTTGGCCTCTGTCAGCTCGCTTACTTTATCCAATGAAAAGCTGCAGTCGACCAACGAGAAGCTTGTGGCGACTGTAGATGAACTGCGCAAGCAAATGGCCTCAATGGAGGAGGCTATGAAAGGCAAAAGTGCGGAACTGAGCAAAGAGAAAGCCGCGCGTCAGGCAGTGCAGCGTCTGCAGGGCTCGCCGTCGGAGCGTCAGAAGAAACCGGTGACGACTCCTGCCACATCCGAAACTCGACAGCAGAAGCCAGAGAAGAAACGTACCAACAACGGCGCCAAAAGGAAGACGCATCCGGAGTGTGAGGTGGAGACCATTATAGTGGAGCCTGACAGTCCGGACTTCAATCCCGAGGCGGCGACGTTTATCGGCGAGTGCGATGTCGTGCGCTACGTCATGGAGCCGATGCGCTTCAAAAAAATTATCTACAAGGTCAGAAAATACGTGCAGGACGAGAAAATATACAAAGGTTCCGCACCCGCCACACCGCTGCTTAACTCGCAGTATACATCTTCCTTCATAGCCGGACTCGCCGAGCTACGCTATCTCCACTGCATGCCACTTGAAAATGCTGTCGAATACTTCCGTGCCCACGGCTTCGACCTTGACAAAGGCACCGCACAGAAGCTCGTAAGTAAGGTAAGGGTACATCTGGAAAATCTATACAAGGCGCTGGGTCAGGCAATAGTCGCGGACAATTATATCTGCGGTGACGAGACCTATCAGAAAGTGCGGCTGCAGGTGGCAACTCCTTCGGGAAGAAAGATCAAGAAAGGCTACATATGGGTGTTCGTCGGCATGACAACCGGGCTTGTGTACTTCTTCTATGACGACGGCTCCCGCTCGGCCGAAGTCTTCGAGCAACACATAAAAGGCTTCAACGGAGCCTTCCAGTGCGACTATTACTCGGGATACCGGCATATCGGAATCGGTGGGATGAGCGGGATAAAACGCTTGCCATGCCTGCAGCACATCAAGCGAAAGTTTCTCGATCTGAAAGACAATCCAAAGGCGCAGGAAATAGCAAAGCTCTTCGGACTCCTTTACCACTTCGAGCATCAGCACCGCATAGGCAAAGACGGATGGACGGCGGGAAAGCACCTTGAGTGGAGACAACGATACTCCAAGGTGATGCTCGAGAAAATCCGCATGAGACTGACAGCAGTCAAAGACCGCATCGGCGTGCCACCCGACGACCCGCTGCTCGCCGCCACCGAACATGCACTCAAACAATGGGACGAGATACCACGCATCTTTGCCTCACCCACCTACAGACTCGACAACAACGAAGTCGAGCGAATCAACCGCTACATATCCCTGACCCGTCGCCGACTTACAATCGGCTCCCACTCCGGAGCCGAAGCCGCCGCCCTGTACCACTCTCTTGCGATCACCTGCCACCGCTGCGGAGTCAACGTCTTCGACTACTTCTGCGACATAATCGACCGATGTGCCGCATGGCCGCCAAACACCCCGATCGAAAAATACCGCGACCTGCTTCCCGACCGCTGGAAACTCTCACAAAAATAGCCGCCCAAAACCTGGACGGCTATTTTTTTAAGCTATACCTGCTGTCGCGGACGGTTGTACGAGCAGGTCGTTGGTATGCTCTATTTTCATCTTTTTGACATACAGAGAGTAAGCCAATATAACAATACACAGAAGCATCACTATGCCGATGCTGCCCCAAACTACTTGACTCCTTCGTCTCTCGTCCTCTTGTGCTTTAAGCTCTAATTCGTGCTTTTCCTCTATAGACTTTGATTTTTGCTCAAACTTCGCAGAATTAATTGCATCCTGTCTATGGCTAAAATCCCAGTAACTGGATAATGCGCCTTCAAAGTCTTTTAGGTCTCTTAAAACGGTTACAGATATTGACAGATATCTCAGTGTGTCGAATTTTTCCCCACTTTCAAATACCGAATCGAGGTAATTCTTTGCCTTTTCATTATTTCCAAATCTATGGTATGCCAATGCAAGGATTAGCCTCAAATTTGGACTGTTGTTAGTTCCTGGGGGTTGTTTACTGAGAATTTCTGCTAATACTTTCTTTGACCCATGTCGTGCCGCATATAACAATTTATACTTGTTTAACGATTGTTGCTGGTTTTTATCGAGATTATTAAAGGTATTGCAAAGACTCAGTATGCTGTCAGCAAGCGATTTGTCATTCAATAGATTTGCGCCATTTAGAGCATTCAGCAAACAATCAAGCTCATAATAGTCGTATGAGTATTTCTTATAGATCTTTGCCGCTCTTAGATGATTTCTCGTATATGCTTCAAAATCATAAAAGTCGTTATATAAGCCGGCTTGAGCAACAAGAGCACGAGCTATACACAATGAATCTCTTACTCCGACTGTGTTGTCAAGGGCCTTTGCAAAAGTACTAAGGGCGTTGTCTTTATCCTGACGATTGTCAAATATACGACCTTGATAATAATAAGTCCTTAATTTCTCATCGGGCGTACCATTGTCAAGATAATAGTCAATTGCCGGCTGAAGGACATCAAAAGTCGTGGTGTCTATATAGTTCTTGTCAAGGGCCATCGACATAAGCAAGGCGTAACGAGCCTTCTCTTTCTTGGTTGAAAGAGTTTCTTTGTCAATACCATTCAACAGCATATAGGCTGAATCAGGATGCTGCTCCATAATCTCCTCCGCCTTGGTCAACTGACGGTCTATTTCCGGATTGCTACCACACGACACAGCCACGCTTGCCACGATAAACGCAACAAGCATAAGTAATAGAGGGCGCTTATAAATCTGTTTGCCGACAACCATATTCAGAGTCAAACTATTATAAAAATTTTTCCGGCTACGAAGTTACGAATTTTTCACGGCTTTTCAGGTGGTGTGCGTCTTCTTTTACCCAGTTCTCGGATATTAAACCGAACTGCCGGAGCCAAGGACATATTATAATATGCCTTGATAATATTATTTAACTTTGATGGGCAGTGTTATTGCCCGTTGTGCTGTTAATTTCGCCACTGAAAGTCATGAAGACTTTCAGTGTAATTTCTAAATCAGGTCAGATATGTCATTCATCATTATTATTCTCTGCGTATTCGCATGGCTCGCACAGGCTCTGAAAGATGGTGTGAATATCGATTAAAATACAGATAAGAAGAGGCAAAAAATTAACCTATAAATCGTATACTTGCTATGATTGGAATAGTTCTTTGGGCGATACTGATACTTTTTATCGTTACTTGTGCTTGTCCCGGTTATTGGACTGCACTGTTGGTCATATCCGCATCATATTTGGTCTTCTGGTTCTTAATAAAATGGCTGTTCTCGCAGATTTTGAAAATTCTGAAAAAGTAAGGGACGTGTCATTTTGAAATTTATTATGCAAGGCAGCGTGCTTGATATGATATGCGGATGTCGTTCTCTTAAGCCTAAACGGCGGTTTCAGATTCATAACGACAGCTGTACACACATAAGGATACAAGCAAGGCTGTGTCGGAACGTTTGATTTCGACACAGCCTTGTATGTGTAGGGGCAGTTGGCTTATTTGTTGTCTTCAGAAGTCACAGGGCTGTCGGTATTGCCCACAGTGTCTGCTTCGGGGAGTTCAGGGTGCGTGGAGCAGCCTTTGATGATTTCAGTGGTGAGTTCATCGTCGCCCGGTTTGTATGTCACTCTGATTTCGTCGCCGGAATGCAGCTCCGCTTCGATAATGAGCTCCGCCAGCTTGTCTTCAAGATATTTCTGGATGGCTCGTTTCAATGGACGGGCACCGAATTGAGCGTCGTAGCCTTTCTCTGCGATGAAGTCGCGGGCTTCGTTGGATATGTTGAGCGTGTAGCCGAGTTCCTTTACCCGTTTGTTGAAGCCGGAGAGCTCGATGTCGATTATTTTGAAAATGGCTTCTTTCGACAGGGGATCAAACATGATTATGTCGTCGATACGGTTGAGGAATTCCGGCGCAAAAGCCTTGTTGAGCGCTTTGCGCAGCACACCTTGGCTATATTCCTTGTCGTCGGCCGGACGCGATGTGAATCCGATGCCGCCACCGAAGTCCTTGAGCTGGCGCGAACCGATGTTGGATGTCATGATGACAACGGTGTTCTTGAAATCTATACGACGTCCGAGCGAGTCGGTCAGGCGTCCTTCGTCCATCACCTGCAGAAGCAGGTTGAACACATCGGGGTGGGCTTTCTCGATTTCATCGAGAAGCACGATAGAGTAGGGGTGACGGCGTACTTTTTCAGTCAGCTGGCCGCCTTCCTCATAACCCACATATCCCGGAGGCGCTCCGACAAGACGCGAGACGGTGAATTTTTCCATATATTCGCTCATGTCGATACGGATGAGTGTGTCGGCTGAGTCAAACATGTATTCGGCCAGTTTTTTGGCAAGGTGGGTCTTGCCGACACCTGTCGGGCCGAGGAACAGGAATGTGCCGATCGGTTTATTCGGGTCTTTGAGGCCGATGCGGTTGCGCTGGATGGCCTTCACCACTTTGTCGATAGCCGGATCCTGTCCGATTATAATGCTTTTGAGTGCCGGCGACATCTCTTTAAGTCGCTTGCCTTCTGCCTGAGCGACCCTCTGGACGGGTACGCCGGTCATCATGGCCACTACTTCAGCCACCTTGTCGGCATCGACAGTCTCACGCATTGAGTTGAGCTGCTCTTCCCATTTTGTCTTCGCATCCTGAAGCATCGCTTTTAGCTGCTGCTCCTTGTCGCGGTAAGATGCGGCTTTTTCGAAGTTCTGTGACTGTGCGGCGCGGAGCTTCTGTGCCGAGACCTCTTCGATGTGCTGTTCGAGCTGTTCGATTTCCTTGGGAACGGCTATGTTTGTCACGTGTACGCGGCTGCCGGCCTCGTCCATTGCGTCGATAGCTTTGTCGGGGAAGTTCCGGTCAGACACATAGCGTTCGGTGAGCTGTACGCAGGCATCGAGTGCTTCGGGGTATAGTTCACATTGTGGTGCTCCTCATACTTGTCTTTTATATTGTCGAGAATGATGCGTGTTTCTTCCGAAGTCGTCGGTTCGACCATCACTTTCTGGAAACGGCGTTCGAGAGCACCGTCGTTTTCGATATTCTTGCGGTATTCGTCGAGTGTTGTCGCGCCTATGCACTGGATTTCGCCGCGTGCGAGTGCCGGTTTCAGCAGATTGGCGGCATCCATCGAGCCGGCGGCATTGCCTGCGCCGACTATCGTGTGAAGCTCGTCGATAAAGAGGATGATATCTCTGTTCTTCGACAGTTCGTCGAGTATAGCCTTGATGCGCTCTTCAAATTGACCGCGATACTTTGTGCCGGCCACGATTGATGCCATGTCGAGCGACACCACGCGCTTGCCGAAAAGAATGCGCGACACCTTACGCTGGACAATGCGGAGGGCGAGCCCTTCGACTATTGCCGATTTACCGACACCGGGTTCGCCGATGAGCACCGGGTTGTTCTTCTTGCGTCGGCTGAGAATCTGGGCAAGACGCTCGATCTCGACATCACGGCCGACGACCGGATCAAGACGGTTTTCCTCGGCGGCGAGTGTCATGTCATTGCCATATTTGTCAAGCACAGGCGTGTCATTTCCTCGACGCTGGGCGGTGGATGCCTGACGTTTGCGGTCTGACTGAGGCGAGTTGTGGCTTTCAGGCGACTGACGGGGAGGCATTTCGTCATCATCGTCCTCGTCTCCGGCAAACTCGGAATTGAGTGCGGTCGGGATGTCGGCATCGGCGGCTACGAGTCTGTAGAGTGCCTCGTAGGTTATTCCTGCGCGGTTGAACGCTTCCATGAATTCCGAGTTCTGGGCATCGGAATTGTGGAATATGGCAAGCAGCAGGTGGGTGGAGTCGACCTCGTTGCTTTTCAGCATTCTTGCTTCAAGCACACTGAGCTTTATGATTCGTCCTGTAAGATCGCTGAGACTCACCTCGTTAATGCCGACCGTTCCCTGATAGCCCTGTTCGGTGGCGGCATTGAACAAAGCTTTGTCAAGGTTCTCGCGCAACTCGTAGGCTGACACTCCTTTGGCGGCACGGTCGACAAGGCGTGCGGGATCTCCTTCCATGTCTGTCAGAAGTGACAGCAACAAGTGCTCAGGCATGACATAGCGGCTGTTGTGGCGGGCCGCCTGTCTTGGAGCATCGGAGATTATTTCTTTGAATTTTCTTGAATAAACGATGTCCATATTGTTTTTTATCTTTCTTGTCTTGGTTAAGTGGTGAATTGTTTAAGCCATCGTGACAGGGATTACAGTGTGTCGGCGGCTTGTGTGAGAAGATGTGGTTTTGGTTTAATTCGTTTTTTGTGTCGGGCCACTGAAGCGTAAAATATGAATGGTTGTCATATTGTGGGGAATGGCTCCGGCGATGATTGATATAACAAAAACTGTGCCAAAGTCAGCCTTTATATTCTAATAACAATTAAAAAACATTTCTTGCTCTGCAAAGATACGATTTTTACAAAAAATTTCTTACCTTTGTCGGGAAAAATCCTTAGGATTTCATCGACTACACAAATTATAAAGAAGAAAAAGTTTTTCGAGGCCGCTTTTCCGCATTGAATTATCTCCGGGGAATATCGGCCTCCGCATTGTAAAAGCTATGATTGAAGCAGACCGCATCATTAAAATCAATATTGAAAACGAGATGAAGAGCGCCTACATCGACTACTCGATGTCGGTTATAGTGTCGCGAGCCCTCCCTGATGTCAGAGACGGTTTGAAGCCTGTACACCGCCGTGTGCTCTTCGGAATGAACGAAATGGGCAATACGTCTGACCGCGCTCACAAGAAATCGGCCAACTGTGTCGGTGAGGTTATGGGTAAGTACCATCCTCACGGCGACTCATCGATCTACGGTACGGTCGTTCGTCTCGCGCAGCCTTGGGCCATGCGCTACACCCTTGTCGACGGTCACGGTAACTTCGGCTCTGTGGACGGTGACGGCGCTGCCGCCATGCGTTACACCGAAGTCCGTCTTGACAAGCTCGGTGAAGAAATGCTCGCTGATATTGACAGTGATACGGTGGATTTCCAGCGCAACTATGACAATACGCGTGATGAGCCCGTTGTCCTTCCGACCCGTTTCCCGAATCTGCTTGTAAACGGTGCTTCTGGTATCGCCGTCGGTATGGCCACAAACATGCCGACCCACAACCTCGCTGAATCAATCAATGCCTGTGTGGCGTATATCGATGACCCTGAGATTACTATCGAGGGGCTCATGAAATTCATCCCCGCGCCCGACTTCCCCACCGGCGGTACGATTTACGGCTACAATGGTGTGAAAGAGGCTTATGAGACAGGCCGCGGACGTGTCGTGATCCGTTCGAAGGCTGAAATCGAGGTCGAGGACAATCATGAAAATATCATCGTTACTGAAATTCCTTACGGTGTAAACAAGGCCGAACTCATCACTTACATAGCCCAGCTTGTCAACGACAAGAAGCTCGACGGCATTGCCGACATCAACGACGAGAGTAACTACAAGGGCATGCGCATAGTCATCAAGCTCAAGAGCGACGCAAACGCAAGTGTCGTGCTCAACAAGCTCTATAAGATGACCCAGATGCAGGCTTCATTCAGTGTCAATAATGTCGCGCTTGTCAACGGCCGGCCGAAAACGCTCAATCTAAAGGATCTTATCGGCGAATTTGTCAGCCACCGTCATGAAGTTGTCATCCGTCGCACGAAGTTTGAGCTTAACAAGGCTCAGGAACGCGCCCACATTCTGGAAGGACTCATCATCGCTTCACAGAATATAGACGAAGTAATCAAGATTATCCGTGGAGCATCCGACACCCAGAGTGCCCGCGAGTCGCTGAAAGCCCGTTTCGGCCTGACAGACCCGCAGACTGCCGCCATCGTCGAGATGCGTCTGCGCCAGCTCACCGGTCTCGAACAGGATAAACTTCGCAATGAATACGAGGCTCTTGAGAAAGAGATTGCCCGCCTCGAACTGATCCTTTCCGACGAGCACACCTGCCGTGAGCTTATCAAGAGCGAACTTATAGAAATCCGTGACAAGTATGGCGATGCACGCCGTACGGATATCGACTATACCGCCGGTGACTTCAATGCAGAGGATTTCTATGCCGATGATGACATGATCATCACTATCTCGCATCTCGGCTATATCAAGCGCACACAGCTCAGCGAGTTCCGCGCACAGAACCGTGGCGGTGTAGGCGCAAAGGGATCAGACACGCGAAATGAAGATTTCATCGAGCATATCTATCCGGCTTCAATGCACAATTATATGCTCTTCTTCACTCAGAAGGGACGCTGCTACTGGCTTAAAGTCTATGAAATACCCGAGGGGGCGAAAACTCGAAGGGACGTGCCATCCAGAACATGCTTAACATCGAGCCTGACGATTCAGTCAAGGCATTCATCTGCACCAAGTCGCTTGGCGATGCAGATTTCGTGCGCACACACAATCTCGTGTTCGCGACCAAGAAGGGTGTGATCAAGAAGACCCGTCTTGAGGCTTATTCCCGTCCGCGTGCACGTGGTGTCAACGCAATCATCATCCGTGAGGGTGACGAACTGCTTACAGTTGAAATGACCGATGGCAACAGTGAGATTCTCCTTGCCAACCGTAATGGCCGTGCCATCCGTTTCCCCGAGAATAAGGTCCGCGAGATGGGCCGTATGTCGGCCGGCGTGCGTGGCATGACTCTTGACAATGATGACGACGAGGTTGTCGGCATGATATGTATGCCCGAGGGCACTGCCAATGATGTCATGGTGCTGAGTGAACGTGGCTATGGCAAACGCACTCCTCTTGATGCTGAAGTGACGAATGAAGCAGGTGTGACCGAGAAAGTTCCCGTCTATCGCGTGACCAACCGAGGCGGCAAGGGCGTTCGCACTATGAATATCACGGAAAAGACCGGACGTCTTGTCGCTATTGAGAGTGTCAATGACGATAATGACCTTGTGATTATCAACAAGAGCGGTATAACTATCCGAATCCATGTGGCCGACATCCGTGTGCAGGGACGTGCTACACAGGGTGTGCGTATCATTAATCTTGAGAAACGTAACGATACCATCGCATCCGTATGCTGTGTCGATTCCGATCCCGAGGAGGAAGTCGAGGAGGTAGAGGTACAGGAAGTGGTTTCCGAAATTCCTGCTGACGGAGTCCTTGCTTTCGATGACATGGATGATGAAGAGATTATCGAGGATGACGAGATTGATGAGGAAGAGCCCGATGTCAATGACGACGAAGCTTGAACCGCAACAAAATCGGAAAATCAGGTAAAACAATTCAGAATTTAATAAATTAATCCCCTAATACTAATTAAATCTATTATGAAAAAAATCTGCGTCTTAACCGTGGGACTTCTCACCGCAGCTTCCATGACCGCACAGGTGGCCGTGGTTAAGGAAGCCGAGAAAGCATTCAAGAGCGCCGATAGCTATGCAGCCTATCAGAAAGCACTTCAGGCTATCACACCTGCATTTTCAAATCCTGAAACCGACAAGGATGCCCAGACCTATTGGATTCCCGGTAAGGCCGGTTTCAAACTCTATGACGATCTTTTCGCCAAGAAGACTTTCGGTCAGGATGTAAACATCATTGACATGAGCAACGCCCTTCTTGACGGCTATAACTATGGAATGAAAGCTCTGGATGTCGATACTGTTGTTGATGCAAAAGGCAAGCAGAAGACTAAATTTTCCAAGGATATCGTAAGCCAGATTGCCGGTCATGCAAATGACTTCCTGAACGCCGGTGCTGCTTACTGGGAAGCTCATGACTACAAGAAGGCTTATGAGGCTTTCAACGACTATCTTGAAATTCCCGCCAATCCGCGTCTCGGCAAGAATGCACCCGCAGCACTTCCAGATTCGACAGCTACACAGATTATGTATAACTGCGCGCTTGCCGCATGGCAGGCTGAGATGCTCGACAAGGCTGCCGCAACATTCGACGCTCTTCTTGAAAAGGGGTATGACGATGCGAATGCGTATGACTATGCCTACAGCGTGGCATATCAGATGCAGGACGAACCCCGCAAGCTCCGCTATTCGCAGCAGGCTCTTGACAAGTTCGGTACATCTGATCCCAAATTCCTTCAGCGTGTAGTCAACAGCTATATCGAAAGCAAGGATTTCGATAAGGCCAAGACTATGCTCAACAATGCTATCGCAGCCGATCCTAACAATGCAGCCTATTATCTTTCGCTCGGAGTGCTTCTTGAACAGCAGAATGACTTCAAGGGTGCTAAGGAAGCCTATCAGAAGGCAGTGACTATTGAACCTGATGGAGCACTCAACAACCTTTATTTTGGCCGTATGCTCGTGCAGGAATACAATGATCTCGACGAGGGAGCAGCAAATATGTCACAGCAGGAATACAACAAGTATAACTATGAGACTATGCGTCCCATCATCCTTGAGGCTGTCAAGTATCTTGAAAAAGCCTATCAGCTTGACAACGAGCAGACCGATGCCCTCCGCTATCTTAAGAACATCTACTATGTTCTCAACGACGGCGACAACCTCCTCCGTGTCGAAGGTCTCCTCGGCAAGTAATCTTTCTGTCAAATTTTGCAGTCAGGTTCATGATGATATGTCCCGGATGTGTCCGGCTCTCCGTCTGACTTTGTGACTGCTGATTATAACCGCTTGAGCCGTGGCACGATTCCGGATTGACAATAAGTCCCGGAAAGTGCCACGGCTTTTATTCATCATTAACAGACAAAATGACATCAACCACATCATCAGTCCGGTCGACTCTCAGCCAGTTTGACAGTGCCCTCGGCAAATGCCGTGAGGTTTTTGTAAACAAGCTTGTCGACTACGGCGCATCTTGGCGCATCATGCGTCCACGTTCGATAACAGATCAGCTCTACATCAAGGCCAAGCGCATCCGCACGCTTGAAGAGGGTGAGGCTATGGTCGACGAGGGAATACTCGGAGAGTTCATGGCTATCGTCAATTACGGTCTCATAGGCTTGATACAGCTCCAGCTCGGTTATGCCGACGAGTCTGACATCAATCCCGGCGAGGCCACAGCCCTCTATGACCGTTATGCAGAAGAAGCGCGTCGCTTAATGGCGGCCAAGACCCACGACTATGGAGACGCTTGGCGCGGAATGAGGGTGAATTCCTACACGGATTTTATCCTCACGAAACTTCAGCGTGTCAAGGAAATCGAAGGCAATGGCGGTGCTACGACTGTCTCCGAAGGAATTGACTCGAACTACATGGATATTATCAACTATGCCGTCTTCGCAATCATCAAGCTTACTCAGGAAGCTTAACGTTATTTACCACCCGGCTTTGGTCTGGGTGTTCCGTGTCGTCATCGGCGCGGTCTTTATCGTTTCGGGTTTTGCCAAAGGTATTGACCCGTGGGGCAGCTATTATAAAATAGGTGAGTATCTTGATGTGTGGGGATGGGATATTCCGTCTGCGCTCGTGGTGCTTGCAGCCTTTGCCTTGGGTAGCTTTGAATTTGTGTGGGGATGTCTGTTGGCGTTGGGATGTTACCGCCGTGTGGCCGTGTGGCTTCTCCTGCTGATGATGGCATTCATGTTGCCATTGACACTCTATATAGTAGTGGCCGACCCGGTTGCCGACTGTGGGTGTTTCGGTGACTTTCTGATTATCTCGAATACGGCTACGTTTCTCAAAAATGTCGTCATAACACTGTTTCTGCTCTATCTCGCGGTGTTCAACAGCCGTGTCGACGGACTGTTTTTCCCCTATGTCCAGTGGGTTGTCGGCGGACTTGTGACGCTCTATATTGTCATCATATCAATGATTGGTTTCAATGTGCAGCCTCTGATTGATTTCCGACGTTTTGGACCGGAAGTCTCGCTCATTCCTGTCGACAATGACAGCGAGGATGATTCAGATTTTGAGGTGGACTATGAGTTCATATATGAGAAGGATGGCAGACAGCAGAGCTTCAGCATTGATAATCTTCCTGACTCGACATGGACTTTCGTTGACCGTAAAGTGGTCGGTGGCGGATCTGAAGAGCTTTCCGACGGATTTTCAGTCATAGCGGATGGCGAGGATATCGCCGCTGACATTATTTCGCCTGATTCGGAGCAGTTTCTGGTGACAGTCCCGGATATGCGTGGAGTCGATTTGTCATATACATATCTTCTCAACGAACTCAATACGTTTATAACCGGCCGTGGCGGTTCGATGGTGGCGATTGTCAACGGTAACGATGATGACATCGAGTGGTGGCGTGATGTCTCGATGGCCTCCTATCCGATATACAGCGCAGAGCCTACGATGATCAAGGAGCTTGCCCGTGGCCGTGCGGCAATAGTCTACCTTAAAGATGGGGTGGTGGAGTGGAAACGGACGCTTTCATCCATATCCTATCCGACGGTTACCGGCACTCCTGCCGGAGAACTGCTTTCGGTTCTTGATCCTGAACCGACCTATTATCTCTATCTGCTATCCATCACGTTTGCAGGTATAATATTCATTATAATGGTGCTTGACCGCAGCGGTCGTTTGGTTGCATGGCATATCCGCTACCACCGTCGCAGCAAACGCAGGTGGAAAGAACCAAATTCTGACGAAACGCAACTTTAATCCCCGGCGGATTGTTAAGAACATAAAACGTTCTTGACAATCCGTCGTTAATTTACAGCCTATAAAATCAAGTTAGTATTATGTCAGCTCACGGTTCATCTTACGGCAAGCCGGACTTGAATCCCGTCGATTTCGAGTCAGGCGGGTTTGCCCATCATATTTTCTATTCGGCGCGTCAGGCGCTCCGTCATCACGCCACCGGCGGCAATGTGTTGATTCTGGCCACTGTGCTTGCGCTTATAGTGGCTAATATTCATGGTATCAACGGTCTTTATTCGTCTTTCTGGAATCAGGAGATGCGTCTGCAAGTTGGTGATTTCAACATTTTTTCTCACGGAGGACATCCGATGACTGTCCTACAGTTTATCAACGACGCGCTTATGGCGCTGTTTTTCTTTACGATAGGTCTTGAAATCAAGCGAGAGGTGCTTGTTGGCGAACTTTCGTCGTTCCGGCAGGCTCTTTTGCCTATAATGGGGGCGATCGGAGGTATGGTTTTTCCTGTAGGATCCTTTCTTATTCTTTCGGCAGGCACGGACTATATTGACGGTGCGGCAATTCCAATGGCAACCGACATCGCGTTCTCGCTTGGAGTGCTGGCCATACTTGGCTCGCGTGTCCCGCTTTCACTCAAGATATTCCTGACCACACTCGCAGTGGTCGATGATATCGGCGGTATTATTGTTATTGCCGCTTTTTACTCGACACATATAGACCTCGCATTCATCGGATATGCTGCAGTCGGACTTGCCGTCCTCATAGTAGGAGGGGGATTGCTTAAGATTCAGAGCAAGATTTTCTATGTGCTTGTCGGAGGTGTAGTATGGTTTTTCGTCCTCAATTCAGGTATTCATCCGACAATTTCTGGTGTCCTCGTGGCATTCTGCGTGCCTTCTGTCCCTGTCTATGCTCCGGGCAAATATGTCAAGATAATACGACGCTCCATCCGCAATTTCGATGAGGCCGACGATGAGGACTTTGGAAACGGAAAATTGTTAAACCATGAAGAGATGGACTGGCTTAAGGAAATAGAAAGTGCTTCAGACAAGGTCATTTCTCCTCTTCAGGATCTTGAAGATTCGCTGCATCCTGTAGTCAACTATCTTATCATACCGTTGTTTGCGTTTGCCAATGCCGGCATCTATCTGCTCGACATGAATCCTATGACGCTCGTGTCCGGGATAAGTCTCGCTATCATCATCGGCCTTGTGGTCGGTAAATTTGTAGGCATTCTGCTTTTTTCATGGTTGACGGTCAGATTTAGGCTTGCACCTATGCCTGAAGGTTCAGACTGGAAGATGATTGCGGGAGTCGCTATGCTCGGAGGCATAGGTTTTACAGTTTCGCTGTTCATTGCCAATCTGTCCTTTGGAGAAGGAGATGCGTCTGGGCTTGCATTGCTCAATGATGCAAAGCTCGGAATTGTTGTCGGCTCACTTCTGGCAGGTGGAATAGGGTATTTTATACTCGCTCGGTTTCTTCCGGCAGCCAATGGTAGGAATGACGTTTAAAATTAAGAATATTCCTTTGCAAAATATCTTGCCGATAAATCAACGACCCGTCAAAAATATTTTTGACGGGTCGTTGATTTATCGGCTATTCTGACCGCTGTATTTATCTTTGAAAAGCTGATGGTGTTCTTGTCCCCATTTAAGCATCATGTCGATTATTGGCAGTAAGGATTCTCCAAGCTCTGTTATTTTGTATTCGGAGCGAGGCGGGAGTTCAGGATAAATGGTTTTAGAGATGAGGCCGTCTCCGACCATTTCCTTAAGTTGTATGTCAAGGACTCGGGGCGCAGCTTCCGGGAGACGTTTGTGTATTTCGTTTGGACGCATGGGCTCTCCTGAACGCAATTCATCAAGAATACATGATTTCCACTTTGATTCAATCAGGCTTATTGTGAGCCTGAGTGGACAATCAAGGTCGACGGGTATCTTCTTCTCGTATGCCATATCATTCTAATTTTGGATGCAAAGATAAACAATATGGCTGATAATCAGAATACCGAAAAATTTTTCCATATACGAAAAATTTTTCGGTACTTGATTTCATCGACATACAGTTATAATTTTGCAGTTGAAAAATAACTTATAATTCACTACGATATGAGAGATAAAATAAAAGAGTATGCCGCAGTCGAAGCTGCTGCGCTGAAATTCGTCAGAAGTGTGGCCGAAGGAAACAGTTTTCATGCAAAGGAACTATTCACAGAAGATGCCGTATTGTTCGGAATGCTCGACGGAGTGATGGAACGCGGGTCAATTGAGCGTTTTTATCATAATGTCGATACGGTTGGTGCAGGCGAAGGCTTCAAAGCCCGCGTAGATGTGCTTGCTGTGGAAGAGACTGTAGCAGTAGTGCGTGTGCTCGAAGAAGGGTGGGGCGGACGCATTGATTTTACTGATTTCCTCCTTCTTCTGAAACTTGACGGTGAATGGAAATGTGTTGCAAAAGCCTATAATCAGAATTCCGACACCATAAAATTATAAATGATGTGTTGGGGTCAGTCACGTGAATAAATACGTAGGAAGATGATTCTCATTTCTAAAGAGCGCTCCGCTCCGGGGCGCTCTTTTCAGTGTATTTGATAAGATTTTTTAATAGCGGTGACTTGAAAAGTGAACTGCATTTTTAACAGGTCTGATTCGGTCTGTGTTATGTTATTTCGTGGAAAATGTCTAATTTTGCAACTGTATGCAGAACATGACACGCAGACAATGGCTATTTCGTGTCGGCGGTGCGGTAGTCGTGCCGTCGTTGCTTTCATCTTGCCGTCCCGGCATTTCGAGTAATGTCGATGAGGTTGGTGAGCGCCTTTCTCAAGCCTATGTCCCGCTTAAACCGAACGATTGTGTGGCTTGCGACAATTGCATGCCATGCCCTTATGGTATAGATATACCTTCAAATCTCATTTTCTCAGACCGGGCTATTCAGGATGGTTACATGCCGGGCGCTCTTGACGGTGAGGATTTCGCTGTTAAGGGCAAGCGATTCCTTGAGTTATATGAAGATCGCATTCTGAATAAGGCTCAGACGCAACGCTGCATAGGATGTGGGGAATGTCTGGGCACATGTCCTGTCGGGATAGATATTCCTGATCAGATGTCTAAAATAACCGCGCTTACCGATGTTTTGCGCGATTTACGTTGTCAGCAATTGTGATTGGTATGGCTTCTGTTTTAAGAGTATCACGAATTGTGGTTTCAGTCGTGATTTTTGCGCTGATTACAGCATTGTTTGTCGATTTCGGCATGGAGCTGCCTGCTTTTGCTGCTTGGCTTGCAAAAGTGCAGTTCTTGCCGGCAGCCATGTCATTCGCAATCACCACCTTTGTTGTCTGGCTGATTGTCACGCTGATTTTTGGCCGGATTTATTGCTCGTCGTTTTGTCCGCTTGGTTTTTTTCAGGATATATGTGCGAGGTTGCCGAGGCTCGGACGGCGTAAATCGGGATGGTTTTATCATTATAGTGCTCCGATGACACGACTGCGGCGTATAGCACTTTTTATAGTTGTGCTTTCAATCATACTTGGTATTTCGGCTGTGTCCTCCCTGCTTGATCCCTACAGTATCTATGGGCGTTTTTCGCTCTATGTTCTGAAGCCTGCATGGGCATTTGTCCTAAACCTGTGGATTACTGTCGATTCCGCTCCCCAGATAAGGATTGCCTTAGCTTCGGTTGCGGGATTTGTGGTGGCAGTGTCGTCAATGGCTATAATCGGCGCGATTGCATTTAAAAACGGGCGTACATTCTGTAACACCGTTTGTCCTGTAGGTACGACTCTCAGCTTTATATCGCACTACTCGATATTCCGTATTGACATCAATACTGACAAATGTATACAGTGTCGCAAGTGCGAGCATCTGTGTAAGGCTTCGTGCATTGATCTTACGAGTCATGTCGTTGACATGTCGCGTTGCGTGGTCTGTTTCGACTGCCTTTCGGATTGTCCGAACGATGCAATATCCTATACTTATAACCGTCATCAGCTCTCGATTCCATTGATGCAGCGAGTCAAGGACTCAGTGGCCGGCTCTGCGGCCGGAATTACAGACAGCCATGTAGGAGTTTCGGATACGAAGCGCCATCCGATTGATCGCCGTCGTTTCCTGTCGCTTGGACTGCTTGCTGCTGCGACCCCCGCTGTGGTTAAGGCTTCGGGTGTGGCAGCAAAAATTGACGGTATACAGATTTCCCGTCAGCATCGGAATCTTCTTCCTGTCACGCCTCCGGGGCTAAGGTCTCGCCGGGAGTTTCTTGACAGGTGTACTTCATGCGGACTGTGCATTTCCCGTTGCCCGCAGAAAGTGCTGAAAGTGGCCGTGTCGGAATATGGCCTTCTCAGAGCGCTTCATCCTGTGATGGACTACGACGAATCATGGTGTGAATATAACTGTACTCTTTGCTCGAATTTGTGTCCGACAGGAGCGTTGCATCCGCTTACCGTAGCAGAGAAGCACCGTTCGCGTACAGGACTTGCATACGCTGACAGTTCGTTGTGCATATCTCATACAAAGGGCGTTAAATGCGGAGCTTGTTCGCGCCGTTGCCCATCGGGTGCGATTGTGATGATAAGCTGTGATTCAGGTCAAGGCCCTTATCCTGTGGTTGATGCTAACAAGTGTATCGGATGCGGAGCGTGTCAGTATGTATGCCCCTCGCAGCCAAAGGCTATAAAGGTCGGAGGGCTTGCTTGAATGGAATGCTTTTTGAATAAATATCCTTACATTAAAAATACTATCAAATCATCTTTCGGATATGAAACAATATCTTGAACTGCTCGACAAGATCATGAAAGAGGGCGTTGACCGTGGCGACCGTACCGGCACGGGTACGCGCAGTATATTCGGCCACCAGATGCGTTTTGACCTTAGCGAAGGGTTCCCCTTGCTGACCACTAAGAAACTGCATCTGAAATCAATCATCTATGAGCTTCTTTGGTTTCTGAAAGGTGACACGAATGTCAGATATCTTCAGGACAACGGTGTCAGAATATGGAACGAATGGGCCGGTCCTGACGGCGAACTCGGACCTGTCTATGGTTCGCAATGGCGTTCGTGGCCTGATTACAACGGTGGACATATCGACCAGATTTCAGAAGTGATCAGGACTATCAAGGAAAATCCGGAATCGCGTCGAATCATTGTAAGTGCATGGAATGTCGCAGCTCTTCCCGACATGGCGCTCCCTCCGTGTCATCTGTTGTTCCAGTTCTATGTGGCCGATGGACGTCTGTCATTGATGCTTTATCAGCGTAGCGCCGACTGTTTCCTCGGAGTGCCCTTCAACATTGCCTCCTACGCTCTGCTTCTGATGATGGTTGCGCAGGTGACCGGCTTAAAGCCCGGAGAGTTTATACATACGCTCGGAGATACTCATATCTACCACAATCATTTCGAACAGGTGGCTACGCAGCTTGCCCGTACTCCCGGAAAACTTCCCGTCATGTACATAAATCCTGAGATAAAAGACATTTTTGATTTCAAATACGAGGATTTCGAGCTTCGTGACTATGAAGCCCAGCCACATATAAAAGCAACCGTTGCAGTATGACCGACGCAAATTCATTATCAGACCGAGTCACTCGCCCCGAGCATGTTTCATCGCTGAAGCCGACAATCATTGTGGCATGTACGAGAAATTTTGCCATAGGACGAGGCGGAGATCTGTTGTTTCATATCAGTGACGATTTGAAACGTTTCAAGGCATTGACAATGGGGCATCCCATAATCATGGGGCGAAAGACATTCGAGTCATTCCCTAAGGGCGCGCTCCCCGGAAGACGCAATATTGTCGTGACACGCAATCCGGCCTACACTGCCTCCGGCGTGGAGACAGCGGCCTCGCTTGAAGATGCTATCGCTTTGTGTGACCCCTCGGAGGAATGCTTTATAATCGGAGGCGGAGAAATCTACCGTCAGGCTATTCCGCTGGCCGGTAAAATCGAGCTTACATTAATAGATGCCACTCCGGCAGATGCCGATACTTATTTCCCGGAACTTTCCGCGCAGGACTGGACGCTTCCGTCGTCGCCTGTTTTTAACGAAACAGATCCACGGAGTGGAATCCGTTATACATTCCTCACATTGCAGCGCCGTTGATGAGAACAGTGCTAAAAGAATATCAAACCGGCCATAGATGCGTAGTCAAGCAGTCTATGGTCGGTTTTGACTTCTATGTATTAACGGTGGATTATTTTTTATATTGAGGCAGTAGCGGTACAGGGAATTTTGAGAACAGGGTCTGCACAGCTTCTGCTATTCCTTGGAGATTTCTGAACTGTGAATCACCGTTGTCAAGGATAGTGCCCACTGACGCTGAGAACAATGGAGTCTTTGTGTCGATATTGACCATATCCATTGTCAGTACGCCTTCACGATAGATTCCGGTGATGACCTGTGCATTGGAATAGTATCCGGGCCAGTAATATCCTCTCGGATACATGAACCACGGTGCGTATCCTCCATAGAAAGGCCCCCATGCGTATGGATAAGCTCCCGGCAGAATAGCCGGCTCTGTCGCTATTTCGTGTCGGACGGTCAGTCCGATGTTGATGAGCAAAGGTGATGAAGGATCTTCCGTATATCCACGCTCTGCCATCTGCTCGCGTATGGCTGCGGCAATATTATAATATGTCACCATTGTCATCCCCGGCGGAATCTTGCCTTCGTTCGGAGTCACGATTCTGAATGTCTGGTAGTCCCTCAGATTAGCATCGTTGTAAGTGGTGCTTGTCACAAGATTAAACGGGCTACATCCTGTAAGGACTGCTGCGACAAGCAGTAATAATCCTAATAACTTTTTCATAAACAATGCGTTATTTTAAATAATTGATACTAATAGAACATTTTAGGTGTTGAAATGGTTGAATATTTTGGTTTTTAAACATTTTAAATTTGTTTAATTCGTCACGATGATATATTTTTGAACCATAAAACTAATGATTTGTTAATTTGTTTATACGAGTCTTAACAAAGCGAAAAAATAAGACTTGTCTGATTCCTACATGCAGATACTAACATTCTCATACCCTAAACCTAATTTATGATGGACGAAATTACCGACCTTTTCGACAGGCTTCTCCAGCATTGCGGGAGTGCCGATATTGCTGAGGCGGAATTTAAAAAACTTATTCATGAAGACCCTGACCTGAGGGCGGCTTATCGCGAATGGTGTGATGAAGTCGGCAGTTCGGAGAAAAAGGGATTTCTTGATTATTGCGAGGAATACTTTGAATCTCAGGATCAGATCTGGGATAATCTAAAAGATGACTACGAAGATGAATGACAACACTCCGGTTTCCTCTCTCCGACGTTTTCCGGCCGAATGGGAACGCCATGACTGTGTGCTTCTCGCATGGCCGCACGAGGATACTGACTGGAACTATATCCTTGACGATGCACGCCGATGTATCGGTGAGATAGTCCGTGTCATATCGCAGGAGGAATGTGTGATTCTTGTCGGTCCGGCCGACCTCTGTCTGCCCTCTATCCGGGAGCAAGGTTTTGACTCCAGACGTGTCAGATTTGTCGATATGGAAACCAACGATACGTGGGCGCGCGATTTTGGAGCGCTGACTGTCGAGGTTGACGGCTCTCTGTGTCTGCTTGATTTTAAATTCAACGGCTGGGGATTGAAATTTGCAGCCGACCGCGACAATCTGATAACTTCTAAACTTGACGGGCTTGGAATGTTTGCCTGTGATGTCGAGAATCGTCTTAATTTTGTGCTCGAAGGCGGCTCTGTCGAGTCGGACGGCGACGGGACTTTGCTGACCACTGCCGAATGCCTTTTGTCTCCCAACCGAAACGGCGAATGGGGACGAGAGGAAATTTCCGACTATCTTTCACGCGCATTCGGTTTTACCCATCAGCTCTTCCTGCATCACGGGGCGTTGCTTGGCGACGATACCGACAGTCATATTGACACCCTTGCTCGTCTTGCACCATCCGACACCATTCTTTATTGCGGTGCGGGTGAGCCTGACAATCCAAATCATGATGAGCTGGTGAAAATGCAGGAGGAACTGACAACTTTGCGTACTCCTGGCGGGATGCCATATAATCTCATAGAGCTTCCTTTGCCTGACACGATCGAGATGGACGGCGAGATACTCCCTGCTACATATGCTAATTTTCTTATAACGCCGACACGCATTCTTTTGCCTGTTTATGGACAGGCTCAGAAAGACTTCCTTGCGTCGCAGGTAGTGAAAGTGGCTTTTCCCGACCATGAGGTTGTTCCGATTGACTGCGTTCCACTTATCAGGCAGCATGGCTCGCTCCATTGTGTGACGATGCAGTTTCCTGCGGGTACGGTGGCCGGAATTGAAAATAATGAATGGACAGACACAACTACTCTTGATTGAAAATGAAAATAGGATTAATACAGCAGCATAACACTCCGGATATCGACGATAACCGTCGTCGTCTTGGAGAAAAGGTACTTGAACTTGCGCGTCGTGGCGCAGAGCTTGTGGTACTTCAGGAGCTTCACGATTCGCTCTATTTCTGTCAGGTCGAGAATGTCGATAATTTCGACCTTGCGGTGCCGCTCGACTCTCTGACCGTAGATTTTTATTCAGAAATCGCACGTCAGGGCGGTGTGGTGCTTGTGACATCTTTGTTTGAGCGCCGGGCGGCCGGACTTTACCACAACACATCCCTTGTCTTTGACACTGACGGATCGATTGCGGGAAAGTATCGTAAAATGCACATTCCCGATGACCCTGCATATTATGAGAAATTCTATTTTACACCCGGCGACCTTGGATTTAAACCGATTGACACTTCGCTTGGACGGCTTGGTGTCCTCGTGTGCTGGGATCAATGGTATCCTGAAGCCGCACGTCTTATGGCGATGAACGGAGCGCAGATGCTCATTTATCCGACGGCCATAGGTTGGGAGAGCAGTGATACTCCCGACGAGAAGACCCGTCAGCGTGAGGCGTGGATCACTGTTCAGCGCGGACATGCCGTTGCCAACGGCCTCCCTGTCGTGACTGTCAACCGTGTCGGTCATGAGCCGGATCCCTCAGGCGCTACCAACGGAATCACATTCTGGGGTTCAAGTTTCGTCGCCGGACCTCAGGGCGAGATGATTTATCTTGCACCTGACGACGAGGAGGCCGTGACCATAGTGGATGTCGACATGAAGCGCTCTGAACAGGTGCGTCGCTGGTGGCCTTTCCTCCGTGACCGTCGTATAGATAACTATGGCGACTTGACGCGCCGTTTCATTGACTGACCTCAACAGTTTCACCATCGATTGAAAAAGACAAATCCTTTTGTCACCACATCCGGTGACTATCTATCTGTGCTTCTCTCGCTATGGCTTCCGCGCTATGGCTGGCTTGTCATCACGCCGATATTGGTCTGCGGTGTATTAGGGGCTGTTTTCGACGGGCGTCTTATGCTGGTCGCTCTTATGCTTCTGTTCATTGTAGTGCCGATGCTGATGTCGTTTCTTTATACCTATTATATGCTTACTCCCGAAGCACGGCGTGCTGTCATCAGAAAGACTGTGGAGATTGACGAGGGACGTTCCATAGGGTTGACCTATCTGCCTGATGAGAAACGGGAGGATAATCGTTCGAAGCGCATGCTTCTGCCCATCGCAAAGGATGATGAGGCTGAGCCACAGATGCCTGCGCTTCCCATACCTGACCCGGAAAAGATTGACTGGTCAGAGGTGATTGGCGTAAAATATACTTCACGTTTTACGGTCTATCTTCTGCGGGGAGCGCGTCTGACATTTCTGCTGATTCCTCATTCAGCGTTTCAATCTGTTGAAAAAAAAACGATTGCCAGCGAAGAATAGAGAGGCTGAACATCCGCCCGAATTATTTATATTCGCATAAATAGAACTGCAATCTCACCACGTCGGTTATTATAATTGATATCATAAATCTCCAACCCTAAATAAAAAATTGACATGACATCACCTCGCAGCAAAGTTTACGGTCTGATTGGGTTTCCGCTCACCCATTCATTCTCGATGAGCTATTTTAACAATATGTTCGAATCTGAGAATATTGATGCTGAATACGTTAATTTTGAAATCCCTGATATCGGAGATCTCATGGAGGTCGTTTCCGAAAATCATAATCTTGCAGGACTGAATGTGACCATTCCTTACAAGGAACAGGTGATTCCCTACATGGATGAAATGGATTCTGAGGCCGCGCTTATCGGAGCGGTCAATGTCATCAAGATTATTCGCGGCAAGAATGGCGATATACGGTTGAAAGGTTACAACAGCGATGCAATGGGATTTCAGAATTCGATAGCTCCGTTGATTAATAATAAACGAAACCGTGCTCTTATTCTCGGCACCGGCGGCGCTTCAAAGGCGGTCTATCGTGCATTGGTCAATCTTGGTGTCGAACCGGTATTCGTGTCACGCAATCCTGAGGCCGGCGAACTTGCATACTCCGATTTGACTCCGGAGGTGATGGAGAGCCATAAGGTAATTGTCAATTGCACTCCTTTAGGGATGTATCCCAATGTCGATCGCTGTCCTGATATCCCGTATGATTTATTGACATCCGAACATCTCTGTTATGATTTGATCTATAATCCTGATGTGACCACCTTTATGAAGAAATCACGTGCAAACGGAGCTGAGGTGAAGAATGGTCTTGAAATGCTCTTGCTACAGGCGTTTGAATCGTGGAATATCTGGAATCTATGATCGTTTCAACTTAAAAGTCATTATCGGGAACTATGAGGGGTGGATGCCAGACAACAGTGTCTGCTTCCATAGATTCCCGAAGTTTGTATGTCAGTCAGCTGATAAATACCTCTCTTCATAATGCGCCTTTCACTGATGCCGCTTCTTCCGTTTACCATAGTTTTTATACTTGGTATTCTGTTGGAAGGGTGGGGTGTGGGCGCTTGGTTTATGGTCGTGCCATTGATTGGCGCGATTATATTGTGGCTGTTCAGACAGCCATATGGAGTGCTGATGTGTTGTGGGCTGATGTCGGGATTCGCTGTTGGTTTTGTTAGTCGTCCCGCATCATTCCCGATGGCCCTTTCAGGCATTTCGAAATATTATTCGGCCGTTGCTTTAGAAGTGAAATCATATGAGCCGACACAGATTATAATAGCCAGAATAGATAGCTGTGAAGGAGTCGCTGTCATGCCGTTCATGGCAAAACTGACGGTGCCGTCTTCGCTTCCTGCTGTCGATGAATGTGAGCGTCTGCGGTTTTCGTCATCACTTCAGCCTTCGGTTGCCGGACTGGATTTGCCTGACGAGATTGACTATGATGAGCCGTTGAGGCGTATGGGAGTCGTAGGGCAGGGCTTTGTACGCCCCGACAGTCTTGAGGTCGTTGGCGGTGAACCGGGGCTGATTAATGACATACGTCGTTTTCGTTCTGACCTGATACTTGCCATTGTCAGATTGCCTGTTTCTGACCCGGTCAGGGAATTTCTATGTGCCACTATTGCAGGTGACCGTTCGATGTTGACGGCCGACCTGCGCGAGCTCTTTTCGTCGACAGGCCTTTCACACATCCTTGCGCTAAGCGGGCTGCATACAGGCATTCTGGCATGGATAATATCCGTGGCTCTTTTACCGCTCTATATTGCCGGTCTGCGATGGCTTCGCATCATGATTCTTCTGATTGCTCTTTGGGGATTTGCAGTGATGACAGGCTTGCCTCCGTCGGTTGTACGTTCGGTTGTAATGGCGACTGTTTTTCTTCTGGCCTATTCATTTCAGCGTACACGCACACCGTTTAATTCGCTTTGTGTGGCTGCTCTGGTCATACTTGTATTTTCTCCTCGCTCTATTTATACGGTCAGCTTTCAGATGTCATTTCTGGCAGTGGCCTCGATACTTGTTTTTGCCGAGAAATTCAACCCGTTTCCGCGTCGCAGTCGTTTTTTGCACGGTATTGCCGCTTATCCGGCGGTTACGTTGGCCGCAATGGTCGGTACGGCTGTTGTAAGTGCGGCATATTTCAATATTGTTCCGCTTATGTTTCTTCCGGCTAACATTATAGGAGCATTGTTGCTACCGCCGGTGATTATATGTGGAATAGTAATGTTGGTAGCCGGAGTTTTCGGCCTGACGCTTATGCCGGTCGCATGGCTGACAGATAAGATGTTCGGAGTGATTACCGATACAGCCGAATTCCTGTCCGGGCTGTCCGGGGCGGTGGTCAGAGATGTATATGTCGGGCCATCTGTCATCATTGTGTGGTTTTTTGCGCTGATACCTTTGGGATTGTGGCTTTATCGCAGACGCATGGTCTATGCAGTAGCTACCGCGTTGTGTTTTTGTTTCTTGGCAGTAACATTTGTCTATGCCGGACCGCAGGACGATAGCGGTGTTGAGGCTTATATACCACGTTCGCTACACCACACCTCACTTATAGTGCGAGATGGTAGGACGATGAAGGTTTTTACGACTCTCCCGCCTCACAGACATTCAGAAATCCATGATGACTATTCACGCCGATATCGAAAATATATGCTGAAGCGCAATGTCGATTCGCTTCTTATAAGGACAGTTTCTTCATCGGTCGCTGAAGTGGTTGATGTTGCCGGAAAACGTTTTATGCTGCTGTGTGGCAACAATTCATTTACTCTTGGTGAGTCGGTAAGCCGGATCCACTATCTTGTCGTTTGTGCGGGGTTCAGAGGTGATATTGTCAAGGCTGTAGCTTCCATGTCTCCAGACTCCGTATTGCTTTCTTCTGACCTTAACAACCGTCGTCATAACCGATATATGGATGAATTGGCAAGAGCCGGTATCCCTGTAAGATCAATAAAAAACTCTCCGTTCGGATTATGAACGGAGAGCAGGGTGTATGTGTCACATTGTTTCGTATGCGCCTTTAGCAAGGAGTTCACGGTATCCGAGATTGAAATAGTGCCGCTCGAAATCTTTTGGACGTTTGATATGTTCATCCCAGATGACAAGGTCAAGGTCGATCGGTATGATTCCTTCGAGAGTGTCAACCTGTGTGCGTCCGCATTCGGCCTCCCAATCCTTAAGAAATTTTACGACCGTATCGTAGTCATGTGTGGTCGAGCCATGAATCACAGCGTTGAGATACGGTTTGTCTTTCCCATTGCAAGCTTCCGATTCATATACGGAAGAAATCGAACATTTTTGCAGATATGCACAGATATGTTCGATGGCCTTGGTAATCTGATATTCGCGGTCAGGGGTATTGCTGCCAAGCCCGATTGTGCAGGAGATTGATTTGTCCATTGTATGTCTCTCTGTTATTGTGCGACTCCTTTTATCGTGAGGGCGATGCGCCCTCGGGCAGTGTCGATGTCAATGACTTTCACGCGGATATTCTGTCCGATGCTTACCACGTCGGCCGGTGAGGATATGAAACGGTCGCTTAACTGTGATATGTGTATAAGGCCGTTTTCTTTCATACCGAGGTCAACAAACACACCGAAAGCTGTAATGTTGTTGACTTTTCCGGTAAGTTCCTGGCCGATGTGCAGGTCGTCGATCTTTCTTACCGAGTCATCAAATGGAATTTCTTCGGCTGTCTCGCGCGGATCGCGTCCGGGCTTTTCAAGCTCAAGTATTATATCCGTAAGAGTGGGCAATCCGACCTCTTTAGTGATATATTTGTCAAGTTCGATGCTATGAAGCAGGTTTCTGTCTTTTGACAGACGGGCAATGTCGGCTTTTGCGTCTGCTGCGATTTGCTCGACGAGTGCATAGCGCTCGGGATGGACGGCCGTGTTGTCAAGCGGATTTTTTCCGCCGGGAATACGCAGGAAGCCTGCGCACTGCTGGAATGCTTTTTCTCCCATGCGCGGTACATCGAGAAGTTGCTGACGGGTGGTGAAATCGCCGTTCTCCGCACGATATTTGACAATGTTGGCGGCGAGCGCCGGACCGATACCTGACACATAAGAGAGCAATTGTTTAGAAGCCGTGTTGATGTTGACTCCGACAGTGTTCACACAGCTCTCAACCACATAATCGAGTGCCTCTTTTAGCTTTGTCTGGTTTACATCGTGCTGGTATTGGCCGACACCGATTGACTTCGGATCAATTTTTACAAGTTCGGCCAGCGGGTCAAGAAGCCGGCGTCCGATTGAGACTGCTCCGCGCACCGTCACATCCTCGTTGGGAAATTCTTCGCGCGCGACTTCAGATGCGGAGTATATTGATGCGCCATTTTCATTCACCATAAAAATCTGGACTTTACGCGGGAGCATGACGTCACGAATGAAACGTTCGGTCTCGCGTCCCGCTGTCCCGTTTCCGATGGCTATTGCATCGATCCGGTATCTGTCGACATAGAAGCATAGAGCGTCAGCCGAACCGACAAAATCGTTTGCAGGAGGAGTGGGATAGATCACATCATGCTGGAGGAGATTTCCCTGTTCGTCGAGAACTGCTAACTTGCAGCCTGTGCGGAATCCGGGGTCTATGGCAAGCACTCTTTTGCGTCCGAGCGGGGCTGACATCAGAAGCTGACGCACGTTGTCGGCAAACATCTGTATAGCGCCTTCGTCGCTTTTTTCCTTTGTCGCTGATGCAATCTCATTTTCGATTGACGGACGCATGAGCCGCTTATAACCGTCTTTCACGGCGTTTTTTACAAGCGTGGCTGTTTCAGGTGTCGCTGTCGACTTGACAAACATGCGGCTGAGGCGGTCGACCATCTCGTCGTCTTCTATCGTTATTCCGACTTTCAGGATTCCTTCTTCTTCGCCTCGGCGTATGGCAAGATAGCGGTGTGAGTTGCACATGCGAAGCGGTTCGGAAAAATCGAAGTAGTTCTGATAGTTTTTGCCTTCCTCTTCCTTTCCGGCGACAACCTTTGACCGGATTGTGGCCGAACGCTGGAAACGAGAACGCACAAGGTTGCGTGCTTTTTCGCTTTCGCTTACCCATTCGGATATGATGTCTGAAGCTCCGGCGATTGCTGAGTCAATGCTACCGGCTTCTTTAGCAAATTTCTTGGCTTGCTTTTCGATATCGGACGATGTCTGCGACATGATGATCTTGGCGAGTGGTTCAAGACCAAGAGCGCGTGCGGCCTGTGCGCGTGTATTGCGTTTTGGCTTATAAGGAAGATAGATGTCTTCAAGCACAACCGGATCGAGCGTTTCCGTTATCCTTTCCTGAAGTTCAGGTGTCAGCATGTCGCGCTCGCGTATTACATCGAGGATATACTCTTTACGCTTGTCGAGTTCTGTCAGTTCCTGATGGCGCATCTGGATTGTATGGACTGTCACTTCGTCCATCCCGCCGGTTGCTTCTTTGCGGTAGCGGGAGATGAATGGAACTGTCGCCCCTTCGTCAAGCAGACGGAGGCATGCGGCTACATGTTTGCGTAGATACGTGCCGAGTTCGGCGGTGATTACGTTGGCGTGTACGTTTGCCATTTAGAGCGTGTTTTATTTTAGCTTTTTGAGTGTTATGAGTGTGATTTCGGGTGTGGCGCCTACGCGAGCCGGGAAGCCTACTGTGCCACCTCCGATGTTGACATATAACTGATGTTGTTTGTCTGAGTCGTTGTAAAGCCCACCCCAAGTAGGATAGCGGTATTTTGCAGGTGACCATCCGAGCATTTCAATCTGCATTGCATGCGTATGGCCTGACAGAGACAGAGGCACTCTCATGTCCGGACGGTCGGATATAGAGTCTACCCAATGGGCTGGATTGTGAGTGAGAAGTATCTTGCTCACACTGTCCGACAGCTGTGGATAGGCTTTGTTAAGTGAACCATACACTTTGAAAGGAGGGTCACCTATGTTTTCGACACCGATGAGGGCAAGTGAATCGCCATCCTGACGCAGCATGACAGTTTCGTTGAGCAGGAGATGCCAGCCCATGTCGGCCTGAAGCTTTTTCATCAGCTCCATATTATCCTTTTTGGCCTCAGATGAGGGCCATTCAGAATAGTCGCCGTAGTCATGATTGCCAAGAATCGAATACACTCCGTCTTGGGCGTTAAGACGGGAGAATGGTGCGACGAAAGGCGTAAGTTCGGTTGTCTTTGAATTGACAATGTCGCCGGTAAAGACTATGAGATCCGGGTGTAGGGCGTTTATCCGGTCAACGAATGTAGAGACAAACGAGGTGTCGTTGCCAAATGTCCCTACGTGCATGTCAGAAAATTGAACAATACGGTAGCCGTCGAAAGCTTCCGGGAGACCGGGAATCTTGATGTCAACGAAGTTGACATCAATGTTGAAGCGATTGACCAATGCTCCCCACCATAGAGCAACGAAAGTAACCACGCTCAATACAGCACCTGTTATCGACATCCATTTCAGACGGTGGCGTTTAAACAGGCACGGTATCTTAGCAATAAGGTCGATTATGACAAAAAGATATTTGGGTATATAGAATGCGATGTAAGTGTAGAGCATCCACATGACCGACATCAGCATTCCGTTGGTACAATTGCGTTTTGGAAAACAGAAGACAGCCAAAATGAGCGCAAACAAAACAACTGCTGACCATAGCTGTATCCTTGACGGCAAGAGACTCCTGCATCTGTGTTTCAAAGCTCGGTATATATATACGTCGACAAATATATTTAAGAGCAGACAGACAAATAGTGGAATTAAAGGGAGCCTCATAGTTGTCAGGGATATTTTTGCAGCCGGAGATATTAATTATAATCAGACCTTGTTTAATCTGTGTTATTACTATCAACAACTTCCGGAGGCAAGTAGTTTATTGCGTAGTGGATTTGCATACATCATATACATGTATGTACGCATGAAACTGCGCTCCTGCGAGCTTATATCGGGTATATCAACCTTGTCGAGCTGACCTTCGATATACTCTGTCACATTACGGAACTCTTCGTCGGTGTAGCGGTCGCGATACATGTCTGAATCAAAAGCAAGGTCGTAGGCTACATAATTGATTGGATAAATCTTATATCGGTTATGTATTCCACAGTCGATATTATGACAGATCCTGTGAATGGCATCCTGCTTGTCTATTGTCGCGGGGAGGGCTTCAATCATCGGTGTTATGCAATTGGCGAATGATATGTGGACTCGTCCCTTGTATTGCATGAGACCTGTTTCCATCGAGAAAAGGTCGTCGTGCTGCGACTTTTTGAATTCCGGGTCACGGTGACGCAACAGATATTCCCGTGCTTTCAGATAGTCGTTGGGGTCAAATTCATATGAAATGGCTACCGGGAATATGTTGATTGCGGCAAGATTCTGGGTTGTTGTACCGCCGCCTGCCAGTCCGAGCATTTTCAATACGCTTTCCTGAGTATGGTCACTTGAATCTTTCGCTCTTCCTTGTCGCTGGGCAATCCAGATACTTTCATTCTTATTGCATATGGCGTGATGGATGTAGCCTGAAAGTTCACGTGCGGCATCAAGTGCCTGTCGTGTGGGCAGATTGCGTTTTACGATGAAACTGCCGTTGAGCTTTACGAGATGGGTAATCCAATCGTAAATAAGTAGATTGTCACCGATGGCTACTTCCGATGTTTTCATGTCGTGGCGCAGGAATATCAGATTGATAAATGATGCGTCAAGCACGATATCTCGGTGGTTGGTTATAAATGTATAGGATTTGTCGGGGTTGACGTTTTCCACGCCCGAAGCTGTCACGCCGGCAGTAGTTTTACGTTCGAGTTCATTAAGGAAGTTCTGCATGACTCGTGTCTGAAACTCTTGTTTTGTGTTGCAGCTGGTGAGCAGGGCTATGAATTCCTTATAATTTATATCAGGCAGAATCCAGCGGATTGCATGTTCGAATCCGGGTTCTGAAACCATTTTATTAATCGCTTCCTTGAACTGACTGTCGCCATAAGGAGCTATATCACTGAAATCTAAATTATTTGCGTCCATTACGCTTAGCGGGTTTATTTAGATAAACCAAATAGATGAAACAATAGTTGGCTCAAAGGTAGAAGATTTTGAAATATTTTGCAAGAGATTTAAGGTTTTATTGTAGATATGGCTCCGTAATTAAGGAATTTTTAAGACACAAGAGCGCTATAAGGGATATAAACTATGTGTCCGGTTTCTGTTCGCGATTGATTTAACATAGAGATTCAGATGAAATTGTGGAAAAATGCTATTGTTGTATGCTTTTTAAAAGAAAAATGATGAATAATTTGCATATAATTGAACAAAATTCTACATTTGCGGTGTCTTTAAAAGAAATTTTAAGATTGTTTTCAGTTCGTTTTGTTTTAATGATAAATTTTCAGGTATGACTTTTAACGGTAAAAAGATCAGTTTGGGATGGCTGTTGGTGCTTGTTGCGCTGATGGTGTTCAGTGTGCTTGGATTGCATACGGAGGTTTCCGAATCTCTGTTTGATTTGCCCGGCGATCATCTATGGGCAAATGTGGCATGGATGATTACTGCGACAATCTTTGTGTTGATGATGACCCCCGGTCTGTCGTTTTTCTATGGAGGCATGGTAAGGCCGAAGAATGTGATATCAACCATGCTCCAGAGTTTTATCGTAATGGGATTTGTAAGCGTTATCTGGGTCATATTCGGTTTCGGACTTGCTTTTGGCGACGATATTGCTCACGTCATAGGTAATCCGGCTGATTTTTTCATGATGAAGAATGTGGGTGTCAATAATGTGACAGATAAAAGTGACCTTTCCCAGATAGGTATAGTCACCACGACAATTCCTTTGGCGCTTTTCGCTCTTTTTCAGATGAAGTTTGCCATAATCACCCCGTCTCTTATAACCGGCGCTTTTGCCGAGAGGGTACACTTTTCAGGTTATCTTCTGTTCATGGTTCTTTGGACAGTGGTTGTCTATTGTCCGCTCGCCCATTGCACATGGCATCCCGATGGACTTTTCGGTATGATGCACGTCCATGACTATGCCGGTGGTATCGTTGTTCATGCCGCGTCTGGAATTGCAGCTCTTGCAGGGGCTATGTTTCTCGGTCGCCGTCGTACGGTCAAAGGAGAGAACAACAAACCGGCCAATGTCCCTTTTGTGCTGCTCGGCGCAGCATTGCTCTGGCTCGGATGGTTCGGATTTAACGGCGGAAGTTCTCTGGCTGCCGACGGGATAGCTGTTTCTGCCTTCCTGAACACAAACACGGCCGCTGCTACCGCTATGGTGGCTTGGATCGCACTGGATGCGATACGTGGACACAAGCCGTCGGCTATGGGTGCTGCAATAGGTGCGGTAGTCGGACTTGTGGCGATTACGCCATGTGCAGGCTGGGTGTCGGCAGGTGAAAGTATCTTTATCGCTCTCTTCATTACTGTGTGCTGCAACATGGCTGTTGCTTGGAAAGGTTACAGCAATCTGCTCGACGATGCACTCGACGTATTTCCAACTCATGGTCTCGGCGGTATAATAGGAACGGTTCTGACAGGTATTTTCGCCTACGACTTTTTTGCCCGCAACAATCCTGATATGATTTCACGCGGTGAATTTTTCTGGAACCACATACTTGTGCTTGCTATGGTCTTTGTATACACTTTCGTCATGAGCTATGGACTATATTGGCTGACCGACAAGATTATCCCGATGCGCGTGTCGGGTTGGAACGAGCGTGTCGGTCTTGATTCATCGCAGCATGGAGAGGAATATGGCAATGAAACGTCTCTCGAGCTTCCGTCGGAAAGTGACTGGTTCAAAGGTGTCGAAGAAAATTAAATCAGCACCTGAATACAGATACAATATATCATAATATAGTTTGGATTTATTTGAATTAAAGTTTTTATATGCAAATGTCAACACCTAAACAACAAGGACTCTATGATCCGCGCTTCGAACATGATGCCTGTGGAGTCGGGCTTCTCGTTAATGTGCGTGGAATCAAGTCTCATCATCTTGTGGAAAAAGGATTGCAGGTTCTTGAGCACATGGTTCACCGTGGAGCTGAAGGCGCTGATCCGAAAACCGGCGACGGTGCGGGAATCATGGTTCAGATACCTCATGAGTTCATCCTGCTTCAAGGTATTCCTGTCCCCGAAAAGGGACGCTACGGCACGGGTCTCGTTTTCTTTCCACGCAATGAGGACACTGTCCAGATTATTCTCGGGATTATAGAGCGTGAGGCTATAGAACTTGGTCTGAAACTTATTGCCGTACGCGATGTGCCTACAAACAACGAGCAGCTCGGTTCGGTGGCCCGGGAGGCAGAACCTGTCATAAAACAGATTTTTGTCTCTGACGAAGAGAGCGATGAGCCGGTTGAAATCCGCTTGTATCTTCTGCGCAAGGCTGTGGAGAAGAAAGTGCGTTCGCTTTCACTTGATGGCAAAGATGATTTTTATATCGTCTCATTGTCATCGCGCATCATAATTTATAAGGGAATGCTGTCGAGCCTTCAGCTGCGTTACTATTTCCCCGATCTTATGAATCCGCGCTTTACCACCGCTATGGCTCTTGTCCATTCGCGGTTCAGCACAAATACGTTCCCTACATGGTCTCTTGCCCAGCCGTTCAGAATGCTCGGGCATAACGGTGAGATCAACACCATTCAGGGCAACCGTCTTTGGATGAAAGCGCGTGAATGTATGCTTAAACCTCTGGCATTCGGTGACCGCGACATGACTCCGATTGTACAACCCGGTATGAGTGATTCGGCATCGCTTGACAATGTGCTTGAATTTTTTGTCATGTCCGGCATGAGTCTTCCACGAGCTCTCTCGATGCTTATTCCCGAATCGTTCAATGACAAGAACCCGATTTCGCCTGAGTTGAAAGCTTTCTACGAGTATAATTCTATCCTGATGGAAGCATGGGACGGCCCTGCGGCTCTCCTTTTCAGTGACGGGCGCTATGCCGGAGGTATGCTTGACCGTAACGGTCTGCGTCCGGCTCGCTATCTCATCACAAATAACGACACGGTTGTGCTTGCTTCTGAAATGGGCGTGTTGCCGTTTGAGGCTTCGGAAGTCAAGGAGAAAGGCCGTCTGCGTCCCGGCAAGATGATGATGGTCGATATGGAGGAAGGTAAGATTTATCAGGATGCAGAACTGAAAGAAACTCTGGCCAATGAGTTCCCGTACCGCGACTGGCTATCACGTAACCGCATAAGCCTCGACAGCATCAGCAGCGGACGCAAGGTCGACAATACGGTTGGTGACTTCCGCCGTTTGCTGCATACATTTCTCTATAATCGCGAAGAGGTTGAGAAAATCATCACTCCGATGCTTACCGATGGAAAAGAACCTGTCAATTCTATGGGTAAGGACACTCCGATAGCAGTGCTGTCGGAAGAGCCGCAATTATTGTTCAATTATTTCCGACAGCATTTCGCTCAGGTGACCAACCCGGCCATTGATCCGCTGCGCGAGGAACTGGTGATGAGTCTTGACAGCTACATCGGAGCTGTGAAACTCAATCTGCTTGATCCGTCACCTGAACTTTGCAAAATGGTGTTGCTCAAACGGCCTATAATAACAAACCGCGAGCTCGATTTGCTTTGTAACCTGCGTTACAAGGGTTTCAACACGCGCAAGCTGTCGATGACATTCCCTGCGTCAGAAGGACATGAAGGACTGGTAAAGGCCGTCGGACGCCTGTGTCGAGAAGCTGAACAGGCTGTTGACGAAGGTTGCAACTACGTCGTGCTTTCAGACCGCGATGTAAATGCCGTGAACGCACCGATTCCGTCGCTGCTTGCCACTGCGGCTGTCCATCATCATCTCATCGACTGCAAGAAGCGAACTCAGACGGCACTCATCATCGAGACTGCCGATGCGCGTGAGGTGATGCACTTTGCTCTGCTCAGCGGCTATGGCGCGAGTGCGATAAATCCATATCTGGCTTTTGCGGTGATAGATGATCTGGTTAAACGTCATGACATACAGCTTGACTTCGACACTGCATCCAGAAACTATATAAAGGCAATTGACAAAGGCTTGCTTAAAGTCATGTCAAAAATGGGTATTTCGACTATCACAAGCTACAAGGGAGCTCAGCTTTTCGAGGCCATCGGTCTTGCTGAATCCGTGTGCAGCGAATATTTCGGACATACGGTAAGTAAAATCGGAGGAGTGGATATCAGGCATCTTGCTGCAGATATAATCGGCCCTCATGCCGAAGCGTTTGACGAGGATTTTGACACGGAATCTCCGCTGCCGTTCATCGGCCAATATTCATTCCGCAAGGACGGAGAGTCGCATGCTTGGAATCCTGAGACAATAGCCACTCTCCAGCTTGCCACTCGTCTTGGCAGCTATAAGAAATTCAAGGAATACACATCGCTTGTCGATAATAAGCCCAAACCTATATTTATCCGCGATTTTCTTGACTTCCGCAGGGGCGAACCGATTTCTGTTGATGAGGTTGAGCCGGAGGAAGCCATCATGAAGCGTTTCGTCACGGGAGCTATGTCGTTTGGCTCTATCAGCAGGGAGGCTCATGAAGCCCTTGGCATAGCCATGAACGCCATCGGCGCCCGAAGCAACACCGGCGAGGGTGGGGAAGATCCTGAACGCTTTGCCCCGCGCCCCGACGGTTCATCAGCCAGATCCGCGATCAAACAGGTGGCATCCGGGCGTTTCGGTGTGACGACAGAGTATCTTGTCAACGCTGACGAAATCCAGATTAAGGTAGCGCAGGGAGCTAAGCCGGGCGAGGGCGGTCAGCTGCCAGGATTTAAAGTAGACAAGATTATAGCTAAAACGCGCCATTCCATTCCCGGAATCTCGCTTATCTCGCCTCCTCCACATCACGACATCTATTCAATCGAAGACCTTGCACAGCTTATATTCGATCTTAAAAATGTCAATCCATCGGCCAATGTCAGCGTAAAGCTTGTCTCGGAAAGCGGTGTCGGCACAATTGCCGCAGGTGTCGCAAAAGCAAAGAGCGATCTGATAACAATCAGTGGAAGTGACGGCGGTACGGGTGCATCGCCGGCAAGTTCGATACGTTATGCCGGTGTGCCGGTGGAAATCGGGCTTGCGGAGACTCAGCAGACGCTTGTCATCAACAATCTTCGCGGTCAGGTGAAACTTCAGGCTGACGGTCAGCTCAAGAGTGCACGTGATGTGATTATCATGGCCATGCTTGGGGCGGAAGAATATGGATTTGCCACAAGCGCGTTGATTGTCCTCGGGTGTGTCATGATGCGAAAATGTCACAAGAACACCTGCCCGGTCGGTGTCGCAACTCAGAATGAAGAGTTACGCAGACGATTCACCGGACGTTCGGAATATGTGGTGAATTTCTTCCGTTTCCTCGCCCGTGAAATCAGGGAGACACTTGCCGGAATGGGAGTGAAGCGGCTTGATGATATCATCGGACGTGCCGATTTGCTCTTTGTGCGCGAGGAGCTTGAAGGACAAAAGACTTCGGGCCTTGATTTCTCACGTATGCTGCATGTCCCGGCTGAAGCGGCTACCAACGCGATAATAAATGTCATCAGTCAGAAACATGACATCGACCATGTGCTTGACAGGGAGATTATCAGCCGTGCATATCCGGCCATAGAGTCATGTATGCCTGTCGAACTTGAATTTCCTATCTGTAACACAGACCGCTCGGTGGGTGCTATGCTCTCGGGTGTGATAGCGAAGAAATTCGGCGATGCCGGACTCCCTGACAATACCATAAATTGTACCTTCAAGGGAGCTGCAGGTCAAAGTTTCGGCGCATTCCTTGCCCACGGAATCAGTTTCCGGCTTGAGGGAGATGCAAATGACTATGTAGGCAAAGGTCTGTCTGGCGGTAAGATTGTGATTGTCCCGCCTGTCGGCTCTAAATTCGCTCCTGAATCGAATATCATAGCCGGCAACACTATTCTCTATGGAGCTACCGCAGGTGAGATTTATATCAATGGCCGTGTCGGCGAACGTTTCTGTGTCCGTAACTCCGGCGCTACAGCCGTGGTCGAAGGGGTCGGTGACCATTGCTGTGAATATATGACCGGCGGCCGTACGGTGGTGCTCGGCTCTACAGGACGTAACTTTGCTGCAGGTATGAGCGGTGGTATAGCTTATGTCTGGAATCCAGACGGAAATTTCGATTATTTCTGCAATATGGAGATGGTTGAACTTTCGCTGATTGAGGAAATGGCTGACAATCGCGAGCTTTACCGGCTTATCGGAAATCATTTCAGATATACGCACAGTCCGCTCGCAGGCGCTATGCTTGATGATTGGGACAACTATGTGGGGCAGTTTATAAAGATTATACCGATTGAGTATAAAAAGGTGCTTCACGATGAGAAAGTCGCTAACCTCCAACGGCGAATTGCTTCGATGCAGGTTGACTGATAAGTCCTATTAAATTAGTAATTACGCTTAAAATTTATGATATGGGAAATCCCACAGCATTTTTAAATATACCGCGTAAGGAAGCCGGCTATCGTCCGATTCATGACCGTGTAAATGACTATGGAGAGGTCGAGCAGACCCTCAACACCGAAGATCGCCGGTTGCAGGCTTCGCGCTGCATGGAATGCGGTGTACCTTTTTGCCACTGGAGCTGCCCGCTCGGCAACCGTCAGCCTGAATGGCAGGATTATCTTTACAGGAACGATATCAAGGGGGCATATCAGCTTCTTACCATGACTGATGACTTCCCCGAATTCACCGGGCGTGTCTGTCCCGCTCTATGCGAGAAAGGCTGTGTGCTCAACAAACAGCATGAGCCGGTGACCATACGTGAAAATGAGGCGGCAATAGTCGAGCGTGCGTTCAGCGAGGGTTATGTCATCGCCCGCCCTCCGAAAAAACGCACAAAATACCGTGTCGCGGTTGTCGGCTCAGGTCCTGCCGGCCTCGCATGTGCCAATCAGCTTAACCGTCGTGGCCATAATGTGACCGTGTTCGAGAAAAATGAAGCTCCCGGTGGATTGTTGCGTTTCGGCATTCCCGATTTCAAGCTTAATAAGAGTGTGATTGACCGTCGTCTTGATTTGCTGAAAGAAGAAGGCATCGAGTTCAAGTGCGGCATCTGTGTCGGGACTGATATAAGTATTGATGAGCTGCTTAAAGATTTCGATGCGGTGTGTCTGGCTATGGGTGCGGAAGTGCCACGCGATCTTAAAGTCGATGGCCGCGATCTCAAAGGTGTGCATTTTGCTCTCGAACTGCTTCAGCAACAGAACCGTGTGAATGCCGGAGCGGAAATCAGCCGCGAACAGCGTATTTCGGCCAAGAAAAAAAATGTGCTTGTGATCGGTGGCGGTGACACCGGCAGTGACTGTGTCGGTACTGCTCACCGTCAAGGCGCTCTGTCTGTAACCCAGATTGAGATTATGCCAAAACCGCCGGTAGGGGAGAACCCCGATACTCCGTGGCCCTACTGGCCGGTCGTACTCAAGACTTCGAGCAGTCATCTTGAGGGTTGTGACCGTCGGTGGCTTCTTGACACACGCCGTTTCATTCCTGATGCCGACGGACGAGTCAGGGAAGTGGAAGTCGAAACGGTCGAGTGGAAGAAGGATCCGGAAACCGGCCGGATGAATCTTGTGCATACAGGAAAGACTGAAACAATCAAAGCCGATCTCGTTCTCCTTGCAATGGGTTCACAAATCCTATCCCGGAGGGTGTGATTGATGCTCTCGGACTTGAAAAAGATCCGCGGGGAAATGTCAAGGTCAATGAAAAAGGGCAGTCGAGCAATCCTAAAGTGTTTGCTGCAGGTGACGTGTCGACCGGTGCATCACTCGTTGTAAGATGTATAGCTTCCGGCCGTAAGGCTGCGCAGGGAATTCATGATTTTCTGGTGAACGATAAGAAAAACGGATAACCACAATTTGCATATAAAAACGATGAAACCTCGCCGGGCATGTAACTTTTATGCCTGACGAGGTTTCTGATTTATTCCGATTGCTGACGGTTGTATATTTCTCCGTAGCATGATTTATTTTTCTAAAGTCGAGAGTCGGAAAGCGTTGCAACGGCCATTGCGGAGATACCTTCGCCACGACCTTCGAATCCAAGGCGCTCGGTGGTTGTGGCCTTGACTGATACACAGTCGGCTGGAATGGCGAGATCATCAGCAACGTTCTGAACCATCACAGGGATGAAATCAAGAAGTTTCGGACGTTGGGCTATGATAGTTATATCAACATTATTTATAGAGAAGCCTTGCTCTTTGATGAGTTCGACAACCCGGCGGAGGAGCACACGCGAGTCTGCGCCTTTGTATTCAGCCACTGTATCTGGAAAGTGGTAACCGATGTCGCGCATGGCTGCCGCGCCAAGCAGAGCATCGGAAAGTGCATGAAGAGCGACATCGGCATCGCTGTGTCCGAGAAGCCCTTTTTCATAAGGAATATCGACTCCGCAGAGTATCAGTCGGCGGTCTTCGACGAGGCGATGGACATCGTATCCCAGTCCGGTTCGTATCATATTTCTTGAGTTAAGAATGTATTGGAAATGAATTATCGTTTGCCGAAAATCTCTTTCAGTCCGTCCATGTCGAACGTCAGTGTGAAACGAAGAGTCTGGTCGAGAGGCGAGTTTTGTGCAGTGGCTACCATATAGCTCGCATCAAGTCGCAGGACGTTAAGAGCGAATCCCGCTCCGAGTGCGAAATACTGTAGGTTCCCTTTTGTCGGATTCTGATAGAAATAGCCGCCACGTAGGAAGAACTGGTCATTATAGTTGTATTCCGCACCGAGTGACCATGAGATTTCGCGCAGCTCTTCCTTCATGCCTCCGGGTGCATCGGAAAATGATTTGAAAATTCCTGTTATCGGCGACATATTTTGCCAGTCTTCTTCGGCTTTTACAAAATCAATCTCTCCCTCTGTGTCATCGGCATAGTCTTCTCTGCGCGGTTTGGCAGGGACAAGGAGTTTGTTAAGGTCGAGGTTGAGCGAAAGGTTATGGTAGTCGGCGAGAGGGTATGTGAACGATGTGCCGAGACGGAAATTAGTGGGTAGGAATGCCGGATTGTCACCGTGGTTATAGTTGACTTTAGAACCGATGTTTGAAATATCAAAGCCCCATGACCACTGGCACTCATTGCGTCCGATGATGGGATAAGTGGTGTAGTATCCTGAAATGTCAGCTGAAAATGCAGATGCGCCTGTCGAGGAATCGTCGGCATAGCTCTCGCTGAAACTTAGGTCGGAGTATATGTAACGGAAGACTATGCCCATTGAAAATTTATCGGATAGCTTGCGTGAGTAGCCTATGTCGAAACTCATTTCATAGGGGTTTACGGATTGTATGCCCATCCCGCCATTTTCATCTGTCACCTCGCCGAGTGAGAAATAGCGAAGCGAAGCTGAAACAGCCTGGTTGTCTTCAGTCCCGATTTTCCAGTATCCTGCAACGTTGGCGAGAAAAATGTCGTTGACAAGTTTTCGAAGCCAAGGTGTATAGCTGAGCGAAACAGCACCGCGTGAATAGGCAAAGGCATATTTCGACGGATTCCAGTACTGGCTGTTTGCATCGGGGTCGGTAGCGGCACCGAGGTCACCCATTGATGCTCCGCGTGCGTCGGGAGCGATGCCGAGCGAATTGACACCGGTCTGCACCGGATTAAATTCATTTTTCTGGGAGTAGGCGGCAAACGACCCGAAAATCGCGATGCCTGACGCCGCTACTATATGTCTGAGTGAAATCATGGACAAAATTGAGTTGAATAGGTATGATCGTTCATTCTTATAACTTGAATTTTCAATGTTTATTGCGCCGTTGATGCAGAAATTCCCGCCATGCAGACTTCTGCCACAAAAAATCATTATTTTTAGGTATTTCCTATGATATAAATAATATGTAAGTTTGTAGCCGAATTACGCATATCGGTATAATTATGCTCACAAGACTTTCAGATTTAAAACCGGGTCAGGATGCCACGGTTGTCAAAATATTGGGCCACGGAGCCTTCAGGAAACGAATGTTGGAAATGGGATTTGTGACAGGACGCAAGGTCAGGGTTCTGCTTGACGCGCCTCTCCGCGACCCGGTGAAATATGAAATCATGGACTACGAAGTGTCGCTTCGTCGCTCGGAAGCAGAACTGGTTGAAGTGTCGACCGATGAGGTTGGATCGACACATTCGTCTCTGTCCAGTCACACTGATGAATCGCCTGTTCTGGAAGAACATGGAGAAGTTCACCATGCTGCCGCTCATGAACATGACGGTCACAGCAGTGCGATGCGTACCATCAATGTAGCTCTTATAGGCAATCCTAACTGTGGAAAGACCTCGCTGTTTAATATAGTCTCCGGCGCACGCGAACATGTCGGAAACTATAGCGGTGTCACTGTCGATGCCAAGGCCGGAAGTGTGAGATATAAAAATTACCGTATCAATATCGTCGATCTCCCCGGCACTTATTCCCTTGCATCCTATTCTCCCGAAGAGCTGTATGTGCGTCAGTATCTTCGCGACGAGACTCCGGATGTAATAATTAATGTGGTCGACGGCTCAAATCTTGAGCGTAACCTCTATCTGACAACCGAGCTGATCGATATGGACCGGAGCATGGTCATTGCCCTTAACATGGTCGACGAACTCGAACGAGCCGGGGTGAAACTCGACTGCAAGATGCTTGGAGAAATGATCGGAGTGCCGATTGTTCCGATTGCTGCGCGTACGGGACGTGGCATCAATGAGCTACTCGATACTGTGATCCGCGTATATGAGGGTACTGATCCCGCTGTACGCCATATACATGTCAATCTCGGCACGGACATAGAACACGCTGTGACTGTGCTAAAAGATACTATCAAGGCGAACCCGCATGTCGGCCTGCATTTTTCGCCCCGTTATCTTGCCATAAAGCTGCTTGAAAAGGATGCAGAGGTTGAAAAAGCCATCAAGGCTCTCCCGTCCGGAAAAGAGATTATCGATTTGCGGGACTCATTGCTGGCGGGGCTGCCGACTGCTGCCGACGACATCAATATGTCGATTGCAAACGCCAAGTATGGTTTCATTGCAGGTGCGCTTGCCGAGACTATGGAGACAACGAAGAAAGAGGAGATAAACTCAACTCGCATCATCGACACAATAGTCACCAACCGATTGTTTGGTTTCCCGATATTTCTCGGAATAATGTTTTTCATTTTCTGGGCCACATTTGAGCTTGGTTCCTATCCTATGGAATGGATTGAGGGGATTGTGGGATGGCTCGGTGACCTTACCCGCGAATATCTGCCGGACGGAGCGGTGAAAGACCTGATAGCCGATGGAATCATCGGTGGTGTCGGTGGAGTGATTGTGTTCCTGCCCAACATCCTGATTCTGTATCTTTGTATTTCCTTTATGGAGGATTCAGGTTACATGGCACGTGCCGCCTTCATTATGGATAAGGTGATGCACCGGCTCGGACTTCATGGCAAGTCTTTCATACCATTGGTTATGGGGTTCGGATGTACGGTGCCGTCCATAATGGCATCGCGCTCGATTGAAAGCCGTTCAAGCAGGATTATAACCATACTGATCAATCCTTTTATCAGCTGTTCGGCCCGACTGCCGATCTATGTACTGCTTATCGGGACGTTCTTTCCGAATCATGCGACGCTTGTGTTTATGTGCATATATCTGCTCGGGATACTCATGGCTGGTGTGACCGCACGTCTGCTTCGACGTTTTTACTTCGGTGAGGATGTGACACCGTTTGTCATGGAGCTGCCGCCTTACCGCGTGCCGACACTGAAGGCGACATTACGCCATATGTGGGGTAAAGGAGAGCAATATCTCAAAAAAATGGGAGGCATCATCCTTGTGGCAAGTATTGTTGTCTGGGCACTCAACTATTTTCCTCTACACGATGGCGAATCTGCGCAGGAGGTATCAGCCGAGACTGTGGCTGACGACTCTGCGATTGACCCGTCGCGTGACAGCTATCTTGAAATGGCAGGCAAGGCAATCAATCCTATACTTGAGCCGATAGGTTTTCATTGGCGTGCTTCAGTGGCCGCTCTTGCCGGTGTCCCTGCAAAAGAAATCGTGGTGTCGACACTCGGTGTGCTCTATACCGGCGATGAGGAAGCGAGCGACCAGACACTTTCGACCCGTCTGATCACTCCGAATGAGGTTACCGGGCACCCGGATTTCACTGCGGCTGCCGCATTGAGTTTTATGGTGTTCGTGTTGTTGTATTGTCCGTGCATAGCGACTGTCACAGCTATAATCAAGGAGACAGGCAATCCGCGCTACGGGCTGTTTTCAGTTGTCTACAACACGCTTCTGGCATGGATGGTGGCATTTATTGTCTACAGGGTAGCATTGTTGTTTTAAACAGTCGTTCTGACGGCATAATGGTCCCGGGGTGCTTAGAGGAGATTGAAAAATTGAGGAAAAGTCGATAAATTTTTCTAACTTTGTCCCTCGTCATGTCACTTGCCATATTCATAGCCAATCGTCTCTCGCTGCGTTCTCCTTCAGGGAAAATGCAGTCGGGCATAGTAATTGCCGTCTCGGGTATAGCTCTCTCGGTGGTGGTGATGCTTATATCCATTGCTGTCATGATGGGTTTCAAAGAAGAGATCCGTCAGAAAATAATGGGATTCGACGCTCAATTGTCGATTTCGGTCTATAGTCCTGATGACAGCAAAGTGCCGCTCGTCGACATCAACGATGTCAGGCCAGTGCTTGAAATGTTGCCTGAAAAAGCGACGACGGTGCTTGCCATACGGCAGCCTGTGATATTGAAGACTCCGGCAGACTTTACCGGGGCGATAGTCAAGGGCATCAGTCGTGATTATGACTGGGAATTCATCCGGCAGAATCTCATCGAAGGGGAAATCCCGGATTTCAAGGCCGATTCGACGCTCTACCATGTTATCATATCACGGAATCTCGCGCGGGATTTATCAGTTGGACTTGGCGAGAAAATAGACGCTTTTTTTCTTGGCGGCGACAGCTACAGGACGCGAAGACTGAAAGTCGCGGCTATATATGACACGCATTTCAGCGAGTATGACGACAATTATATTTTCTCCACGCTGCCTATGCTCTCCGCGCTTGCAGGTGTAGGGGAGAATCTTGGAACACAAATCGAAATCTACGGGCTTGGAAGCGACAAGGAGATAGCCGAGTGTGCCGAGCAACTTTCCGCCGGTCTGCTTGAGAAGCTGTATACAGGACGTACGCCTACGTTCTATACGGTGACAGATGTCCATACTTCGGCTGCATTATATTTCAACTGGCTTGCATTGCTTGACACTAATGTGATAGTGATATTGACACTGATGTCACTGCTGACGTGTCTGACGCTTGTGTCGTCTCTCTACATATTAATATTGCGGCGTGTAAACATGATAGGTATACTGAAGGCTTTAGGAGCGCCAGACTCTCTTATACGGCGGTCGTTTGTCTATCTGACCATGCGTATTCTTGTCGCGGGGCTTGTAATCGGTAATCTTATTGGCGTATGCGTGATTCTTGTTCAGGATGCAACCGGCGTGATACCTCTGAATCCGGAGGCTTATTATCTTGACCATGTGCCTATGCTGTTGTCTGTTCCGGCATTGATTGTACTCAACCTGTCGGTCATTGTCGTTGCGGCTCTCGTGCTGATACTTCCGTCGGCCATAATAACGACCATACCTCCGTCAAAAGTCATAAAATATGATTAAACTGACTGTAGGTCGACTTTTCCAGCGCAAAACAAGCATAATTTTGCTAAAAGAAGGACAAAAAGGTTGGCATTGGATAAAAATTTTTATATCTTTGCATAAAGTTGCAGCCTTAACCATGCCCCCATCTGTGCGCGCTTTTTGCACGAATAGGGCGGCAGACTCTCATCCTCTAACAAACCTCCTTGACAGGAACTATGATTTAATCTTAAAACGTAATTCAAATTATCAATATCTAATTACAGAATGAAAAGAGTTTATACTTTCGGAGATGGCAAAGCAGAAGGCAATGCCTCAATGCGTAATCTCCTCGGTGGCAAGGGCGCTAACCTCGCTGAAATGAACCTTCTCGGCATGCCTGTGCCTCCCGGTTTCACAATCACTACAGAGGTCTGCACCGAGTACACCCAGTATGGTCGTGACAGAGTAGTCGAAGACCTAAAGAAAGAAGTGCAGGATGCAATTGCCCATGTTGAAGAACTTACAGGCAAGAAATTCAACGATCCCGAAAATCCCCTTCTCGTATCTGTGCGCTCTGGTGCACGCGCATCAATGCCCGGTATGATGGACACTGTCCTCAACCTCGGTATGAACGACGCGACAGTTGAATCGCTCGCAACCAAGAGCGGCAATCCCCGTTTCGCATGGGACAGCTACCGTCGTTTTGTACAGATGTATGGTGATGTCGTGCTCGGCATGAAGCCCAAGAGCAAGACTGACATTGATCCGTTCGAGGAAATTATGGATAAGGTCAAGGAAGAAAAAGGTGTCAAACTTGACACAGAACTTTCTGTAGAAGACCTCCAGAATCTTGTCAAGCTTTTCAAGGCTGCTGTAAAGGAATACACCGGTAAAGACTTCCCCAACGACGCTTGGGAACAGCTTTGGGGTGGCATCTGCGCTGTGTTTGACAGCTGGATGAACGAACGTGCTATCATCTACCGCCGCATGAACCAGATTCCTGAAGAATGGGGTACTGCAGTCAACGTTCAGGCTATGGTTTACGGTAACATGGGTGAGAATTCAGCTACCGGTGTCGCTTTCAGCCGTGACGCAGCGACTGGCGAAAACATCTTCAACGGCGAATATCTAATCAACGCTCAGGGTGAGGATGTGGTTGCCGGTATCCGTACACCTCAGCAGATTACTATCGAAGGTTCGCGTCGCTGGGCCGCTCTTCAGGGCATCAGTGAGGACGTGCGTGCCGAGAAATATCCCTCACTTGAAGAGTCTATGCCTACCTGCGCCGCTGAGCTTATCGCTATCGCAGGCCGTCTCGAAGACTACTACAAGGATATGCAGGACATGGAATTCACCATTCAGGACGGCAAGCTCTGGATGCTCCAGACTCGTAACGGCAAGCGCACAGGTGCTGCTATGGTGAAAATCGCTATGGATCTTCTCCGCGCCGGTGAAATTGATGAAAAGACCACCCTTATGCGCATGGAGCCGCAGAAGCTCGACGAACTTCTCCACCCCGTGTTTGACAAGGCAGCTCTCAAGCGTGCTAAAGTCGTAGCCAAGGGCCTTCCCGCATCTCCCGGTGCTGCTGCCGGCCAGATTGTATTTTCTGCTGACGAAGCTGAGGCTTGGAGTGAAAAGAAGCGTAAAGTTGTCCTTGTACGCATCGAGACCTCACCTGAGGACCTCCGCGGTATGGCCGTTGCTCAGGGTATCCTTACCATGCGTGGCGGTATGACCTCTCACGCAGCCGTCGTTGCTCGTGGCATGGGTAAATGCTGTGTGTCAGGCGCAGGTGAAATCCGTGTCGACTACAAGGAAAAGACCGTTGAAATGGGTGGAAAAGTCTACAAGGAAGGTGACTGGATTTCACTTAACGGCTCGACAGGCGAAGTTTACGACGGTCAGGTTCCCACAACCGAGCCCGAACTTGGTGGAGACTTCGGTGCAATCATGAATCTTGCATCCAAATACACCAAGACACTCGTCCGTACAAATGCCGACTCACCTCGCGATGCAAAGCAGGCACGCCACTTCGGAGCTCAGGGTATCGGCCTTTGCCGTACAGAACACATGTTCTTCGAAGGCGACCGTATCAAGGCTGTACGCGAAATGATTCTTGCCGCTGACGAAGAAGGTCGTCGTCACGCTCTCGCCAAACTCCTCCCCATGCAGCGTGGTGACTTCGAAGGCATCTTCGAGGCTATGGACGGCTACGGTGTGACTATCCGTCTCCTTGATCCCCCTCTGCACGAATTTGTACCCCATCAGACTGCGACCCAGAAGGTAATGGCCGAAGAAATGGGCATCACCCTTGAAGACGTAAAGGCAAAGGTTGACTCACTCGAAGAATTCAACCCGATGCTCGGTCACCGTGGTTGCCGTCTCGGTATCACATATCCGGAAATCACCGAAATGCAGACCCGTGCTATTATTGAAGCTGCTCTTGCAGTGAAAGCTCGTGGTATCGACGTTCATCCTGAAATCATGATTCCTCTCGTTGGATCACTCAAGGAAATCCAGAATCAGGCTGACGTAATCAATATTACCGCTGCCAAGGTATTTGAGGAAGCTGGATGCAGCGTTCCTTACAAGGTAGGAACCATGATTGAAGTACCTCGTGCAGCCCTCGTTGCAAATCAGATTGCAGAGGTTGCCGACTTCTTCTCGTTCGGAACAAACGACCTTACTCAGATGACCTTCGGATTCTCACGCGACGACGCTCCCAAGTTCCTCAAGTTCTACAAGGAACACGGCATCATCAAGACCGATCCGTTCGAAGTGCTCGATCAGGAAGGTGTTGGCCAGCTCGTCAAGATGGGTGTTGAAAAAGGCCGTGCGACCAAGCCCGAGCTCAAGGTCGGCATCTGCGGTGAGCATGGTGGCGAACCCTCATCTGTCAAGTTCTGCGCACGCCTCGGCATGAACTATGTATCATGTTCACCCTATCGCGTGCCCATCGCCCGCGTAGCAGCGGCCCAGGCAGCTATCGAAGACTAAGGTTAAGATACTGACAATCGCTAAGATAGGCGATAACTCACTGTAAAAACGTGGGTTATCGCCTATCGTATTTTTAAGACGCTTTCAAGGTCTGCACGATAATCGTGCAGAATGTGGAGGAAATGCTTACAAAATCCGATGCAAATTTCAGTAGGTGCGCTTACAAAGAGTTTACAAAATGTTTACAAAGATTTCTTTATAATATTCAAATATTTATGGCAATATTCAAAGCAATCGTAAGAACCAAACGTAAGGATGGATTCTATCAGGTGTATATCCGGTGTGTACATAACCGGAAACCGGGATATATCAAAACCGACAAACTTGTTACCGATAAGCAGCTTGATAGGAATGGCGACATCGATGACCCTTTCGTGAATGAGTATTGCGCACGGCGCATATTGGAGTTTACCCAACGTCTAAACCGGAAGGAGATCGGGAAGTGGACGGTAAAGCAGGTTGTTGACTTCCTCGCCATGGAGGACGAGGACTTATGTTTTTCGGATTATGCACGACTCCACATTGACCGCATGAGAGACCGGGGGCAGGTCAGGAATGCTCGTAACTATGAGTTGGCACTACAACATCTGGAACGATATGCAGGTACGACAAGGGTCATGTTTGCTCAACTGATCTCCACATGGGTCAACAACTGGATCAAGGATCTTGAAATGACAGCAAGGGCAAAGGAAATGTATCCGGTCTGTATGCGTCAGGTTTTCCGTGAGGCGGTGAAAGAACACAACGATTATGACAACAACGTCGTCAGGATAAAGACCAATCCGTGGCCGAAGGTCAAGATACCACAGGCAGACCGAGCAGAAAAGAGAGCCATAAGCGCGGAAGAGTGCCGACGGTTCTTTAGTGTGGCTCTTCCTGAATCTTTGTCGTCGCGTCCGAAGGGTGAACTCGGCAGAGACGTTGCCATGTTGGTGTTGTGTCTCGCCGGTATCAACACGGTTGATCTCTTCAACCTGAAGAAATCGGATTACCGGCATGGGGTCATAGCGTATAAGCGTGCCAAGACGAAGAAAAGCAGAGCGGACGAAGCCTACATCGAAATGAAAGTCGAGCCTATCCTTCTACCGCTGTTCGAGAAGTACAGGGCAGACGACAAAGACCCCTATCTCTTCAACTGGCATAAACGTTATGCGGACAGTGACAGCTTTGGAGCCAACGCCAATGCCGGAATAAAGGACGTATGCAAAGCTCTGGAAATTCCGGAAGACAGACGATACTGCGTGTACACCTTCCGTCATACATGGGGAACGATTGCCCAGAATGACTGCGGCGCGTCAATATCGGAGGTTGGCTTCGCGATGAACCACAGCGGAGGCCATAACATCACGCGAGGATATATCAAGCCGGACTTCTCACCGGCATGGGAACTCAACGCAAAGGTTGTTGAGTTTATCTTCTTCTCCAACGCTCCAAGCAAACAGGGAGCGGCGCAAGACCTCAACCACCCAAGAACGAGGACAGACAGTTCAGGTTGTCGCCGAAGAAACTTGTTTATGCTCGTGCCTATTTCCGTGGTGAGATTCTGGCCGAGGTAACCGATATAGGATTTTCAAATGTCGATGAGGTCATGGCGAGACTGGCAACAAAATTTCCTGACACTATTCCACCGGGGTGTTCAGTCTATTTCCGCATCAAGGACGTTGACGCAGATATTGAGGTTGTGTATGAACGCACGAAGGGCAAAGGCTTTTAATTTCCATTTTTCATCTAAGAATTTCCAGAACCGGCTTAGAAATTTCTCTGAGTCGGTTATTATTTTCCTGTTTCTTTCCTGATATCCATTAAAAATTTCCCAAATCAACATAAAAATTTCCTTTCCCGAAGTTTTTATTGCCGCCGATATCGGAGCGCGGAGCGCGATAATCTTTATCTACATCCATAGAAAATATCTTTGAATAGATATTTTCTTCCTAATCCTTATCCTAATCCTAATCCATATAGAAAGGAGGAAAATATGGAAGTAAGAAAGATTTGTCAATGGTGCGGAAAGCCATTCATAGCTCAAAAGACAACGACTTGTTATTGTAGCCACCAGTGTTCCAATCTTGGCTACAAGAAGCGCATCCGGGAACGTAAGCGACAATTGAAACGGTCGCAAGAATTATTGCAACCTCGACAAGCTGCCGAGGGACAGGATTTCTTCTCTTTTGCCCAAGCTGCAAAGTTGATGGGCGTAACCCGGCAATACATATATAAACTGGTAAAGGAATCCAAACTTCGGGCTTCACGCATCAGTGGCAAGAAGTCGCTCATCCGCCGTGCGGACATCGAACTGATGATGAAAACCAAACCTTATGAGCGCATCATGCCCAAAGAGGATTTCGACATCACCGAGTATTACACCGCCGAAGAGATTGCCGAGAAATATAAGGTCAACGCCAAATGGGTGTGGACTTATACACGGCAGCACAAAGTCCCGAAAGTGCGCATCCGCCAGTTCAACTATTATAGCAAGAAACATATCGATGCTGCCTTTGCCAAATACGAGGTGGATTCCGACCTGACCGAGTGGTACACGCCCGAACAGATTCAGGAGAAGTACGGAATGACACGTGTCGCCATCCGTTCACAGGTCTATCGCAACAACATACCATCCAAGAAGGAGCATGGACAGATATTCTACTCCAAACTCCACTTCGACCTCTCGAAAAGTTCCGAGCAGGAGAGCAAGACGGAATACTACACCGTCAAGGAGGCGATGGAGAAATTCAAACTCTCTCGCGATTCGGTTTACGGTATTCTGCAATTCCATCAGATCAACCGTGAGAAGAACGGACGCTTTGTCAGATTCCTGAAAGTGGAATTTGACCGAGTGATGGGTGTCCAAAAATGAATTGGCGTATTATAACGGTACATTTTATCCGTTCGTGCCCACCTTTTTACCCGATATTGGTGTCAGCCGTAAATTATTCCAAAATTAATCTCCGCTGAAGGTTGTCTGCATGGTTACATTACAGAGATTTGCCAGCGAATTAATAACAACCATAAAAATATAACAACATGAATGACTGTAAAACAGTAACATTAAGAACACGTCCTTTGAAGAACAGGATGCTGTCGTTCTATCTGGATTATTATCTGGGGTATCGAGACAAGGAAACGATGAAAGTTATCCGCCATGAGTCGCTTGGTATTTATGTCTATGCCAATCCGAGAAACAAGCGAGAGTTGAACTTCAACGAGGTAATGACCGAGAAAGCCGAAGCCATCCGTTGCCGCAGATTCGAGTCGGTTGTGAATGAACGGTATGATTTTTTCGACAAGTACAAACTCAAAGCCGATTTCTTGGAGTATTACCGCAAGCAGCTCCACAAACATGACCAGAAATGGGAGTTCGTCTATCTCCATTTCAGCAACTTCGTACATGGCAAGTGTACCTTTGAGGAGATTGACATCGACCTCTGCAACAAGTTCCGGGAGTATCTGCTCACTGCCAAGAAGCTGAGACGTAACAGTCCTATCACACGGAACTCGGCATCGGGGTATTGGTCTACTTTCAGGGGATTCCTGAAAATCCTCTACCGCAATGGGATGATAAAGACCAACGTCAATGATTTCTTGGATAAGATTGAAACGGAGGATGTGGTCAAGGAGTATCTGTCTGTAGAAGAACTGTATAAACTGGCTGAAACACCGTGCAAGAAACCTATATTGAAAGTAGCATCGCTATTTTCGTGCATGACCAGTTTACGAATCAGTGATATTCTCGCCTTATGTTGGGAAGACATCGTGGATTACTCTGCCGGAGGGAAATGCGTACACATCGTTACGCAGAAGAACAAGGCGGAAGACATCATCCCCATCAGCGAGGAAGCCTTGGAACTAATAGGCTACAGTTCCGAAAAGAAAGGTCTGGTATTCAAGGGGCTGATGCGCAGTTGGACGCAGATACCAATGAAAGAGTGGATTCGTTCTGCCGGAATTACCAAGAATATCACATTTCACTCATACCGGAGAACATTCGCCACGTTGCAAGCTGCCGCAGGAACAGATATCCGTACCATTCAGAGCATTATGGCACACAAGAGCATTACCACCACCCAGCGGTATATCAAAGTAGTGGATGCGAACAAACGGGAAGCCAGCAAGAAAATCACCCTGACACGGAAAGGCTGATAGGCGTTTTGTCCCCCGATTTTAGCGGTCAGAATATGATTTTTTACCTGAAATCATATTCTGACCGTGATATTTAGTATGATACGTGGTAACTATCAATCTTTTTATTGCAACTATCTGGAATATCAATTATAAATTTAGCGTAAAATAATTCCAAATAGTTGTAGAACATGACGAATAAAAGACTGATTAAGAAGATAAGTTTTATACTTGCACTATCCGTTATCGTTTTTGCGGCGATAGATACTTATCTGTTCCTATGCCATGACATCAATATCATGCACATAACAACTCCTGTCATCCTCGGACTGGTAGTAGCCATCATCTTGTGCGGACTCCTGCACAATTTTTTTTATAAATGGCTGACAGAAAATCTCATCAATTTCTCTTTTGGTGAGCAAGACTCCCCTGTTGAAGAAACAGAGAAAATAACAGAATCCATTTGTATTGTCGAAACACCGCCCATCGAGCAGCCGATTGATTTGCCTGAACAGGAGTGCACACCGGCTCTACAGTCGAATCAAGACATAGTAGATTCCGATTGCCCCAAAGATTCTCATTTGAATAAGTATGATTCCATATTAGTGGAACTCAAAAAGAGAGAGATTGAAAGACAAGTGGAAATCATGGATGCAATTCGGGAATATGTAACCGTCAAGACCGCCCCTTATCTCTCCAAAGAGAATATTGCCACCCTCATTTCAAATATAGAGTTTATGGCTTACGATCAACCTGATTCATATAAACCGATTCGCTCCAATATAGACAATCCGCTGAGGTCGCCGGGACTTCGCCATCTGGCATGGAATGTAGGTGAACGTTTGGGAATACCATTGGCAAAAAGAGCAGCTTTTATCAAGGCATCATTTCCATACGAACTCGTAAACGCTACACATGAATATCTCAGGCTCAATTTGAGAGACCATGTTACAAGCCAGATTCCCATTGATGTACCCGATAAAGGCGACTACCGCTTCCATTTGGATGCAGATAATGATGACTCGCAATAAAAAACGTATGCAGATGAAATAATTAATCCGGTCTGTATTGTTCTGCAAGGTTTCATTGAGTTGGTTCGCAGCATGTTAAACGATTAAAACTCTTTTAAAATGAAACAAGAAGAACTGACATTCAATGACCTGCCGGCAGTGGTAGGCGAATTGTGCAACCGGATTGCAAGTATGGAAAATCTGCTGACGGAAAGACTTTCCAAGCAGCACGAAGTCAAAGAGAACACGCACGTACCCATGACCGTGCAGGAGGCTTGCGCCTATCTCAAAATGCCGTTATCGACCTTCTATTACAAAGTCAAAAAGGACGATATTCCGGTTATCAAACAAGGGAAGCATCTCTACATCTATCGGGACGAATTAGACAAATGGCTGGAATCCTCCCGAAAGAATCCGGCTCCGCAAAGTTTCGAGGAAGAGAATGAGGCTATGCTCGCTTCCCATCGCCGTAAACCGAACGCTAAAAACTAGGAATGATGGAGAAGGCGGACAATACGTACAACCATCCGCGATAGCATATTGACGAACTCCGAAAGAGAGTTGTATCTTTGTCGACAAAAAGAATCATGGGTTATAACAAGTCTTTGTCCGATGTCTATTCAGAGACATGGACGCGTTACAAGAATCAATGCGAGACAGACGGCTATATCGCATTGAACCGTTTCTGTGCCGGTACCGGCGTCAACGTCCAGCGGCTTTATGAGTGGCTTCGGCGCCGCAAAATCAGCATAAGCGATTATCAACGCAGTCTGCCGGAGAGACCGGATTCGTCGCGGGAAGGTGGCGGGCCGTTATTCCGGGAGGTTAAGGTTCCCGGTATTCAGGTTGCGGATGAGAGCCGGGATGTCGGTGCCACCAGTGTCGTGCGTGACGTGCACATCGAACTCGGTTGGGGCCGAGGCGTGAGTCTGGGAGAGATAAGCGCGGAGGGGCTGGCGCTTCTGGTGGATGTCATGACACGCAGGAGTGATGTGGAGTCTTGAGGCGGATATGCGGCTCTGGGTATGCCGGCAGCCGGTATCGATGCGCTACGGCATCCGGGGTCTGGCCCAGATGGTGTGGTCGTGGAAGGGGCATTCTCCGGCATCGGGCGATGTGTATGTGTTTTTCTCAAAGGACCGCAAGACCATGAAGGCGTTGAAATGGGATGGCGACGGATTTTTGATGTACACAAAAAGACTGTCGCGAGGCCGTTTCCGGGAGGTGCTCAAAAAGGGCGATGACGGCGTGCGCAGGCTCCAATGGGACGATTTCTATATGCTGATGAGGGGCCTCACGCCTGTGAAGGTGATGGTCGAAAATCGCTTCAGAATGGCCGTAAAATAAGGCTTAATAATTTGTTAATCAAATAAATAAATGGCGTGGAAAGTTGCAAATGTCAGATATTTTTTGTAACTTTACACCATGAAAAAGAACGAGTTGATAGAGTTTCTGCAACGTCAGATCGAGTTCCTTCAAGGGCGGCTCGACGAGGCGTTGGCCTCTGTCAGCTCGCTTACTTTATCCAATGAAAAGCTGCAGTCGACCAACGAGAAGCTTGTGGCGACTGTAGATGAACTGCGCAAGCAAATGGCCTCAATGGAGGAGGCTATGAAAGGCAAAAGTGCGGAACTGAGCAAAGAGAAAGCCGCGCGTCAGGCAGTGCAGCGTCTGCAGGGCTCGCCGTCGGAGCGTCAGAAGAAACCGGTGACGACTCCTGCCACATCCGAAACTCGACAGCAGAAGCCAGAGAAGAAACGTACCAACAACGGCGCCAAAAGGAAGACGCATCCGGAGTGTGAGGTGGAGACCATTATAGTGGAGCCTGACAGTCCGGACTTCAATCCCGAGGCGGCGACGTTTATCGGCGAGTGCGATGTCGTGCGCTACGTCATGGAGCCGATGCGCTTCAAAAAAATTATCTACAAGGTCAGAAAATACGTGCAGGACGAGAAAATATACAAAGGTTCCGCACCCGCCACACCGCTGCTTAACTCGCAGTATACATCTTCCTTCATAGCCGGACTCGCCGAGCTACGCTATCTCCACTGCATGCCACTTGAAAATGCTGTCGAATACTTCCGTGCCCACGGCTTCGACCTTGACAAAGGCACCGCACAGAAGCTCGTAAGTAAGGTAAGGGTACATCTGGAAAATCTATACAAGGCGCTGGGTCAGGCAATAGTCGCGGACAATTATATCTGCGGTGACGAGACCTATCAGAAAGTGCGGCTGCAGGTGGCAACTCCTTCGGGAAGAAAGATCAAGAAAGGCTACATATGGGTGTTCGTCGGCATGACAACCGGGCTTGTGTACTTCTTCTATGACGACGGCTCCCGCTCGGCCGAAGTCTTCGAGCAACACATAAAAGGCTTCAACGGAGCCTTCCAGTGCGACTATTACTCGGGATACCGGCATATCGGAATCGGTGGGATGAGCGGGATAAAACGCTTGCCATGCCTGCAGCACATCAAGCGAAAGTTTCTCGATCTGAAAGACAATCCAAAGGCGCAGGAAATAGCAAAGCTCTTCGGACTCCTTTACCACTTCGAGCATCAGCACCGCATAGGCAAAGACGGATGGACGGCGGGAAAGCACCTTGAGTGGAGACAACGATACTCCAAGGTGATGCTCGAGAAAATCCGCATGAGACTGACAGCAGTCAAAGACCGCATCGGCGTGCCACCCGACGACCCGCTGCTCGCCGCCACCGAACATGCACTCAAACAATGGGACGAGATACCACGCATCTTTGCCTCACCCACCTACAGACTCGACAACAACGAAGTCGAGCGAATCAACCGCTACATATCCCTGACCCGTCGCCGACTTACAATCGGCTCCCACTCCGGAGCCGAAGCCGCCGCCCTGTACCACTCTCTTGCGATCACCTGCCACCGCTGCGGAGTCAACGTCTTCGACTACTTCTGCGACATAATCGACCGATGTGCCGCATGGCCGCCAAACACCCCGATCGAAAAATACCGCGACCTGCTTCCCGACCGCTGGAAACTCTCACAAAAATAGCCGCCCAAAACCTGGACGGCTATTTTTTTAAGCTATACCTGCTGTCGCGGACGGTTGTACGTTCTATGTTCCCTGAAAACAAGCGGAAGATTCTGTATATCGACACGGAACAGGGGCAGCATCATTGCCAGTTGGTATTGAAACGTATCTTGCGTTTGGCGGGACTACCGGACGATGAGAAGCCGGATAATCTGCTCATGCTGTCTCTGCGCAAGTTCGCCCCAAAGATACGCATGTTGATAGTCGAAGAAGCCATCGGCACAATACCGAATTTGGGATTGGTCATTGTAGATGGCATCCGTGACTTCCTTTATGACATCAATTCGTCCAGTGAATCCACCGACATCATCTCCAAATTCATGCAATGGACGGACGACAGGCAGATTCATATCCATACCGTCCTGCATCAGAACAAGAATGATGAACACGCACGTGGGCACATCGGCACGGAGCTTAACAACAAGGCTGAAACCATCATGCAGGTCGAGGTGGATAAAGAGGACAAAAACATAAGTATGGTCGAAGCCGTACATATCCGTGACCGGGAATTTGAGCCTTTCGCATTCCGCATAAACGAGGAGGTACTGCCCGAACCGGTAGAGTTTTATCTGCCCAAAGAGAAGAAGGTCGGGCGACCAATCAAAGAACCGTTCGATCCGTACAGGGAGATTCCGGAAAGCGTACATCGCGCAGCATTGGATGCCGCTTTTGCCAATGGCAATATCGGCAGTTACGATGAGTATCTGGAACGTTTAAAAGAGGGTTACGGATTGCAGAATGTAAAGCTCGGTCACAACAAGGCGGTCAAAGTTGCCACCTTTGTCAGCAACAAGCGGATGGTGATAAAAAAAGGGAAAGAGTATGCCTTCAATCCTGAATACCACTATTAGATTAGCGGTGTGCAAGAATTGACACTCCCCATCTAACTTTACTTTATTGCCGGGGGGTATATATAAGAATAAAGCAAAGTCAGCAGGAAGACATCGTGTGAGATATTCATGCTCTCCCCTCTTTTAGAGACTTATATCACCTTACGTTTCCTGTCTGATTGCCTGCTCGCTATACGCATCCGATAGGACGTGTCGGGAAGCATCAACAGGTAACTGTTGCGAGATATGCCAAGGTATAACCTCACTGCGTTACGGTTTTACATTGGCGCTCTCGCCTGCTCAGTTCCTTTGCCGGTGCGGTACTCGCAAGCTCGCACCTATTCAACCATTATAAAAACGATTCAAATGAAAGAAGATATTGAAAATACATCGGATTCCTCGAAAGAGACAAGAAATGTCTTCATCGGGGCGAAAGTTACTCCTACCCAGAAGGAGTATATAAAATCTCTGGCTGCAAAATGCGGTATGACTGTAAGCGATTACCTATTGTCGTGTGCGTATAACTTCAAACCCAAAGCAAGGCTCACGAAAGAAGAAGCTGCACTGTTGCAGAATCTGGACGATTGTCGGTCTGATCTCGTAAAATACACCTCCGCACTGCACGGAATGTCCACAAAGCAACGTGTGGCAATGTTCAATCAGATTCCGTTCATGGTCGGCTGGCTCAAGGAACTTGGCAATGTAGCCGAAAGTGTCTGCCAGTTCCTGAATGCTATAAAAGAGAAAAACAAGATTCCGTCTAACCCTCAATCTGAAGAAGAATGATTTCAAAAGCCAAAGCCATATCGCACGGAATAAACGATATCCGTTACATTACCGGCGAATCACAGCACAAGAAACATCCGGAAAAAATCTATCGGGTATTGGACAATCTGTTGCCCTCTGAACCGGATGCTATGGGGACATGGAACTCCATGCAGTTGACCCTATCACAACACCGTCCGATAAAGAACTCCGTTATCAGAATCGAACTGAGTCCATCGCCCGAACATACCCGATTCTATGACATTGAGGACTGGCAAAAGCTCTGGCAAGAGTTCGCCGAGGAGTTCGACAAACAAATGATTACCGGCAAGGACGGAAAAGTCCGTTCCTGCCCGACCAATTTAGCAAACAGCAAATACACGGTTTGGTTGCATACGGAATCCAAAGGCGAAGTACCCCACCTCCATGCTGCGGTCTGTCGTTTGGATGAAGATGGCAATATCAATAACGACCATAACATTCATCTTCGGGCGCAACATGCCGCCGAGCGAGTGGCAAAGAAACGAGGATGGACGACTGCGGCGCAAATCCGAAATCGCAACATTCCACAGGTGAACCGGGACTGCATGAAGGCGTTGAAAGCAATGCCATTATGGTCATGGGATGAGTACAAAAAATGCCCTTGCCCTGAAAGGCTACGTCGTGCATGAACGAGAGGACAAGCAAGGTGTTCTCCGTGGATATGCGCTCGTGCATGGGAATACCAAATACAAGGCTTCCGAATTGGGAGTCGGCAGAAATTTTATGATCTCGAAACTTCCTACAACATGGAAGAAACTACACCACCAGTCAACGGCCACCATTAGGAGCAATACTCCGCAAGCCATCCAACAATCAGCAGAGCATAAGGCTGCTCCAATAGACTATACCCAATATCGCACAGACCTTCCGGACATGATTCCCTATACCCTTACCCATGAAGGCAAGGAACACCGATTCTATATTCCAGGAAAAGTGCTTGACTGTTTCAATGACGAGTTTGATTACAGATTTGTTGCCAATAGTCAAGAGCTTACCGATATGGCGGTAGCTATTTTTGTCGGACTGCTTTATACGCCGAATGTAGCAACCGGTGGAGGTGGCGGAGGTTCGCAAAGCGACCTTCCGTGGAGAGACAAGGACGATTTGCAATGGGCTCGCAGATGCGCTCGTGCAGCCAGTCATTCGTTAGGAAAGAAAACAAAAACAGGACTAAAACGATAAGCCTATGAAAAAGAAATTCGATTTTTCCGCTGAGATGAGTGAAGCGGAATCCATAAAATCCATTCCCAAGAATGAATATCTGGAGGAAGAGAAACGGCTACTCAAAGTGAACGTAAAGGAACTTGCCAGCCTGAATGACAACGTGCATTACATGATTACAAATCTGGTAAATCTGCTCGAATTTCTACGGGAGTACAAAGTAGCTATTGCACAGCAGACAAAAGAGGAAGCCGAGAAATTCGGGCAAATAGTCCTTGATAAGTTCCTTCATCAAATTCAAGACAAATGTAATGAAACTGAACGAAATATCCGTAAGGCTGATGGGTATATTTTCATACCATATACGACATTTTATATCTTGATTATCATACTGGTTGCCTTATCTTCTTTTTTCGCCAGCATCATGATAGCAAATGCAGAGATTTTGTATTCGGCATTGATTTGGAAAGCAGTTTTATGGACTGTCCTAATTGTCGTGGCTGGAATTACTACAATGATACTTCTATCGAAGGTATTGAATAAGTCCAAATAGCAAATTATACAGAGCAACGAGTCTTAAACCTAGAAATCAGGATTGAAACTCGTTGCTTTTTACTTCCATATCATTCTATACAACAGTTCGGTAATTTTTGAGCAGGCATAGCTGTATCGCACTGATACACAATAGTTTGCTTCGATATTGAATTATTGTTGTATCTTATTGATATTCAATTGAATATGCAAATTTTACCGAACTATTGTCTATATCTAAAGGTAGCAGATTACCATCACTGAATCGGTCAAAGTCGGATTGGAACAGTCTGTCTTGAATAATCCTGTACTTTTCAAACTCCGTTTCCGCGAACTCTTTGGCAAATTCGGCTGACACGTTTCCGCTATCCTGTAATATCGGAAGTTCTGCCACATCAATGAATTTGTCAATACGTTTTGCCCAATCCTCCATTGTCATTGGAATGTGACGTTTGGCCATATTTTCTGCCATATCAAGGGATGCATTGACTATTCTGCCCATCTCCTCCAATTCGTTTTCTCGCAAATAGTTTTTTGCAACAGATACATCTGTTTTGACAATGTACAACCATCCGCGATAGCATATTGACGAACTCCGAAAGAGAGTTGTATCTTTGTCGACAAAAAGAATCATGGGTTATAACAAGTCTTTGTCCGATGTCTATTCAGAGACATGGACGCGTTACAAGAATCAATGCGAGACAGACGGCTATATCGCATTGAACCGTTTCTGTGCCGGTACCGGCGTCAACGTCCAGCGGCTTTATGAGTGGCTTCGGCGCCGCAAAATCAGCATAAGCGATTATCAACGCAGTCTGCCGGAGAGACCGGATTCGTCGCGGGAAGGTGGCGGGCCGTTATTCCGGGAGGTTAAGGTTCCCGGTATTCAGGTTGCGGATGAGAGCCGGGATGTCGGTGCCACCAGTGTCGTGCGTGACGTGCACATCGAACTCGGTTGGGGCCGAGGCGTGAGTCTGGGAGAGATAAGCGCGGAGGGGCTGGCGCTTCTGGTGGATGTCATGACACGCAGGAGTGATGTGGAGTCTTGAGGCGGATATGCGGCTCTGGGTATGCCGGCAGCCGGTATCGATGCGCTACGGCATCCGGGGTCTGGCCCAGATGGTGTGGTCGTGGAAGGGGCATTCTCCGGCATCGGGCGATGTGTATGTGTTTTTCTCAAAGGACCGCAAGACCATGAAGGCGTTGAAATGGGATGGCGACGGATTTTTGATGTACACAAAAAGACTGTCGCGAGGCCGTTTCCGGGAGGTGCTCAAAAAGGGCGATGACGGCGTGCGCAGGCTCCAATGGGACGATTTCTATATGCTGATGAGGGGCCTCACGCCTGTGAAGGTGATGGTCGAAAATCGCTTCAGAATGGCCGTAAAATAAGGCTTAATAATTTGTTAATCAAATAAATAAATGGCGTGGAAAGTTGCAAATGTCAGATATTTTTTGTAACTTTACACCATGAAAAAGAACGAGTTGATAGAGTTTCTGCAACGTCAGATCGAGTTCCTTCAAGGGCGGCTCGACGAGGCGTTGGCCTCTGTCAGCTCGCTTACTTTATCCAATGAAAAGCTGCAGTCGACCAACGAGAAGCTTGTGGCGACTGTAGATGAACTGCGCAAGCAAATGGCCTCAATGGAGGAGGCTATGAAAGGCAAAAGTGCGGAACTGAGCAAAGAGAAAGCCGCGCGTCAGGCAGTGCAGCGTCTGCAGGGCTCGCCGTCGGAGCGTCAGAAGAAACCGGTGACGACTCCTGCCACATCCGAAACTCGACAGCAGAAGCCAGAGAAGAAACGTACCAACAACGGCGCCAAAAGGAAGACGCATCCGGAGTGTGAGGTGGAGACCATTATAGTGGAGCCTGACAGTCCGGACTTCAATCCCGAGGCGGCGACGTTTATCGGCGAGTGCGATGTCGTGCGCTACGTCATGGAGCCGATGCGCTTCAAAAAAATTATCTACAAGGTCAGAAAATACGTGCAGGACGAGAAAATATACAAAGGTTCCGCACCCGCCACACCGCTGCTTAACTCGCAGTATACATCTTCCTTCATAGCCGGACTCGCCGAGCTACGCTATCTCCACTGCATGCCACTTGAAAATGCTGTCGAATACTTCCGTGCCCACGGCTTCGACCTTGACAAAGGCACCGCACAGAAGCTCGTAAGTAAGGTAAGGGTACATCTGGAAAATCTATACAAGGCGCTGGGTCAGGCAATAGTCGCGGACAATTATATCTGCGGTGACGAGACCTATCAGAAAGTGCGGCTGCAGGTGGCAACTCCTTCGGGAAGAAAGATCAAGAAAGGCTACATATGGGTGTTCGTCGGCATGACAACCGGGCTTGTGTACTTCTTCTATGACGACGGCTCCCGCTCGGCCGAAGTCTTCGAGCAACACATAAAAGGCTTCAACGGAGCCTTCCAGTGCGACTATTACTCGGGATACCGGCATATCGGAATCGGTGGGATGAGCGGGATAAAACGCTTGCCATGCCTGCAGCACATCAAGCGAAAGTTTCTCGATCTGAAAGACAATCCAAAGGCGCAGGAAATAGCAAAGCTCTTCGGACTCCTTTACCACTTCGAGCATCAGCACCGCATAGGCAAAGACGGATGGACGGCGGGAAAGCACCTTGAGTGGAGACAACGATACTCCAAGGTGATGCTCGAGAAAATCCGCATGAGACTGACAGCAGTCAAAGACCGCATCGGCGTGCCACCCGACGACCCGCTGCTCGCCGCCACCGAACATGCACTCAAACAATGGGACGAGATACCACGCATCTTTGCCTCACCCACCTACAGACTCGACAACAACGAAGTCGAGCGAATCAACCGCTACATATCCCTGACCCGTCGCCGACTTACAATCGGCTCCCACTCCGGAGCCGAAGCCGCCGCCCTGTACCACTCTCTTGCGATCACCTGCCACCGCTGCGGAGTCAACGTCTTCGACTACTTCTGCGACATAATCGACCGATGTGCCGCATGGCCGCCAAACACCCCGATCGAAAAATACCGCGACCTGCTTCCCGACCGCTGGAAACTCTCACAAAAATAGCCGCCCAAAACCTGGACGGCTATTTTTTTAAGCTATACCTGCTGTCGCGGACGGTTGTACTTGACAATTTTTCCATTCGGAGCATTTTCCCAAGTAGTCAGCCCCATGTGCTCTTTATCTGCATTGGCTCGTTCCACAATCAGTTCCGCAGCAGTATGCCCGTGTATAGCATAATGCATTTTGTTCTGTACTTTCTTGAAAAACAGACGAGTTGTCGGAGCATCCTTGTTATAGTCTATTGCCGTAGCATAAATGTCGGTCAGTTTCTGATAAAAACGACGCTCACTCAGCCTTATCTCCCTTATTTCGGCAAGCAAATGTTCAAAGTAGTCCTCACCGATGAAAGAGCCGTTTTCCATTCGCTTACGGTCAAGTACATATCCACGGATAGCAAACTGTCGGAGTACAAACGTACACCACTGCCGGAACTGAGTGGCACGAACAGAATTCACGCGATAACCTACACTGATGATGGCATCGAGATTATAGAATTGTGTATTATAGGTTTTACCATCCTCAGCAGTATGTGCAAATTTTACACATACTGAATCTTGCAATAATTCAGATGACTCAAATATATTTTTAAGATGCTTTGACACAACCGTTCTATCAATGTCAAAAAGCTGTGCTATAGCTTTCTGCGTTGCCCAAATGGTTTCATCTTTATACATTACTTGAATCCCATCCTCCTTGCCTTCAAGCATAAAGATGAGGAATTCTGCTGTACTATTTCGTATTTCTATATTTTTTGTCATTATATAATTCCATTATCGATTTAATACCTCCATTAAATCTCACAAATGCACCTTATATCATAATACTTAAACTATTATACTAATTCAACCTTAATTCCCAGATTGAGTTTTTGTGAAATCTCGGTTATCTGGTTGAACTTGGTAATAGTGTCGGAACAAGTATTACATAACCAACCATTACCAATAGGTTTACACAGTTTTTTATAACGAGGTGCAGGATTTTTCAGTATTAAATTGTCGGCGCAACAATTGATGCCCAATTCTCGCACTCTATCTACACCAGCATATTTTACAACCTCTACGAGGGCTTCCAATACCTTCATAGGACAGATAGTACGTCCATCTAGGAATGTAACTCGAATTCTATGACGCTCACTTTCCGATATTCCCATTATGGGTATTGCTTCCTCTGAATTATTTAAAGGGACAAGACTAATTTTTAATTCAAGCTCCAATTCATCGGATATTGTTTTAAGATCAAAACCCTTTGCTTTTGTTGAACTATTTGTCATTACGTACCACCCTCCACCTATAGGTTTTTGATATTTTGCATATTTAGAGTCAAGCGTTTGGGAGACGACAGCAACTCCGGCATGTGACAAACCAACCGAATCTACTTTTTCCGGATTAATCTCTTTTATGACAGCCACATATGTATCGCTGACGACGTTCCCCTGAAAAACTTTCCCATTAGGAAACTCAACTCTAAGTGTGTATGTCTTGCTACGCTTTGGAGTATCATGAGCATCAGTCTGATTGCTTGTACTGGTAATAATTTCTAGATTATTAGAATCCATTTCCGATTCTTCAAGGATATCCTCGTTTGGGCAGTTACATTCATATTTATCGCGAATAAATACTGTCGATCCTGATTTGCAAAATGAATAGTCAAGCTGTTTTTCACCATTGAATTGTAGGTTCATATCAACCGAGCATCTCAACCAAGATATCTTACGGCTTAGAGTTTTCATCATTTCCGGAAACAGATTTTCTTTGAGATATTGCAATTCAATGTTGTTGATTTCTTTACGTATTTCTGCAACAACATCCTCCCCGGACTCTTTCAGTCTGTCAAGGGATTCATATAGCTCTTTCAGCTTTGATATGTCGGTATTAGACGGCATTACTTTAATTCAAATATTGGCATGGGTTTGGAGAAAGAACTTTCACGGTCGATGTTAGCACATTGACGACGAATAATATCTCTACGATGAACAGCCGGTTTCAAACAATATGTATAAAACTCAGCAATATCCATATCCTCCTTGTTGAGAACGTGTGGAAACAGCAGCTTCAGATAGGCTGAGGCAATACGCTTTACGGCTTTCAGATGGCGCATATCTGCCCCCTCCGGAACTGCGATAGATTGATTTACAATTGTAGCATATTCCGTTGCAGTTCTGAGTTGGTGTAGGACCTCCGAGAAGAATTCTACGTTCAAAGTCCAGTCGCGTAGTGCCATGTCATTGGTAATGCGTGGAAGTAACCAACCTTCTATAAATCCGTGGAACCGGTCGAGAAGAGCAGACTCTTTAAAGGCTTCTGGAAGTTCTTCTACATAGTTATCGGACATTGGGAAACCATCTTCTGATAAGGGTATATTACCAAGAAGAATCAGGCCACACTCAGACATAAATTCGTAATTATCAACGTTGGTCTTACCATATTCGAGATAGTTTTTAAGGATAGAACGCATCTCCATGGTATCAGTGAAAGTAATAGACTGAATCTCATCAAGTGCTACAAGGTCATGATGGAGCATAATTCCAGGTGTCTTGCGTGATTTGTCATAAAAGAGCTTGGCACGGGAAACTTTCCCCCCGCCAATGAGCCAAACGAACTTTGACAAATTGCCGAAAACATAGGATTTACCAGTGCCCTTGGGTGCCAGTTCAATCAGGTTTAGACGAGGCTCGATGAACGGTAGTAAACGAGCCAGAAACTCCAGTTTTTGAGTTTTGCCCGAAAAGGCTGACGGGGTGTACTCCATAGCCGAAATAAGCACATCAATCCATTCATCGGTTGTAAATTTCTTACGGCACTCTCTGAACGAATTGAGATCGAGACGTTCGAGTGGACGGAAAGGCTTATATTTCGACATTTCAATATACCCCCTCTCCTTATCTTGCGGTGGAATATAAACAAGTTTGATAATTCCCCACTTTTCTCCGTCAATCAAATCATCGGGATTTTGGTCTACGATATGCTGTGGTATTTCCGTATCCGCCATCTTTATACCCATTTCCGGAATTTGGAACTGTGTCTTGTTTTTGGCGATGTTTGTGCTTATCTCAAAACGAGTAAGTAGAGTAATAACATCGCCTTGCATGAGGCGGCTGCGAATAGCATTAGGATTAAGAGGTATGTGTTCATCGAGGAATCTAACAAGAGCATCACGACGTAGTTTGCCGTTCTGATCAATATGCGTGGCTATCAGATAGTCCTTGACAAATGATGGCAGATTACGGCCAACGAATACTTCATTGTTGGCTGGATTCTTATAGACAGTAGATTCTCTGAAAACCAGCCTGATTTTATCACCAATTTCACTCATAATTAAAAGTCATCTAAATCAAGGCCTGAGCTAAAGCCCATACCAAAGAATTCAATTTCCAATTGTACAGGTTTCCCTCTGAAAGGAATAACCGTGATGTGATGTTTGCCCTCGGTTGCATTGGGGATGATACCCTCCCATTGCATACCATGGCGAATAAGAGTTATCTCTTGACCATTGAATATGGCCTTGGATGACTGAGGCTCAGGAATAATCTTAAATACGACCTTCCTGTCAGAAATGGGCACCTTAGCCTCGACTGGTACAATCGTGTATTTGAGAGATTTCGAGGCATCATCATTGGAAATAACAATGAATGGGACAAGCACTTCTTCAGGCGTGGCACCGCCATGTACCTCGTGTGTCGGTTTGACACCAAGCGACTGATGTCTGAGAGCGACTTTATATTTCTTATGGTCGCGTTCATTTTCGTGAACTACGAAATCAATGTCGCTGACCATCGTACAATCATCTGCAAGGGGGACATATCGGCCTTCATGCTTTGTTTTGGAATCAATCTTCAATGAGTCGCACTTGCGGGACATGGAGCTAAGTCCATGATCCGACACGATGGCGATTGTGTGTTTACCGACTTTATTATCGTCAAGAATTTTGTAGATAACTGCTTTAACAGTTTCCAGCTCTGCAACTAGGGTCGTATATTTTTGATAGTGGCCTTCGTGTGCCAGTTCGTCAAGCGCATTGAGTTTAAAGATGAGATGGTTGCCAACATCAAATGAGTTAAGATGCGTGTTCGATGGAATAGTTGTGCGAGCGATTTGCGAAAGTATGGCTTCATAATTGCTCTGTGAGTTTTCAAGCAGGTAGTGAATGAATGGAATAAATTCTGCGCCGAGGCCGTCCACCCAATAGATTTTGTCTATGGGGTAAACTTGACTATTCTGAATTTCATTCAGCAAATCGTGACTATTCTGGAACGAGTAGTACCAATTATAAAAAGATTCAGCACTCGCGTTGCGTTCCTCTACAATTTCCTTGAGTTCTTCGGTGTAATTATCAACTATCTTTGCCCTACGGAATCGTTCTAGATAATCAGCTGCCCACGAGGCTGTAACTTTGGTCGCAACAGATTCATACGCAGTAAGGTACCCGGCAAGGTCAGGATAAAATTCTTTAAGGTGTGAAAGACCGAAGTCTTTCTCTGCCATAAGAACATACCAGCCGAGGAACAAGATTTTCTCAAAGTCAAAGATGGAAGTACAAAGTCGTTTTGCTTGAGAAAGGCTATCGTCCTTTTGAGCTATTTCAATGATATGATTCTTGACCCATAACTGATGTTCCTCAGGAACAAGTGTGCGGAACAATTCGCACTGAGACTGCATAATATATTTGCGGCTGTCGAAGTTTTGAAGACGTTCCGCATTAGTCATATAGAATATCCGCTCGGTAAGATTGACAAACAATGTGTTAGCAATCTTAAAGTCGTCGATCTCATGAAGGACATCGCACATATAACCCGACAGTTCATCCCCTTTGTAAGCAAGTGCGTAAGCTTTAAGAAGCCAACGCTCATAAGCCAGTGTTTCATTTTTTGCCCAAAGCAAAAGAATATCGTTTGCAGTTATCGTTTTTCGATTAAATAGGTCTTCAACATAGCTCGGAAAGTCGAACAGCTGAGCGGCCTTCTTGCCGATGTTTTGAAGCATTGCGTCCCAATATTCCAATTCTGATTCCTTATATTCTATGGGTAATGATATTTCAAGGAAGTCGGTTATAAACTTATGCGAGTTATCTACAGACTGGAATGTGAATATTGAGTCCGGCTTAGCATTCGGCCAGCGGTTTAGAATTGGTGATGCACCACACAAGATTTTATCTTTAGGTGCCTGTTTCTTCCAGAAACTAAGCCAATCACGCATGGTAGGCAGTGAGCAAATATTAAGCTTGTCAGGAATAGTATAGTTTTTGAATTTTGAGACGTATACCATTACCTTATCGTCCTTAGGCGTATAATATTGCCAAATGGGGGCGCTCTCTTCAATGCGTCCAAAGGATTTGAGGAAGTCTGTAAACCGGTTATGCAGCCCGATGATGGGAATATAAATTCGCTTTTGAGGATGTGCAATATCTTCAGATAAGATAATATCATTAAAGAAACCCTTGAACTCGTCCTCTTTGAAAAATCGAGCAAGTTCAGAGAAGGGTGTTACGATGCTAGAGACCTTCAAGTTCCGTACGGCATCGCTCAGAGTGTCGATGTCAATGGTTTTGTCCGGGCCAAACGCAAGCTTTTCAAGATCGAACTTTTCCACACCAAGTTCCAAAACAAGAAACTTGGTTAGTTCTCGAAAAGCATCAAAGTTATTCAACATAATGAAGCGTACACAATATCGTTGCGCTAGCACATCATATGACTTTACGTCAACGCTAATGGCCTCCTTAAGGTCATCAAGCGAGTGAAATGCTATTACTTTGTCGGTTGCATCCATTTTTATAGTCGATTGAAAAAATCTGCGGTTTCAGGATACTGTTCGAGAAGATTAAGTATGGCCATTTGCCACATGGTGTTTGGCATATTTGTGGTCTTGATTTTCTCTTTAGCCTGCTTAACGATGTCCGTCTTAGAGGTCTTATTTTCATTGTTAGAGTCTCCATCATTACCACTGTTGTTGCCGTCTTCACCATTGTCGCTGTCCCCATCGCCTTCTCCATTCTGTCCGCCGCTACCGGAGGTTTTACGGATATAGAATTATTGCTGTCCGATAAAACTCAAATAGCGCAATAAAGTATGGCTCGAACGCTGATTTTACGGTGTTCGAGTCTTCTTTTTTACCTTACAAGCCCCCTCAGTCAAACAATGACGGTTCGGGAGGCGCTCCGGAGGCCTCGGAAAGGATGATTTCCCACTCTTTTTCCGGGTTGTTAAACAGGCTGTTGAAGTCAACGTAGTACATCAGGGTAATTCTGACCATTGTTGCCAGCCCGGAGAAGCTCCACTGGCGTTTCAGCCCCTTCTGCATAACCATCAGCAGTAGATTGGCGATTAGTGTGATCCAGATCTGGATCTTGATGGCATTGGCGCTCTCGCCATAGAAGTATTTAAGTGGAAAGTTTTGTTTCATCTGCTTGAACAGCAGCTCAATTTCCCATCTCTGTCGGTATATCGCGATGATTTCCTCCGGGTCGGACTCCATATCGTTGGTCAGCAGCGATATCAGTTTGCGCTTCTTGACATCCACATAAGTGATTATGCGTGATTTATGTCGAATGACCTCTCCGCCTTTAACCTGCTTTACAAACTCCACTTGCTGTATCCTGACCTCCATCAGTCCGTCAGGAGTCTGATACATAGTGTCCGACAATATGCTGTATTTCAGGTTCTTCTTCATCTTGGTGACGTATGTTACGCCACGCTCCGTCAGTTGTTGGAACTTCTCATAGTCGATGTATGCGCGGTCCATTGCCATTATGTCGCCTTTACTCAATGTTGTTGGCTTGAGCATGAATGAGTCGTTTGTAGCCGCTGATGTGAACTTTATATCCGACGGCACACCTTCGTTGGCATGTATGACGGTATGAACCTTGATTCCGCCTTTCTTTTTTCCGGTCTTTGGATGGCGTCCGACTCCCTTGAACAGCAGGTTGGAGAACAGAGTAATAGTCGTGGAGTCGATAATCTGCAGCCGTTTCATCCATTTTGGAGTCTTGCGGCTGTGGCTGTCCGAGGAAAGAACGTGGCGGTAAGTGGCATATAAATCGCGATATATAGCCTCAAATATAGCTTCGGGGCGCCTCTTGTTGGCATCCGCGAGTGTGCTGCGCCCGATTTTGAATGTAATACCTATATGAGACAGTTTACGCGTCTCGGCAAGCAAACTGGCTGTTATCTCACGCAATGAGTCGAATCGCATTATCACCGCATAGAGCATTACCACCAGATGAATCCAGCAGTTAAACCGTTTGGTATATCTCTCTCCTCCGTATTCGCGGCTAAACTGAAGAATTTTCGACTTGTCAAGCAGTTTTATTACCTGACCATAGAGCGGCTGTCCGCTAAAATGACTACTTTTGGGCATAGTTTAGAATATGTTTTGACCAACACAAACTAAACTAAAAGGACTGACTCCTGCAATAGGTGCCAGTCCTAATTTTGTTTTGCCTCAAAAAGTTTTATCGGACAGCAATAATATAGAATTGGTAAATGGCTTTTTCAACATCGGACTCCTTACGAAATGCGATTTCGCTGGGAAGTTGCGAGAGCTTTTCAAGCATCTCGTTCCACCATGCTTTCTCGATTTTGATACCTTCTATACTGTCAACGAAGTTTACAAATCCTTTTTCGTAATTATCAACATTGGTGATAAGTATAAGAAGCTCCACATGATTGTTTTTGATGTTGCGATAAATCGCTTTAATTTTCTCGACAGGAGGAGCCTCCTGAGCAAAGATTGCAATAAGAGATTGTATCGCATTCTTCAAATCTTCCGATAAACTGGGAATATGGACAAGAGTCCATAGAGGTTGTTTTGCATATAGCTTGCAGAATTCCTGAATGTACCATTTAGCATTGTCGAGACTCTTGACATCATCTGGTTTGGCCTTAATTGTATGGCCGAGATCGAATGTATCATAAAGTAATTTGGTAAGGTCACTTTCCTCCTTCGAGCCAAAACGGAGAAGCATTTTGGAGTTTGAGTCAGACTTACCGTCTTTCCACATCTTGAATAAGTCGGTCACCATGGTGCAAAGTGCCTCGTCAGAGATGGGCTGGGATATAGTTGTTTGGAACAACTCAGACTTATATTTGCGGAGAGCGTATGCTATAGCTGCACAATTCAGCATGGAAGTAAACATGCCATAGGGTGGCTTTATGAACGAAGCGAACACTACAGGCAAACTGAATTTATCAGCGTATTCCTTACGTGCTTTTTCCATGCATTTTTCCACATGATGGCAGATTTCTACCAGCCACGAATGCCCGTTAAGAGCATTTTCAGAAAGCACTCCATCAGATTTAACAAGAGTATTTCCGTTTTCCTCAAAGAGATATTTTAGCGGCGAAGCACTACTGCCGTGCGATATTAGCTGATCACGGTTTTGCGCCTGCAGTATTTGTTGGATAACTTTCGGACAGTTACCGTCTTTGGAAAACGCATTGTCTCAAATCCCATGTTATAAATCTTAGCACAGAGCTTATTGTTAAGAAGGTCTGGAAGTTGATCAATAGTGCCTTCACGATAAGACTCACCATTGAAATATACATTATAGGTGTTGTGCCGAAGTTGTGTAATCCACTTAGAAACAAAAGCATGAGCCGCTTTCTCAAATTCCTTAGCCTCAGATTCATTGAAATGACTACGAGCAACTTTAGATGTGGCCACGGCATCAATGAATTTGTTATAAGCCTGTATAGAGAATGTTTCTTCAGCCAGTACAATAACCAGATTTTCAAATTCCTTTGAGAAATTGTTGAGCAGTGTCGATTTTATTTCACGGTTTTCTTCATCAAGAGCGAGGAAGAACGCAACGTGCATATAGTTGGGCTTGTCAGATGTGAACTTATTCAACCTACTGCGAAGGAGTTGCTCGCTATCCTCGCATGAGAAGAACTGGACGGCAGTTTCTCGCTTAACAGAAACGCCTATTTGGAACAACCCACCGAGGTCTTCTTTACTGACAGTGTCATAATCAAGAACAGAAATAGACGTCTTATAGGCCGACTGTTCGTCCTGCCGACGTTTGTTCATCTCATTCTGATTGTAGGAAGTGCCGCGGATTTTGAACTCGCCAAAGATGTCGCGGACTACAATTTTGTTCTCGTCGAGATAGTTCAAGATGTCGATAACTTTACTGTGAGCACGATCACCAGCAAACATACAACGGAGTACGTTGTCGTTTGGGGTCATCAGCTCGATTGACTTCTTGAACTTGGGTGATAATGCGTTGAGCAGCAAAATCGCTTTAAAGACTCGCAAATGGTCTTCACCTTGAGCACGCACTTTGTCTTCAAACGAATTGAATAGCCCAGTGAACGTTACGCTAGCGGGGTCTGCATCAAATGTGGGATAAAAGAAATCCCACAGAGTGTCAGCTGTCATCAGCATATCCACATCATAGCAATTTTCGTTATTGAGGAATGCCTCGAAGCCAGAGTCGCCATCGTGCATGAACTTAATGACGCTTCGATTTGAAGAACCTATGAAGTTTGATACTTCCGAGCAAAGGAAAGCTGTATAAGGATGCATTGGGAGGAGCTCCTTGATATGGCCTACCTGTTCGGCATTGCCATGTGTCAGGAAGTCAAGTACTTCTCCGATTTTTGGGAGTACAATATTTTTGAACGCCTTAAACTGCTCATTCGATTCGATATCTGGAATAGTAAAGCTGTGACGCATAATCAAATATGTACTCAGACTATCCATCTTATAATCAATTTCATCGAACCGATCACTCATCTTCGTGATGTCCTTCGCCTTGTTGTCGGTGCTTTGCGCCTCTACACGGTGCGAGATAAGGAACAGAAATATGTTGTGATGCTGTGATTTCTCAGCGATATTTTGGAGAAGGTTGATTCGATCGCTTTTCAATGTATCCATCACAGATGTGAATTCATCCCAGAAGATTATAAGTCCGTTAGCAATACTGCGCTTCTCTATTTCCTGTTCAACTTCAGCAAGCCATTCGGCAATCGCCGTTTGCTCAAAAACTGAGCCAATGGTTTCACGGATGGCATTTTCAATGGTAATATACATTCCGGGATTGTAGTTCTTAAGGAATGTAATGGCTTCATCAGCGGTATTAATGCTGTCGGAAAGGTCTTTTGCATTGGGGATGACTTCTTCCTCAAAAATGCGACGATGCCCCTCAATTCAGTTTATGGCGGCTGTGAAATCAGAATTAACAACAAAGTCTGGCACAACTGCTTTGACAGCCTTCGACACCTCGCGCTGCAACGACAGCGTGAAGCGTGGAATGTCATATGCCTGTTGCACCCCCTTAAGTGTTACGGCGAAGTAACGTTTGTTTTGGCGAAGGTTCCTTACTTGGGATTTTAGCGCTGGATCATTGATGTTTTCTATATATGTTTTAATTGAATCAAAGTCATCACAAAGCAGGTGCTTGACCACTGCACTTGCGTGACTTTTACCGGTACCGAAAGTACCGCGTACCCAGATGCTTCTTCTTTTACTTATCTCGCTGCTGGTAATTGCGGTGAGCGAGCGTTGGAGCATCTCATTGAACTGAGCAGTTGGGATGAATGATTGCCACGAAGAAACTCCTTCTTCCAGTATGTCGTATACCGGAAGGAAGTTCTGTAAGTGAATGAAGTCTGAATATTTTGTTGCCATGAGTTTACAGGTCAATTATTTCAACATTAGTTTGATGATGTCTTCTGAGGTGAGATCCTCACGAAGGATAATATTGTCAAGCCCCATTTTCAGTTCGGCGCGGAGCACTTGATTCTGCTCCTGCTCAAGAGAACGGAGAGTAGCCTCGAAATCTTCACGCTCAATACCGAACTGGCGAACGATGCCTTCTGTCTGACCGGGATTGTAGAACTCTGAAACGGTCAGTAAGTAACGACCATTTTTCTCTGCATAGCGATATAGAGAGTACGCAGTGGCTACGAGCGAAAGATCATTGTGTGCCTTGCGAATAACCCCAGGTTTACGGTCAACCGTAGTAGGTATAGCAATAGCGGATCCTAGCGGACTCTCCTTAAATGTATTCAGCAGAGAGTTTAATGGATTTTTCAATGTACGGTCTTTCAAATCGGGATAAGAGTCTTGAATCATAATTTCAAGTTCCTGCTTTGTGATGTTACGATCGTAAGGAACTGTTGATGAGAACCATCTTGCGATTTCTGAGTTTTCTGTAAGGTTAACCCAGATAATATCCCATACAGTATTGGCATTGTCTGCAAAAGTGTCAGCCATTCTTTTGCCAATCGGAGAAATAAATTTGTCTGATTGGTTGAGAATCCCTGCTTCACGAATCCAGTTTGTGAAAGGAGGAATCTGATAACGTGGATTTAGACCATGGTTATCGTTGTCAAAAAAAGTCTCATATGTGGCAAAATATTTTTTTAGCCATATTTCACGAAGGCCCATGCCATCGTTGTAGCGATTAATACCTGATTTAACGGATTGCATTTTATTTATTTTTTCTCCGCTCGAGATGCTGACCGAACTTGCGGAAAGGCAACCCTTGCCATCAAACTCGATACATTTCAAGCAATGTATACATTTGTTTTTGTCAATTTTAACTGTTGGAACAACAGAGAGAGCCCCAGTCGGGCACTCAACTTCGCAAACTTCGCAATGGATGCAATAAGTTGCTTTATAGAGCACCCTTTTTATGTGACTCATAAATACAACATCGTTCTCCGTTCCATTCACTTCGATGATTGAAATATTTTGCGAACCATAGGTTATTTTGAAGTTAACCATTTTTTTTCTGTATTTGAGAGTCCCAGAAAAAAAATCATTTTCAAAGTTTCCTTGAATTTCACCCAATACTCCAAACCAAGTTAAAATATCTTCTCTGGGATTGGAAATAGTTGCTTTAAAGTCCTGTCCTTCTTCTATGAACGAAATATCAGAGTGGCATTCAACTGTACGACCGCCAGCTCTTTCTTTCCATTTACCCAGCTTGATATAGTTGTCAATGCCATGTACTTTAGACTTTTCTAATGACAAACGAATACTATTAATAAAGGGCTGAATAGAGTTCGGATATACTTTGGATGCTATATTCTCGCTCCATTTTGACGAATAAGGACAAATAACACAGCCAACTCTTGAAAACCCTAAACGATAAGCAGAGTTAAACGGAAGTCCTTTAAGGAGTATATACAGATACGTTTCTGTGGCATTCCATGATATAATTGGGCTAACATTAATGATATTATTATGCTTTGCATTTTTGCCAATTCTGCTTCTGTTAGCTCTGTTAACACTTTCTTCGTTACGAACCCCATCAAAAAGTATTGCAGAAGGCTGTTTATCTCCACCGCAAATTTCTTTCAGAAGGCGAGCTAATGGAGCAGACTTCATAATGCTACAACACCAGCGTAAAACACGGCTTGGTGCCCCCATCCTATCCCAATACAACATCAACTCTTGATGGTTCTTAGATACGTAGAAACGTAAATTGGGATACTTCTCATGATAAAAATCCTTCACCTCATCGTATAAATCAAGCGAAGGAGGTAATTCATAACCAGTGTCTGAATAGATAACGACCAAATCTTCACTGGGAATTACTCTTGTAACAAGGTCTAGAATTACTTGTGAATCTTTACCTCCAGAGAAGGAGCAAACGAAGATGTCTATTTTACTCTTTAGTAAGGCTGATTTTCCAAGTTTCTCTATGTCCTGAATAGGCATAACGTCAAAGCTATCGCAAGACTCTTTTACCACAGCGTATTCTGTTTTAGTTCTTTTAGATAACTTTGAAGCTAATTCCTGGAAATCAAAATCAGGATTTACTTCTTTTGCTTTCTCTGCAGCCTTATATTTACGATACTCCCCATCAATAAATTCCATCGCTTCATGTTCGATAAGGAAAAGGGGATCTTCATTGGCTTTATTCAAAGCCGACATATTGACAGGCTCTATATCAAGTTGAGTGTTGGCAACAAAAGTAAAAATATGTGATTCAAACAGGTCTCCTCCATTGGTTTCGAGAACCATTTCACCTTTATAGAAATAGCGACGATCACAAGCCCATAAAAGAGGTTCTTCACAATGAGGATACCTCCAACCTATTTGGTCGAGTCCAAGAAAGTCAAGTTCTTCCCAAAACACGGGACGTGGACAAACATTTAGAGCCTCACCAGACGGTGGTGCCATCGTTAGACGAACTCCATTATTTTCTTTATCCCATATAACCTTAAACATACGCAATTACTTAGTTGGACATAATAATTCTCTCACATCCACATCAAGGATGTGAGCTATTTCTTGAAGTTGTGTAACTGACGGCTGAATTTTATTATTACACCATCGCGATATTGTGGTTGCATTTTTACCAACAGCGACACTAAGCTGTTTAGCTGAAATTTGTTTTTCTGCCAATACCGCTTTTATTCGGTTTACCGGAATAGGTCTATCTTCAGTTTTCATTTTATTACAACTTCTTGTAAGAAACTGCAAAGATAGCGAAAAACTCGAAAAGTCCACAGTGGTTATTGCTTTTATTCCTCATCTTCATCGAGATATGTCCAGTCTTTAACAGCATATTCCTTTTCAAACTCCGCCAAGTCTTCCTTGATGCGTTCCCGGAAGCTCTCCTCGCTATCATCGCCACTCATCATCCAATCTACGCGAATTGCATATATTTCTGCTATGCGCATTTGCCGATACGCCTCCTTCATTGCATTTATCGTCTCATCTGACAGTTCCAATACATCAGCATCATCCGGATAACGGTCATAACAACAATGATAGATTGAGTATAATACTGGAATTTGTTCACCATCAGGAGTATCAGACATATTATGCGTTGTTGACTGGAATATTATGTCATCTGCGATAAAAAGGTCTGCATATTTTTGTTCTGCCTTGATGATAGTTTTATCTCTCAGGAGAAAAGATTCTGCATCTTCATAACTAGCAAACTTCATATAGCTGTTATAGTTATGGAATGAGCTAAAGCTGTCTTTCTCATAAATTACCCAATAATCCATATGCTCCTTCTCTGGCTTTGGCTGTAAAGCTCTCGCAATATCACGCTCCATAGTATCTGCGATTTCACGCATTGCATATGTGCTCCTATCAAAATATCCTCCACTCATAGTTATTTTTCTCCTTATCAAATTTAAATACTACCATATCGTTCATCCAATACTCCTGAAAACATATCCATCTCTCTTTTGGAAATACTCAATCGTGTTGCCAGTTCTCGCCATCCTTTCACGGCTTCAATCACTTCTGAAATAATCTTTTCTGCCGTTTTTGGGTTAAGCATATAATCTTCGCTGGCATCCAGCAAAATACTCAGCTCTGCTTTATTAGAAGTTGATGAAACAAGCAAACTTTGATATTCATTCAAAGTTGGATTCATATCGTATGCAGGAGAAAGCGTCCAACCTTTTGCAGTCAAAAGAAAACCGTGATTACGGAAATGGTCATCGCTATTACCAATGCAGATATTGAAAGCCACACGGCGATAGAGTTCCTGCAGATTCCCTTCTACATTCGTACAGTTCTGGATTATGAAATCGATTATATCCAGATAACCGTGCCCTGTAGTTGCATTATCGCCGTCATTAAGACCCAATAAAGTCATGGCAGAAGCAAAATGAATCCGTTTCCCCTCTTGGGTTCTGTCGAAGCGTTGCGAAAGCAACGTATGATATTTCTCTCCTGTTGCCAGCACTTTGGTCTTTGCGGCATTTATACCGGATTTTGCAGCAAGAAGATGGCTGAAATGCTCCCAAAGTCCTGCATCGTAATCATCTTTGCGAGATGGGAACTTGGCTATACAAAGCGTTTTATCCGTGTCTATCACACTGGCTTTAGGTCTTGCGCCACCCAGTGAAGAACCGGGCTGCACGAGTTGGGCAACCCATTTCCTGTCAGGCAGGACATTCCCCTCTTCGCTTTTCTCGATTTCCGCACTGGCTGCAATCAACTCCCTTATATCCGTCAGAGGTGGGATTTTCAACGACTCACTTACATTTATAAATCCTCCGTCTTTTGACTCCTTGAAACGGAAAGCACCCATTCGGGAAAAGTCATCGATACCAGTCAAAAAATCGAAAGAAGACAGTCTCCGTACCGGTCGCTTCTCTTCCATCGCAGCAATCTGCTCACGTCGCAACAATAGCGTTCGCCCCCAACGATCCGGCAGGGCATCCGAGAAACATCCGAATATATCTTTCTCCGGTTGCGTATATTGCTGTCCCGGATAATTATTCAGGTCATCACTCAGGAACAAATCTCCATGTTTCTTCAGCCATTCATCGCTGAAGGTAAAGCAATAGCTGTCCGAGCCACGAAGAGATTCATAGCCTAACTCGCCAACGAGTTCTGTTTCCTTGAGCCAATCAAAATCGGCATAAACACATAGCGTCTTCATCGTTTACTCCTTTTTTGAAGCACGTTCCCTCGTCTTCAAACTCAAATCCTGCAAGGTTTTTCCCAATTTGTCTTCTTTGGCCAACCACAGAATATCATCATCAAGCTGTAAAGCATACAGCACACGCAAATAGATTCCGATTGCTACGGTCGGTGCACCTTTCTCTATTCGGGACACAGTCAATGGAGAGCAAGTGGCACGTTCCGCCACCTGAGCCACACTCAGATTCCTGCGCAAGCGAGCCAGTTTAATCTGCTCTCCCACAACTGACATTTTCTGCTCCAACTTTCGGGGCAACTTGGTTCCCATTGTATTTTTAGTCATAATCAACTTATCATATAATATGCAAAGATATTACTTTTTACCTATTTAATGATATATTGCGGACGCAAAAATCACAAATTCAAAAGATACGACTATTAAATACTGATTTTGCTACCAAAATAGAGATTTCAAAGAAGCAGACTTCTACCTTTATCTATGTTATAGTCAAGATAAAAGCCAGCTTCTTCAATTTAAGCATCACTCGATGGGCTTCACCAATTCTTCATCCTGCCATTCCGCAAGAGAAACAATCGCATTGTATTGCTCCAAAGTCAAATCCGATTCACTATCGTCTGAGCATTCGTATTCCCACGGCAGTTCGTAAACAGTACCTTCTTCCTGATAACCCATATAGTTATGGTACGTATTAGGAATTAACCGCACATAATCTTCTTCGCGCAGAATCATCAAAAGTTTCTCGGCATCACGAATCAATAATGGCACTCCGACCTTATATAGAGCAGTGGCAACCTCAATGGCCAGCTCGACATTTGCCGAGTAGCTATTAGAAACAACTATCATCCAACCCTGCTGTGGCACCTTCGATGCAATGATGTTCAAGCGCGAAAACCCCAACTCGCCATAGTGGTCTGTTGCAAACCGTATAAAATCCTCCGGGCTGTCAATGTCATAGAGTTTATCTACATCTACGAATTTCACTCGTTTGTAATAGACTACATCTCGCAGTTCTTCCGGGATATTCGGTTGTTCTTCGCAGAGACGGTTTCCAATACTTCGCTTCCGGTAGTATGCCTCATAAGCCTCGTTAGCGATACGATAATATGTGCAATATTGCCGAATGGTCATAGTCTTCAGATGAAGTGCGGAATGTTCCTTCGCAGAATCCTCCAAAGCCTTTATCGCTGTTTCCCGATCTTCCACATTAATCTTAAAGCTCGGAGCTATCCTATTGAGTTCCTTTCGTGCAATCCGCCCAATCCGTTGCTGGCACGGCAGATTGTGCGCCACATAGTCGTTGAACCCATCAGGATTTGCAACAATAACATCAACCAGCCTCTGCAAATAGCAGAAAAGTCGGGCAAGGGAATCCTGATACCATCCGTCATCTGATTCTCCGTCGGCACAAGAGGAGCGATTTGTTATGACGAAATGCGCATGTTTTCGGTCTGTAATGCGAATCGACCGGAACTCTTCGTATTTATAAGAGGTAACATGAAACCACTGCGTTTCCGTTGGATTGAACGCAAGCCAGTCCGCAAGGAAGGCTTCTTTGCTTTGATACTCTCCCGAAGCAATCAGTTCCTCGACATCACCCCATTCCTCTGGAGTGGGTCGCGGTACCACAATGTAGAAGCCACGGTATTCATCATCCCCCATTACGGTAAGTTGCTCGAACTGATGCTGAATTTCAACTAGACGTTCCAGCATATTGCCGCTAACTGTGATTTCACAATGACGCATTTCACCCATTGCTTCTATATGCGAAGCGTTCAAGCCAACCTCATTTGCCAAATCAATAAAGAGTTTTCTATCTATTATTCTTTCATCCATTGCTTAATGATCATTAAATTTCAACATGCTTTTTCGGATCAAACCCATTCACAATGTGCTCATTCGCAAAAATATATCCCATCTGATTACAGATTACTTTTGTACTACCAATCTCTGTGTCTATATTGGTATGTGAATGTCCATAAATCCAAATATCTATCCGACTGTTGGCAATCCAATCACCATATTCGCTAGCAAATGCACTATTCAGTACGGAGTTCTTGTGCTGTGGATCAATCACCTCCAAAGTAGGCAAATGATGAGTAACCACCACAATATGACCAGCCGTGCTCTCTTCGACACTTTTCCGGATAAAATCAATACAGGTCTCATGCATCCGATTGAATTCCTCTACCTGTAACAATTTTCCGTCAAATTTGATTTGGCGAAAGTCATTCATACCTTTCCACACGAAATACTCGTCATTCGGGTTAATCCGTGACCATAGCGTACTCAGGACAAAATCGGTATCATCGATACGGATTACCTGATTCTGATAGAACCCTACATTCTCACGGAACATCCACTTCCATTGTAGCCCTCGTTCCATCACGTCCGAATAATTATAGTATTCGTGATTGCTGGGAACAATCAGAACCTGCCTGTAATTATCCGAAGCCCATTTCCAGAATTTCATCATAGGAGCTATCCTATCCCTAAGATAGAATATATCTCCAGCCAAAACCAGCACGTCACCGGTAACAGGCAATTCATTATGCTTTAAATATCTGCTGTTCTCCCTTAACTCCAGATGTAAATCGCTCATGTATTGTATCTTCATTGCTCTTTCATTTTTGATTCTTCAACTTGTTTTTCAATAATTGTCTTCACCTGTGCAAATGGAACCGGCATAAAGTTGTTGTTATCAACACCTACGTCATATTGTGTAGGATAGAGGTACTGAAGCCGTGTGGCATCAATCCCAGTGTTATCCTTCCTCGTATGTACATGACCGAACAGTTGCCATACATCTTTATAGCCGCCATCAAAGCACAGAAACGGATAGTGATTCAAATATATCTTCTGTTTATCCACTTCTATATGCATCTGCATGGTCACACCTATCAATATACCCTGCCTCAAGTTCTTTAAATCATGGTTGCCGAGAATCAGATATATCTTGCCATTCAATCTATCAAGAATTTTAGTCCATTCAGCTGAACCGCCCAGACAGAAATCACCCAAGTGAAAAACAGTATCATCCAAGCCAACTGTATTATTCCAATTGGAGATAATCGTTTCATTCATCATTTCCACATTCTCAAAAGGTCTGTTGCAGAAACGAATGACATTTCCGTGATAAAAGTGGGTATCAGATGTAAAAAATACTTTGCTGCCATCAAATTTATAATTCATTTCTTCTCAATTTATGTGCATCACTGCACGTTAATAATCTGTTTGTCAATCACCCATCAGACGGAAATGACAGAAAAGCATCGTAAGGTAACTGTCACAAATGGGTATAAAAACAAAATAGTTGGAAAGTTCGGTAAAGACTCTCCAACTATTCAGTTTATATTTTCAATCAGGGTAGAATAAACTACACCATGCTATGTTCTTCGTTGGAAAGTATTTATAATACAAGGTTCAATGCCAAAGACATGAACACACAACACAGATTCAGGACGTTTGTTACCCCAAATTGTGACCTTAGATAATATGTTCATTCTATTTCTCTGCATTGCCAGTTTTTATATCGTTTCAAAAACAGCGCAAAATTAGCAAATAAATCCTATATCACACATTACTTTCCGAGAAAATCCACGTAACCTTTTGGTCTATATGCCACATAAAAACTGAACCTATGCAATTAATGCACAGATTCAGTTCCTTATCATTTAGCTCACTCCATTGATTCCCGAATAATCCGCCGAGTCTCTTTCTTATACTCCTTGCGGTCATATTCGAATCCCCTGCACATCCAACAGCTACACGGAGTACCTGTTGTTTTGTAAACTTGTGCCCATTTCTCTTTTGCCAATTCAAACCAACGGGGATGCTCATAATAGCTTCCATCCTCACGAATGATGCAATGACCATAAGCGGCATAAAGAATCATGCGAGCCTTAAACACACGAGCCATTTGTTGGCGTCTCCAAAATTTGTTTCTTTTGTCCATCGTCTCTTTCTATTAAAGTTAGGATGAACGATGATGTTACTTTGGTGAGACTTAATATATCCATAGAATTATACTTTTAATAATCAAATTATTGCAGCTGTATATCATTCTTAATCTTCCATCTGATTAGAGAGAATCTTCATCATCCTCTTCCTCAAAACCTTCTGATGCATTTGCTATCAGTGCCTTCCCTATTTCCAATTGTAGGTATTTCGGAAGACGAAGCAGTTTTGCCATAAGATGGCTATAAGTGAACTCTACTTTAGTGTCGAGTATTGGTTCTTCTTCAATGCTCGTATCAATTTTCTTAACAGCATCAGCATCTTTAATAAAGTCGGAAAAGTCTGGCTTCTCCATCCAATTTTCTATCATACCGTCATGTTTGATTCTTAAACGGATATAATCCCCACAATCATCCGCCTCCGGAATTAAGCCATTAGGTACATAATCGGTAATTTTACATATTACCTTTTTATCTTTATCAAGCAAGAAATAGGTTCCGCTATCACATACCTTAGCTTGAAGATATAAAGTTCCATATTCTGGTTTCCAATCAAGAAGTTTATGAACTTTCAAGTCAATTATGCCAGACCACATCCCTTTAGAAACCAAAGGATACTTGTTTTCATATAGCTCACCAAGCCAATCATCTGTATAGCTACACATTTCCTCATTGTATGGGAAGTATATCACCAGATAGTGAGCCACCTCATTCAAATTCTGTTCTTCAACTCCAACTAATATCTGTTTTGCCATAATCAAAATTTTTAAATAGTAGTCAACAGACTCACATCAACATCAGGAATGATAACGTCCGCAAGCCTGTCTTCGACAAGGAATCCCATATACAACGGAATGGTGAGTATATCTCCCTCACGTCCTACATTATATTGCCCCAACTTGATTGCATTCTTGACATGATACACATCCTTATTTTTAAGAATGGTAGCCATACTTTTTGCCTTACCGGTCTTAGCCTTGACTTCAAGGATGACGCATTCGCCTTTGAACCTTACCAAGAAGTCCAGTTCAAGCCCACTGTCCTTATGGAAATAGTATAGCTTCTGTCCGGACTTACACAGGAAATCCGCCATGAGGTTCTCAAAGATAGCTCCCTTATATCCAAGAAGATTCCCCTTCAATATATCAGCCTGAGTGCCATAGTCGAGCATTGCTACAAGGACACCTATGTCAGTAGTGTACACTTTGAAACAATCTTTGATGGAATTGCCCTCCAACGGCAGTTCCGTAATCTGCGTGTTATAGCACCTACGGACTATTCCGGCATCCTCCAACCATTGAATGCTACCGATGTATTGAGAAGACCTTCCTCCCTTTTTGACTATGGAATATTGGAATTTCTTATTCTCCTTGGCTAATTGCTTCGGAATGGATTCAAAACATTCACGGATATTAGGTTTGTCCGCATCATCTGCATATTTAACCATATCCTCCTCGTATTCGGCAATAAGATTACGCTGCTTCTTATATATGAGTTCGATATTCTTGGTTTCAAGGAAGCAATTCACCACTTCCGGCAGCCCTCCTACAATAACATATCTGTATAGCAGCTCCATCATTGCCTTGTGAATCCCATCGGGAACAGCCTTTTCGTTCTCAAAACATGATTTGACAGAATCGATAACAGCCTCACCGATTCCGTTTGCCCATAGAAATTCCTCAAAATCCAATGGGTACATATCAATTACGGTTTCATATCCGACAGGAACAGAATCTTGCCCGACATCCTCTTTCTTTTTCTTGCTTTGACCATAGCCTTTCACTCCTAAAAGAGAACCTGTGGCAATAACATCAAAACGTCCGTCTATATGAAATGACTTCAAGGCTGTCCTTGCTTCTTTACATTCCTGAATCTCATCAAGGATAATGCAGGTTTTCCCTTCAATGAACCGACTGCCTTGAATCAAAGCAGAGAGGTTGAGAATGATGGTATCGACATCTATATTGCCAGTAAAGGCAGACTTCTTGTCAGGTTCAAGAATGAAGTTCATATAGACCACACTTTCATAATTCTCCCTTGCGAATTTCTGGACAATATATGTTTTCCCACACTGGCGGATACCTTTTATCACAAGGGGCTTTCTGCCCTCGGCCTCTTTCCAATTAGCTAAATATGTTTCTATTTTCCTTTTAAGCATAGCGCAATCTTATTCTTTCCGCTACAAAATTACACTTTTTCGAGCGAATAAACCAAGGTTAAATACACTTTTTCAAGCGAATAAATCGAATTTAGTCACACTTTTTCCAACGAATCATCCCTATTACACGACATTTTTTCAAGCGAATCACAGCATAAACCTTTACTTTATCTCCGTATTCATATATACGTGCATTAAAGTAAAGCTAACAGAGGGAGAAAAAGAGATGGCTTCTCCAAAGCCATACTGAACCATATCTGCCGACTTTCTCTTTTGGCTGCAAAAGAATTCGACACCCCAACCCAAAAACAAAGCAAGACTCCCCTTATCAAACCACAAAATCCCACCCAAAAATCCGTAAATCCATCTCCGACTTTGCAGCCCGAATCGGCGAAATTATCCCCGATATGCCTTATCTTTGCGAAGCGGAGGTTTCGGGGCGAAAGAGAGCGATTTTCCCCATTTCCCCTCTGTTTTGAGATTGGTAACGAAGAAAAGTGTTAAATCTTCGATTTTTGACGAAAAAACAAGTAAATTTTCGAGTGGTCTATCTTTTAAGTCGTAAACTACTGATAATCAACTGGTATAATATACTGCATCGGAAAGTCTTCTCACCGACGTATTCCTTGTCGCCGCTTGACGACATCATCGGCACGAGTCCGAGGAACGATGCGAACTGGCGCTGGTTACTGAAGCGACCGATGTCGTCAATCTCGGTAAGCAGGCTCATGGCAATTGTCGAACCAATGCCTGGAACCGACATCAGGATGCCGTATTTCTCGGCATACCTGTCGCTGCGCGCCAGCGAGCGCAATCTGCGGTTCACATCAAGGAGGCGTTCCCTGTAATGGAGTACCTCGGCAATGAGCAGGTCAAGCGAGACCCGTGTGTCGGAGAGCAACCGCACGTCATTCTGCAACCACGTTATGAAACATCTTGTCCAGTGGCGGTTGCTTCGGAAATATTCTTCGGGGTACTCCACGCCGTTGTTGTACAGCAGATGCTTGATTCTGGATTTTATGCCGCCGGAAAGCTTCACAATAGTGGCGCGGTGGCGTACCAGCGCACGGTCGTCGAGGCTGTCCTTCGAGTGAATGTACACACTGCCGAGCTCACCGCGCATAAGGGCTTTGGCCAGCTTTTTTGAATCCACCGGGTCTGACTTCGAGTCCTTTTCCTTCTGGGTGGTCGGAACGTCAGCCGCATGTACCATGGTGCATTTTATACCAAGCTCAGTCAGGGCATAATAGGTCGAGAAGCCCGAAAACCCCGTCTCGTAGGCTGCATGGTAGCTACCGTTAGGATAATGCTTGTTCAAATGTTCAAAGAGCTCTTTGGCCGAAGCCTTTTGAGTATGAGTGCGCATAAAACCAGAGGGGGTGAGCACCGTGACACTCCATGTTCTCAGATGGACGTCGATACCAATAGAGATATTTTGTCCGCTGAAATCTTTTTTGTTACTTTGTACCATAGACGTATCGGTTTTGCTGTTAATGTATTTTGCTTTTACAAATTTACATGCAATTGCCCTTACGTCTATCTTTTCTCCTCACTCCTCTCGGGGGAAGCCTTAGCGGCAAGGGGCAGACAGCCCCCGTTGAGCGCCCCGTCAGCTAATCTGATGCAAACATAGTGACTTTATATTGGGGATAAATTCTCCTTATTTCTCCCGGATTTTGTCAACACATGTAAACCACTGTCAACACACGTCAACTAATGCGTCACTGTGACATTCGGGCTAACCGTGAATTTCCGTCGCGGTAGAAATATGTAGGAAAAATATGGATAAAAGCCGTTACTTCCAAATGCGGATTGGAAAGTGTTAAAATAGAAAAATCGCTGATATACAGCGACTTTATTCTAAATAGTTATAGTTGGTTACGGCTGTTTACAAGCCATCACTTGCCGATGCAATTATAGCATATTCTTGATTATTGCTGTCCGATAAAACTCAAATAGCGCAATAAAGTATGGCTCGAACGCTGATTTTACGGTGTTCGAGTCTTCTTTTTTACCTTACAAGCCCCCTCAGTCAAACAATGACGGTTCGGGAGGCGCTCCGGAGGCCTCGGAAAGGATGATTTCCCACTCTTTTTCCGGGTTGTTAAACAGGCTGTTGAAGTCAACGTAGTACATCAGGGTAATTCTGACCATTGTTGCCAGCCCGGAGAAGCTCCACTGGCGTTTCAGCCCCTTCTGCATAACCATCAGCAGTAGATTGGCGATTAGTGTGATCCAGATCTGGATCTTGATGGCATTGGCGCTCTCGCCATAGAAGTATTTAAGTGGAAAGTTTTGTTTCATCTGCTTGAACAGCAGCTCAATTTCCCATCTCTGTCGGTATATCGCGATGATTTCCTCCGGGTCGGACTCCATATCGTTGGTCAGCAGCGATATCAGTTTGCGCTTCTTGACATCCACATAAGTGATTATGCGTGATTTATGTCGAATGACCTCTCCGCCTTTAACCTGCTTTACAAACTCCACTTGCTGTATCCTGACCTCCATCAGTCCGTCAGGAGTCTGATACATAGTGTCCGACAATATGCTGTATTTCAGGTTCTTCTTCATCTTGGTGACGTATGTTACGCCACGCTCCGTCAGTTGTTGGAACTTCTCATAGTCGATGTATGCGCGGTCCATTGCCATTATGTCGCCTTTACTCAATGTTGTTGGCTTGAGCATGAATGAGTCGTTTGTAGCCGCTGATGTGAACTTTATATCCGACGGCACACCTTCGTTGGCATGTATGACGGTATGAACCTTGATTCCGCCTTTCTTTTTTCCGGTCTTTGGATGGCGTCCGACTCCCTTGAACAGCAGGTTGGAGAACAGAGTAATAGTCGTGGAGTCGATAATCTGCAGTCGTTTCATCCATTTTGGAGTCTTGCGGCTGTGGCTGTCCGAGGAAAGAACGTGGCGGTAAGTGGCATATAGATCACGATATATAGCCTCAAATATAGCTTCGGGGCGCCTCTTGTTGGCATCCGCAAGTGTGCTGCGCCCGATTTTGAAAGTAATACCTATATGAGACAGTTTACGCGTCTCGGCAAGCAAACTGGCTGTTATCTCACGCAATGAGTCGAATCGCATTATCACGGCATAGAGCATTACCACCAGATGAATCCAGCAGTTAAACCGTTTGGTATATCTCTCTCCTCCGTATTCGCGGCTAAACTGAAGAATTTTCGACTTGTCAAGCAGTTTTATTACCTGACCATAGAGCGGCTGTCCGCTAAAATGACTACTTTTGGGCATAGTTTAGAATATGTTTTGACCAACACAAACTAAACTAAAAGGACTGACTCCTGCAATAGGTGCCAGTCCTAATTTTGTTTTGCCTCAAAAAGTTTTATCGGACAGCAATAATTCTTGATAGTGAGCAGGTTGCGCTTTAAGTCTACAAAATTGATTTTTACGGGGTTCACACCTCCAAACGAAGTTCATCGAACACCTCTAAAATCTTCTCAATGTGAGATAATTTTAACAATTTCGACTCTCTTAAAGTACCCATTCTTTACTTATGCAAATTTACTGATTTATTTGGATATCTACAAACTCAAATTCGTATACCAAGGATCAATTGACACCTTGTGCTTTATCAATCAGATTCTTGTGACTCCAAATCACAGGGTTTGGTTTCATTTGATTCTACAAATGTATCATTGCGGACAACAATTCGTTTTTCAAATTGATTGAACTGTCTTTCAATTTCTGATTGAATTGATTTCGATATTTTATTAGCCTCATGCTCAATTTCCTGAGGGGATAATATCCCTCCGGACGGTGTCTGAAATGATTTTATTGTAAAATAATTCATAAGGCTCAACGATAATAATTATTAAAGAAATGTTTGTTTAACTCTGGATTAAAATAATGCTTTCTGTTCATCCATATAAATCCATCTCCTTTAGAAATAACTGCAACATCAATTGGACCTCCAACGGTTTCTTCACTTGGACTCATTCGCCGAATTAAACAAGTGAGAGATATGAAACTTTCTGCCATATTTGCAAGATCCTCCTTTGCAAGTCCTGCAATGGTATTAAGTAGAGGCCTTGTGTAAGAATCTCGCATGCTGTCTAATACTCCTTGGCTTAAGGTTTTAATTATAGATGAGATGTCAAGTTTGCTAATCTCATCTGCAAACTTTTTACCTTCAGGTTTAGATGACAAATATCTACATAATGTGTCTGTGTACGAATCAACGCCATTTTTAATTGTATTGAATATAATATTTTGACAATCAGGCGTTAAGCCTTGTGTTATGGTTTGAATAACATCGGTTTGAGCAAAAGGGGCAATAGTGACTGATGTACCATGTTCTGATATTGAATCAGCCTTAGCTTGATTAATGAAATATTTTAACCGTTTATTATATCCTGTGGCTACAACACAGGGAATGATTGATGGGTACAAGTCATCGTCGCCGTAACCACAAAATACCAAACCTGTATGATAATCTGGCTCTAACTGAATTATCCAATAATAAAAGAATGCTTCACAAAACAAATCTCTTAAATCGATTGGAAGATTGGATACTTGAGGATGTTGGTATATTTCATCAAAATCCACTTTGGTCTCATTCTTGAATTGCTCAAATGTATAGCCTACAAAATCATCACAAATCGATGGATTGATTTTGTTTGCATCCAGACAGCTATTTAGTTCATCCTTAAGCTTTTCAATAATTAAAGGGTCGTTGTAATCAAAATTCTTAAAGTTGAATTTTTGGCATATTATTCTTAAATTCAGTATATAAAATGCCTCAATCTGATTCTTCAGCCAATTGTGCTGTGTTATATCGTCTGTAAAGAAATTATGTGTATGTAGAAAATGAATAAAGTCTATTACATAATCAGAAAGATGAGGAAAATGCTTTTCCCCTAACTGTTTACGATAAATCTTGATTATAATCTCCCACGGTGTCCCCATTAAAGCAGCATTACTATAAGTTGCAATCCCAACAGGTTCGTATTTGGAAAGCATAAATAGCTTATTCCCATTATTAACAACCTTATGGGTGTTACCCATTGTTACTGCGCTATCCGCAGCAATAGCAATGGCATGTCGATTCATTACTCCTACTATAGCTGTCATGGCTTTTGTTGATTTGACCGCAAAGATAGCAAATTTCGTTGGATTATTGGCTCTAATCGATTGGAAAAATATAGTTTGATTTGTGGATATCAGGATTTTGGAGTAATTTTGTATTACGATGACTGATATTATTCCAAACAACGAACCCCATATTGTCAGGGTCAAGGATTTTAAGATTGACGCTGACTATGCCGCTTGGCTCTCTGAAATCAAGCGACGTTATCACTCTGCCCAAATAAAGGCGGCGGTTAAGGTCAATACGGAAAAGCTGGCATTTAACTGGAGTGTTGGGCGCGACTTGGTGATGCGCAAGGCGGAAGAAACATGGGGCAGTGGGGTTGTGGAGCAGCTTAGCTTTGACTTGCAGGAGGCTTTCCCTCACGACAAAGGATTTGGAAGTCGCAACCTTTGGAATATGAAGAAATGGTATCTGTTCTTTTCTTCACTGGAGGCAACGGAAAAACTGCACCAAGCTGGTGCAGAATTGCAACAGGCAAATATTCAGAATATTATAAAACTGTACCAAATTGGTGCAGAAATTGATTCGGACTTTCCTCTTGTTCTTGGTCTGGTGCCATGGCGTCATCAGGTTAACATTATAACCAAATGTAAGTCGGCAGATGAGGCTGTTTTTTATTTGAAAGAGTGCATATTGAACGGATGGACTCGTCAAACGTTGGATAACTCACTGAAAGCTAATCTATACAAGACACACGGTAACGCTATCAGCAATTTTCCTCAATATCTGCCGGAAGCACAAAGCCGTATGGCACAAGAAATCACTAAGGACAACTATGATTTCGGTTTTGTAACTGTTCCAGCCGACTATAAGGAGGAACAGCTTGAAGCGGCGTTGGAGCAGAATATAACCCGTTTCCTGCTTGAACTTGGAACAGGATTCGCTTTCGTAGGACGACAAAAGGAACTGATTGTCGGGGGACGTACCCGCCGGATTGATATGCTGTTCTACCATATCCGCCTAAAGGCATACGTTGTGGTCGAACTAAAAGTTAAGCCATTCGATCCTGAGTATGCAGGAAAACTCAACTACTATGTCAATGCTGTTGATGAACTGCTAAAAGGAACTGATGACAACCCCACTATCGGACTGTTGATTTGCAGCGATAAAGATGAAACCGATGTACGTTGGGCTTTCAAAGGAATACAAACCCCAATGGGAGTGGCTTCGTACGATAATGTCCAGATTGCTTCTCCCTCAAATCTGCTTCCCTCGGCTGAGGAACTGCAAGCAAGAGTGAGGTTGGTTGAAGAAGAATTAAACAAGTCGAATGACTAAATTCATTGCATTTTCTGCATTATCCGCATATTCTATAATGGTCGGCTTCTCCAACGCAACCTATTTATCACTCTTTTGTCCTCGAATAATAAGTTGACTGATAGCACCATCAGTAACACCTGAAAAATATATTCAGAAGCATTAATAATAGATATTTATGAAACATAACGAAGAACTCTATACAATCACACTTACAAAGAAACAGATGCGTCTTATCGCAAATTGCGTTGAAGACTGCTCAAGGTTTCTTGCCGGACAATGTGAACTTGGCTTTACCACATGTGGTCTTGATAAACAGCAAGAGATTCAAGAGAAACTCCGAGAACTGCACGACCTTGTGGCAACCGATTTAGCTAATCAACCATACGCATCTTACGGATGGTCAGGGGGCGGTTGTTCTAACGATTACCAGCGCAACAAAATTATTCAGCTATATCCTCTATATCGTGAAATTCTCCATTTCATAGCAAAGGAAGAAGGTCATAATAGCGTATACGCCGGAAGCACCCCAACGTGCGATGAGCAAGATCCATTCATAAAAATCAACAAACTTTGAGAATATCCAACACGGTGATTGTATCCCATGTATCTTAAAACAGGGTATTCAACAATTACTAAATTCATTGCATTTTCTGCATTATCCGCATTATCTCATTATTAGGTAAGTTGGCATACTGTTATAAGATTATCAATTATTTACTCTCTCAATGGATAACTGGTAGAGAAAGGGGGGTACTGGTATAATACTGGTATGGTACTTGCGTTTCGTTTTGTCGAAATTTAGGCGACTGTGTTTAATCTTTGGGGTAGGAGAGGATTCCAAAGCTGTCCTTTTTGCCCAGCCTAATATATTGGTTTAAGTTTTGTTGGGCATATATAAAGCCCGAACCAGAACCAACACAATCACCTTCTATCCCCATAGGGCTATCAGTTATAAGAATTGTTAGGTGTTAGCCTTTGTCATTATATTGTTCTGTCATCTCTCTAAGTTGAAAAGTGAGATGTTTATTTCCATGACCTGCTGCAATTTCTCGTTTATAAACAATCTCCGTATCACCCCAATCAATGACATATCCATTGTAACCTGCTTTTTTTAGCAATAGCATCGCTGAAAGCATACATAATCTGTCCGCTATTAATAACTGTAATTCTTCTTGAGTCAAGTATTCATATTTGTTCCCTCTTGGCTTGGGAATATTACCATGAAGGTATAAGTTTCTGCATGCTATACAATATTCTTCTTCTTCCAAAAGGTTTATTTTTAAATTGGCAAATGGACTTGATAGTTTGTCAGCATTGGGCAATTCATTGAACTTATTTACTTTATTCCATAGTTTATTCCATGTGTCTTTATCCAATTTATCCTTGACTTTCTTTGTCGCCTTCTGTAATTCATGTTTCAACTGAGATATGATTGCTTTATCTTCAATAAGTTTCGCGCTTTGATGTTTTTCCGAGCTTACATTGTTAAGTGCAGAAGTTATAGTCTCAAGTGAAACGGACGCAAGGCTTCCTTTAGAAACATTATCAAGTGTTCCCGCTTGTGTAATGAGGATACAGGCTCTTCTAAGCTCAACATTCTTATACAAGAGCTTAACTAAGTTCTCGAATACATCTGATGACATTAAGAGCCTTTCATCATCAATATTTTGGTAATGGTGGTAGTCTAAAATTGGCTTAGTTGAATGAATTGAACGATTTAAGCTCTGATACCTGAAAGTTAGTGATTCTTTATCTTTAGGTCTCATGCTAAAATAAAAAACACTTTCAGCAATGAAATAACCTGTTAATAGAGCATAAGCAGAGCGTATTGCATCGACAACTTCTTCAAAATCAGCATGACCGACTAAATCCGGGCTTTTAATGATAAAGAATCCTAAATTCTTTGAAATTTCTTCATAGTAGAATAGATACAACTTTGATTTAAGCTCAATTTTAACGGCGTTTTTGAATTTAGATGTCTGATCTTTATTTGTTGTTATATCATAAATTAGTCCTCGATGAGAAGGATCATATTTAGAGGGATTGAATCTAAATATAGCCGTTTGTTTTGATTGGTTCCATATTTGGTCATCAAAGTCAGCCCTAAAAGCTTTTAATGTGACTGCTGCTTTACGAGATTCTCCATTAATTGATAATTCTACGCTTTCGATGTCATTTTGGCTAACTATAATATTAAAATTGGGTACATTGGCATTGTGTGATGGTATCATTAAAATCACTGGTTTTTTAAAGAAATCATCAATGTCAATAGATTTTGATAAAGACTCAGGTATAGAGAAGTTCATTTGATACCTGCCATTATCTAATCTTTTAATTGTTGCGTTAAATATGGCTTTTTCATTGTAAAGCGCCATAAAGAAATTGGTTTCCCCAGCCTCCAACAGAGATACCAGCATTAAAACGGCGTTATCATCCGCAAAGATTGTATTTTGGATTGAATAGATATGGTTTGACATATTATACACTCATAATTTTTATTGGGACTGTCATATTCTAATTACCAAAATTAGTAGCCAAAACTCATGATTTTCTATCTATCCTGATACTACAGGCAGATTGCCATTGTCAAAGCAAGCTGCTCGCAATACACCCCAGAATAGTTCATCGGGAAGCATAAGCATCGTTTCAAAGACAGATGATGTCTTTGGATCCTCGTTAGTGTCTTTGTTATAGTATGTGCTGTGAATCATTGAATTTATTCAACATCATCATCTTCATCAACGAAAATATCATCTTCTCCTCGGGAATCTATAAGATTGCTGAAGGCAGCCATTGATTTATTAAAGTTGACGTCAGCCAATTGTCGATTAGCTTTACCGTCCAGAATGTCGCTAATCAATCTTCTTTGTGTATCTTTATCTGGGGAAAACATACATCTATGTCCTCAAAATCTATCGTTTGTGTTCTTCTTCTATTGCTGTGACCAGTCGTAATGGCTCGAAAAGCTCGACGATAGTATCTCGTTCTAAATAAGGCTGCTAAGAAATCGGGTACAATTTCATCAGAAGTCATTCGATATATAGGATATTCTTTTGTAACAATGGCTCCATCAAACTCCTCACCAACCACAGATATGCAACCCTTCCATAAATCAATAGATGAAAATACCACGTCATTTTGATATGCTCGATACCATTTTGATGGGCTATCTTCGAAATACATTCCTAACCATTCCGGAGGATTTTTGCCTTTCCCCGCAGCTCTAGATCTAATATCTCCTGTTTGGGATAGGGTCATGACTTTTACATATTCCTCTGGAGTATATTCTGGATGTACTTGTTCTTCGCGTCTTTCCATAAGAGTGGATAATTTTTTGCAAATCCATCCCTCTGGAAGATTCTGATTTTCCTGGACTTTAAACAAATGATATTTGGGATCTAAACGATGACTAGGGTGTGCAGACCAAATATCTACTATATCAAAGGCGTAGCAATCTTGCATCCCGGGAGTATAACTAAGGGAATTATTTTCAAACTTTCTATATTCTCCGAGAATTGTGCCAGTTTGATCTTCGTCAAGATGTCCTCCCTCGAAGCCTTTGTATAAATCGTTCTTATCAGATAAAATACCTGTTGGTGTATAGCCAATAAATTGTGCCTCTGCCATGAAAGTTCGATATCTCACGGCTGTCAAGGCATCTATTATTGCTAATTCCTCTGTTTTTGATGCCAAGCTTTCGTTTAGAGTTTGCTCAAATAAAGATTTTTCTCTTGTTGTATATTTTTGAAAGAAAAGTATGGAGGTTTTATTTTGAGCTCCAGATTTTCTAAAAGCATAATCAGGAAGTGAAACTATTGATAGAATCTTTCCATTTTTTATGAGGAAATTTCTAAGTTGAGGGCAATAAGATTGCTCTCCTTGATTGTTAAAAACACCATCAGGCAGAATAAGGCCAAGTCTGCCCCCATTCTGAAGAAGGTTAATTGATTTCTCTATAATGATATGTTCTGAAGCTACCTGACGTTTGCCTTCAGCTAAGACAAAATTTGAGAAATTGTTTGCCCCAAGCTGATCTTCATCATGATCTTTTATATTATCTCCGAATGGAGGATTGCCGACTACCACATTAAAAATTTCATTGCCACGATTTAAGAGTGGTTTTGAGAAATTTATATCCAAACAACTCTTATCGCCTTCTATATTTGTATGACCATCGTGATGAAGCAACAAATTGATTTTACAAATACGTGCTAAAATTTCATGTATTTCTATGCCGTAAACCTGAGTTAATGCAAAGTCATTTTTAATTCGTTCCAGTTCTCTTCGTCCGGAAAATTCTTTATCAATTCTATTCCATACCTGAAGTAAAACCTCAAGAAGAAATCCACCACTACCACAAGTCGGGTCAATAATATATTCCTCATTAGAAACATTTAGCATTGAAACGACAAAACGAGAAAGGGGTCTCATGGTAAAATACTGTCCCAGTTCTCCTCGGAAAATAGAACCAAAGAAAAGTTCAAAGGCAGCGCCGATATTATCTGTGCTGGTATCAGTGAGACTTATGTCCTGTAATATCTTAACGACTTCGTATATTTTATTATCGGACAAATTAATAGATATTCCTTCAGGAAATATATTCGGTTCCGACATGATCGCCCTTGAAAAGAGCTGGTGAATACGATTGGCAACAGCAACAGCACTCTCGTTTATACCGATTTGGAATTGTCTGAAACTGTTATTGGGAGTATGACGTTCATCCTCAACCTTAGCTAACATAAGTTTGCTCCATTCATCAAAAGCCTGCAAAGGATCTCTCTTGCCACCCGCCCATATAACAGAGTGACTTCTGCGAACTTTTGATTCAAGAGTTTTTGCATCTATAGGTTTGATGTCATTGTTATTCGGCCCCGCTATATATTTGTATTCCGGTATAGCTCCATAATTCGCAGGTATAACTTCTCTATCACCAATCAAATTGGTGATACGTTCTGTAGGAGGAAAATCCGCAACATTAAATAATTCCGAATTTACCCCATAGTCAAGTAATCCCAAAGGTATCCTTAGCGAATTTGCATTGCCAAATAACTGTTCGACTGCTTGCCTTTTCTCGCTGTCACTTATTGTTCGCTTTTTATTCTCTACGACCAAGTAAGGTTCGGTACATGTTCTATCTCGATATACAACGATATCGGCCAAATCCTCAGGAGTCCTTCTCGGAACAACTACTTCAGTCCGGATGCAAGAAGGATTATAGTTTTTTTCAAGAACAAGAAAGGCCAATGTCTGTGCTCTCACATATTCTTCGGGGTCACTAAGACGGTATGACTTTTTTTGATGAATATTGTATATCACTCTGTCACCCTCTAATGAAATAATATTCCTAGAGACTGCCTGTGCAATTAATTCATCGTTTTTATATTCTTCGATAGTCATATTCTACATAAGATATGATTTGACTAAAATGAATTTGAGCTATACTAAGGTCGTTTAATCTTTGCCATTGATTAATTCCCTTGGATCGACATCCAATAATTCTGCTATTCTGTTAAGCGTCGGCAGATCTGGCTGAATAGTATTGGTACACCATTTAGACACTGTGGCAACATTCTTGCCTAACTCTTCAGCGAGCCATTTGCTTGTTCGCTTTTTCTCTACCAGAACAACCTTCAATCGATTTAGGTCTTTCATTTCAATAAATTTAATTTTGATGCAAAGGTAGTGATTTTATGTTTAACGACAAAGTAATATGCTGTATAACATAACAAGCGGAATCAAAAGGGGCAGATTCCTTATTGATGAGATGTTATTATCCTAGAATCATCCGACAATCATTCATATCATTCCATATGACAATCAGGCTGACGAAGGGGCGGCAATCAATTCAACGATTGATTGAGGCGTATAGAACTCGCCGTCCTCCTTGTTGGCGTTGATAGCAAAAGTTTGGAGGAAATATTCATACACGCGGCCAATCAAATCTTTTTCCTTGAATTTCTTATGTGGAATCTTGTCGATTTCGTCCATAACCTGCTTGATGACATTGTCCTCGGTGCCTGAGTTAATAAACAAAGCAGAAGGCGGAGCATTTTTGAGTTTAGGTTCGGACTCCATCAGTTTCAAGGTAGCATCATCAAGAGCAACAGCAAGACCTTTCGGCGCAATGAGTTTTAGCGACTCCTAATCGGTTTCAGGGGACGCCCTTTTCACCGAAAGCAGTTCGTTTCTGCGAGATAAGCATTTCTGCATATTCGGGACCATCGGCATTTTCCTGGCGTATTTCATCGCACCGATCGTGGTAACGCTCGGAGATAAATCTTAGGAAAACAAGCCTAAGCAGCATATCTCGCTTATCAGTAAGCGCGGCGCGGCCACGTAGGGAGTCGCGGCAACTGAACAATATATCTTCGAGGACCTCCACTTTCTGCTTTTTATGAGTCGTTTCCTTAGCCATTATTTGAATTTAATTCATCACGATGAACTTAATAAATGTCATGGAGAAAGGTTAGACTTACTTGTCTGTTCCTTTAATTTGTAATAATGTTTTTAATCTCAATGTTTCATCAAGATATATTTTTGTAATTAAATCCCATGTTTTATCCAAGAAATTTGGGTTGACTGCATCAATCCTTTTTTCTAATAAGCTATCTAACCAAACTTTTGGCTTTTCATCATTAAGTTGTTGGAATTCTTTCGCAATTATTTCCTTAAGGATAGGACTTGAATGTTTATCTATTAAAATATTCTGTCTGATATAAGTCGATGATAAATTGAGATATGAAGTTATAACCTCAATATCTAATAAAATCGTATTATAATACGAAATAACACGTTCCTGCTCTGATATTAGATCCAAATACGCTTTTGTTGGTTCTGCAATCATGTATAATTGGCTTTGTCTTTCTGCTTCAACGGAATTTGCAAATTCTTGCTTTATAAGTCTTATTGGACTTTCATTGCATCTGAAAACATTTACTATTTCAGCAATATTATTATAGGAGAAGGTCCTGCAAAAATAGTTGCCTGCTTCTTTAAATAGCTTTAGATTATCACAACCAATTTGATAAAGCATTAGATCATTTTGCATTTTTCGATTCTGTTGATTCTCAAATTGATTCTGTTCAAGTTGCTTGTGGAGGACAAAAAGTGTTACACCAGCCATAATCGTAGAACCTAAGTAACCGCCCCAGAAACTCAGCCAAGCTGAACTTCCGGCATTATTAAAGAATGGAATGGAGAAGTAACAAGCTACATTTAAAATTAAAGGTATGGTTACGAAAGTAATAGCTAATGCCTTATACTTTCGTAGGAATGTCCATATATAATTTCGGGTAGTAGGATTCTTTATATCCATAATATCAATGGTTATGCTATTTATGCAACTTTGCCGGTTTCGATTTCGGATTTGAGGAATTGGAAGATGTAGACGGCTCCCTGATAGTAGAGACCACATTCGGGGTCGTTTAGCTTGGCGAAAGTGGTTGATGAATATAGTTCGTCGAGGGCGCGGTGTATGTCCCAGCCATATTCTGCCATGAGCATCTCTGCAAGTTCTGCCGCAAGGCATTCTATTTGAAACTGTATGTCTTGTGTCATATTTCGATGCGTTTTAAGAGTTGTATGGCTTTGGGTGTGCCGAAAAAGTATTGTACAGCATGGTCGCCCTTGAATCTCAGTTCTTCGACCAATGCCGATGCCGACAGATAGCCCATTATGAAACGGCGAATCTGAACGCCAACAGTATCGTCGGCAATTGGCCGATAACAATGTCGTAGGGATGAGCCGGAACATCGGAGTTGTTCTTGCGGTTCATCACCACAAATTCCGCCCATTCTTCGGAATAGTCAGGGAAAATCTTGATGTTAAGCCCATTCCTTTTCGCCTCGTCTTCATCAAACTCAAAGCACGATAAAGTGGCGGCTCCTTCGTTGAGAAATCGGGTTGTCCGGACTGCCATTTCCATAGCTTGGTCGGGATTGGCATTGAGATAGAAGCCTTGTCCGAAGTCCTTGCCACGCTTACTGCGTGAGAGGTCAATATGCTCAATGGCTACGTTTGACCCGTGATAGAGGCGTTTCATATTTTCCCTCCTTCCCGTTGGCAAATTACCTGAAGGTCTGAAACAGCGTCATCAATGGAAAGGGTATGTTCGGCGGCATAGCAATCAAGAAGGAAATCTATGCCAGTGAAACGGCGCAAATATGCGTATGCCTGCATATTGGAGAGCTGATGCCGTTGGGCGAAAGCTCCGACACATGCCACCACATATTCAATTCTATTAAATATTTCTTTGTTGTCCATGACTATGCTTTATTGCTTACAATTAAATCTTTAACATCAATATCAAGTAATTCTGAAATCCTCACAAGTGTATCAAGGGACGGTTGCATTTTGTTGGAACACCATCGGGAAACGGTGGCTTCATTTTTACCGACTTGCTCGGCAAGCCATTTACCGGTTTTACCATTCTCAACCAATGCAATTTTGATTCTGTTTATCTTTGGTGATTCCATATCACTTGTTTTGCTTACTGATTACAATTCTTTGATGTTAAACGCAAAGTTACATATAAAATCTGAGATTACAATCAAAACAAGGATAAATTTTGCAACTACCGACAACGATGTCAGGCAATTATAGACAAAACGCCGCCGAGAGGGTGGTGGCTCTCGGCAGCGTTGGAATTAGTCTTCGGCTGGGCTGAAGTAGAGGAAAGTCTTGTCGAAATCTCCTTTTTGCTCCCAGTAGCGGATTACGTCTTTGATGCTATCCTGCTCATGGGACGTTCCTGTGAAAAAATCCTTTTCGTGATTCAATAGGAGTTGAAGTTCTTTTTCGCTCTTGTAGAGTGTACGCTCTCTGCGGTAGAGCCATTCGGTTTCGATAAGTCGGCTGTTCTGATTCAACAGATAGAAGAATCCATAACCGAAACCTCCGGCGGCGATAAGTAGAACCGCAAAGATGGCATAGACCCAATGTGGGGTTGCACGCCACCATTGCCCCCAGATTATCGACTGGGCTTTGTAGCGCATGTCGTTCACCACGTCATAGAGCTTTTTTCGCTCATCCGCAAACTCCCTGCGGAATCCTTCATAAAGAGCGTCCTTGACCTTATCTCCCAGATTGTCCGACAGCACATCCGCAACTCCTTTCGACAGGCTGCCCGGCAGTTGCTCCATGACTATTTTGAGTGTGCCGTCGGTTGAGGTTGCTGGTAGCTTTTCATCAAGCAGTTTGCTGATGCTTTCATTGGTTGCTATATTGTCGGGCAATTTCACCGTTATCGGCCCTTGATTGACTGCTTGTGGCGGTGGTGTTGCCTTTGCCTTGGTTTCGAGGGTCTCGATGCGAGTGGTGTGGTTGGTTACTGTCTTTTGCAGGTCGTCAATCTGCACTTCTTGTTTCTTGACGTCATCATATAGCTTTGACATATTCAGATTCTTCTTGATTTGCGTTTACGTCTGGCTTCTTCTTTCTTGATGGCGTTTTGAAACGCCTGTTCCTCAGGGTCGAAGCCGGGGCCGAGAGTGAACAGATTTCCGATTGCCCCGACGGTGGCTTCAATCACATCTTCTACAAGTGAGGGCTTTTGCGTCGGGGTATATTCGACCGTTACTTTGGGGCGCGTCGGAGCGCGATCAGACTGTTGTTGCCCATGCTTGCAGTTAAACTCAAAGAGGTTGTTCAGGCGACGATATGTGAACGCACGGTCTATTTTAGATCCGTTGACCGTTATGTCACCGTCTGTAAATTTCACGCCGATGGGTTTGCCGGTGTTGTGGTCGTCATGAAATTTCACTTCAATTCCGGCACAGGCGAGTCGGCGCGAGAATTCATCCCACGACTTACAGCCATAAATCGCCTGACTAATCCGCTCCTTGAATACCGGAATTCTGTCCTCGTATTTCTGTTTCAGCGGCGAGTATGTGAGTTCGTATTTGTCCTTGATGGCCTTTACTACACGGTCGCTGCGCCTGAAATTGTTGCGCTCGTCGACAGCCTTGCCTGACATATCCACACGGTTATAGACGATGTGGAAATGCGGATGCCCGGTTTCCAGATGGCGCACGATAAGATATTGTGTGTCCTTGATACCCATACCTTCCATATACTCTTTTGCGAGCTGAGCCATGAATTCATCGGTCAGGCGAGGCGCATCGGCGTTGTCAAAACTGATGGAAATATGTCCTGCCGGATTCTCTTTGCCGGGCATAAATCCATGTATCGCTTCAAACGACTGCACCATTTTCGCATAGTCGGAGGTGAAGATATTATCGCTTTCGATGATGCGCCATGTGTCCGGCGTATATTCTTCGGGTTGTGGAACTGGCGTGTCACATACCCTACGACATCGTGAAACGTGCCGCTTTTAAGTATTCTTGCAAACATATTCGGTATCTTTATTGGGTCTTAATTTTTTGAGAATGTCAAACATCTTATCGACGACGGCGGCTAATTTATTGGCCGCGCTGCGAAGTTTGAGCTGATGAAAACAGGTCATTGCCTGATTGAAATCGGAACTGAGATTTAGTATTCCTTTGGCAATCTCCTGTTCAATCCCGCTCAGGCGACTGACAATCGTGAGCCGGAACGCGCCGTGTCTGACATACTCTGCCATCTTTACTCCGGCGGTTTTTGACCGCTCCAGAAGGTCGGAGTATTCTGCGTTGTTCAGTTTGATTGTCACCACATGGGTGCGCTTCTCATCGGTCGGTTTAGAGGGACGACCGCCCTTTCTGACAGTTGGTTTACTCATAGTAGACATTGTTGTGGTTTATGTGAATCGGGGAGGCAAAGAGCGGCTTATGCTGCGCAGTTTCTTTGCGGAGCAAAGCGGCGGAGCCGGTTATGGGAGTCGTTTTCGGAGAAAAAGAAATCCCGAAACATATCCTTGCCTTCCCAATTCACTACGTTCATCGGGAAGCTGCCCCACGGTGTACCGGGTGCAGTGGTAACCTGACATTATTATCTCAGAGTTTGCGCCATATTTCGATGTCGTTGGCATAGAGATTGAGATGCTCCAAGAGGACGGCGTTGATGTAACTGCCGACGGTGGTGTCTCGGTCGCCGAGGATACGGGCGATGCGTTCGAGCTTCTCCCATACGCTGTCCTCGATGTTGACCGGGTGACGCTTCACCAGCTTAGACGGAGCGAGATAGGTAGCCTTGAACTCAGCGTAATCGGATTTACGCTGCTGCTTGCCCACGCGCTGTTGCTTGGGCTGCTCGGTAGTGTCGGTTGCCGTCTGCTCGTTGTCAAACAGATTATCCGTGTTGGCAGGAGAAGTGCTGTTGACAGCGTTGTCGCTGTTTACAGCATTGATAGTGGGAGTTGAGTTGATGGAGTTATCTGGTTGCATAATAATTTGTGGTTTGATGGTTGATACTTTGGATTCGGGTGCATCGGTCAACTGAATTGACTTGGATGCGGTTGTTGACGGAGATTTCTTTGCTGTCATGATTTATCAGTTTTTGAGGGTTTGTGAATAGTATCAGTATCCGGGTTGTACCGTTCAACTGACACAAGAGTGAGTTGCAGATCATCTATGAGTTTCTGCAAAATCGGATTGCGGCGTATCATTGATTGCAGTATCGCTTGGTCAGGCTCGATTTGCAGCAGATAATCTGCTATGTCGAGTCCGGCTGTTCGCTCGTCATCAGTGGCAACTTCTTCAAGGAAGTTGAAGATGCTTGCCTCGATACCGAGACTGCGTAACAAACTCAGCTTCTGTCGCCACTGGTCAGTTGCGCCAATATCGGGATAGAGGATAACCTGACAGCTACGGAGAACACGGAGTGCATCGGCATTGACGCAACCGTTTTTACCACCTGTCGCCAGCCATACATATTCCGGCAGGTAATACGCCGACACAAGAGCGGTCTTCTCGCTCTCGACGATGGCAACCGGTTTGCCTCGGTTCATCGGCAAGAGGTGTTCGCCGAAAAAGCACTGACGCAGATTGAAGTCGGGCATCTTTAACAGCGAGAGAACCCATGTCACATGATTGAATGGCTCCTTGACACGCTTGCCGCTGTCTGTATTATAGAGCATGACCTTTCCGGTACGGGTGACACCATTGACATCGGTCTGCCAGAACACGCATGACCCCGGCCAGTGTTTCGATGTGCCTACGCGATAATCCTTCATCAGACGGAGCGCGTCCTCTGCTCCGAACTTGGAGCGGAGGAACTGATAGAGATTGTTCTTCTCATATCCGTGCAGAGTCTGTGAAACAGTCTCTGCCGCGATGAAGGAGGTAGGCTTTCGCTGCTCGGTCGGCTTGGCTCGCCATGCTGACGGAGCTGCGAAATCGCAGTGCAGAGGCTTCGCCTGAGGATTACGCTCGAAATATTCCTTCGGCGTAAGATGATAGCCGCAGCTCTGTTCATGGTCGCATCTGCCCACATCGTCGGGAAACGAGATTTGTTTCTTGGTGTCAATATATCGGCTAAAGCAACGTTTCTTGTGACAGGCGGGGCAGGTGTGCCGTGTAGCCACTCCTTTGTATGGCTGGAGAATGAATCGGTGTGTGTTATTCATAGATTCTCAAAAAAACGGTTCGCACTATCTGCATTATCCGCATTTTGGAGGCAGAAAATGCCGAAAGTGCAGAAAATGCAGGTTTACAGTCATATCTTGCCATAAATTCCATGACGTATTTTCTGAAAGTGAATCCCGGTGAAACGCCTGATAAAATCCTTGAAGGTACGCTCTGGCATAGAATTTTCGGCGGCGATTTCCACACCCTGCTCAGTTGTGAACTCATCGGGTAGAGCCGACATCACGGCTCTTTGTAGTTCCGACAGCGACAGCTCGCGGATAATGCCCTGTACTCTTGTGGCGGTTGTCTTGAAATAATCCACAAGTGATATGGCATTTTCAACCGAGACAAGATCTATTTCCGATTTGTCAGCTTCACCACAGGCCCAGCGCGCCATTTGCATTATTAGACAAAAGCGTATGGCATGGAAATCAAACTTGTTATAGACACCTTTCAGTGCGTCACTTTCCTCCCGGTTACATTCCTCAGTGTTCTGACGTTGCCATTCATAAAGTCGCGATTTTGCCTCAGGAGTGAAAGGCAGGATACCGGCGACTATATTGCCGTCATCATCGGTTTCGTAGGGCATCGCCACAAGTCTGCCGATGATGTCAGCCCATGCCGCTTCGATGTCGAACGACGGTTCTCGGTCGCTCCACGGCTGCTTGTCCTGATTGCCGGGCATAACGAACAGCAGACGGTCAATGAAACCATTTGAAGTGCGACTTCCCTGAGCCAGCTCATTGAGTATGCCGTTCTGTATAGTGCCCACAACCGAGATAAAAGGACGGCTGATATAAATCGAGTTTTTCACGCCTTTGCGGTCGGAGTACGACGGATTGGCATTGAACAGTTTGAGCCAATATTCCTCGTCAGAGCCTTTGTTGTAGCGGTTGAAGTTCTTGAACCATCCTGCAAGCTCGTCATTCCACATAAGTATGCCACGCAGATTCTGCGAGTGAATAAGCAGCATGGCTTCCGGGGTGGCGTCAGAAATAAGAAAACGTTTGCATACCGGGGCCACAGGGTGCGGGTCTGTACGCTCCTTCATCGGCAGTTCACGTTGACGCTCGTATTCCTCGCACTCCTTGACGTATGCGCGTGTCGCCTTACCGTCCAGCTCCGTGAACGGACGTATGGCGAAATTCAGCGGATGCGACTTACAGGCACCGGGTCTGCCGACAAGAGCCATGAAAAGAATCGCGCTCTCATCCCATTTCCCTTTGAGCCGGGCGAAATGGGTATTGCCGATACCCAGCCCGACAGCCACAAGCATAGCTCCTGCCAGATAATCCACCGGGTAACCGTAACACTCATTCGCCTCCCGCACGATACGCTGAATCTTCATAGGCATGGCACCCAAAGGGAAATCGCCGCCTTTAATCTTTACGTTCATGTCAACGGCCTTGCCGAGCACGAGCATCGGATCGATAGACTTTCCCATAAGCTATCGTCGGTTAATGGATTTGGCGCGTGTGCCGCGACTGATTTCGGATTCCATCTCGGCAAAAGAAAGAACAGAAGACTGACGTTTGTTTTCTTTTACATGCTCAACGAGTTCACTCTCGATGAATCGCCATTCTTTTTCTCCCGGCACTTTGTATGCCGGCACCAGACCCTCCTTTGCAAGACGGTAGACTGTGGATTTAGCCTTGCCAAGAATTTCACAGGCCTCTGCCAGACCGATGAATTTTGTGTTGGACTTCTGGTTACCTCTCTCGGAGGTGAGTTGAGCGCGAAGCTCCCTCACCTCATCGGCCAATTCCCTGACGAGATTGACCAGTGATGACACTGCACCCGGCAGCTCATCGAATGTAATGGTGTTGTTGTACATGAAAACTGGCGAACCCACGTTTATGTGAATTCGCCAGCAAAGTACGGAAGTGTATAAATGGTGGAATTGAGCACCCGGTTCAGGGCTATTCCCACCGTAGCCCCACCATGTCACCACCCATCGTTATAACTGTATTCGTCAGGGTCTTCTAAAATGTTATCTCCGGGATTATAGGGAGTTAACGTCTCTGCCATATCAGCCATTGCCAACTCCATCGCACTCATGGCGCGTTTTGGCTTATTTGTTTCTTTAGCGGATTTTTTAGATTTGGATGACTGTTTTTTCGAGGCCGTTTTTTCGGTTACGGATTTGGTGGGAGCTTCCACCGGATCATCTTCATCAGGGATTACAAAACATTCAACATTTTCGTTGATTTTTATCTTGCCTTGTGTGCCGTTATATTTCAGTTTTCTTTCAATGGTGCATACCTCGACATCGCGGAACGTATCGGCAAACACCTGTTTCAAGAAATGTGCCGTGTGAAGATTATACTTCTTGAACGGTTTGGCTATGTTCCAGCCAAAGTGCATCATGTCGGTGGTGGTGAGTTCGTCAGGCAGTCTGATTGCTGCCTCTTTTGGAAATTCCGGTACACCCGACGTGTGGATAAATTCAGTTATTGCGTCAATGATTTTCTCCACAACATTCTTTTCAACGAACGGAGACATGATATAACCCACATATAGGATTACATTAGCTTCTTTTTCATAGGCTCTGTCTTCCTGACGTTTCTTGGCTTGTTCGCGTCTTCCCTCATAGTCGATGACAATTTTCTTCGGTGTAGGAGTCTCGATTTTTACAATACCGGATTGTGCGGTATCTACGGTCTGTTCAGTCGTCGGGACTTCGATGGCGTGTTGCTGAATCTGCGCTGTTGGCTTGACCGTGGTATCTTCAGAGATTGGCAACGATTCCGTTGAAGATTCTGCTTCTGCCAACTCTATGGTCTGTCGCTCTTGAAAGCCGAGCCATTTGAAAAGGCTCTGGAAGGCGGACTCGAAAGTTTTGATAAAGAAATCGCTGAATCCCAAGTACAACAATACAAAGGCAACGATAATGCCGATAAATATCAGATTGGCATTGAAACTACTCATGCCGCCGGTGTCTATAGCGGATTGTCGGGCAACTGCGGCGAGCGCAAGAGCAGCTAAGCCAATCCATAACTTTAGTTGCCATTGTTCGGGGATATGTCCGTTCTTCATTCTTTTAATTTTGTGAAAAATTCATCAATTTTTATAACGAACACAACCACAATGATGTTCAGCGACATAAAAAGTGCCACCCCAAATCAATGGAATGGCACTGGGAATATGAGAATAATGGATATTTTGTTTCAATCTGTATTCCAGCGATTCGATTCATCTCCTTCATAAGCATCTAAAGGATTCCCATAGTCGGGCTTCTCCGACCAGTCATCTCCGTCACTTGACGTTTTCGTTAGAATTCCATCTTTTGACAACTCATAATAGCAAAATAAGATGCCTGTTTCCCATGTGTCAACAGTATATAACTCAATGGAACCGTCTTTTTGTTCTTTGTATTTATTAAAACATAGACCCGATATTCGACTCCCGTCTAATCGATACAATTCATACATATCATTTCTATTCGCGATTATAAATGTGTCAAAAGGGGCAATTTCTTTGAACTCAAATGGAATAATGATATCTCCTTGCAGGTTTACGATACCACACTTACAATCTTTATATACATTTATTCCTGTTTTGAAAAGTCCATTAGGATTTATAGTCGTTGGTATACCAATTATACAATTAAATAAATCGGTTCCCCAAAAGCCCTGCACTATCAGTTTTTTCTCAGATAGTATCTGAGAATCTAATTTTATAGAAAGAGTCTTACCAAGACTCTTTCTATAATCTTTATTTATGATTTTCTTATATGCCATTAATCTGTGGGAAATATGGTGATATATTTACATTCCAAGCATGGCTGCTGGAGCTATGCCAAGAATAAGGCATATGGCTCGTGCTATGCGCAGGGTTGGTTCGGCACGACCTGAAATGTAATCGCTTACTCTTGACGGACTCACACCGAGCTCTTTGGCAAGCTGTTTCTGGGTCATGCCTTTTTCCTCTATTGAGAGACTGATCAGTTCTCCAATAGTGGGCTTTGCTATTGGATAATGGATTTTCTCATAGGCTTCAACCACATCTGAAACAATGGTAAGCTCAATGGCATTCTTGTCGCTTGCCGGAGTTTCGTCCGTTACGAGCGGCAACAACTCCTCAATGCGGTTGAGTGCATACTCATATTGCTGTTTTGAAATTTCCATATCGTCGCTATTAGATGGTTGAACAATCAATTTTGTCATATTCACTATGAGTCCCGACAAATCGTATGAAGATTCTTCCGATAGTGAACTTTATCACTACGACCAGCCGATAGTTATTGCCTTTTATGTTAAAGACATAGTGCTGGTTGCCGACATAGTCTGTTGCAGGGAAATCATCGCGTATTTCCGACAGATTATGCCATTGCGCTTGCTGAGCAATGTCGTACCATCGCTCCAACGCAATTCTCGAATCTCCGTTTCCGGCTGATTCATAGAACTCTTTGAGTTTTCTATGTGAAATGATGTGCATAACTTTTCTGTTTGCAAAGTTAATAACAAATTTTGAAATGCAAAAGTTTTTAGTTTAATAATTCTGTATGACAAAATTATTTCAGAGAAATGACCATAGATGCCTCTCTCGCTCGTTCATCAACAACTTTGGCGTAGATTTGCGTGTTTTTCACGCTTTTGTGGGTTAGCATCTTGCTGATGGTGAGAATGTCCACGCCGTTGGCGGCAAGCAACGTAGCGAAGCTGTGGCGCATCGAATGGAAGGTTATCCGTCGGGTAATGCCAGCGGATTTAATCCACTCTTTCAGAGGATGATTCACCATGTGGCGTTTAAGGCCTTTGAAAATCAGCCCTTCCGAACGCTCACCGCAGAGTGCGAGAGTCTCATCGCTGATAGGGAGGTTTGTTTCTTCCTCGGTTTTCTCAGTACACATTCTTATGAGATAGCCTCCGTCCTGTCCCATTTGGATATGTTCCCATGAGAGTTGCAGAATGTCGCTTATGCGTAGTCCGGTCATGCAGCTAAACAGAACCGCCTGTTTCAGAACGGGGATCTTACAAGGCGTAGCGACAAGTAGTTTGACTTCCGCGAGTGTAAGAAACTCTTTCTTGACTTCTTTCCACTCGATTTTATCAAGGAAGTCATTGATATTCTCGCGGAGATATTTCTCCTGATAAGCCATTTTCAGCAAGGCTCGGAATGTCGACCAATATCCTGCCGCCGAATTGTGGGAGATTGGTCCTTTGCCGTTGTTGCGCTGACGTTGGGCAGATAGAAGATAAGTACGGAAGCCCTTGCAGAAGTCAACTGTCAGGTCACAGAAACGACACATGCCCTTACAGTAGATCTCAAAGTGCCGGAGAACGCAGTCCCATTTCTGATACTTCTGACGGCATTTCTGTTTGAAGTATGCAAGGAAGTCCATGCGTAACTTCTCTTTATCGAGAAAATCGAACTGCTCGTTGAGCAACTGCTCGAAGCGACGGCAGCGGATAGCCTCTGCCTTTTCAAGCATAGAGGAGTTGAACTGACGCTCCCGCTCATTCTTGGGCGAGGCATAGATATAGATGCCGAGGGTTTCACGGCGGCTCATCCGGTTGGTATGGGGATTACGGATGGCAGGATAGAAATCAAGGTAGAGCGATATGCGTCCACCCGAAATAGCCTTCTGACGAAGGAAAACTTTGGTGCATGTATTCATACGCGTTTGATTTAGAGATTTGATGCGAAGGTAGGGAGTGTTCAAATGGTGGACTCGGACACCCAGTTCAGGGCGTTTCCCACCGCTAGTCCACTGTTCTCCACCGCATCATATCTTGGGTGGAGCAAACAGATTATCAAGCTCTCGCTTGGATATTTTGACGATTCTTCCGACCTTAATCTTGCTTATGCCGTAGGTCTTGACATAATGATAAATCTGGTCGCGTGTCATGTTGTACTTTTCAATTGCCTCCGGAATCGTATAGTATTCTGGCTCATTGACTGCAACACCTTTTGCCTTGTCGAAATGCCATTTTGAGTAGCGGGCTTCACAACCTATTTTCATTTTCGGAATTCTCTCCTTTGAGACAAGATTATAGATTGCCGAGAGCGACATACCATAACGCTCCTGTATCTCCGCAGCGGTGTACCATTCGGTAATTTCTTCTTTCGGGGTAGATTTGGCAAAGAACCGATCTATATGCGACTTGCTCCAGAGCGTTTTTCCTCGTTGGGTTAGCTTTGGGAAATTGTTTTCTTTCGCCGCCTTGAATAGCCACGAATTACTGATGCCGAATTTTTCCAGCACCTCTTTGGTGGTGTAGAACTCAGTGATAGTCTGCTTCTCCTTTGCCGGACGTAACTGATAGAGATGTGAACCATCGAAAAGAGAATTAAGGCTATTTCTGCTGATAAGAGTTTTTCCCTTGAACTGGAAACAAGGGATAGAATTAGTGGCAAGATAATTGTAGATGCTTCTTCTGCTCACTCCTAAAAGATGAGCGCATTGTCCCGGAGAAAGAAAGGGGCTGCTCTCGATTGTCTTTGGACTGTTAGCCTTTGACTGTTCTTGCGCTACATGTTCCTTTCGCTTTGCGTTTTTATAGGCGTGTTCGGCACAACGCTTGGAACAATACCGCGTTGTACACTTGCGAGCAATGAAGGTGCAGCCACACCACTCGCAACTCTTTGTGATTTCAATAGTGCTACTCATTGATTTACGCTTTTATTTCTGTTAATATTCTGTTAAAAGTGTGCAAGGGCGTGCAATGGTGTGCATCAGTGTGCAAATCGTCCACAACCTTACATTCAGTTCAGCCCCGATTGAGTAACGAGATACAACCGGGATACAAAAATGGGCGTAAAATCGAGCAGAAACGGTTAAAACCGAGAAATGCGGCAACAAAAATGGCACCCAGTAAAGAGTGCCATACTAACATATTATGCTATTTTGTAATCGTTTCTAACTATATAGTCATTTGCCGATGCACACTATATAATCAATTAATAAACAGTGAGTTAGCCTCTTGAAAGGTACAGATGGTGGATGTGCTAAGTCGCTTACTTTCAATGATTTATTGTGTGATTGAATTTTGAAAGTGCAATTTGCTTGCAATCAGCGTTTTCGGGCAAATCGTCTGTACCGCTATGTTCTTGTTTCCGAGAGCAAAGTTATACAAAATCACAGAAACTACAAAAATAATCACGGTAAAAAATTACGCTATTCTCCGTAAATTTAAGGAGAATGTTTGGTGGTTTAGCTGCAAATGACTAACTTCGCGGTATGAGACGAACTGTAAGACATAGTGCCTATATATGGCAACGGAAGGATTGGCCGGAGTTCTGCTGGGACTCTGAGGCGTTGCTTGAACCGCTTAGTAGGCTCAGTCAGTTGCATGGACTCCTGAACGGCAGGATGTCTATGCTTGGATTCAACGAGAAGTGTCGGTCGCTGTTGTCGGCCATGACTGAGGAGTTGATAAGTTCTTCGGAAATCGAGGGCGTGTTGCTCAATCCGAATTCGGTGCGTAGCAGTATTGCACGACGGCTCGGAATCGAGGATGACGGACTATTGGTTGAGGATCATTATGTCGAGGGGTTAGTCGATGTGATGCTTGATGCCGTGCGTAATTGCAGGGAGCCATTGACAGATGAACGATTATTCAATTGGCACGCTGCTTTGTTTCCTTTTGGGAGAAGTGGTATGCACAGAATCACAGTTGCCGATTGGCGTAGGGGTGAGGAGCCGATGCAGGTAGTGTCCGGTGCTTTCGGGCATGAGAAAGTGCATTATGAGGCTCCGCCATCAGATGCTGTTCCGGCTGAAATGGAGCGGTTGATTGAGTGGTGTAATACAGCCAATCAGTCACCGTTCATCATGGCTGCTGTGGCACACTTGTGGTTTGTGACCATACATCCGTTTGATGACGGCAACGGTCGCATAAGCCGCACACTTGCCGATATGCTTCTCGCTCGGCTTGATGAGGATTCAGCGCGATATTACAGTATGTCGGCTGAAATCAACCGCAACAAAAAGGCATATTATGAAGTTCTTGAAAGGACGCAAAAAGGAAATCTCGACATAACCGAATGGATGCTGTGGTTCTTTGGCTGTTTGGAAAATGCCATTGTCCGCGCTTCGGGTATAATCGAGCGGACATTGCAGAAAGCGGCATATTGGGATGAGTTCCGCGATGTTGACATAAATGAGCGTCAGCGCAAGGTAGTCAACCGCCTGTGGGATGGCTTTGAGGGAAAACTGACATCTTCAAAATGGGCGAAGATATGCGGTTGCTCGCAAGACACAGCGTTGCGCGACATCAACGACCTTATAGCCAAAGGAATGCTCCGCAATAGCGGCGAAGGCGGACGCAGCGCCAACTACCTCCTGCCGGATTGAGCGTTCGATAGCAAATCAGTTGTTGCATTTTCTACAACAACTGAATTCCACCGTTTCAAAAATATTATTGTATTATTTTGAAAAATGAAAGAATGGTAACTTTTAATTTCTAAGATATTCTTTGAGCATTATCCAATTTCCTGTGACAGAGCGAGACCATTCCTAATATGTCCAAGGCATCTACTTTATTGATTGGCCACTTTTCTCTGGGAGAATGAGATTCAGGATTTCTAAACATTGAGTAAAGTGCTTTAAGCATTGTTCCAAAGCCTTTATGCTCAGAAATTTCGGAGTCAGTTTGGAATCCATTTATCAGGAGTTTGGGACACTTCTCTGAAAGAACAAGATCCACTAGAACAGCACCATCCTTTCCAAAAATAGATGATCTTTCTCTTAGCCGTTCAAACAATCCTTTGATTGCTTCGTCTACTGCATGAAAATAGTCATCTGCAAGTAACTCCGGCATGCAATATTGAAAAATTTGCTGATGAGTGTTTCTGGCTTGAAGTTCAAGTTTTAATGAATTGGCTCGCTCTTCCGCTTCGGGTATTGTTTTGATGTTGGCACATTTTCTCAACCCTCCACTTTCAGAAATTTCATACCCTCCAAATGCCAACAACCGATTGGCTTCCGCACGTTGTGAATCAAAGAGGAGTTTATCTCTATTGACGAACCTGGTAGGTTGAAAATATAACTTACAAAAATTTAGAATGGCGTTACAACAATGTTTTCGGTTCTGATAAATAGCAAACGCATTGAAGAGCCTTCTCCATTTCGTTATTCCGGGAGAATAGTCTTCAATTTGTGCTTGAGCCAAGTAACGAGAAATATCTGGTCCCGTTAGACCATCTACGGTATCACCCATGATTTTCGCCAGCCCTTGGATTATACCTTCGCTTAGTGGAGGATATGCTATTGCCATTTTTATTGTTTGTGAAGTCGGTTATATTACATCTAAGTCAACAATTGTTTTTTTCTATAACATATCGTTCTGTAAAAGGATATAGGGTTTCATAATACTTTTCAGCATTTGTCGTGGCTTTGCAAAAATCGAGGACGAGTTCAGACAATAAATGATATGTTAATGATAGATAGATATGCACTAACTCTTTCTCGTCATCTCTTTCTTTATATCGTTGCCCGAATTGAAGTATACCTAAATATGAAGGATGAGATGTTAGAGACAAGTAAGTATAGCAATCTCTCATGTTATCGTCTTTAAAGAAGTATAGAGGAGATTCTTCTAATGATATTGATTCAAATTGAATGATTCGTTCATGATCTTTTACAAACTTAAAACCTTTTAATTGGGAAGTATTTTTTTTAATCGCATGTGATATTTGTTCTCTCGCGGATTTAGTCGTATCTAAACACCCAACTATATCTGATAAATTCCGTCTTAATTCTTCTACCGAATTCTTATCATAAAGCTGGATGTGGCGAAATGATTCCGTAACATTTTTCAGGTTTACACGATTGTTTAAGCCTCTAATCTCCCATATATAAAGCAACAAATCACGCTCCAATACATTATCAGTTGAAACATAGATATTTCTAAATATAAAAGCTCGCTCATAAAGAGCCCGAACTAAGGAGGCGCAGGAATGTACATCTATAAGAAATGTACTATGATATCCCCAATGAATTCCTTTTGCTAAAGATAAAATTGATTGTGCTGTGCATGTTGCCATTTGCAGATTGCATTGAGAAATGCAATCTGCCTCTTCTGCGTTAGGATTCTCTTTTCGCCAGAGCAAAATCATCTCAACGGATTTTTCTATAAGTGAACTTATAGCGTCTGTTACAATGTTTTTTGTATGTCTGGGATGAGAATCCATGAATTGAAGGAGGATATTTTCTTTTTCTGTATTCATACACTTATCATTAGCTTTAGCTATTGAGCTTAGTTTATGCTTTCCAGTAATCAAGCAATTTTAGTGTCTCATTGTCAGGCTTATGCCGATCATTCATCTTGTCAATTTGTATTATGAGAGGCATTTCAACGACCTGACCAGCCACTACACATGATCCAGTTGGCAGAATAGGGAGAGATTCTTGCGAAATTCTATCAAGATACGAAATAGTTTTTGCGACCTTGGTAAGATCTTCATCATTTACCAATCGATGAATAAAGTAATTATGAAGCTGAGATACTATGGTAGATGAAATGTCAGATGGACGCTGGCTTGCTATAGTCATAAATACACCGAACTTTCGTCCTTCCTTGATTATTTCCTCAAAGACTTCAAGACGGTAGTCTTTCCAACTTTCACTTTCTCTCGTGGACTGATACGATAGAATATTATGAGCCTCATCTATCACTATATTAAGATAGGGAGTAGCCTTATCTTTATTTTGAGTATGTTGCTTATATGCACTATGGCAAAGAAGAAGAGGAATCATCTTTTTTGTGTCTTGATTTGCCATCCGTAAGTCAACGACCACAATATTTGACTTATCCCAAAAATCGACATCCTCTTTGAAATCAAGTACCATAGAAATGTTCCTGACCATGCTTTTCAGTTTTTCTATTGCGGGATGGATATGGTCATTTTGTGCGCGACTATTTTTTACATCTTGTACTAATTGTAAATATAGGATGTCAATGAAGAATCGAATAAAATCATCTGGAATTTGATATTCTAGAGCTTGAGTATAATAATGAGTACGCTCAACGAATTCACCATTTTTATTTCCCTCAAGATCTCTGTCGCTTAATTTCCTCTTATAAGCGCTCTCTCTATCTCCTGGAAGGTAGTAGTATTTATGCGTCTCATGATATGATACACTTTCCCTAAGGTCTACACCAAATCCGTCTACATCATATTTCGGGGGTACAATTGATACTATATATTCCAGTAGAGGTTCAACTTTCGATTTGTCCTCCATTGTAAAGATTGCTTTTATATTTTTGCAAAGCATTGCTCGGAATATATTTTGCATTTCGTCTTTATTACCGCCCTTATCCCTAAGCCAATGATATAAATTGAGTGCCCTTGATATGAATGGTCTTTGAGTCTTCTCGGTAGCTGACGCGAAAATACACAGAGTGTCCAGATCCATCACCGAATCTTGACTCATTGGTATCTTATTTATAGGTGTATATGTTGACAACTTATAGACCTTCTTGCCCTCTGTCATTACGGAATCTCCTGAATACTCCCCATTGAAATCTATAAAAAGGAATCGGGAGTTGGCTTTGAAGTTGTCATTTCCTCTGAAGAGTTCAAATAACCTGTGGTAGATTTGTGCCAGCGTATAAGATTTACCACTCCCAGTATTGCCAAAAATACCAACATGGTTTGAAAATAGATTTTGAACGCCTAGACTAACAATAATCTGTGAATCAGTGGATAATGTTCCCAGCCTGATTGTGAGTTCGTCATCGTTCTGAACAAAGCGATGAATCGAACTAAACTCTTTAGTGTTTAGAATATATGCCTCATTGCCTACTAGAGGAAGAGTCTTTACGCCCTTGACAAATCCAGAAGTAGTCATATAACCTATGAGAGACGTACAGAGTACTCGTTTTATATGATGCCCTTGTTCTTCATAGTTTACAGCTTCTTGAGAGTTGTCTTGATTAATAAATTCGGTTTCTATTTTGGCAATGAGCATATCAAAACCATTTAGAATCTTCAAGTATGAACCTACTGAAACATTCTTTATAAGTTGCCCATAGAAAAAGATATGAGGGAGATTCTTTTCTTTGTCAACCGCAATTTTCACCTCACGTCCGCTTATAGAAATGACTTCGCCAATTCTAAAGATTGACAGCTCGGATATGATAGCCTCGTTGTTAAATGGTTCCATGCAAAAACTGAGGTGGAATTAAATTTTTGATATGGTTAAAGATGACGTTTATGCCTTTGAATGAAAATTCTGGCGCTAACGGAGTTCCATCCTTGTCTTTTAAATCAGAGGGACCAATGATAAAGACGTTTGGGAATCCCTCGAATTTGCTAGAAAAACCGTCTTTCACACTGTCTTGATATGCAAATATTATTATATTTAATGTCGGATTCCTGCGAGCCGTCCGGCAAGTAATATTAAGAATATGTTCATCAGCAAAAGAAAATCCCATTGCAAATAGCAATGAATTTTCCTTCTCCAAGGAATTAGAATACATGCGCATCATCTCATAGAAATGAGAATCTGTCACAGTTAAACTAAACTTACTTTTATTAGGATTCACCATAGCAATCTTTTCATACTCAGCCAAGAATGGTTCCGCTTCTTTTACAGAATCTTCTGGATTTTCAAGCAAATCGAAATCACAACGCATGGTGGATAGTTCTCCATATTGAATCTGGTTCTCATTTTTTAACGCCTTTAAGGCATCCGATACCTTTACTACCTGTGATAATGCGCTGTCCTTAGTAATATCACCGACTTCGTTTGTTAGCCAATTAATTCCTCCATGTATTTTAAGGAGATTAAATGTCGGAACTTCGGTAGTGTTCATGAAGTGGACGCTATTCTTCATCACTTTCTTTTGGAACATTGTTTCATCCAAAATGGGATTGATTGTTCCACGGAAGCCGTCATTAAATTCCACCTTCATAAGATCGGCAGCTCGCTCCACAAACATATCTATATTGGTGGAATATATGTTGATTTGTCTGGAAAGTATATTATTACTCCTATGGTGCAGTATGTAAGACCATAGTTGGAAGAAAAGAGAATACTGTTCCATTACCTCTTGGTAACGATTCTTATCTTCTCCTTCAACAACCGGAACAGAGAGGTTCGGATAAATGACACCAGTAAAGTATTCTTTGTAAATAGCCGTTTCTATGATTTTCCTTTCATCTTTGCCTATAGTTGCGTCATGAGATAATTGAGTCAAACGAGATTCAATCTCGCCCAACACCGGCAAATATGGTCTGGAAAGCCCCGAACCAAACATAAAGTTTATGTTCGAAGATTGGATAAAATTTTTAAGTATGTCTATTGTCATAAAAACATTTGAGGAAAGTGTGATTAAATTTCAACATCTACATCCTAAAATTTAGGCATTCTTATGAATTTAACTGGATGAGATTAGATGCCATCACATCTCTTACTACGGTATCCAAATTCTTGTGTTCGGCAATATAGATACGCAGCCGATTGACAAGATTCATGAAGTCATCAATTTCCTCTGCCGCTAACGCCTTTCGATAATAGGAGTAAGAATGGTATTTAAGCCACTCTCGGACAATACCGTATCCTGAGACACTGAACTCAAGAATCTCTGATGGAACAGGCTGAATAAAATGATTCCCTTTTACAGAGGTAAATTCAACGCCATCCTCATTAATCGAATAACCTTTAAGCTCAAAGGATGCCAAAGGATTCATCCAAGTAAAATTTCCATCTGCCTCTTGTTGTGAGAATTTGTAATCGCTTCTTTCCAATGCCGCGAGACGTTTCCCTATCTTGACAAGCTCTAAATAGAGCTTTTTATCATTGGTTATAGGAATGGCAGGCGTTTGCCCAGCCAAAGAATGAAGCTTGGCTGAGAACTCGTTTAAAAAATAAGGCGAAGACAAAACTGCATAGGCATAGAATACCAATGTGTCCTGCACTTTTGCTGATTCTAAGCCAACCTTTTCCGATAATATTTCGAGCAATTTAGGGTTTATATTTGAAACCGCATCAGAGTTCCAATTCGAGCCCTTTTTGTAATTCGGAAAACGATTGCAGAACACATGAGCATTTCCCGAGTAGCCAAGTCATTGTCGGGAAGGTGCCAACAAAATGAAGTAAACTTCGTAATTGTCCGACTGATTTCAGCTGGAGCAGGTGCAACGGCAAATCCAAAGACATTCGGGTCAGAGAAAGCCGCTCTTACCTCTGGACGATACCTCATACCGCCACCTTCTGCATTTTTGAGTGCAGTCAATAGAGTTTCGTCATCGTTGACATAAGCCTCCAGAAATGGACGATACGAATACTGGCTACCATTCTTGGATGAGCGGGCAACCAGTACACGAACTGAATTTGACAATTTCTTTTCTGCCGGAGGTTTTGCTTGTCCGCTATACCATCGGTCTTTAATGTCAGAATAAGAATGAGCAAGATCACCAATATACTTGCTTCTTCTACTCAATTGTCCTTTGGAAAAATGTACCAGCAAGTGTGTCGGTGCAAGTTTCATTCCGGAACAATGACGCAAGAAAATCCCATTTTCAGAGCCATGTTCGGCAGCCAATGGGATGAACTGAGAATACAACTCCACATCGTACTCGCCCTTCGGACGCAACGAATACTCTTCATCAATGGATAATACATCCCAATCCAATGCAGTTACATCTTTAGAGAAGAACTCCATTTTTTGAGCCTTTGAAAGTCCACGCAAATCTTTGTACCGCACAAATTTAGATGTATTGTCGGCTGTAAAGGATGCAAGAATCAGGAGCCGGCCCTGAAGTGTATTGAATACATTCTGGTTGGCACTTTCAACGCGATTGTCAGAATCAAACTCAATTACTGATATCTCATTAGCATTCTCAATTAAGAACTTGCGAGCATATTTGAACGAGATATTTTCAGCAAATGCTGAGGGAAGGATAAAAGCAATTATTGATGGTTTGCTTATCATAGCCTTATAGATACCCCATCGCAAGAACTTTATCCACTCGTTTGTCAATTGCATCTGTACGTTCTGCCTTCCTCGTCTGATTGGTGGTCGGAAATCGTTCATAAGAGACTCCAGGAACTGACCTGCATTGGTGACAGAAGAATCGGAACAAGGGGGATTGCCGATTATGATGGTAAGAGGCGGCTGAGAGAGTTTGTAGGATGCCACTTGTTCTTTTGCGAAAAAGAGACCGACCGAATCTAATTTGCTGAAGTCATATTCCGGCTTGCAGAAAGTATTGTCTCCCAGAGTGTTTGTTAGATGCACAGACAAGGTAAGAGCCGTCGGGATCTCATAGATTGACAATCTATAATTGGCCAGGGCATATGGTACGGGAAGAATCTCAAAGCCGATGAGTTTTGATTGAGGAGGCAACGTAATATTGTCCAACACAGATTCAAGGAATGTTCCCGTTCCACAACATGGATCAATCACGAAAAATGGATTGTTCTGAAGTATCTTTAAATCAGGATTCACCTGAATATTGAAGAACACCAGACGAGCAATGAAGTCTGCTAATACCACGGGAGTATACCACGCTCCAAAGTCAATGCGTGTGTCCCTGTCGTATGCGGACAAGAACTCCTCATACAATTGATGGAAATTAGGACGACGCACTGCGTTATGAGACAACTTTACAAATGCCAAAAAGCGTCTCGTATTATCATACCATCCACCTATTTTGCTGAGTTTGGAATCCAGTTCCTCAGAAAGAGCGTTAAACAAATGAACAAATGGCTCCACATGGTCAGAGTATTCCTTATATGGCTTTTGCGTCCAGAAATAATGGAGCATCTCATATTTCAATGAGGGTGAAAACTTCTCATCATTGATGAAGCGATGGGCATATAATAGTCCAAATGCAAGAATTTGAGAAATAAATCCTGCAAATGTTCGGTCATCTGACAATGACGCATCAAGGTTGTTCGCTGCAATGTCCCACAACCGTTTCAATGTGCGTATAGTGGTAAGCTCGGATTTCGATTCAGCTTCGTCTTCTTCCAAATTCAGTAATTCAAGAAGATCGGTGCAAAGCAATTTTGCTCGCGTGGACAATTCTGTGATAACCATCTGCTCGGGAATGGTACGGAAGCCAATCTTGGAGAAGAACTTCTGAAAACGTTCCAATGTCTGAAGGTTATATTCAGGTTCCTCCCAGTTTACAGGCTTTTGAAATAATTCAAACGAATCAGCAGAACCGTCTACATCATAATAAACGAACTCAATCCCGTCTGTGAGCAAGACTGGATTGCCTAAGTTAAGATACTTCTCTACCTGCGATTTGTATTCCTCTACATTTATGTTCTCCTCAGGCGACAACCCTTTGGCCTCAACATATCCATATACACCCATAGTGTTGGAATCGGTAAATGCCCAATCAGGCCGTCCGTACTTACCCTGATTTCTCGGTTCAAAAATCCGCTGGATATTTGAACCGAAATAAGAACATAGGTTAGCGAAGAAATTGTCGAGAAATGGGCGGAAGGATAGCTCTGCCGTAGCCAGCCCCGTAGAACTATTGAATTTGTAGAAATCCTTAAGTTCAACAAAATACTGTTCTAATATGCCTTTATATCTTACCATTTCTCCAACGCTTCAATTATAGATTCTCCAATATGTTCCGCAAGTTTGACAGGGACGGCATTTCCTATTTGTCTTGCCACTTCAACCTTGCTCCCAACAAAAATATAATCAAGGGGGAAAGTTTGCAGCAAAGCCCCTTCCCGAAGAGAAATAGTCCTATCCTGCACCGGATGTCCAAACATTCCACGAGAAAAGCTATCGAAACGAGCAGTTATTGTTGGTGCGACTTTGTCCCAACACATTCTGCCGAAAACATTACGGTGCCCCATTACAGATGAACTAACTTTATGACATGGCAGCAATAAGTCTTCAGGTAGAAAATCTCTTCCCTGGCCTTCTTTCACTGCTTGAATGCGTTTGAGACTATCAGGAGATAACCTGTCTCTCCTATGATTTGGGAAATCAGGATGATCTGTGAAATCATCAGGTGGTGGAGGAAGAAATCCTATTGATTCCCTTACGGTGATTGTTCTGTCGTTGGGTTTCGGATACTGGTATAAAGGAGAATCATGGTCTTTACGTTCTCCTATGATGATTATACGCTTGCGTCGTTGGGGTACGTCAAAGTTTTGTGCGTCCAACATACGTTGGTGAATAAAATAACCTTCGGCAGAAATCTTGTTTAAGTTCTCCTCCAATATGGCGGCTCCACGTTTCCCCACAATGCCGGGTACGTTCTCCATAAGAAAAAACTTGGGTCGTACCGTCTTTACGACTTCAATGTATCGACTAACCAGATCATTTCGTTCATCGTTATCCTCGCCTCCTCTTTGGATAGAAAAACCTTGGCATGGAGGGCCGCCAGCAAGTAAATCAAGTTCTCCTTTTTTAAGGTCGAAGTGTTTTAAAAGAGTATCTGTGTCCAAATCATAGATGTCCTGAACTTCAGTCTGATGATTCTGCAGATACTTCAAGTTAGAGCGCATTGTCGCTATAGCCTTAGCATCAATGTCAAAGCTATAAAGTATGTCAAATCCTGAATTTGACAATCCAAGCGCCAATCCTCCCGCGCCACAGAAACAATCAATACAATTAAAGCTCATTGGGTTTAGTCTCCTGTAAATATATTTGAGTGGCTATCGCCATCGAAAGCAACGGAGGGACAGCCTCTCCCACTTGTTCATAGCGGTCGCTTGAACCGCCTTCAAAAATAAAAGAATCGGGAAAACTCTGAAGTCGGGCTACCTCTCTAAGGGTCAAACCTCTATCTTCTTCGGGATGGCAGAATCTACCACACGCTGGATTTCGTGAAGTTTTTGTAATTGTTATAGCCGGCTTATCCCAAAACAAGCGTCCGTACACATCTGAGAAGCCCTTGACTTTATCCAGACATGGAGGTCCAACATGAGGTGGGCGACTCCCACCATTCTTGGGGACTTGGGCTATAACGTCTATTGTGGACTGTTTGTGTTTTGAACTGAAATGGTATGGATCATTGCCATTTATGTCATTTGCTTTGGGCAGATTGCCAATAGCGTCTCTTACGGTATTGAAAGAATCTTGCTTCAAGACCCCGAAAGGCATAGTAAACGGACGTTTGGATGCTACAATGATGGCCCTAACACGCGCTTGGGGTACTCCAAAAGCGGCGGCATTATATACTCGTTGAGTAACGTAATATCCAGCTTCTGTAAATATGGCCTTTGCCTCTTCATAGTGACATCTGAACTTGCCGTTAAGAACCTCTTGAACATTTTCCATGACTATATAATCGGGATTAATCTGAATAGCCAATTGAGCAAATGTTCGGATAAGGGAGTTCCTTTGGTCTTCCGGTTTCTCCTTATCCTTCTTCCTGTGAGCAGAAAAGCCTTGACAAGGAGCACATCCCACCAAAATCAACGGCTCATCTTTTGTATGAGCAGCCAACTCTTTAATTTCCTTAAGGGTATCCTCAGTGATTTCTCTTATATCTTTACAGTAAGTTTTGCATCCAAAATTGCTCCCGAATGACTTTAGGGCAATCGGATTGATGTCAATGCCACAGACAATCTGAAAAAAGTCCGGAATGGCAGCGAAACCTAAAGACGTGCCACCACAACCACAGAAAAAGTCTACGACTTTCGCCCTGCGGTTTTTAGACACGGCATCTGGCCTCCAAAGTGGGAGTCCTTTGCTAAATTCTAAAAATTGCGATTCAAAATCCATAGAGATCTTGTGTGGCACCTAAATAAAAGAACTCCCGTGTAGGCAGACAGGCGACCAAGCCTTTTACACGACTACACGGAAGTCCTCTAATATGTTGAATATAAGTTGTTACTTACATTGATTGGTCTATTTGTCTGCGCAAGCGCGTATTATATTACAAAGTTACGAAATTTTTCTGAGACTTAGGTAATCTTTCGCAAAGATAGTGACAGGCATGGGCAAGATTTAGGCTCTGCTGGCTTAATTTTTCTTATCTCCATATGGGGCTCTTGGTTCTGCGGCTATTTGGTCGGCATCGGGCGGGGATTCATAAGTATTTGACTTATGCTCCGTCCCGACTATCTCTTGATATAGCCTTTCAAGAATTTCTCCCCGTTTTGCCTTGGTCTTTATGTCACACTCCCATACGCGTATTACTTTCCATCCGGCAAGCCGGAGGTCAACACCGTTGGCATAGTCGCGGGCTATGTTCATAGCTATCTTGTGACGCCAGAAGTCAACGTTGGTTTTAGGCAACCGATAATACTTGCAACCCTCATGACCATGCCAGAAGCAACCGTCGATAAAAACAACCGTCTTGTATTTCTTCAGCACAATGTCAGGCGATCCTGGCAGTTTACGGTTGTTGACACGGTAGCGCAAACCACGGGAGAAAAGATACTTCCGCACAATCATTTCCGGCTTGGTATCCTTTCCCTTGATAGCCGCCATGCAACGGCTGCGCTGCTCCGGTGTCATCACATCTGCCATAACTATATAACAAAATTAGCGATAATTTTCATGCGGACAAAAGGATATGTGTACGAATTCAGAATTCGAATGAGAGGAGGTTGGATTTGTCTATTTTGCAGTGCGTACCACGGAAATAAGTGTCACTATATTGCGAGTTGTGTGCCGGATTGTTGGTTGTCGATGTGATTGTAGTGGGATTGCTTGCCTACTTCCCATTCGCGGTTGACGGAGTGGGAGGATGAGATGTCGCGGGAGATGAGGCGAGCGAGGGCGGTGCATTGATGAGTAGTGAAGGCTTTGGCTTGTTCCGGTGTGTAGTCAGACTGACGGAGAGGGAGAGTGATGCTTCCGGTTGATTTGGCGGTCAGTTCCTTGATGCGGTTGGTCAGCTCGGTAGCGTCTTCATGAGTTATGCGCAGAATTGCGAGTTGACAAAGATAAACGTTTGCCGCGTTGTCTTGCAATCTCGCATGGAAGCGCAATTCATCGGCTGTCATCGGATATGTCGCCGAGAACCCATCGGCTGAGACTACTCGGATTGCTCTACCGCCATCGCGCATCTTGATAATGTTGACGCTTCCTATTCTTGAACTGATGTCGCTTACCGGATATTTCTGCAATACGGATTCAAATATTTCGGTTGAGAACATGGTGGCGGCTATCCGGATTGCTACATCTTCTCTTTCACTTTCGGGCGAGTTGAAGTACCATGCCGATTGTCGAGGTGACATCTTGCGAGTATGTTCTGAACCGTCGAACAACCGGATTGACATTATGCCGTCCATGCCGGATTTCCGTACCTCCATAGAGAACAGATCGCGGTATATATCCAGCGGGCATTCCTTGCGCTCCTGCTTCTTCGCGAAGTCTATCAGTTCTGACAGCTTCATCACCGTGTTGCCGTCAAGTGCCATCTTCCGGTTATGATCAACGATGCCGTAGCCACGGATCTCACCATTGCGGTCTTTCTGAAAATGAATGTCTATGCCGAATTTGGTTTTGAGAATGTCCATCAACTCCGACATATGCCGCTGTTGCTCCTGGGATAGTGTCTTGCCGTTCGAACCCTTGATTTTACGTATGTCGTGGTTGGCTTTCCGGCGCACATATTTTTTCTTCTGACCTTTGTGACCCTTGACATTTTCGACATTTTGAACTTTTCCCTCCGCAATTTCAGCCTTATATTTCCTGATAATCGCACGGAGTTGTTTAGCCCGTTCTTTCCGGGTGTCGTTTCCTTGCGAAATATGCCTCCCTATCTCAGACAACGAGATTGTCGTGGCCTTGACCCCTCCGCGAAACAGTACATAGCTGTCATCTACGCGCTCAAATTTATATCCATGTGAGCGGATTATATTGGCAAACTGTCCTTCGGTGAGATAGCCGTAAGAGAACATACGCTGAATGTCGCAGTTGATGTCCGATGAAAGAATACGATTTGCGGCGGCATTGAGTCGTGCATAGTCGTGATGATCGGGTATCGGAAAACCGTTTGGCTGTATGCGTGTGGAAAGTATATGCACATGGTTGTTGTCGGTGTCGTGGTGGTAGTACACGAAATACGGCTGTCTGCCATATCCGGCTTCCGCCATGAGCTGACGGGCAAAGTCGGTCAACTCGTCAGCCGACATCACCTGCCCCTTTACAGAGGCGGCGATGTGGAACTGAAATCGCGTGGTCTTGGTGTTGCCGTATGTCCTTGACCGCTCCTTCAGGTATTTCTCAATCTCTCCGGCGCAGTCGAACCCGGCTTCATGCAACAGCTTCACCTTATGACGAATGGCTGCATCGACATTCTCCATAGCCATGAGCCGGGCCACGCCTTCGGCAACCTTGCGTTCATTATATCCGGCACCGGGGAAGCCGCCACCGGATACCATGCCAAGTTTCTTGACTATCATAGACGCTCTTTGATTTTGATTTGGTTAAGATGCACCCAAATGGCAGACAAGTCATTTCGGAAGAATACAAACGGTTGGATATCCGAGGCGGACAATCCGTAGGGCGACACCTTCATGCGCTCGTTAATCTGATGGGTGGTCTGATTGACATTCGTCCCGATTTTCTTCAACTGACGCAGAATAGCGGTAAGTAACGCTGGTATCTCGGAATTGGCTGATGATGGCGTAGCCTCTCCGTCATATTGCAGAGTGGCGCAACGGATACAGGCACTGATGTTGCCGTTGAAATGGCTGTTGGCTTTGGTGCGGATTGCTTTGGCGGTTGCTTCATCAACGCGAAGACGTATTATTATGGTCTTATTATTTGATGACATGATGTTACTATGCTTTGATGCTCTGATGCTTTAATGTTATGATGATATTATGCTTTGAGGCTCTGATACTCTGATATTTTGATGTCATGATGATATGCTTGGAAGTCATAATGCCATAAAGACTATGTGTCTTGATGATTGTATCTCTTGATTTCATGGTCACATGATATTTTATCCTTACAAAAGACTGCGAGTTTCGAGCGGGATTGACCCAACTCTGCGAGGTGGCAGGATTGCCGTTGTGGGAACAATCGGCATATCTTGCACAGCAAGATTTATACACCTAAGAAGTCTGACAGACTCGTTCTCACACCCCACTTGAATGGCCTCGTGAAAAATGTCAAAGTGTCGAAAATTTCAAGGGTCACATGACATTTTCGTGTAGCGTCCATGCTCCTCTTTTCTGAAAAGGGCTGAGTTTTTCAGGAACCGTTTTACCGTGGATTCAGACATCCCGAGTGACCGTCCGAGGTCGATGGCATCCGATGTCCGGAAGTCGTAAGGCAAAGCGTCCAACAATTCTAATTGCCGTTTGTCAAGATTGCCGGATAATGACACGCGGATTACACGGTTTTCCATCTCACGGAAATACTCGACCAACTCAATAGCCGCCTCCGCGCTTTCGGTATCTATCATTGTTGCCGACTCTCCGGCGCAGATATTCTTCATTATCCGGATTATTAGACAGAAGCGTATGAGATAGGTCTCGAGTTTTCCGCACACGGCTTTCTCCGCTTCCGATTCGGTGGCAGAGTATATCGCGTTGTTAACATTATCTTTCCATTCGCACAGTCTCCTATGGGCTTCATGGGAGAAAGTCAATTCTGTTGGCTGTTCTTTTCCCTTGAAGTCAAAAGTAACGACTTTGCGGATTATCTGCTCCCATTTCTCCATGATTCCATCAGGCATACGGTCAGTGCCCCATGTAGGCATATCGATAATGTCGGGATAGACTTTCAGAAAGCGGGATGAAAAGCCATTGACAACACGCTCACCGCCGAATTGCTTTGCGAGACGTCCCGGTTGGGTACTGCCGATTATGGAGCAATACGGGTTCGGCAGAAATATATGCTCATCAGCAGATTTTCGGATATACTTGAATGGTGTGCCGCTGAACGCGCTGAGAAAATAGCTCTCATCCGAACTGTTGTAACGGTTGAAGTTGGCGAACAGGCTTTCAAGTTCATCGCTGTAAAGGATCACGCCCTGCGGATTGTCGCGCATGGCACCGATCAACGCCTCGATGGTCGCATCGACAACCACATGACACCTGCGCCTCGGTCGCTCCATATCCTCCGGCAAAGACAGTGCTGTACGTTCTTTCTGAGATTTGGACTCCCATTTCTTGTAGGCTTTGAGTTTAACGCAATACTCCCGGTCATACTCATGGTCGAGGTTGAGCAGAGGCGACAGGGCAAGCCTGAGCGGAGGAGTCTTGCCGCAACTCGGATAACCGACAAGTGCCACATACATAATAGGTCGCTCAACCCATGTCGCCGAAAAGCGCACCGTCCAGCGGTTACCCATTGCAGCAGCGAAAGTAGTGAACATGGACGCAGATATGAAATTGACATTGAAATGCTCATACTCAACCAATGCCTCCACGATATTACGTATAGCCATAGGAAATACACTTAGAGGGAAAGAGGGCACCTCCTTTTGCGGCTTACGTTGAGGTTCTATCGGATCATCCTCATGCAACCCACAAGCCGGACGCAGTGGCATCCTGCGGTTTTGATAATAAGAAGCCATCACCATCCGGATTTGGGTTTGCGGCGCATGGTTGATTTCATCTCGGCAAGAATCTCGCCTGATGATTTGGAACCATCGCAGGCGTGCTGTTCCTGCCAAGCGATAAGTTCCGAAGGGCGGAATTCCAGCATCTTGCCTACTTTGTAGTGAGGCAGTATGCCATCGCGCACCATGTGATACACCGTCGATTTCTTACGTCGGAGAATCTTGCAAGCCTCGTCGATGCCAACAAGACGGTTGTCATGCTCGGACGGTTTCATGCCGATTGCCTCTTTCACGAGGGATTTCAGTCCCTCGATCTCATTAATCAGACTGCCTACCAGATGCGGGAGCGAGTCAAATGAAGGATTTGTATTTTCCATATTTTACGTTTTAGAATTTGTCGCAAAATTATGGGTATCGGCAATGGTGAACCGGTGAGGGAAACGGTTATTTTGCTGATTGGCAGAGTTTCACCGAAATTTAACAGATACTGAGTTTCTTGGCGAGAGGAAAAGGTGCCAGAGGCAGACGTGGCTCGACTTTAGGGAGAGTGAATGCACCCTCATCCGAAGAAAGTTTTTTGGCGATGGTACTTATCTCGACATCAGCGAGTTGCCACGGAAATTGTGATTTCAGAAATTCGGCCATCATGGTATTGGGTATTTTAAGCCGTTTGGCGATATTCCATCCGAAATGATACACGTCATGTGTGCGAAATTTTGAGATGCGGCGATTTACTGAGATTTGCGTTGTCGGCTCTCCGAGAATAAAGGCTTTCAGATTATTGTCAAGAGACATCAGTTCCTCATTGGTCAATACTCCGGCAAATGTTCCCAGAGTATAGGCTATCACTTCCTGCGCTTTGGGAGTGTCGAGCGGTGACACTCCCTCGGCTAAATTAATTACCGTTCCTTCTAATTGTTCGACTGCTTTATCCTTTCTGCGCTTGAATGATATAACACCCAATGGCTCACGTACAAGAGGGATGATAAAGAATTGTATGCCATACTCTACGGAAAGATAACATAGTGTGAACATAAGAAAAGTGGTGATTGAGGCGTTTACGGAAGTCGCCAGGGATGCTTCCTCCGATGAGAAACCTACAGATACAGCCTTACCCGCGATGCAGACAAGGGCTATTGTACGGATTGAATTCAAATGTGTATTCATGTGGATAAAATCTATTGTTTTATCCTGCAAAAGTATAATATGCCGATTGCTAAATACGAAATTTTGGACACAAATTTTATCCTGTAATGTCCTTTTTTAACAGTCGTATTGCTAACATGAACTAAAATGGAATAATATGGAAACCAATGGTTTATTATCGGGTAACTGTGTCACCGGATATAAGTCACAAGATGAGGAAACAGCAACCGTGGTCCACACTGAACCACGGTTGCCATTGATGATTTTATGTAAGTTTTATGCGACCAACTGTGTCGCGTTTGGTGGAGTCAACCAATCGGGCGTAAATTTGCGTCGTGGTCACGTTGGCATGATCGAGCATCTTGCTTACCGTATATATGTCAGTCCCGGCAGCGAGTTGGAGAGTGGCGAACGTATCTCGGAAACGGTGGAATGTTATACGTTTTGTGATACCCGCCGCTTTCAGCCATTTCTTCAGCGGTTCCTGCGTCATAGAGCGGTTGAATCCCTTGAAGACAATCCCCTTGTCCCGTTCGCCGCACAATGCCAGCATCTCCGGACTGAGAGGGTGGATTGATTCTTTCTGCGTCTTCTGAATACGGATGAACATAGCCATCTCTCCATCGGCATCCGGACGTATATCCTCCCACCGCAATTTGAGTATGTCGCTTATTCGCAATCCTGTCAGTATAGAGAACAGTGAGGCCGCTTTCAGTATAGGCTTCTCGCAGGGTGTGGCGGCAAGCAACTTCACTTCATCAGCCGTGAGAAAATTTTTCTTGACCTCCTCATATTCGATATCCTCAATGAAGTCGTTGAGATTTTCTTTAAGCAACCGTTCTTTGTATGCCTCTTTCAGCAGAGCGCGGAATGTTGACCAATATCCGGCGGCAGAATTGCGTGTGATGGTCAGTTTAGGGTGACGGAGCTGTTTGGCTGTCAGCAGATATTCACGGAATTTGTTGCACAACTCTATGGTGACATCGCCGAATGAGCATTTACCGTTGACAAATCTCTCGAAGTGGCGATAGACGATGATCCACTTGTCATAATGTTTTTTCGCTTTCTCCTCAAAATACAGCAGAAAGTCGGCTTTCGGCTGTTCGCGGTCGAGGAAACCGAACTCATTGTTAATGACCGCCTCCTGACGGCGGCAGCGTATTATCTCGGCACGCATCAGTATCGAGTCGTTGTATTCACGCTGATATTTGTTGCGCGGATTTGCGAATATGTAGAATCCCAGGTACTCACGACGCGACATCTTCATTGTTCTTGGATTGCGTATCGCCGGGTAGTAGTCGAGGTACAGCGACAGGCGGTCGTTCTTTATCGGACGCTGGCGCAGGCTGACTTTGGAACAGGTTGATGGTAACATGGTTGTATTTCTTGTTTGTTGATTAATCGTTATACAAAACTATATAAAAGACTGATGGTGAAATGGTGATGATAGAATCACCTGTACCGCTCACCGATTTTTAACCAATCTTCGGCGGGGCGAACAGAGCATCAAGAGCCTTGCGGTCGATTCTCACATATCTGCCCTCATAACTTCTTGGAATGTCATGTGTCCGGACGTAATGAGAAATCTGGTCACGGGTCATGTTATACCGTGCCATAGCTTCCGGCATGGTGTAGTATTCCGGCTTCAACTCAGACTCAATACCCATAGCCTTGTCAAACTGACGGCGCGAGTAAAACACCTTGCACTTGTCCTTACGCTTGCCAATCTTCCGCTCCGACACAAAACGATAGACAGCCTCCTTCGACATGTTGAACTTGGCACATACCTCCTCGACGGAATACCATTCTCCGGCTACCGTCTCAGTAGGCTGCTTATCGGCAAGATTATTGTCGATATGTTTACGGCTCCATAGAGTCTTTCCACGGACAACGGTTTTCGGAATATTTCGCTCCTTTGCCATCTTAAAAAGCCACGAATTGCTGATACCGAACTTTTCAAGAATCTGCTTGGTCGTGTAAAACTCCTCGATAGGCTCAGCCACCTTCTTCTCCCTCTTGATATATTCCGGTGGATTCTCAAACATCTTGTCAATGCTTGCTCGGCTGATAAGCGTCTTACCTTTCAGGCGTATGCATGGTATAAGACCATCAGCGAGACAGCGGTACACGGAGGACTTACCAATCCCCAATAAAACGGCACATTGTCGTGGTGAAAAGTAGTTACCAGCTGGAATACATCTTTGTTTTTTGCTCTCGGAAGTCGCATGGTTCTCCTGCTCAACATGGGCTTGCCTGCGCAAAGCCTTGTAAGAATGTTCGCTACATCGCTTTGAACAGAAGCGGGTAGAGCATTTGTGAGCGATAAATTCCTTACCGCACCACTCGCAGATTTTGTTGATGTCGATTGTACTGCTCATCGGTTATTTCTGTTAAAATCCATTCAAAAGTGTCCTAGCGCGTCCCACTGTGTCCCAGAGTGTCCCAACACTCCACAACCTCGGAAGAGGCGCAACTGAAACCACGGAAACGGTACAATCGCGGTACAGGAAATCGCTAAAATCGACCAAAATGTGCAAAAATCGGATATTTTGACCAATAAAAAACGCCCCTGAAAAGAGGCGTTTCGTATTATTTATTAGCTAATTATGTGATTATCAAGTGTATACCTATTTACCGATGCAAAACCGTTCAAATATAGTTTTAAGCAGATCGTCGGTGGTTATTGTGCCGGTGATGGATGAAAGGTGGTGGATTGTTTCGCGGAGGTCTTGGGCTATGAAGTCGCCGGAGAGACCTGTGTTAATGCCATCGATTACGCGGATTAATGATAATTTGGCGTGGGTAAGGGCTTCATAATGGCGGGCATTTGTTACTATTAAATCAGCATTACCGCTTTCATCCGCGCCGGAATATCTGTGGAGCTGTTTTAACAATGAAGAGATGTTCAGTCCTGTCGAGGCGGATATATAGAGTAGGGGAGTATCGGTGGTACTGGTTGATTCGGTAAACAGAGCGAATGATGGATTCATGCTACTTACGCCAAACGTTTTGGTGGTGAAATTTTCATTGACATGTTTTTCATCTTTCATCGCATCATCTGTAGAATCGATGCCTACGGAATCGCCATTCACTAAATTGATAGGCCTATTGCAGACAGAGGAATGCAATGTGTCTATCTTGTTGACAGCGACAATCAGATTTGAACCTTCCGGCAGATGTGCTGCTATCGACTTGCGGAATGTCTGAAATCGTTCTTGTGGCATGTCGGGTGTAACGAGCCAGATGACTATGCGTGCTTTGGAGATAGCTGTGTAAGAACGCTCGATTCCGAGATTTTCAACAGCATCAGCGGTTTCACGGATACCGGCAGTGTCAATAAACCTATAAAGCACGCCGTCAATCTCCATCGTATCTTCGATTGTGTCACGTGTTGTTCCCGGAATATCACTTACGATGGCACGATTGTCATTCAGTAACAGATTGAGCAGAGTGGATTTTCCGGCGTTTGGCTCGCCAATGATTGCCACCGGAACCCCCTCTTTAAGCGCCGATCCGGTAGAAAACGACGATACGAGGGAGGATATTCTTGTCAGGAGTTGTTCGGCAAGATTTTTTAAATGCTGGCGTGAGGCGAATTCAACATCTTCTTCCGAGAAATCGAGTTCGAGTTCAAGCAGCGATGCAATCTCAATCAGCTGATCACGCAACTCTGAAATATGTTTTGAGAAATCGCCTCTCATCTGTGAGGCGGCAAGGCGGTGGGCGCTGCGCGACGAAGCTGCGATTACGTCGGCAACGGCTTCGGCCTGTGCAAGATCAAGACGGCCGTTGGCAAATGCACGTCTGGTAAATTCTCCTGCTTCCGCCATGCGACATCCGCGACGAATCAGAAGATTGAGCAATTCACGTTGAATCCATTTTGAGCCGTGGACAGAGATTTCAACGACGTTTTCTCCTGTAAAAGAGCGTGGGGCTCGGAATACCGTAGCGACGGCTGTGTCGAGTGGTTCCTCCTCGTTTTCAGGGTCGATTATGTCTCCGAGGTGTGCTGTGTGGCTCGTGACCTCTGATAATTTGCGGCCACGCCAGATGGTGTCTACGATGTTGAATGCTTCCGGTCCGCTCACGCGAATTATGGCAATGCCTCCCACTCCTGAAGGAGTGGAAATGGCGCAGATGGTGTCTGAATCAAGTTGCTGGTACATGTTCGCAAATTTACAACAAAAAATGCGAGATACCTACTTCGCCGTGATAAAAATGTCGGGATTGTGATAGTTTGTATGCTGTTTACATTGTTTATTCGTCGGTTTGTGCCATTGTTCAAAAATTAGTCATAAATTCCTATGGGCTAATACCACGGTGTAGCTTCCGGCGTTATATGTAATCCCGGTTTCCTGAAAGCCGTTCTTATGCCAGAAATGCTCAGCGTGTAAGTTGCCTTTAGCCCAGCCGAGTCGAAGGCCGGTAATTCCTGATTTTTTCATATATTGGCATAGCTCATCAATAATACAGCTCCCGATTCCTGTATTCTGAATTAACAGAGATGTCATAAAGAAACCGATAAAAGCATTTTGCTCTTTCGGATACGACATTATTAAGTCCATCACAGCTATTAATTCTTTTCCGTTATAGTAGCCTATATAGTATTTGTCGGATATGTCTTTTCCGTCAGGCAAAGCTTTCATATCATTAAGAATACTATGTTTCGTGACAAATGGCGGACAATATCTGTAATAAGACTCGTTTCTAATACACAACGAGTATATGTCTTGAACATCTGCGATATTCAACCGGCGGACATTGTAATTGGAGGAAAGCAAAGCAATGTTCATTGTGATTTTATATTTTTATCTCCGCAGCCCTTGTCTTTCTTTTACCGAATTTCTCTTTCGCGTATTCGTAAGATTCAAGGATGTAAGGCTTCAATGATTCAAATGTCGTTTCAGATGGAGTCAAAGCGCAAATCCACCCCATCCACGCATAGACCGGATGTGGCATAATGACATCCTTTGCAGTAAAGTCATACGGCATATCCACAATACAGCCCTTGTTCGGGCGTTGTGGCAATTCTGCGAATAAAGTGCGGAATGTCTGTTTTCTGACTCCAATATTCACACGCCACACACCATCGCGGTCAAGGCGGGAAGCCCGGTCATTGTCGCCATCCTTTTCTTTGATTGTCAATACATACACGCCACGTTTCAACACACCGCCGGGATTGTAGAAGACCCCACGCTCGCCCCAGCTGTTTACCTCGACAAGCCCGTCAAAGTTGTCAAGGCAATATTTCATAATGTCATCAGGTGTAATAGCCATATTTCAATCAAGATTCGTTTATCAACCGATACATCAAGGCAATATCCTCCGATGCCATTTGGAATTTTGATTTCTCAATCAGAATGTTCTGTCCGGTCATAATGTAAGAGGGTATAATGCGTATTCCTTTATGGAAAATCTCAGTGTTACGCAATTTGTAGGTAGATATACTTGGAACTGCATTTTTCCCGGTTGCCTTTTTGATTATCATATTAAAGGCTTTTTTCGCCACATCACCCATCAGCATGACAACCTGAAGATTAGGCAACAGATCAAGCTCCTTTTCAAGATACGGCAGACTTTCTTCAATACTATCCTTTGAAACTGTGTATTCCGATTTGGGTGTCTTGACGGCATTGGTGATGTAGATGTTGAGGTTCAATATATCCTGAATACCACTTACCTCTATCCCCGCCTTTCGGAACAGCGGGATTGTAGTCGACATATATGCGGAGTCAGACTTTCCATAGAAATCATCGTCAGAATCAACCGGGACAACTTCGTTTATCAAGATAGCCCGTATCTTTTCCGGCTCAATATTTACGTCATTAAGCCGCAGAAATTCTGTATCACCACAGAGTTGTTGCAGTTGCGATTTTATATTCATGATTCATCTACGATTCAAATGGTTGACCATTAAATAATCATGCTCTCGCTCTACGATAGTCTCAAACCCGAATTTGCGGTATATACTTACGGCATAATTGGTCTTATCGACTGACAGTGAAACCTTTTTATATCCATTCTCGCAAAGCGTGTTCAATAAGGATTCCAATAGTCGGCTGCCTATACCTCTTCCACGATATTCCGGATATAGCGAAATTGCCAATTCCGGAATGGAGGCATCGACTTTGCCGTATGAACACCCAAGTCTTGACCATGCCGCACCGACAATGGCACCGCCGATTATTGCCACACGGCAGAAATCGCCGGTGCGCGATCCGAATCCATTCACATAAGCCCATATCATCGGTTCCTGAAGAACTATTCTCGAAACTTTCGGTGCGTCCTGCGGTTGGAATATCGCCTCATAAAGAAACTCGGTAAGCAGAGGTATCTCGTCTGACTTAATATCGCGAATTATGGCATCTGCATATTGTCCCATTTCAATGCAGTTCCACGTTTCACCAAGACATGGGTAGCTCTCAGTGTCCTGCCGTGAAACACGATGAAATCCAGCCGCCTCATAGCAATGGATGGCTGCGGGGTTATTGTCAAATACCCCAAGTGACACTCTCGTGGCTCCAAGCGTTTCAAAAGCATATTTTACAGCCATTGAGACAAGAGCTTTCCCTAAACCGATGCCGCGCTTTGAATCATCGACAATGACAAAGCCCAATCGTTGTTCAGTCGTATCTTCGGCAGGAGTGCGCAATGTGATGTATCCTACAATCTCATCGTCATCTGTCATTGTCAGGGCATGCGAGCGTTGGCCGTCAATATACCGCTCGTGATATGAATTCATATCTTCGGGCGTTACGGGATAATGCTCATACCTGTCGGCGCACCATTGGCGCATAAGGTATTCGCTTTTCAGCCATGATGTGATTATCACAGCATCAGCAGGCTGATATGGGCGTAATGTGAGGTTCATGGCTGTAGTCACGTTTTATCTCGCCGATTGATTTGCCTCCGATGCCAAAGTTTTCGTCGGGCAGTTCTTTGATGGTAACGGTGAAGAACTGCTCCGGGATATGGGTTATCTCGGAGGCCGTGGCAGTAAGCCTCTCAATCAACTGTTTCTTCTGTTCAGCGGTCAACCGTCCGCTTTCTATTGATATGTAGGGCATTGTAGTCTTCTTTTGTCATGCGATAAAAGTGTTCGGTGCGCTTGTCTCCAAGAGGTGAAACGGTTTCGTGATTGGTATGATGGTACTTGAATCCGCATTTCTCAATGACGCGTTTCGATTTGACGTTGCCATCGTAGTGACCACACCACACAGCGTCAAGACCAAGTTCATTGAAGCATCGTGAAAGCAATGCTTCAACTGCTTCGGGAATAAGACCTTGCCCCCAATAAGGCTTGCCAATCCAGTAGCCGATCTCCGCTTCATCCTGCGTCATGTCTGCTGAGTGAAGGCCGTTGGAAAACATTATTCCACAACTGCCAACTGGCTCATTGGTGTTTTTTAATACAACCGCATAGACTTCAGGAGCGGCAAAAACGGTGCGTATGATTTCAAGGCTATTACCGACACTGGTGTGCGGAGGCCATCCGGCAATTGGTCCGATGTCAGGGTCACTCGCATATCTGTAAAGTGATTCGGCATCGGATTCCTGCCAGGGTCTCAATATCAATCTGTCAGTCTGCATTATTCGAGGATATTTTTCAAGTTGTCATTTAGAAACATTGTCGGTGTAAACTCTACAATCTGATAGTCGGCAATGCCATTGATGTTGAACGGATCTTGAACAATGATGGAATCCACGGCCTCACGATTGTCGGCCTTTATCATTATCACACCGCCAATGCGTGGAGTCTGCGGTCCTGAGACAATAAAATCGCCTGCGGCATAATGCTCGGCAAGATAGTCGCAATGTGTCTGAAGGAAGCGGTCAACTTCTTCAATCGGTTTCTTGTATGTAAGGATTGCGATAAACATGGCTGTTCAATTTTTCCAGCGTTTGAGATGCGGGAAAAACTGACGCATCTGCTCCTTCATCTGTTCGACCGTGAGATTCTGACCTGAGTTCTTGTTTATCTCATCGGTGAACTGAGCGCAGTGGTCAATCATCTGCTCCATTGTCATATCCTGCGTGAACTTGCCGTCTTTGTAGCAGTAAATGCAGAAATCCTCGTTTGGTGTGCCGTCGGCATTCGTGCCGAGTACTTCATTTGTGAGCGGCATTTCGCAGCTCTGACAGAATTTCATTTCCATATCGTTAGTAATGTTTTTGTCGGTTTTTTATTATCTGTTCAAAATTCTCGCGCCCCCAGTTGAGCAGAGCCTCGACATGTGGCAGCAATGTCTTGCCGAACTCCGTCACCGAGTATTCCGTGCGCGGAGGGACATCCGGGAAAAGTTCGCGGCGGATTATGCCGTCGGTGGTTAACTGCCTTAAGACCTGCGACAGCACCTTCTCCGATACCGACGGGATGGTGCGGTACAGCTCGTTAAAGCGCACCGGCCCGTTCTCGGAAATCTTCATGAGAACCACCAGAGCCCACTTGTTGCCGAGCCATTCAAGCATCGGAGCCGCTTTGCAATATTCGTAGTCAAGTTTTTTAGCCATAACCGGGGTTGCAAAAAAGACTGATTATGAGCAACACAAACTTTCCGGTAAGGGTCAAACCCGTAGGTAAGTTATTGCTCCCGCTCTGATAATCATCTAATTTTGCACCACGAAGTTACAAAAAATAATCGAGATATGATGTATCCGCAACTACATTTCACCAGGCAGGTGTGGCGTCCGCCATACGAGGCCGGTTCCCAGCTTCTTCAGATTACATCCGGCTGCACATGGCACAAGTGCAAATTCTGTAGTCTTTATCATGGAACTCCGTTCCGTATGTCACCGCTGTCGGAGGTGGAGGAAGACCTTAAAGTCATCCGTCAATGGCAACCGCGAGCCCGACGTGTCTATCTCACCGGAGCAAATCCTTTTGCATTGAGTTACAACCGACTGATGGATGTGGCTCTTCTACTAAGGAAATACCTTCCTAACATAGCATCGTTCGGAATGTTCGCACGTGTGACAGACATTGCACCAAAATCGGTGGAGGAACTGAAAAATCTCCGTCACATGAAGCTCGACAGTATCAATATCGGTATCGAGACAGCTCACGACGAGACACTCGAAAGAATGAACAAGGGTTATCACGCATCGGACATTCTTGAGCAATTGTCGAAACTCGACGAGGCCGGTATCCGTTACAACGTGTTCTATCTTAACGGGCTCGGAGGAAAAGGAAAAGGAGTGGAAAGTGCCGTGGCAACAGCCGACATCCTCAATCAGCTCCATCCCTGCATCATCAACATCGTATCGCTCACGATATTTCCTGAATCACAGCTGTATCAGGAAGTGCTCAACGGCACTTATGAGGAAGAACCTGAAATCGAGAGGCTCATGGAGATGCGCACACTGATTGACCGACTGAAAATAAAGGTCAATCTGCTTGGCCATCACGTTTCCAATACGGTGCCGGTAACCGGAGCTTTACCTTACGATAGACTCGCGTTGCTCCGTGAATTTGACAAAGCGATAGCCGAATTTCCTGAAAAGGAGCTAAAGGCATATCGCAATCGGATATGGCATCTTTGAAACTTCTGTTTTCATTATTTTAGACTTACCTTCTAAAGAATGACAATTTATGATGGAGAGGATATCAATTAAAATATGTAAATTTGCAGTCTGACACAAATCATATTACACAAATGAAATTCAGTGCTACAGTAAAGAAAACACTTTCAGCATTTTTGATCTTATTGCTGATGGCTGGAGTGTATGGAGCGGTTATATCTCTCTGCAATCAGTATCTTCGTAAACATGAAATGCTCGCAAAACCAAGTCAATTTATTCTTGGCGCATTTATGTTTATCGGATTCTATCTAATTTACAGATGGTTCTCAAAGCGAATAGATTCAATATCCAAGCTTGATAATAAGAACTGACGATGAGATATAAATATTGTCCTGAATGTGGTTTTTGTCTTTTTGACAAAGAGGCCGGTGATGATGGCGCTGTCCCGTATTGCGATAGATGTAAGCGATATTGGTTCGACTCTTTTTCTTGTTGTGTGATTGTCATGGTTGTCAATGAATTCAATGAAATCGCATTATTGCGTCAGTCATATATTTCTGATGAATATCAGACTTTTGTAGCCGGATTCATGACTCCCGGAGAGACAGCAGAGCAAGCTGCTGTCAGGGAGGTCAAGGAAGAGCTTGGTCTTGATGTCGGGAAACTGGTATATGCCGGTACCCATTGGTTTGCAAAACGAGAGCAGCTTATGCACGCTTTTATCGGTCATGTCAGGCGATCTGATTTCCGTCTCTCGACTGAGGTAGACAGTGCTTCATGGGTAAGTCTGGAAGATGCTCCGTCAAAAATGTTCCCGGACCGACCCGGCAATACACAGCACATCATCTATAGGCAGTATCTTGATTCGCTATCAGATCGGAAATTCAGAGGTACACGCATTGGATTTAGCCTTTGGTGAAAGAGTGGATTTCAATCAGATTTCCCTCGGGATCTGAAATGTAGCAGGTGCGTTGTCCCCAAGGCATGGTTTGAGGGGCAAATATCGATCTCGCTCCAAGAGCGGTCACCCTCGCATACTCTTCATCAACATCGTTAAATGTCGGTACGTGAAAAGCCAGTTCGACCGTACCGTTCAGCCCTTTCGGATAAGAATATTCATGTCCTGTCATTTGCTCAAAGGCTATGCGCGGAAACAAAATTAGCCACATGCTCCCAAGACGCATCGTGACATTTGGCTCTTCACCGTTCCAATCGGTTTCAAACCCATAATGTCGCGATAAAATGCCACCATGCGGGCATTGTCTGTCGTAAACAGTCCGATGGTATTGAAATTAAATTTAGTCGCCATAGATATCTGCTTTCTTTTTACGGTTTTCCATTATCTGTTCAAAATCCTCGCGCCCCAGTTGAGCAGAGCCTCGACATGAGGCAGCCTTGCAATATTCATAGTCAAGTCTTTTAGCCATAACCGGGGGGAAGAGTGATTATCGTCTGATTTTGAATCACAAAGTTACAAAAAATAATCAAGATATGATGTGTCCATAACTACATTTCACATGACATATGTGGCATCCGTAGGTCAACGTCGCAAATGTGGTCCGCGAATATTATCCGTTGCTGTCCATTGCTCTGCTAAAATGCTCTCTGACCGACATTTTAGGCTGTAGAGCAAAATTTCTTATAAATCGGATTTTTCGGTCTTTCCACCAAAGAAAACCGATTTTTTTAATTCCGGCTATGTTGAAATCATGATTTTTTTCATAATTTTGCCACCATTATACCATGATATATCAATAAAATATAAATACTCTTTTCAATTCACCTAATCATTAATCAATGAAAAAACTGTTAATTTCAGTCTCATCACTGTTGCTTGCATTCGGGCTTTCGGCTTCTGAATCCGCTCCTGCTTTTCCCGGGGCGGAAGGACATGGCCGTTACGTGACCGGCGGACGTGGCGGAGAGGTACGCCATGTGACAAATCTTAACGATAGCGGACCCGGATCACTCCGTCAGGCACTGTCAGGAACGACCCCGAAAATTATTGTTTTTGATGTGAGTGGCTACATTGATCTGCGTTCGCAGTTGAATGTGACTTCCAATACCACCATTGCAGGACAGACCGCTCCAGATGGAGGCATAACGCTGCGTTACTATACCCTTTATTTTGCAACTGTGACAATGTCATTGTGCGTTTTATCCGTTCACGTCGTTCTCAGGTGAAGGATGTCAATGACGGTGCCGATGCGACATGGGGGCGTAAGCGCAAAAATATCATAATAGACCATTGTTCATTCTCATGGAGTATTGATGAAGTGGCGTCGTTCTATGACAACCGAAACTTTACTCTGCAATGGTCAACCATTGCAGAGGGTCTTGCCAATCCGGGGCATACCAAAGGCGCACACAGCTATGGTGGCATATGGGGTGGAAAAAACGCGTCATTTCACCACAATTTTGTAGCCCATATCCAGAATCGTGCCCCTCGTTTCAATGGCGCACGGTATGCTTGGGACGGCTATGACAAGACTGTCTATTCTTCCACGGTGGATGCTGAGCGAGTGGATTTCCGCAACTGTCTGATGTATAACTGGGGAAACGGCAACGGTTGTTACGGTGGCCCGGGCGGAGGATATGTAAATATGGTAAATAACTACTATAAGGCTGGTCCCGGTACTAGAAACAAGACCCGTGTCACTCAGGTGAGTGTCGCTTCCGATGGAAATGCGGAGGGATCAAGTCTTAAAGGATATGCTTCCAGATATTATATAAACGGTAACTATGTGACAGCTGCTTCAAACCCCGAGGATTACGATTGGTCTGGTGTGATTTATGACGGAGGTCTGTTGACTCTGAACGGAGAACGATATATAGCCGATGCAGCCCATTTATACGGTGAAAATGTATCATATGTCAATATAAACGATACAGACTGTGTGTCTCTCAAACTTGACGAGCAAATCGATCCCGGAGAAGTCACGACACATTCGGCTACTGATGTGTATGATAAGATTCTTGACTATTGCGGGGCATCGCTTTATAGAGATGATGCAGACATCCGTTATATGGAGGAAACCCGTACAGGGACTACCACATATAAAGGAAATGTGGCATATGTCGATGCGAATGGCAAATCGTATCCAACATCAAACACTTCAGGAATACTTGATTTTATAAATGCTCCCGATGGAGAGCAGAATCCTAAAACAGCCAGCTTCCCTGAGCTTCCATCCAATACGCGTCAGGATGATTATGACAGTGACGGCGACGGAATACCCGATGTCTGGGAGGTTGCTCAGGGGTTAAATCCAAATGACGGGACTGACGGTAAACTTTATACGCTTGACCCTCGCGGATGGTATACTAATGTGGAGGTTTACATAAATTCGCTTGTCGAACCTATAATGAAAGCCGGTAATATGGATGCAATCAGCGCGGTTGATGAATATTATCCAAAAATCAATCTCGTTGAGTCCGGAATCAAGGATACGTTTGTGTCCGGACAGATTGAACGCATAGAATATTATAACCTTCAGGGTATGCGCCTTGCAGAACCCGCTCAGGGTGTCAGCATACGTCGTACGGTCTATACCGACGGAAAGATTGTGACTGATAAGGTCGTTAAATAATATCTCACGATAATTCATGGAGTGTGTGGAAATTTCAAGATGTCCGCACACTCTATGTTATATAATTGAGGATGTTGAAAATACTATATATGCCAATTGGTGTCAACGACGGTATATAAAACAGCCTTTAACCAATTTATCAACCGATTAACCATGAAAATACATGTAATGTCAGCCCTTGTGGCCATAATGTGCTGCTTTATGGCTGATGCCGCCATACCGGCAGTCCCTCGTGACACATCGTTTACCGTATGGTCTACAGATAAAAAAATTAGAAAAAATCACCCCGAAGCTGTGGTTGCCAAGCCCTCTCTGCCAGATGGCGTGAGAGCATATAATGATGTAGTTTATACTACGATTAAAAAGACCCGTTTCGGAGACAGGGATCTTCATGTCGATATTTTTCGCCCTGACGATAACAAGACCTACCCGGCGCTCATCATGATTCACGGCGGTGGGTGGAATTCCGGTGACAAGTCATTGCAAATACCGATGGCGCAGCAGATAGCTTTGCGAGGATATGTCACCATCCCGGTTGAATACCGCCTGATACCCGAGGCGCTCTATCCGGCCGGCCTTCATGACATAAAAACTGCCGTGCGATGGGTTCGCGCGAACGCAGCTCAATATGGCATCGATCCTGAACGCATCGCGGTTTCCGGATGTTCGGCCGGTGCTCAGCTTGCCACACTCGTCGGTGTGACAAACGGCTCGAAGACACATGAAGGCAAAGGTGACTGGAGAAAAGTTTCGAGTGATGTGCAGGCTGTTATTAATATGGACGGGATAGCGACTTTTGTGTCGGAGTCAAATATTGCTGATGCACGCGATCGATTCAATAAAAAAGGAGTGTTGCCGGTCAATGCCCAATGGCTGGGAGGGCTTTATGAAGACTCTCCTAATAACTGGAAAGAAGCCTCGTCACTTTTATGGATTACACCGAAGTCAGCGCCGGTATGCTTTATCAGTAGTGGGCTGCCTCGCTATAGCGACGGTCGTGACTCGCTCGTGGCAATCTATGATTCTCTGGGAATCTACAGCGAGCGTCACAGAATCCCGGTCGATGTCCATCCGTTCTGGTTCTTTCATCCTTGGGTTGATACGACCGTCGACTATGCCACTTCATTCCTTGACAGGATGTTTAAACCGGATTCAGCCAAACTGCCTAAACGTTACCGCTTGACGGATTACGGAGTCATTAATGACAGTACGCTTCTTCAGACATCTGCCATTCAGTCGGTTATTGACCGTGCTGAGGCAGAGGGCGGGGGAGAAGTGGTAGTTCCTGCCGGAACATATCTGACAGGTGCTTTATTTTTCAAGCCGGGAACGTCATTGACGCTCTATGAGGGAGCGGTTATAAAAGGTTCGGATGATATAAACGATTATCCGTTGATTCCCTCGCGCATGGAGGGGCGTAGCATCTACTATCATGCCGCGCTTATAAATGTCTACCATGTCGACAGTTTTGAGATATCAGGACCGGGAACGATTAATGGGAACGGATATAAGTTCTGGGTTGAGTTCTGGGATAACGTTGAGCGGGCAAATAAATCCGGCCGGCCTTGGACCAATCTTGAGGTGCGTCGTCCTCGTCTCGTTTTTCTGTGGGGATGTGATAATGCCTGTCTGAGTGGAGTCCGTCTGATCAATTCTGCATTCTGGACTTCACATTTCTATCGTTGTAATGACCTTGTGATTGAAAACTGCGAGGTTCAGGCTCCGCGTGAGCCGGTACGAGCCCCAAGCAGTGATGCAATAGATCTCGACGGCTGTCATAGAGTGATCGTGCGTGGATGCTATCTGAACTGTGATGATGATGGAGTATGTCTGAAGGGTGGTAAAGGTGTATATGCCGACCGTTCGTATGAAAACGACAGTGTGACCGATATTCTTGTCGATGGCTGTGTGTTTGGCCCGAACCTGCATGGCACACTGACTCTTGGCAGTGAGTGTATTCATGCGGATAATGTGGTTATGCGTAACTGTCGCGTTGATAATGATTGTTCGGTGCTTAGATTGAAAATGCGACCGGACACATATCAGACCTATGAGAATATACGGGTCGAGAACATAACCGGTCGTTTCGGCACTCTTGTCGAAATTTTGCCTTGGAAGCAATTTTTCACTCTTGAAGGAAGTAATGAACATCCTGTCGGTCTAATCCGCAACGTCTGCATCAGCAATGTCAGCGGAAGTTGTGAGAGTCTGGGCGTTATAGCTGCCAACGCTGACGATACGGTAATTGATTTTACCATATCGGATATTGATGTCAGGGCCAAGACTTGCATATTCCGTTGTAACTATCCTGAAGTCCGGCTTGATAATGTGAAGGTGAACGGAAAATCTCCTGACATTCTGCCTGCGGATGATGAAATGAAAGATTCGCTTAACTTTGATGCCGTAGATCTTCAGCAAGGAAAAAATAAAATGTAGTTGATTGGTTGACTGATAAACGAAACGATGCGCTCCGTAGATTGCTTTTGCATTTCGGAGCTCATCGTTTTAGATGTGTGTATAATACCAGTATATATTATTCAGTATATATTATAGGTGTTATATTTGTTGAATGACTTTTAATAACACCATCTCAATGGGATTGTCAAGCTCATTAGCCGGATTGTCAGTATTCAGTAATTCATCCAAGAATAAGATTGAAAAATTATTGGTATTAATGAAATATTTCCTTAAATTTGCAACGTTGAAAAGATTTAGGAAAAACAACACTTCTATAAAATACATATTAGAAATGACTATCGATCAGTACAATTTCAACGGCAAAAAAGCCATCGTCCGCGTAGACTTTAACGTACCTTTGGACGAAAACGGTAAGATAACCGACGATACCCGTATTCGCGGCGCTCTCCCGACCCTCAAGAAAATCCTTGCAGACGGAGGCAGTCTCATCATCATGAGCCACATGGGCAAGCCCAAAGGAAAGGTTAATCCCAAGATGTCTCTTTCTCAGATTAAAGATACAGTGGCAAAATATCTTGGCACAGAAGTTGAATTCGCTGAAGATTGCGCCAAGGCAGCCCAGCAGGCCGCTGAACTTAAGCCCGGTCAGGTTCTTCTCCTTGAAAACCTCCGTTTCCACCCTGAAGAAGAAGGCAAGCCTGTAGGTATTGACAAGGAAGATCCCGCTTATGATGCAGCCAAGAAAGAAATGAAGGAGCGTCAGAAGGAATTTGCAAAGACTCTCGCTTCATATGCTGATGTCTATGTGAATGATGCGTTTGGTACTGCTCACCGTCGCCATGCTTCGACTGCTGTCATCGCTGATTACTTTGACAAGGATTCAAAGATGCTCGGCTATCTTATGGAGAAAGAGGTCAACGCTGTCGATGCTATCCTGAAGGATATCAAGCGTCCTTTTACCGCGATCATGGGTGGCTCGAAGGTTTCTACCAAGATTGGCATCATCGAAAATCTTATGGACAAGGTGGACAATCTTATCCTCTGCGGTGGTATGACCTATACATTCGCTGCAGCCAAGGGCGGAAAGGTCGGAAAGTCGATCTGTGAGACAGATAAGTTTGATCTTGCACTCGATATCATCAAGAAGGCAGAGGAAAAGGGTGTAAATCTCGTGCTTGGCACAGACTGTATCGCCGCCGATGATTTCAGCAACGATGCCAATACAATGGTAGTTTCATGTATGGATGTTCCTGCCGAATGGGAAGGCGTTGATGCTGGCCCTGTTACCCGTGAAATGTTTGCCGATGCAATCAGAGATGCCAAGACTATCCTTTGGAACGGTCCTGCCGGAGTATTCGAGTTCGATAATTTCGCAGGCGGTTCACGTGCGATTGCCGATGCGATTGTAGAAGCTACTGAAAAGGGTGCGTTCTCTCTCGTAGGTGGCGGTGATTCTGTGGCTTGTATCAACAAGTTCGGTCTCGCAGACAAAGTTAGCTATGTGTCTACCGGTGGTGGTGCGCTCCTAGAAGCTATCGAAGGTAAGGAGCTCCCGGGTATCGCTGCAATCCGTGGTTCTGAAAAATAAGATAGTATCTTATATCTGAGATAATAATAAAAATATCGTCCGGATCTGCCTTAAGATTCCGGACGATATTTTTTACTACGTCTGTTAGTTCCACGAATGTCTGACGATTGTCATGCCCAGTGCACCGGGTGTCATCTTTAGTATGGTCGTTCTCGTTTTCTGAGCTTTTAGTCTATTGTAGCTTTGCAATGAAATCTGGAGGTTCTTTAACGTGTCGTCCGGTAGTCTGACTTCCATGAAATAGACTTTGTAGGGTTCGCCACGAGTGTAAACCTTGCGTGAAATACGTTTACGGTGATAACGTGTTTCAGTGTAAATGCGTTCGACAGGAGCGGTTTCACTGCGCGTAAGTTCCTCGTTGCGCAGAAAGTAATTGGTACTTAGGATGATAGCTGCGGACATGGCAGTTGCTGCAACCACGTGGCATAGAAAATTTATCGCTTTGTAACGACAGAGTGTAAGCCTGTGCCATTTAGAGGACATAGGAATGCCTGTTGCGAAAGCTATCACTATGGATATGGATGCGATTTTCCCAAGGCCAACCATAGTCATTGAAAACAGAGCCATTGCCAGACCATAAAGCATAACCACGGTCAGTGCGACCGTGATTATGCCGATAATTCGCCAAGTGTCGGATTTAGTGCCAGTCATGGCGTGTCGAATTGTTATTTTGTTGTGGAAGGACGCTCGAATCCGTCAGCTTTTGCACGTTCAGACATGCGTTTTATGCGATCAACCGTCTCAGGATGCGACGAGAACATCTTTGTAATGTAGCTGGATTTGGCATTGTTTTGGCCTTCCATTTCAAGAAATTTCTCGAAAGCCATCACCATGCCCCACGGATTGCGCCCGTTTGCCTTTAGGAAATCATAGCCGCAATCGTCAGCTTCTTTTTCCTGTTTCTGTGAGAATTTCGCGTCGATGAGTGAAGAACCGAGAGCTCCGAGTTGCGACTCGGTGAGTGCGGCTGCCTTGCTGCCGGTAGATGCTATGGCATCTTTCATTGCATCTGATAGAAGTTGTGTTCGGAACGCTTTTTTTGAATGATGTTTCATCACGTGTCCGATTTCATGGCCGATGATTCCGAGAAGTTCGTCATCGTTCATTATGTCCATCAGAGATGAGAATACGCGTACGCTTCCGTCCGGGCATGCGAAAGCATTGACATCAATTACTTCGTAGACCTTGAAATTCAATGGTATGCCATCGGCATCATTGAGATTTTCAGTCAATTTTTTAAGTCGGATTGTATACGGACTGTCATCTGCGCTGACAGGATTGTTCTTGTCCATCCATTCAACTGATTCTTTGACGTATTCCGCCATTTGCTGATCAGTAAGAGTGACGGCCTGTAGGGTTTTGGTAGCAGATCCGGCTACTTTCTTTAAATTAAACTGGGCATATACCGGGGTGGAAAAACAAAGGACTCCGAGTATTGCCAATGCTTTGATAGATGATTTCAGCATACTTCTAAGAATTAATGTGATTTATGTATATTTACAAGACCCCATATGACGATAATCACATAGCGGTCCATTGCGACAGCTTCGTGATGTCGGATGTAAAATTATATAAAAGTTAAGAAATATGCAAGTATATTATTAAATGTAAATCCGCATTGACGTTCTTCAAAATCTCTATGCAAGAGATTTGTATTGGAATGAAAAACGGTGAATATGAGTGCGTTAATTTAACGCAAGCAACAATTTAACTTGATATTTGCTTTTGAAATTGGAATATATTCTGCAAAAAGTTGCAGAAAACGCACAGTGATTGAGGAAAATTCCGTATCTTTGCACTCATAATATTATCTCTTGCATAGAGATGTATGGCTTCCGCGATACGAAAAACGCGGATAGTTTTCGGAAGTGCTATGGTTGGCTGATTTTATGCATTTGAAAATCAGTGCAATACGAATTGTAGCGCTAAGTAAAAGAATTGCCTGAACTTTTTCTGTTGCATATATCCTGATGGATGATAACAATCGCTTCTGGTTTGTGCTGAATTATATTTCACCCTCGTTTAATCGGAGAGAAAGAGTCGAGAGAGTGATTGAAAAATTCAATACATCTGTAAAAAGCGATCTTGACGTTTTTGCTCCCACCTTTGTAGAGATGTCGCAGGATGCGGAAAATGGTAAACCCGTAGAGCGTCCGTTGCTGTATCACTACGTATTTGTGCGTGGTTGCCTCGACGATGTAAGAATGCTTTGCCGGACAGTTACGGGATTTTCGTTCGTGCTAAACTATGCCGGTGAAAATCGTTATATGACAGTGACGCCAGCAAGTCTGGAGGCTTTCCGCATAATAGCAAGACTTTATGAATATAAACTGCCATGTTTCTCGGTTGATAATGTCACATTGGAACAAGGTGATGAGGTAGAGGTTATGGTAGGTCCGTTTGCAGGTCTTACAGGGACATATATCTCTCGTAAAGGTGCATCGCAAGGAAATATTCTTATATCTGTCACTCAAAGTCTTGCGGCTGTGGCCTATGACATCAGGGCGGATTATGTGCGCGTCATCCGTTTTGCGAAGGATTCAAAAAGAGCATACGACCAGATTGAAGCGTTCATCCCGCGTCTGTTGATGGCTCTAAGGTGTTATCACGATGGGACAAAGATGGATTCATTGTTGATTTCGCATCTTGTTGTCTTTTGCCGGCGCATGGAGGATGTGAGACTCAACAATGACAAGGTCGATTCAAAGTTGCAGCTTCTCTTGATGACAGCCAACATGATTCTTGGAAACATGGATGATTATTTTAAGGCTAAAACGAGGTTCGACCGACTGGCGCGGCAGATTACAAACCAGCTTACGCAGGCGCTCGTCATCTTGCTCACGTCGGTTGTTTCTCATGATTATTCCGGTCTTGAAAATGGCTTGTCGCTGATTGAAAGCAAAGAAGGAAAACCGTCCAAGTTCCAGTCTATGCTGGCTTCTGAATACAAATATTATCTCTCTGTCGATTCTTCATGCCTGCTCAAAGCTTAGAAAATTTTAGCGGTGCTGTGATGCCCGTCACGGACTCTACCGATCTGACGGCTACGATGGCCTATGGCTACTATCTGCTGGCGCGTTATCAATGTGGAGTGGCTGATAGCTTGGCTGTTGGGCTTGATACGCATGGCGATGTGAGGGAACTTCGCCGCTTTGTACGACTGCTTGACCGTAGGCTCGACTCAGCCGTCCCGGCTGAGTTGTGTAGTCTTGTCCCGCTCTATGAGCTGATTTATAGGGTAGGGCATGGGTGTGCGCCATCTACTAAAATCAGAATGGGAAGCCGTCAGAAATGCTTTCATGCGTGGCTTCATGGTGATATGGCTATCACCGAGACGCAGTTGGCAGGAATGATTCGGACTGATCTCAGGCGGAATCCGGCCGACGTTGATGCGAGACATCTGTCATGGTATGCCGGTGTAATCGACGGATGGTGTAGGGCGCTGAGGCGCACTCCTCGTTTTGCACAATTGTCCTTCGCCGAAAATTTTGCCCGGCTATCGATACTTCTTAAAGAAAATCTTCGTGCATTTTATCCTGCAAGTGAAACCCGCGTGAAACAAGGCTGGGTTAAAGCCAACCTGATTGACAATCTCACAGATTGCGACACATTGTCGCTCAAGGAATACCGCTCATTTCTCAGCAGCGCTGTCTCTCACGGTATTACTACCTCGGAATATATAGCGCATGATACCGCTGCCCTTTCAGAGCTCGGCAGCCGGACTGACATTCATCCCTTTGAACGTGAGGCATACCGTCTGCTCAGGAATAGTCGGCAGTTTACCGCGTGACCTCTATTCATCACATATAAGCAAAACCAACTCCCAAATAATCACTATAACAACGATGGAAAAATTTAATATAGCCGTGGCCGGGACTGGCTACGTCGGGCTTAGCATTGCCACTCTTCTTGCTCAGCACAACCATGTTACAGCTGTCGATGTCATCCCTGCGAAGGTCGATCTCATTAATGACCGCCGTTCACCGATTCAGGACGAGTATATCGAGAAATACCTTGCCGAAAAGCCTCTCGACCTCACTGCCACGCTCGACGGTGCTGCAGCCTACAGCAATGCAGATTTCGTTGTCATCGCAGCCCCGACAAACTACGACCCGGTCAAGAACTATTTCGACACCACCCATGTCGAGGAAGTCATCGACCTCGTGCTTGAAGTGAATCCCGAAGCTGTCATGGTGATCAAATCGACAATTCCTGTGGGCTACTGCCGTTCGTTGTACATGAAATACGCAGCCAAAGGTGTCAAGCGTTTCAACCTTCTTTTCTCGCCTGAGTTCCTACGCGAGTCAAAGGCGCTCTACGACAATCTCTATCCCTCGCGTATCATTGTCGGCATACCAAAAATCATCGCTGACGAGCGTTTTGCCGACGAAAACGCTGCAATCCTCGCGGTTGCCGACCTCGAAAAACTCGACCGTGCGGCCCGCACATTCGCATCGCTTCTTCAGCAGGGCGCGATCAAGCAGGACATCCCCACGCTGTTCATGGGCATGAAGGAGGCCGAAGCCGTGAAGCTCTTCGCCAACACCTACCTCGCCTTGCGCGTCAGCTATTTCAACGAGCTCGACACCTACGCCGAGGTCAAGGGACTCGACTCGCAGGCAATAATCGAGGGAATCGGTCTCGATCCGCGAATCGGTACTCACTACAATAACCCGTCGTTCGGCTACGGCGGCTACTGTCTGCCCAAGGATACCAAACAGCTGCTTGCCAACTACGCGGATGTGCCTCAGAACATGATGACGGCCATTGTCGAGTCAAACCGTACCCGTAAGGATTTCATAGCCGACCAAGTGTTGAAAATGGCCGGATGGTATGACTACTACGACAATAACACCTTCCGTCCGGCATCTAAAGACTCACAGCTTAATCCCCCAAGTGAATCTGAAGGAAAAGAACTTAATACTTCATCCTTAAACCTTGATACTTCACGCAATTCCGAAGGAAATTGCGTGATTGGCGTCTACCGCCTGACGATGAAATCGAACTCCGACAACTTCCGCCAGTCGTCGATCCAAGGTGTGATGAAGCGTATCAAGGCCAAGGGCGCGACCGTCATCATCTACGAACCGACCCTTGAAGACGGCTCAACCTTCTTCGGATCGCGCGTGGTCAACGACCTTGCCGAATTCAAACGCCTCTCCCACGCCATCCTTGCCAACCGCACCTCCCCCGACCTCACCGACGTCGAGGAGAGAGTCTATACACGTGATTTGTTTTCAAGAGATTAATAAATAATGGCTGAATCTCTAAAAAACCGCACTGTAAATGGTGTAGTTTGGAGTGCGATAGACAGGTTCTCTGCCTTAGGTATTCAGATAGTATGTTCTCTAATTATTGCTCATCTGTTAACTCCCGAGGATTTCGGTATTCTTGGAATGATTACTGTGTTTTCTGCAATCGGACTGGTAATTATAGACAGTGGTTTTGGATTAGCCCTTATTCGACGTAATGATGTGACAGAATTGGATTACTCATCTGTCTTCTATTTAAATTTATTTCTTGCGATAATATGTTACTCGGTTCTTTATTGCTTATCTCCCTTAATAGCTGATTTCTACAATCTTGAACCTTTGACTCAGATATGTAGAGTTACTTTTTGGGTACTGCCTATCAATGCCTTCGGCCTTATTCAAAATACAATACTTCTAAAAAAAATTGATTTCAAAACAATTGCGATTGCTTCACTTGCTTCCTCATTGTTTTCTGGTATTATAGGTATTATCCTTGCCTATAACATACGAAATGTCTGGGCATTGGTTATCCAAAATATATCTATGTATGGTCTTCGTTCCATTATTCTATGGTGTGTAGGCCATTGGAAACCAATGCTGCGCTTTTCCATAACTTCTATTAAATCAATGTGGAGCTACTCCATGAATTTATTGGGTTTTGGCTTAATATCCAGCCTTACTCAAAATATATATCCGTTAGTAATAGGAAAGTTTTACAATGCTACGCAGTTGGGATTTTATTCCCAAGCAGATCGATTGCAAAAGTTACCGGCAACAAGCATTACAGAAGTTATACAACGTGTTTGTTTTCCAGTATTATCAGAGGTCAAGGAAGATATTCCTCGAATGCGCGAAGCTTATCGGAAAATCATAATGACAACTTTCTTCATCGTTTTTCCAATGATGATACTCCTGATAGGGATTGCGAATGAACTTATAATGCTTTTACTTGGCCCTCAATGGAGCGAATCGATTTTATACTTTCAGATTCTATGTATTGTCGGTGCTCTCTACCCACTACATTCCATTAATCTCAACATTCTTAATGTCGTCGGTAAAAGCCGGCTCTCACTTGTATTAGAAGTAGCAAGAAAGGTCATCCTTATTTTATTAATAATTATCGCTATCAAGTATGATATGATTATACTTGTTCTTGCACAAGTAGTTTACAGCATAATAGTCCTGTTTCTAAATATGTATTATAGTGGCAGAGAAATTGATTATGGAATTATACAACAATTTAGAGATATTTCTCCAACAATTCTCTTGTCTCTTATTTCATTGGGGCTGATTTCATTATTCATATATATCCCATATCAGCATGAATTTGTCTTACTTGTAATAAAGTGTTTGACTTTCATTATATCATTTTTTATGCTTAATCGAATATTCAAAACTCAATCATATTCATTTGCTATACCTATATTGGCCAATCTGATAAAACAAATACGATGAATCGATTCAGTAATATCATAACGTTTCTAAAGACAACCTCTATTATAAAAACTTTATATTTCAACTTTAAATCATTCAAATTCACTAAGGCATTACATCTTCCTGTATTAGTCGGAAAGAAAGTATCCTTAAAATCTATCGGGAATGTAGTTCTGAACTATGATGGCCCTAAAAAAATTCATATAGGGTCTGCGAATCTATTCAACACCACAACCTCTATGCCAACAATTTGGAATAATTTAGGCAATGTGGCTTTTAATGGACCGGTAACATTCTATCCCGGCACAACGATATATGTCACGTCTAATGCCACAATTGAATTTGGAGGAAATAACAGGTTTGGGAAAAACACATCATTATTATGTACGAAATACATTAAGATAGGACATACGACAGGATTTTCATGGGATTGTCAGATTGCAGATTCTGATTTTCATTTTATTGAAAATATGGAATCCGGAGACATTAAACCACGTTCTGCTTCGATACTCATCGGAAACAATGTTTGGTGTGGAAATAGAGTTGTAATCGGAAAAGGAGTTACTATCGCTGACAATTGTATTTGTGGAATGAATACACTTGTTAATAAATCATGTGAGATACCATACTCACTACTTCTCGGAATCCCTGCAAAGATACGTTCTGGCAAATTTAGGCGTGTCTTTGATTTGGATAAGGAAAACTATCTTATTTCTAAATTTGGATAACATCAAATGGCGACTCTTATATTTGACAATACCCTTTCAGGCCATCATTTGGAATATCTCAATCACATCTACAAGGGTGCAATTCAACGCACCGACGAAAAATTTGTGTTTGCAGTTCCAAGACAAGAATGGAATAATGTCAGAGAAAAATGTGAATGGCCACAAGCCGACAATATTCGCTGGGTGATGCTTGACGACTATGAATGTCAGGACGTGTCCAAAGGCTCGATGTTAGTCCGATGCTTTAAACTCTCAAGATTGGTTAAACGGGTGGCGTTAAATGAGAACGTCAGTAAGATTAAATTGATATCCCTTGCCGGAGTCATACCATTTCTTCCTTTAATGCTCCCGAGCGAGGTCAAACTGTCTGGAATTATATATAAAATTTATCTCCGTGCGCCTAAAAAGGGATTTCGTGGTTTAATCGACAAGTTTAGATATACGATAATGGCAAGGAGCAGGTTAATGGATAAAGTTTTTATTCTAAACGATCCGCGCAGTGCCGAAAGACTTAATAAGATTTATGACTCACGACGTTTCATATCTCTTGCAGATCCCGTCCCCCAACCAGATATGAATGAGGTGAGAAATCTTCGGCCTATATTGAATATACCATCTTCAGCCACTGTATTTCTTCATTTCGGGTCAATGGATAAGCGTAAAGGGACGCTTGAAATACTCCGAGCACTGAATGTCATGCCAAAACAAGAGCATTTTAATCGTTATTTCATATTTGCCGGACGTGTGGGTGATAATCTAAAAGATCAATTTTATTCTTTGGCAAAAGACGCTGAGTCGAAAGGTGCTCACATAATAATAAGAGACGAATTCTGCTCTTATGAATTACTTCATTCATTGTGTCATACATCTGATGTCATATTGATTCCTTATCTATTGACTGATTTGTCAAGTGGTGCTTTGGGATATGCGGCGCTGCATCATAAACCGGTTATAGGACCGGCGAGCGGACTTATTGGAGAACTGATAAATGATAATAATTTGGGGCTTACGCTTTCATGTATAAATCAGGAAATGCTTGCAAAGTCCTTTTCGGTAGATATACCGTATGAAGAATCCATGTATGCAGAAAAGAACTCCATTTATTTATTTACAAAAACAATTCTTGATTCATAAATGAATTTAAGGTTTAACATTCCGTCATATTCAGAGATTCGGCATGAGTCCCGTCCTTTAGCTATGGGGTTAATAATTGTTGGGGCTGCTTTAGGAATGTATATGAATTTCTATTTTGGCAACATCGGATGGAATAATGTCCTTATGTTAGGCTCTTTGATGCTTTTACCCAATTGGAGAAATTTATCTTGTTTCCGATTGCCGTTTGTAAATCGAACGTTTAAAACCATATTACTTTTCCAAGTGATATGTATAGTCTACATGGTTATTGGAGGATTAATTGACATTTCACTTATGACATATCTTCTTTTCACCATATTTATGATGATAGGTATTATGTCTCAGACACCATCGGATATGTCAATTCCAAAAGTTGCGTTTTATTCATGGCTATTTGGGTGGATTTGCATTGCGTTTTGCACAACAACGATGGCTACGGGAGCATTCTTTATCGAATATGCTCGTCTTCATGACGGATCTGGTTATCAAAGCATCTTGATTGATTTAACAATGGCAGGTAACATTTACACGTTTATTGTATGTTGTCTGTATTATCTCAAGAGTTCGAAGACAAAATCAAATCTTTCAATATTGGGTATTATTATAGGATTGATTTTAATGGTTATTCTTGGAAAGAGGACCCCGCTTCTTATTTCAATTATTTCGATATGTTTTTATCTATCCCGTTTTCATCCGATATCAAGAACTGTCAATAAAAAAGCGATTGGTTACAGCTTGCTGTTTTTAGGATTGATTGTATTGTTATTAAAAATATCAGATTTTGGTGAGATATTTATAACTGTAATAAAACGTTCCATTGATGGTGTTTTTGATATGATACATGGAACCTCAAGTACAGGTGCCGCTGCGATGGAACGTTATCGGCTACGCGATTGGGCTTTTACATATATTGAAAATAAATTTACGCCGTTTAATTATCTTTTTGGAGCCGGATTTATGACAAAATGGCTCGATGCTCCCTTGCTTCAAGCTTATCTTGACATGGGAATAATCGGGTTTTCAGTATATTTTTACTACGTTATTGTAAAGCCACTTAAATTGACATTTTCAAGGTTATCACGCAATCGAATCGTATTTTGGGGTTGCGCACTAAATTTTTATAATATTTTCTCCGCATTGAATTCTGGTGTTCCATATACTCATCTTCGCTGGATACCACTAATTGTTTTGATTCTTACAATTAACAGTTTAAGAGATGGAAGCAACAGAACTGAAATCAAGCTATGTTACGAGTCGTAAATATCCCATATTTTATCATTATAAATTATAACTGCCATTAATCAATCATTGTACGATATGTCAAAACTCTGTGTAATTTATAATATGGCTGCCAAATATCGCGCCCCTATTTTCCAGTTGATGGATAAAGAAATGGACGTTGACTGGTACTTCGGCAATCCTATTGGTGATATAAAGGGATTAGAACCTGAATTATTGAAAAATGCAACTATCGTAAACCGTAAGATTTGGAAGGGACTTACGTGGCAAAAAGGTATCTTGAAGCATCTTGTTAATAAAAATTATGACAGATATCTAATGCTTGGCGAACCATTCACGCTGTCGACTTGGGCTTTTATGCTATTAAAAAAAATAGTTGTCCCAGAGAAAAAAGTTTATTTATGGAGTCATGGTTGGTATGGTCGTGAGAATTTTACAAAGAAATGGATTAAACGTGCTTTCTTCGGGCTTGCTGATGGGAATTTTCTATATGGTAATTATGCACGCAAAGTAGCAATTGAACAGGGAAACAATCCTGATAAATTATGGGTAATACATAACTCTCTTAATTATTCGAAGCACATAGAGTTACGCAGATTGATTAAACCGTCAGCCATCTATAAGGAATATTTTGGGGATGACAATCCGGTCTTGATATTCATCGGGCGTTTGACAAAAATAAAAAAACTTAATCAGATATTTGAAGCAGTTGCTTTTTTGAAAAAACAAGGCTCGAATTATAATGTGGTTTTAGTTGGCGACGGTGAAGAACGGTCTATGCTTGAAATAGAAGCTATAAAATTAAAAATTCCAGTATGGTTTTATGGAAGTTGCTATGATGAAATCAAGAATGCTGAGCTGATATACAACGCAGATTTATGTGTATCACCCGGTAACGTCGGTCTGACAGCAATACATGCAATGACATTTGGGACTCCTGTCATAACGCATTCTAATTTTTCCAATCAAATGCCAGAATTTGAGGCTATAATTCCCAATAAAACAGGTAATTTCTTTACGGAGAATTCTATTCAAAATCTTGTTGAATCAATCTCAAAGTGGTTTTCAGATAAAAATTATTCACGAGAACGGATTCGACAATATTGTTATAAAGAAATTGATAATTTCTGGACGCCTAAATATCAACTCGATATAATAAAAAAACATCTTTCATGAAATCTGTAGATGCATTTCAAGATATTCGTAAGAATTATAATAATGTAAACCTGTTTTCTCATATATATCGATGTTTAAATTCTCCATCATATCGTATCATCTGGTTATTTAGAGTTTTAGGGGGGGTAATAGCTTGATTAGCAAGTTGCTCTCCTTATATTACCATAGATATTCACGTAAATATCTTATTGAACTTGAACCTGAGACAAGAATTGGTGCTGGCATACATTTCCCACACAATGGGCCAATTGTAATTAATCCTAAAACTAAAATAGGAGAAAATTGCATAATACATCCATGTGTATTATTAGGTGGAGATCGTAAAACTGGAGCCCCTGTAATCGGTAATAATGTTTTTATAGGACATGGCTGTAAGCTTATAGGAAAGGTTGTAATTGGGGACTACGTTTTCATTGCTCCTGGGGCAATTGTTACAAAAGATGTATATTCGGACTATATAATAGGTGCTGGCATAAATAATATAATCAGGACTACGGGTGGACGACAAGAAGTCGAACGCTATTCAATAAAATTATAAATATCATGCCTATCCTTCTTCAAATCAACGTCACAGCCAACTGGGGTTCTACCGGCAAAATAGCCGAGGATATAGGAAAACTGGCAATCGAGGCCGGATGGGAGAGCTGGATTGCATATGGACGTGGAAATCCTACAAGCGCTTCCAACCTTATCCGTATTGGCAACGATTTTGATATGAAATTCCATGCGCTTCAAACACGGCTTTTTGACAATCATGCTCTTGCATCAAGTAAGGTGACAGAGGGATTTATCAGGAAAATAAAGGAAATAAAGCCTGACATCATCCATCTTCACAATATACATGGCTATTATCTTAACTATCAGATTCTCTTCAGATTCCTAAAAGAGTATGATGCACCGATAATCTGGACGCTCCATGATTGCTGGCCGTTTACAGGCCATTGCGCCTACTACGATTTTGCAAAATGCTCACGGTGGCAGACTGAATGTCATGACTGTCCGCAACTTAAAAGCTATCCAGCCTCATTATGGCATGACCGCAGCACAAAGAATTTCTTTACAAAGAAGGAATCGTTTCTCGGATGTCGGAATCTGACTTTTGTCCCTGTCTCCGACTGGCTGAACGGGGAGCTTAAAAAATCATTTCTGTCGGGCTATCCGGCCGTCACAATTCACAACGGCATAGATCTTTCGGTCTTCACCCCGGCTGAGACGGTTAAAGAAGACTCGACTCAAAAAATAATCCTTGGGGTTGCAAGCGTATGGGACAAGCGTAAAGGACTGGATGAGTTTGTAAAACTGCGTAAATTATTACCTGAAAACTATCATATTACTCTTGTCGGTCTCTCGAATGACCAGATAGCAACCCTTCCTGATGGAATAACAGGCATAAGAAGAACCGAGAATGTCCGTCAGCTCGCCGATTTGTATTCGATGGCGGATGTATTTGTAAATCCAACCCTTGAAGACAATTTCCCGACAACCAACCTTGAGGCGCTTGCTTGCGGTACACCGGTGATAACATATCGGACCGGAGGATCGCCCGAAGCTATTGATGACGCTACGGGCTTCATCGTAGACTATCAGGATGTAGAAGCCTTGGCAAGACAGATTGTGACTGTTTGCGAGACCAATGCGATTTCTGCAAATGTATGCCGTAAACGGGCTGAAAATTTTTACAACAAAAAAATAGTATTCCAACAATACATCACTCTCTACAATAATTGTCTAAAACAATGATCCGTTCTTTAGCTTTCCATCTGATTTATTGGAAAAACAAACTTTTTATGCGCAATGTCAGGATGAAAGGCTATTGCGTAATATTCTCATTTCCAGGGAGTAATATTAAATTAGGGGGGGTAATATAAACTCCTCATTCACAAGTAATATGCTTGGGCTATGGCAACGTACCATCATGGTGGCACGCTATGGCGGAAGTATTGAAATCGGGGATGGCTTCGGCATTTCCGGAACGACAATCTATTCTACATCATCCATTGTAATCGGCAAGAATGCGACAATAGGTGCTAACTGTAAAATCATCGACAATGATTTCCATCCTCTTGACCCGGAGCAGCGCCGACTGAATCTTAACGAGGAGCATACAGCCCGTAAGCCTATCAGAATAGGAGACAACTGTTTCATTGGCATGAACAGTATCATACTCAAAGGAACGACAATTGGAAATAATGTCGTAGTCGGTGCTGGCAGTGTTGTTCACGGAACTTTTCCTGACAACTGCATCATAGCCGGTAACCCTGCCAGAATAATAAGGCAAATCAGATAATAATCAACTTACATTTTATGAAAATCTCCATCATCACCGCTACCTACAATAGCGGTGTGACTCTTCGCGACACTATGGAGAGCGTGCTCGCGCAGGATTTCGATGATTTCGAGCATATCATTGTCGACGGTTGCTCAAAGGACCATACCCTTGATATAGTCCGCGAACTTGAACCGCGCTACAACGGACGGCTAAAATGGATTTCCGAACCCGACAATGGAATCTACGACGCGATGAACAAGGGGATAATGATGGCGACCGGCGATGTGGTCGGCCTCCTGAATTCCGACGATTTCTACAGCGCGTCGGATATCCTCTCGACCGTCGACCGTGAAATCCGCGAATTCGATGCCGTGTATGGAGATGTCCACTATGTCGACCCCAAGGATACGGCCACGCCTGTCCGTTTCTACTCGTCGGCGGCATTCCGGCGCTGGAAAATGAGACTCGGATTCATGCCGGCGCATCCGTCGTTCTACTGTCGCCGTACAGTCTACACCCGCTACGGACTTTTCGATCCCGGGTTTAAGGTCGCAGCCGATTTCGAACAGCTCCTGCGTCTGATTTATGTCAACAGTATATTCACAAGATATATAAGGAAAGACTTTGTGACAATGCGCACCGGCGGGGCATCCTCGTCGGGGCTTCAGAGCCACCGGCGCATCATCAGTGACCACCTGCGTGCCTACCGTAAGAACGGCGTGTCATCAAACATTCTTCTCGAATCACTCCGATATGCCTACCGTATAGGCGAACTTCTAAAATTCAGACTTTCATCAATAAAACTAAGGTAACTTAATTCAATTATGAAAAAAGCATTAATCACAGGCATCACCGGTCAGGATGGTTCGTTTCTGGCCGAGTTTCTTCTCGAAAAAGGCTATGACGTGCACGGCACGATCCGCCGCTCGTCGGTAGACTTCCGCGAGCGCATCGCCCACCTCGAGGGACACCCCAACTTCCACCTCCATTACGCCGACCTCGGCGACTCGATGTCGATCATGCAGGTCGTCTCAAAGGTGCGCCCCGACGAGATCTACAACCTCGCCGCACAGAGCCACGTGCAGGTGTCGTTCGACTCCCCCGAGTTCACAGCCGATGTCGACGCAACAGGCGTCCTCCGCATCCTTGAGGCCGTACGCCTCTGCGGACTCGCCGCGACCTGCCGCATCTATCAGGCATCTACCTCAGAGCTCTACGGCAAGGTCGAGGAAGTGCCCCAGAACGAAAAGACACCCTTCCACCCATATTCGCCATACGCCGTCGCCAAGCTCTACGGCTTCTGGATCGTGAAGGAATACCGCGAGGCATACGGCATGTACTGCTGCTCCGGCATCCTCTTCAACCACGAGTCAGAGCGCCGCGGCGAGACATTCGTCACCCGCAAGATAACCCTCGCCGCCGCACGCATCGCTCAGGGCAAGCAGGAGAAGCTCTGCCTTGGCAATCTCTCGTCGCTCCGCGACTGGGGCTACGCACGCGACTACGTGGAGTGCATGTGGCTCATCCTCCAGCAGCCCGAGCCCGAGGACTACGTGATCGCCACCGGCGAGCAGCACTCCGTCCGCGAGTTCTGCCAGCTCGCATTCCGCCGCGCCGGCATCGAGCTGCGCTTCGAGGGCGAGGGCGAGAACGAGAAGGGCATCGATGTCAACACCGGCAAGGTGCTGATCGAGGTGTCGCCCGACTTCTACCGCCCGACCGACGTGGTCAACCTCTGGGGCGACCCCACGAAGGCGAAGCAGAAACTCGGCTGGGACCCCACGAAGAAGACATCGTTCGAGCAGCTCGTCAACCTCATGGTCGACGCAGACATGGCCAAGGTCGCCGTCGAGCGCGCCGGGGAGCAGGTCAAGCTCAACCTCGCCGAATACCTCGAGAAAGGAATCGTGAAGTAAAGCGTCTCTGAAATTGAGGGGTACAGAAATTCATAAATAACATAAGTAACAAAATATTGGAGGGGTTAATTCCTGAAGACGGAAGGATTAGAACAAGCCCTCTATGAATTATCATTAAAATAATCTGTTATTCGTGTTACTTCTGAATTTCTGTACCTTACCCACATAATATTCAAACCAGACAGAATGGAAAAAAATTCCAAGATCTACGTTGCCGGTCACCGCGGCATGGTCGGGTCGGCCATCGTCCGCGAGCTGCAGCGTCAGGGATACACCAATATCATAACACGCACCCACGCCGAACTCGACCTCATCAGCCAGCAGGCGGTCAACGACTTCTTCGCCGCAGAGAAGCCCGACTACGTGTTCCTCGCCGCCGCCAAGGTAGGGGGCATCGAGGCGAACTCATCGGCGCTCGCCGACTTCATGTACGACAACATGATGCTCGAGATGAACGTCATCCACGCCGCATGGCGGAACGGATGCAAAAAACTCGAATTCCTCGGCTCGTCGTGCATCTACCCCCGCATGGCCCCGCAGCCCATGCCCGAGTCATGCCTGCTCACCTCCGGGCTGGAGAAGACCAACGAGGCGTATGCGCTCGCAAAGATCTCCGGCCTGAAATACTGCGAGTTCCTCAACCGGCAGTACGGCACGGACTACATCTCCGTCATGCCCACCAACCTCTACGGCCCGAACGACAACTACCACCCCACGCACTCCCATGTCCTCCCCGCGCTCATCCGCCGCTTCCACGAGGCGAAGGAGGCCGGCGAACCCGTGGTGACATGCTGGGGCGACGGCTCGCCGCTGCGCGAGTTCCTCTATGTCGACGACCTCGCCGAGCTTTGCGTGTTCCTCATGAACAGCTACTCCGGCAACGAGACCGTCAACGCCGGCACGGGCAAGGAGCTCACCATACGCGAGCTGGCCGAGCTTGTCGCGTCGACCGTCGGCTACGAAGGCCGCATCGAATGGGACACCACCAAGCCCAACGGCACACCCCGCAAGCTCCTCGACGTGAGCAAGGCCACCCGCCTCGGCTGGACCGCCTCGACCCCTCTCGCCGAAGGCATCCGCCTCGCCTACGAAGACTTCCTCAACAACCCGATGCGCGCCGAGCGCTGACCTCTTCCCCTCAGACTTCAACTAACAGATAATACAGATTACACAGAAAAATGCCCATGATTCCCGGACTGAGAATCATGGGCATTTTCATATAACTTGGTCACCAATTAAAATCAGTGGAGAAACAGCCTCCGAGGCTGCCTCTCCACTTCCAAAATTACCTCCTGAATCTTTTTTACCTTAAATAAATTACCTTACGTATCAATTGCGTATATCTTTAGTATTAGAATGATGGATAACCGGGGTTCTGTACATATATACCGCCTGAGAAGTTGTATTGAGCTACGGGAACAGGGAAATATTCCTCGCCAGTCTCGAATGACGCATTCTGATAATAGATGCGGTTGTCTTTTTCTGCGGCAAAATAGTTATTCATCGTCTCTTTGGCGATACCCCATCTTACGAGATCGAAGAATCGTTCGCCTTCCATTGCTTTTTCAAGACGCATTTCAGTGCGCAGTGCCTGTCGTGCGTAGTCCTGATTCCAGACGGATGCCGGATAAAGGCCGATTTTATAGTTGGCGGCATCTTTGGTCTGGTCATAGAAATCCTTTACGTAGTCACTGTTCATCGCACGCGTACGAACTCTGTTGATAAGTGTCCGGGCCTTTTCGAGACCGCTGCCTCCGATTTCAATCAGCGCCTCGGCTTTGTAGAGCAGCAGGTCGGCATATCGTATAAGCTGCCAGTTGAGAGCCGATGCACCCCAAGGCCAGCCCTGTGTGGCATCCGGCGATTCAGGTGAGAGCCAGAAGCGTTTGGTGTTGTTATATCCATAAGTATCGCTGTTGCGCACCCATAGACCGCATGGACGTTCGGAGTAAGTCTTGTATCTGATGGTCGGACGGCCAATCACGAAGTCGAGACGCGGATCGACATTGCCATCGACATTTCCCAGTGTATAACCGCCGTTTGAGTCGAATACCACGTTTCCATAGTCGGGACGGTTCTGATAATCAAAGAGTGGCAATCCGTTTTCATCAGTTTGATATGCGTTGATGAGATCCTGTGAAGGGAGGAAGAATCCGTCACCCTGCCAAGGGCAACCCGGGCCGGTCATAGAGTTCAAAAGCATGCTCCAGTTGATTCGTCCCACACCGCTTGAGCCGTCGTCTTTTGAAAACTGTATGGCAAACACGGATTCAGGTCCGTTTTCATATTCGAGAAGGTCGAGTTGCTGGAAATCAGTAAGAAGATCGTAGCCTTGCACTTGGTCAATTAGATTGACAACTTCCTGAAGAAGCGATTTGTTGATATTGATCACTGCGTTGGTCTGCGGATCTTGTTCGTATGCCTGATAGAGTTTTACTTTCGCAGCATATGCGAGAGCAATCCGGCGGTTGACGCGTCCGATTTCGGTCTGTGCTTCCGGAAGGACTTCGGCTGCCTCAAGCAGTTCTCCTGCGATGCGTGCGAGGTGTTGCTCACGTGTGAACTCATCGTTTCTGACCGACTGATATTCGTTTTCAGGAAGATTAATATCCATGTACGGAATGCGGTTGAAAAGACGGACAAGTTCGAAATACCAGTGAGAACGTATAACTTTCACCTCTGCGATACGGATATTCTTTTCAGGGATTAGATTCTCGTCGACTTTATTGAGTGCGCGTATTGCTGAATTGCAACGAGAGATCCCACAGTAGACGTTAAACCATTTTCCGTCAAGGAATCCGTTGTTAGGCTGAATCTTTGCAGTCTCCATATCATGGATTTCCCAAGCGTCAGTCTCTCCGCCGCCACCTTTATATGCGTTGTCGGCTCGTACTTCGCCATAGCTCCAGTTGGTGACAGGATACCAGTGCGGATCGTTTGAATCAGCATATCGGCATCCGAATGTCGCATACGCACCGCTGACAAGAAGATCCACGGCCTGAGGGTCATTCATATTGCCTTCCGAGAGAGGTCCTTGAGGCTTGTTTTCAAGAAAATCGTCGCTGCAAGCTGTAAATGTAAGGCAGACAAGCGCAGCAGTCATTATATTTTTAAGTGTCATTTTGGTCAGTATTTAAGATTAATTTTAGAAACCGAACTGTACGCCGAAAGTATATTGGCGGGGGAGGGCATAAGGGTAGCCGAGACCTTCGGGATCAGCTCCGGTGTAGTTTGTTATTGTGAAGAGATTTTGGGCCTGAAAATAGATACGGGCATTTTTCAGACTGAGTTTGCTTTGTACGCTTTTGGGGAGTGTGTAACCGAGAGAAAGTGTTTTCAGACGTACAAACGAACCGTCTTCGATGAAATATTCCGAGCCTTCGTTTTCATTATTGCTGTTGTCGACAGCTGGAGCCGGAATGTTTGATGCGTAGTAGCCGGTCTGAAGGTATCTTTCATAGGCATTAGCTGCATCAAGGAGTTGTGTGCCGTGGTTGCCGGTCCAGAGAGGGAAGAAGTCGGTATAGAATTTGGAATTGTTCCATGCGTCACGGATGATACTGTTAAAGAAGAGGCTGAGATCGAATCCTTTCCAGTTTGCCCCGAGAGTCAGACCGAACTGGGCTTTCGGAAGGTCTGTTCCGAGCCATGTGCGGTCACGGTCATTGATTTCTCCGTCTCCGTTTGTGTCGACGTAGCGCACGCGACCTACCGCCGGATTGCCGAAGCTGACTTTATATTTCGCTTTGTAGGCATCAACTTCTTCCTGTGTACGGAAAACACCGTCGGTCTTGTAGCCCATCCATGAGCCGAGTGCCTGTCCGACAATACTCTTGTCAATGCCGTTGCCTCCACCCCATGTGTAGTAGATGTCTTTCATGAGGTCGGTTACTTCGTTTTTCATTGCAGTTACGTTGATGCCGACGTTATAGCTGAAATCTTTGTTGAGCGACTGGCGCCATTCAGCAGTGATTTCAACGCCTTTGTTGATCATCGAACCGCCGTTATACCAGCAGTAGCCACCTTCACCGATAGTTGCGATATATGGTTTTTCTACAAGCATGTCGTTGGTCTTTTTGTAGAAATAATCAAACGAGAAGTTCAGCTTGCTGTTGAGAAGCGATGCGTCCAAACCGACATTTGTCTGGTAGGTCTTTTCCCATGTGAGATCAGGATTGGTGCTGCGTGAACGGAGCGCTCCGGGAGTGAGGGTGTTGCCGCCTCCGATGGCATACGCCGCACGGTCGAGATCCATTGCATATTTTGCATAGAAAGCGTCGTTTGCTATAATGTCGTTACCATTGACTCCGTAAGCGCCACGGATTTTCAGGTCGCTGAGCCACTTGCGGGTGCTCTCCATGAATTTTTCCTGAGATATGCGCCAGCCGGCAGAGACAGATGGGAACCAGTCATAGTTGTGGCTGTTGGAAAGGCGTGAAGAGGCATCGCGGCGCAGAGTGAATGATAAGAGATATTTATTGTCCCATGTGTAATTGATTTTTCCGAATACGGAGAACATCGAGTAGTTCGATGCGCCTGACCCAGTATTCTTATTCGCAGTCACGTTGCCGAGATAAAGATAATTGGGGTCTTCGATTTCAAGGCCCTTGCCTTCGCCGAACATGTCTTCAAAATGGTTGCGCTTTGCCTCTACGCCAATCAGAGCCATAAGAGAGTTCTTGCCGAAATCCACATTGTATTGAGCAGTATTTGTCCATACCCAATCCGTGGTCTTGCTTGAATATTGATAAAGATTGTTGGTCTTGTCGCGGAGATTGGCAGGAGTGAATATTTTGTCATTCCCGTTATGGTAGTTCAGACCGAAGTTGGTCTTGACGATAAGATTCTTGATAGGTTCGATTGAGAGATAGGCATTGCCGAACACTCTCCAGTATTCGCGCTTGTTGGTCGCTTCTTCTTCAATCTGGCGCATAAGGTTCGGAGTGTCATTCAACCCGAATGCGACCTGATCGTTGAAGTTGCCTTCCGAGTCATAGACTGTACGGGCCGGGTGCATTTTGATGGCATTTTCCTCGATTCCACCGGGGGCGTTGTGCTGACGCCACCAGTTGACGGTGACATTACCTCCTGCACGTAGACGGTTATTGATGAAACCATAGTCAGAGCTGAAACGCGCGTTGGCCTTCTGGAAGTCAGAACCCTTAATGATACCGTCGTGGTCAAGCCAGCTGAGCGACATGGATGAGGTGCCGTACTCGTCGCCTTTTGAAAGGCCTACGCTATATGTCTGCATCAGGGCTGTGCGGTGAATTTCCTTTTCCCAGTCTGTGTTCTGAGGTGTGACCATGACTCCATTGAGATTGGCGTATGGCTGGAGTTTCGGTGTCGCACCGTTTCCATATAGCTCGGATGTCGGGGTGGTGCCGTAGGAATATTTGTAGGCTGACCAGTAGACCTCGCCCCATTGGTCGGCGTTTAGCATATCGAGTCCACTTTGATAGGTCTGGAGTGTCAGTGTTGCGTCAAATTTCACACGGCATTCGCCTTTTTTTGCGCGTTTGGTCGTGATGATTATAACACCGTTGGCAGCCTGAGCACCGTAGATTGATGCAGATGCGGCATCCTTGAGCACCTGGATTGACTCCACGTCGTTGCTGTTGAGGATCGTACCGGGATTCTCACGGGTCATGACGCCGTCGATTACATAGAGAGGCCCGTTGGCTTCGCTCCGGAATGAGGATGTGCCACGGATTGAAGTGCCTGTGCTTAGACCACCCGGTGTGCCGTCAGTCGTGATATTCATACCGGCTACACGTCCCTGAAGAGCCTGAATAACATTGCCGGTAGGAGTGTCGGACACATCTTTCATCTTGACTACGGATACCGAACCGGTAAGATCGGATTTTTTTTCGGAAGAATAACCGACAACGACTACTTCGTCAAGAATTTCGCTGTCTTCTGTAAGATCAACAGTTCGGTAATTTTTGAGCAGGCATAGCTGTATCGCACTGATACACAATAGTTTGCATCGATATTGAATTGTTGTTGTATCTTATTGATATTCAATTGAATATGCAAATTTTACCGAACTATTGTAAGATGAATTGTCATTTCCGCCTGAGCTTCGACTGTTGCGGTGACATAGCCGACGTATGAAATGGTTAGTTTGCTGCCTTTGGGAACTGAAATTGTAAACTGGCCGTCAATGTCTGTGGCCGCTCCGGATTTAAGGGTTTCAGAGAATACGGATGCTCCGATCAATGGTTCGTCGTCAGTCTTTGAAAGAACTGTTCCATGCACCGTGATGTTTTGTGCTTGTGCGCCTATCGCAGCTAATAGCAGAAAGAACGCAAACAGGATTGATTTTTTCATGTCTATTATGATTGGTAAAAATTTCTGACGCAAAGTTATTGATAGAGTAGCGTTTGCGTCTTTCACTCATGTTGCATCGGATATTAAAAATCGGTCATGGCTGAATTTTTAATATATAACGCAACATTATTACTATTGTGTCGCACACGTATGTAGTGAGCTCTATGATACATTATTACTATGTCATCATGCAGGAACAGTGCGAACTGCATGTCCCTGCATGATATGTCAAGTCTGCTATGTTGACAGACTTGGCTTAAACAATCCTATTTCGCAGCTATGCGGTCGCGAAGTTCCGATGGGGTTTCGCCAAAAGCCTCTTTGTAGCAGCGTGTGAAATAGGCTGGAGTCGAAAATCCGACTTCGTAGGCGATTTCACTGATTGATTTCTGAGTGGTGGTCAGCATTTCGCGTGAGCGTTTGAGACGGATGTTACGCAGAAGTTCTACCGGAGTATAATTGGTGAGAGCCTTTATCTTGCGGTATAATTGTGAGCGTCCAAGCCCCATGTCTGACGCAAGCCGGTCGATATTAAGGTCTGGATTACCCATTTCAGCCGACACGATTTCAAGGAAACGTGCATAGAATTCGTTTTCGGTATCGGGATTTACCTTAGGTTTAGGTGTCTCGGCCGTCTTTACAGACATAGGAGATGGATTTCCCCATACATTTTTGATACGTCTGCGGTTCTCGATCAGATTCCGGCAGCGTGATTTCAGCACAGTGGTGTTGAACGGTTTTGCCACATAACCGTCAGCTCCGCTCTCATAGCCTTGGGCTCTTTGCTCGTCCATAGAGCATGCTGTCAGAAGCAGTACGGGGATATGTGAAGTGGATATCTCATCCTTGATTTTCCTGCAACATTCAAGTCCGTCCATGACAGGCATCATCACGTCGCAGACAATCAGATCCGGCACATATTTCGCTGCCAGTCGCAGGCCTTCTCTTCCGTTTGATGCAAAAATGACGGTATATTCATCGGAAAGGAGTTGTCCGAGCATATTGCGGATATCTTCATTGTCGTCGATTACGAGCAGAAGCGGTTTGTCAGTGTCAGTTTGCTGCCGATTCGTATCTATTTCTCCAAGTTCCGTTTCCACATCGGTTCCAGAAATCGCTTTTTTCGTCGTAAAGTTTCTTGTCTCAGCCACATGTCTTACGGGGAGTTTTACCGTGAACCGCGACCCTTCGTTCAGACGGCTTTCTACTTCAATGCTGCCTTCATGCAGTTCGACAAAAGCTTTTGCGAGAGACAGACCAATGCCTGAGCCGTTTGGATGGATTTTGTCTACCTGATAGAATCGGTCGAAGATATTGTCGATGTCTTCGGCAGCTATTCCCCGGCCGGTGTCGGCTACTGACAAAACGAGCTTTTCACTGCCGTCGCAATTGGCGGAAAATTTAATCTTTCCGTTATCAGGAGTATATTTGAACGCGTTGGACATCAGATTAAAGAACACACGCTCGATTTTTTCGACATCGATGGCTATCGAAAAGTTGTCGGGGAGATGGATGTCAATATTCAGTTTGATATCTCTTTTACGGGCAATTGCAAGAAACGAATCGGCCCAGTCTGCCAAAAGCGGCTTGAGACTTACTTCCTCAAGGTTTATATCCAGTTTGCCGTTTTCATATTTTCTGAAATCGAGTATCTGATTGATGAGCCTGTGAAGAATTCTGACGTTCTTGTGGGCTATCTTTACCAATGTATGTTGCTGTGGAGTAAGGTTATCGGCTTTGACAAGTTGCTCAACCGGTTCTGCAATTAGAGTGAGAGGAGTTCGCAGGTCGTGGGATACATTAGTGAAAAATATCAGTTTTGATTGTGTGGCTGCATTGAGTTGTTCGTTGAGCGCTTTTTGCGTATCACGTTGTTCCTCAAGTAGTCGATTCTGCTCCATAAGTTCTTTCTGGTGGCGCTGACGTTGCCAGAATATTCTCAGGAACAGGAATAATACTCCCAACAGCAGAACCACGATGGCAATCGCCGCATAGAACAGAGAGGTCTGTGCTGAATGCTTGTTCCAGAAATCATCAACCTGACTTTTAAGCGTCTTTATTTTTGCAGAATCTTCTTTGAGTGATTCATTCTGCAGCAGAAGTATGTCAGCATTGCTTATATCCACAGGCGATGATATCGGGAAAGTCGAGACTCTTTCGTATGGTTCTCCTTTGAGTATTGCCAATGCAGTCCTTATGACCCGATAGCCTTCAGTCGGATAGAGAAATGTTGCATCAATCACACTGTCGGCCACAGCTTTTATGCCTATTTCCGGGGCTGCGTCGATACCGATGACCTTAATGTCGAGTCCATGTTTTTTTGCCATTTCGGATGCCGCGATAGCCATGCGGTCGTTATGGGCATAGATAAGATCGATATCTTTACAGACAGTAAACATTGAATCGCATACGCTTGCCGCATCATCGTAATTCCAATTGCCGTATGCTGATGCGATTACACTGATGCCTTCCTCTGTAGCCCCTTCGATGAATCCGTCGTGACGCTCTTTGGCCGGTGTTGAGCCTGCAAGTCCGTAGATTTCTATCACTTTCCCGCCTTTGCCTATAAGATGACGGCCATAATGTGCGGCTGATTTACCGATGCCGAAATTATCAACACCCAAGTATGCGGTATAACTGTCGCCGTTGATGTTGCGGTCAAAAATAATAACCGGCGTCCCGGACTCATACACCTCTTTTATTATAGGGGTTATGGCATCTGCTTCATTGGGTGCGGCGATGATTATGTCGAAGCCATTGTCTTTGAAATAGCGTATGTCGGATATCTGCTTTTCGTTGCTGTCGTCTGCGGAGCGTATTTCTACTGTCGCTTCGGGATGGAACATTATCTCTCGGTTGATTTCGTCGTTCATTTTTGCACGCCAGTCATCCTGACTGCATTGCGACACACCGATCCGATAAGTCTTTTTCTCATGGCATGAGGACAAGAGTGCAGAGAAGGATATGATTGTCAGAAATAATAAATAAATCCTTTTCATGTGGTTTCAGATTATTAGGCATGGGGTAGGTTTCTTTCGATGTGTGCAAAGATAATGATAATAATATGAAAAACAGAGCCTTCACTTATAAATTTTGTGCGATGCAACATTTGTTGCACCTTATGCACGATTTTTAATACTTGCTGTCTGGGATAGTTAGTAGATTTGCATTGTCAAAACAAACAACGACAAAACCTTATTATAAATATGAAAAAAATTTCCAATATCATGATGACTCTGGTTACTGTGGCAACCGCCATGACCGGGAACCAGAATGCAATTGCAGGAAACGGAGTGGAAGTCGAGCATCTCGGCACAAACAATACTTTGGTACGGGTTACATCCGATGGAAAGTATCTTATACTTCCTGTTCAGGAATCCAACGAAGAAGCTGCTGTCAATGTACTCGTAGATGGCCGGCTCGATAAAACACTGAGTGTCCGTCTTGCAAAATCAAAGGTGGATTATACTGTTCCTCTGAATATTGAAAAGTACAAAGGAAAGGAACTCCTTTTAAATGTAGTGACTTCTCAGAACCGTTCGTCTGTCCGTGAAGCGAAGGAAGACGCATGCTGGAGCAATTTTGTAGTCTCCGATACTTTTGATGTCTCAAATCGTGAGAAATTTCGTCCGGCATATCATCACACTCCTATATACGGCTGGATGAACGATCCTAACGGAATGTTTTACAAAGATGGCGTGTGGCATCTGTGCTACCAGTGGAATCCCTATGGTTCAAAATGGCAGAATCTTTCGTGGGGACATTCGACAAGCCCTGACCTGATTCATTGGACCCGGATGGACGATGCAGTTATCGAGCCTGACGGCCTCGGCCTGATTTTCAGCGGTAGTTCCGCTATTGACAAGGAAAACAGTGCCGGATTCGGTAAAGATGCCATAGTAGCCATGTATACCTCGGCTGCCGCCAGTCAGATTCAAAGTCTTGCATGGAGCGATGACGATGGCATGACATTCAATAAATATCCGGGCAATCCTGTCCTTACGCTCAATAGCGAGGCTCGTGACCCGAATATGTTCTGGAATCCCGACACGAAAGAATGGACTTTAGTGCTCGCACATGCGCTTGACCATGAAATGCTGATTTTTACATCTCCCGACATGAAAGAATGGACTTTGCAGAGTCGCTTTGGACGTGGACTTGGTGCGCAGGACGGTGTATGGGAATGTCCCGACCTGTTTGAACTTCCGGTAGAGGGTACAGATGAGAAGAAATGGGTGTTGCTCTGCAACCTTAATCCCGGCGGTCCCTTCGGCGGAAGTGCCACACAGTACTTTATCGGTGATTTTGACGGCAAAACATTTGTATCTGATACGGATGCGTCGGGCAATGTACCTACAAAATGGCTCGATTTCGGCAAGGATCACTATGCTACTGTAAGCTTTAGCGATGCTCCCGATGGCCGTCGGACAGTGATAGGCTGGATGAGCAACTGGCAGTATGCCCCCGAAGTACCTACCATGCAGTTCAGAAGTGCGAATACCCTCCCGCGCGAAATCGGACTTTTTCGTGGAGCTGATGGCGAGATTTATGCCTCTTCAACACCTTCGCCCGAACTTGAGGCGCTTCGCGACAGACTTACACTTGATGTAAAGTCAAAAAAGATAGGGAAGAAGCCTGTATCGTTCCGTTTGCCTTCAGAGAATGATGGCGTCTGCGAAATATTGGCGGATGTCAATCCGGGCAACGCAGCTAAAGTCAATCTCGAACTCTCGAACAGCAAGGGTGAAAAAGTGGATATGATTTATGATGTCAATGCTCGGACATTGTCGTTTGACCGTCGTGAAAGCGGAATCGTTGATTTCAGTCAGGATTTTCCTTCTGTTACGGTGTCGCCCACTTTTGGTGACGGCAAAAAGATAAGCCTCCGTATTTTCATTGACCGTTCAAGTATTGAAGTCTTTGGCAACAACGGACGTTTCGTGATGACGAACCTTGTTTTCCCTAATGAACCATATTCCGCCTTATCTGTAAAGTCGGAAAACGGTACAGCTAAACTATCCGATTTGCGGATTTATTCAATTAAGTAAGCCAGTTTTTGTAAATTCATTGAAAAATAAAATCTGAAATATGGAAGTTACTCAACCTTTAGCTACCGATAAAAAAAGCACTCTGTTGCAGATTGCCCCTGTGATGTTATGCTTTTTCGCGATGGGATTTGTGGATCTTGTCGGAACTGCCTCAAACTACGTGCAGAAAGACCTCGGACTTACTGATTCGCAAGCCAACCTGTTTCCCTCGCTTGTATTTTTCTGGTTCCTGATATTCTCTGTGCCGACCGGCATGCTGATGAATAGGATCGGACGTAAGAAGACCGTGCTGTTGAGCCTCGTTGTTACTGCGGCATCTCTGATAGTCCCCATTGCGGATGACGGTTATATGACAATGCTTATCTCGTTCTCTCTGCTCGGCATCGGTAATGCCATCATGCAGACTTCTCTGAATCCCCTCGTCACCAACCTGATCAGTGGCGATAAACTTGCTTCGACTTTGACTTTCGGACAGTTCGTAAAGGCTATCGCGTCGTTTCTTGCCCCGATACTTGCCGCATGGGGCGCTACGACTTTCCTTCCGACTTTCGGCCTTGGATGGCGCGCGCTGTTTGTGATTTACGCAGTGATTTGTTTCCTCTCCATTTCGGCTCTCGGAGCTACTCCTATCGAGGAGGAGCGTCCCGACAAGGCTTCCGGTGTAGGGGAGTGTCTGAGACTTCTTGGCCGTCCATTTGTGTTGCTGTGTTTCCTTGGCATAATATGCCATGTCGGAATTGATGTCGGCACCAATACAACTGCTCCGAAGATTATCATGGAGCGCATGGGGCTTCCTCTGGAAGAAGCCGGTTTTGCAACAGGTATCTATTTCATATTCCGTACTGTCGGTTCGTTTGCCGGCGCATTCATCCTTCGTTCGGTCTCATCGAAACTTTTCTTCGGCCTAAGTGTTGTAATGATGCTTGTGGCAATGGTGATGCTTGCCGTCTGTGATACTATTACCCCGATTTATGTGGCTCTTGCTCTTATCGGATTTGGTAATTCCAATATTTTCCCGATAGTATTTTCTCAAGCTCTTATAAGTTCTCCCAAAGAGAAGAATGAGGTTTCCGGACTTATGATTATGGGCCTTTTCGGTGGCACTGTGTTCCCTCTTGCTATGGGATATGCTGCAGATGCTGTCGGCCAGATCGGTGCTGTAGCTGTCATGGCTGTCGGTGTAATCTACCTGCTTTACTATACAATTAAGATTAAAACCATTAAATAATAGAAAGAATCATGAAAGACTATGTAGTCGGAATGGGAGAGGCTCTGTGGGATGTTCTCCCCGAGGGAAAGAAGATCGGTGGCGCTCCTGCCAATTTTGCATATCACGTGTCGCAGTTCGGGCTTCCCAGCTGTGTGGTAAGTGCGGTCGGCGATGACGCTCTTGGAAAAGAAATCCTTGAAAATTTCACTTCAAAAGGTCTGAATCAGTTGATAGAGACAGTCCCTTATCCGACAGGTACTGTACAGGTTGAAATCGATCAGGCCGGAATACCCCAGTATGAGATAAAAGAAAACGTGGCATGGGATAATATTCCTTATACCAACCGCCTCGAAGAACTTGCAAAAAAGACAAAGGCTGTATGCTTCGGTTCTCTTGCTCAGCGCAATGTAGTATCGCGCAACACGATAAACCGTTTCCTTGACGTAATGCCGAAGACGGATGACAGTCTTGTCGTGTTTGATGTCAATCTTCGTCAGGGTTTCTACAACAAAGAAATTCTGTGCAGTTCGATGGAGCGATGCAATATTCTCAAGATAAATGATGAGGAACTTGTGACAGTCAGCCGAATGTTCGGATATCCCGGAATCGACCTTCAGGATAAATGCTGGATTCTGCTTGGAAAATATAATCTCAAGATGCTGATTCTTACCTGTGGCATAAACGGAAGCTATGTTTTCACTCCGGGAAATGTATCGTTTCAGCCGACCCCTAAAGTGGAAGTCGCTGATACGGTCGGAGCAGGCGACTCCTTCACTGCGGCCTTTATCTCAAGCATCCTTAAAGGCAAATCCGTCGCTGATGCACACGCTCTTGCCGTCCAGACCTCCGCATTCGTGTGTACACGACAAGGTGCTATGCCAATCCTCCCCGCTGAATTTACTGCATGATCTAGATACAGATGTATTGAATGCAATCAGCCTCTGAGATAATTCCGTCTCGGAGGCTGATTATTTTGTATGACGGGTATGTCATAAAAATATAGAGTGTAACATTTAAGCTACACTCCATTTATATGTATTTAGATTGTTCTAAATTGATGGATTACTTCTCTTCCTCAAATCTAACCATATATGATTACAATAGTTCGGTAAAATTTGCATATTCAATTGAATATCAATAAGATACAACAACAATTCAATATCAATGCAAACTATTGTGTATCAGTGCGATACAGCTATGCCTGCTCAAAAATTACCGAACTGTTGATTACCAATATATTGGTATTGCATGGTACAAATATGGATATTCAAATTCGTAGGAATGACATCGGTTACTTTGCCGTTTTCTATCTCGGAAGGATAGTTGAAGCCCAGTCGGGAAGCTCCTCAACATAGCGTTTCACAAGCTCTCCTTCGCTCAGTCGGAAGAGAAGCCTCGCTTCCGCATCCTCAATTGAATTGTCATAGACATATAGCCTATCGACATATGGAGCCAAGGCTATACAGTTTGCGATGGACTTTTCGTAGCGGGATATGATTTTGGGAATAGGCACATCATGACCGCCATTTAGCACGCGGTTAGCGACTCGCTTAGCATTTATAGAGGGGGATTCGGTGGAGACAAAGAAGAGACGGATGAAGAATCCGGCTTGCTTCGTTCTGAGAATATAATCGATTTTGTCGGTGGCTGACATCACAGTCTCAAAGATATGGCTCTTGCGTTCAGCAAGACATTTTTCCCTCCATTCGTTGCAATAGTTTGCGGCTTTCAGAATAGACTCCTGATTATTCCAATACGCCGAACACATCGCGGGCAACATTGTCGGGATTGATGTATTCCGAATCTTCTATCCATTCATGGTGGAGAATTTTGGAGGTCACAGATGTTTTACCCGACCCGTTGGGTCCGGCAATAACAATAAGAACAGGACGATGTTTACTTGCAGCCATTGCGGAGTCGATTAAGCGTTTCTTCTACTCTTGCACGGGCTTCTTGAGTAGCTGCCTCAATCCCGGCAGCCACGCGTTCGGCCGCGCGGCTGGTGCTTTCGCGCGCATCTTCGGCAACCTCACGCATAATCTGAGCCATGCGCTCGTCACCCGGCTCCTCCATCGACGTGAGTCGATAGCTGTTCATCTGCTCTTCCGACATAATATAATCTTTTCTTAATTCAACGCCAAATATACGAAAAAAGTCTGAAACGACCTTTCTTTTTAACAATGCTCTATTACTCATGGTTATATGAATATAGCCGTTTTGGCGTTTCCTCCACAAAGGAATATCAACGTCAAAATGAGTATCAGTACAAATATAAGCTAAAATCCATAAAAACAAGTATCTGGAGCGAAGAGTAGAAATAAAAATGGAGTGTGACTCGCTGAGCCACACTCCATTTTATTATCGTTGATTTGGTGTCTCTTATTTCACCTCTTCGAATTCTACGTCATCAACGTGGCCTTCGCCGGGGTTGTTGGGCTGTGATGCACCGGGATTAGCTCCGGGCTGTGCGCCGGCTGCCTGCTGTGCGTTGAGAATTTCCTGCTGGATAGCACCGAATGTATTCTGGATTTCGGTGATTGCAGAGTCGATAGCTGCGATATCCTGAGCCTTGTGAGCTTCTTTAAGCTTATTGAGGGCATTGTCAATCTGAGCTTTCTTGTCGGCAGGAATCTTATCGCCAAGTTCCTGAAGCTGCTTTTCTGTCTGGAAAATTACAGTATCGGCGTGGTTGAGTTTGTCGATCTTTTCCTTTTCCTTGGCATCAGCTGCAGCATTGGCCTCAGCTTCTTTCTTCATACGTTCGATTTCAGCGTCTGTAAGACCGCTTGAAGCTTCGATTCGGATGCTCTGTTCCTTGCCTGTTGCTTTATCCTTGGCTGATACGTTGAGGATACCGTTGGCATCGACTTCGAAAGTAACTTCAATCTGAGGAATACCACGGGGTGCGGGTGCGATTCCGTCAAGGTGGAATTTACCAAGGGTCTTGTCATCCTTAGCCATAGGACGTTCGCCCTGAAGCACATGGATTTCGACAGAAGGCTGGTTATCGGCAGCGGTCGAGAATGTCTCGCTCTTACGGGTCGGAATAGTTGTGTTTGCCTCGATCATCTTGGTCATCACGCCACCGAGTGTCTCGATACCGATTGACAGAGGAACAACGTCGAGAAGAAGCACGTCTTTCACATCGCCTGAGAGGACTCCACCCTGAATTGCTGCGCCAACGGCCACAACTTCGTCAGGGTTAACACCCTTGGAAGGAGCTTTACCGAAGAATTTCTCAACAACCTGCTGGATAGCCGGAATACGGGTAGAACCACCTACGAGGATTACTTCGTCGATATCCTTGGCTGTCATGCCGGCATCCTTCAACGCCTGTTCGCAAGGCTTGATGGTTGCCTGAATGAGCTTATCGGCGAGCTGTTCGAACTGTGCGCGGGTGAGAGTCTTTACAAGGTGCTTGGGTCCTGTGGCGGTTGCAGTGATGTAAGGAAGGTTGATTTCAGTCGATGTGGTCGATGAAAGTTCAATCTTAGCCTTTTCTGCAGCTTCTTTAAGACGCTGAAGTGCCATAGCATCCTTGCGGAGATCAATGCCTTCTTCCTTTTCAAACTCGTTGGCAAGCCAGTCGATGATTACGTGGTCGAAGTCGTCACCGCCGAGGTGAGTGTCACCGTTGGTCGATTTTACTTCAAACACACCGTCGCCGAGTTCAAGGATTGAGATATCGAATGTACCGCCACCGAGGTCAAACACGGCAATCTTCTGATCCTTGTCTGACTTGTCGAGGCCATAGGCAAGCGCTGCGGCTGTAGGTTCGTTTACGATACGCTTTACTGTAAGACCTGCGATTTCGCCGGCTTCCTTGGTCGCCTGACGCTGAGAGTCGTTAAAGTAAGCGGGGACGGTGATGACTGCTTCGGTCACTGACTGGCCGAGATAGTCTTCAGCTGTCTTCTTCATTTTCTGAAGAATCATGGCTGAGATTTCCTGCGGAGTATATTCGCGGCCGTCAATGTCGACACGGGAGTATTATTGTCGCTGCGAACCACCTTGTAAGGTACGCGTTCGATTTCTTTTTCTACCTGATTGTAAGTCTCGCCCATAAAGCGCTTGATAGAGTTGATTGTGCGCTTGGGGTTTGTGATAGCCTGACGCTTGGCAGGGTCACCTACTTTACGTTCGCCACCGTCGACGAATGCTACGATTGAAGGTGTAGTGTTGCGGCCTTCGCTGTTAGGAATAACGACTGGGTCGTTACCTTCGAGGACTGAAACGCATGAATTGGTTGTTCCAAGGTCAATACCGATAATTTTTCCCATAATGAGTAGATTTATTTTTGTTTGTTCAATTATTTAATGTCTAATGTTGCCGGTGTAGGACGTTTCCCGTCGGGGAATCCTTTTTCCGACATTCAATAATGTAACAAATTTTATGCCAAAAATGTTGATTGAAATCTAACTCTCTTTTTATCAAATTTTTGTAAAAAGCGACAATCTGACAAAATTACTGACACGACATGTCAAGACGGCAGTTTGGCAGTAGTGGAACAAGCTGGCTTCGGTAAAATTCGTAGCGGTTATGGCTTGTAGAATAAGAAAAGTATAAAGATAGGAGAGGGAGAATGAGGTGGGCTTTGGATAGAATTAGGCTATTTAGGTTTTAATGTATAATCGTTAGGTCAATAAAATAATTATAAAAGAAATTATGCAACTTAGGGTTACAGTGCTCATAACAATTCGATTCCTGCTTCCGCACACTTCCTGATCTGGTCCTCCGGCCATATTGAAGCTTGTACTTCTCCGATATGGGCTTTGTGGAGAAGGAACATACAGAGACGGCTCTGGCCGATACCTCCGCCGATGGAGTAGGGCAGTTTGTCTTCAAGTAGCATTCGGTGGAAAGGGAGTTCGGCGCGTTCGGCACAACCTCTTATTTCGAGCTGTTCGACGAGTGATTCAGGACTTACGCGGATACCCATTGACGAAATTTCAAACGGAATTTCAAGCACGGGATTCCAGAGGATGATGTCGCCGTTGAGTCCGTGATAGCCTTCTTCGTTGAGTGAGATCCAGTCGTCATAGTCGGGAGAGCGTCCGTCGTGTGGCTCGCCTCCGTCGATTGGCGCGCCTATACCTATAATAAATATAGCGCCGTGTTCCTTTGCTGTTATTGCTTCGCGCTCGCGAGGTGTTTTGTCGGGATAGCGTTTGGCGAGTTCTTCGGCATGGACAAATGTGATTTCCTGAGGAAGTACTGGGGTGATGTGTGGAAAGCGTTCAAACACCATTTGCTCAACTTCGAGCAGGGTGCGGTAGATGGTGCGTACAGTCTCCTTCAGATAGGATAGTGTGCGGTCTTCCTTGCGGATACTTTTTTCCCAGTCCCACTGGTCGACATAGAGCGAGTGGATGTTGTCGAGGTCTTCGAACGTCCGGATCGCATTCATGTCGGTATATAGTCCGTAGCCTGGAGCGATGTCGTATGCGCCGAGTTTGTAGCGTTTCCATTTGGCAAGCGAGTGGACTACCTCGGCTGTTTTCCCGCCCATTGCATCAATGGTGAATGACACGGCTTGTTCAACTCCGTTGAGATTGTCGTTAAGACCAGTCCCTGTCAAAAGGAAGAGCGGGGCGGTGACACGACGCAGCTTAAGCTCTCTGGCAAGAGTTGTCTGAAATGCGTCTTTGACCATCTTGATTGCAACCTCGGTTGTTTCAGGGAGGAGTTTGCGGTGATATTTCTTGGGAAGAATAAGGGGCATGATAGAGTCGTTTGATGAATAATTTTATTGTTTTTGGCAAAGGTAAATATAAAAGATTGTTTTTGCAAGCAGAATGTAAATATATTTAGTGTTTTAATTGCAAAATGTCAGTAAAATGTTTCGTTAGCCCTCATGCTGTCATTTACTGGGCGCACTTTTGCGGTTAAATTTCAACCTTATTAAAATTTAGATATTGATGAATTTTGAAGAGTTGCTTAAATCGCTTAAATTTGCAGTAAGAAAATTAGCCTCCCTAAAATGACATTTGAGCAAGATATAAACAATGCGGTAGCCGCTTTAAGAAGGGGCGGTGTGATTCTCTATCCGACAGATACGGTGTGGGGCATCGGGTGCGATGCGACTGATCCGACTGCTGTAAGGCGAGTGTTTGAAATTAAGCGCCGTGCTGATTCCAAGGCATTGATCACGCTTGTGGCTGATGTGGCCGATATCGGACGTTATTCAGCAGTCTCCCCGTCAACGGTCTTGGCCATAATAGGTCGATCGGAAAGACCGACGACCGTAGTCTATCCCGGAGGATGCGGCCTTGCACCTGAGCTCCTCGCAGAAGATGGCAGTGTCGGGATGCGTGTCACCGGAGAACTGGTGTCGGCTTCGATATGCCGGGCATTAGGCAAGCCTCTTGTGTCGACTTCGGCAAATATAAGCGGTCAGCCGGCCACAGGGATCTATTGCGAAATATCAAAAGAAATAATTGATGCGGTGGACTATGTGGTTGAAGCTCGCCGCGATGACTGTTCCCGCTCAATGCCATCGCGGGTAATTAAAATTAATGCTGACGGAAGCGTCATCACGCTTCGCCCATAAAAATATTTTGTTTGTATGAACGAGCGGAAAATGCGTCTGGTCTATATTTTCGCTGACTATATCTCCACGCTTGTGGGAGTGATGGTCTTCACGTTCGTGCGCTTTATGCTTGTCTCCGACATAAGGGCTTGTTATGCCGAGATGTCGGCTTTTTTCGGTTCATACGGACTCAAGCTTACCATGTCGCTGTTCCCGCTGTTCATGCTTGGGCTTTATTATCTGTCGGGATTTTATGTCAACGTTACAAACAAGTCGCGTGTCAAGGAATTTCTTTCGACTGGAATGAGTGTGGCCATAGGCGCGTTTATCTTTTTTATGGTCGTACTGCTCAACGATGTGCTGCCGCGACGGGTGATGAACTATGAGATTCTGCTTGTGTTTTTCGTCTGCCTGTTTGTCCCCGTCTATATCACACGTCTGGTGCTGACATCATTATGGATTTCGCGTTGGCGAGGCTCTAAGCTTGAAAATGTAGTGGTCATATCAGGCAGTGACACATGTCCTGCCAATATCGCGGATATAATTGAAAGGAGCAACAAGTGCATAAGGTCGGTGATAAGCGTTGACGGGCAAAATTCCGATCTACAAGCCGGACTGTCTGTCCGCAGGCTCGTCACTGAACTGCGCGACACCGGAGCTACGGCTTTCGTCGTGGCGCTTCCTTCTGATGATCCGGGGCTCAGTCTGCGTGTGCTCGGATGTCTCTATCCGCTTGACCGCGCCATCTATGTGAGTCCTGACGATTATATGCTCCTTGTCTCCAAAGTGCCATACGACAATCTTCTATCAGAGCCTTTGGTTGATATATCGCGTTCGTCTCTCTCAGATTCCATCGTGTCGATGAAGCGGGCGAGCGATGTTGCCGGAGCGCTGGTCGGTCTGCTGTTGGCAGCACCGGTGATTGGAGTGCTCGCGTTGGCTATAAAATTTAAATCTCCCGGTCCGGTATTCTATTCGCAGGAACGGATTGGCTATCACAGAAAGCCGTTTAAAATATATAAATTACGGACAATGACGGTCAATGCCGAAAGCAGCGGCCCGGCGCTTTCGAGCGACAATGACCCGCGAGTGACAAACGTAGGACGGTTCATGCGCAAATATCGTCTTGACGAGCTTCCAAACCTGTGGAATGTTCTGCGTGGCGACATGTCGCTTGTCGGACCGCGTCCTGAACGGGAGTATTTTCTCGGTCAGCTTCGACTTCGTGCGCCACACTGTGCGCTCCTCCATCAAGTCAGACCGGGGCTGACATCGCTCGGCATGGTGAAATTTGGCTATGCGTCGACAGTCGATGACATGTTGGCGCGTATGAAATACGATTTGCTTTACATTCAAAACATATCGGTCTCGCTTGACCTCAAGGTGATTTTCTATACCGTCCGGACCATTTTTCGCGGTGAGGGCAAGTAGGGCGCGATTAACTCATTGATATGCTTATGACAAAAGTGATTGGTAACATAGGAAATAATCTGCATGATGCTTTCATGGCGCTGCTCGTTTGGCGCGAGCGTCATATAAAAGAGAAGACATTCGTTATAATTCTTGCTCTTCTGGTCGGAATCGTCGCCGGAATTGCGGCGCTTGTGCTGAAAACCCTTATCCATCTCATCAGCACAACGCTGACCGCGCGCATCAATATCGATGAAGGGAGTTTTCTCTATCTCATATATCCGTTGATAGGTATTCTCCTGACGATGCTGTATGTGAAATACATCGTCCGCGACAATATCTCGCATGGTGTCACGCGTGTGCTTTACGCGATTTCCCAAAACAAGTCGCGTCTGAAGAAGCATAACATGTACACTTCCGTCATAGCCAGTTCCATCACCATCGGTTTTGGTGGATCGGTCGGAGCGGAAGGCCCGATAGTCTACACCGGTGCGGCCATCGGGTCTAATCTTGGACGTGTGTTCCGCATGTCGCCGCGAATACTGATGATTCTTGTCGGATGCGGGGCTGCTGCAGGTATTGCAGGCATATTCAAAGCCCCGATTGCCGGAATGCTCTTCACTCTTGAGGTGCTGATGCTCGACCTGACTACTGTTTCTGTCATGCCATTGCTTATAGCATCGATTACAGCTGCGACTGTGGCATATGTGTTCACGGGCTATGACGTTGAGTTTTTCTTTGTGCAGAGCGAGCCGTTTGTGACAGCCAGAATCCCGTTTGTGATTCTTCTTGGTCTGTTTCTTGGCTTTGTGTCGCTTTATTTCACCCGTTCGATGAACATGATGGAGGGTGTGTTCCGTCGTCTTGGCAAGCCTTGGAAAAAAGTAATTGTAGGTGGCTCGATTGTGGCTCTCCTTGTATTCCTTTTCCCGCCTCTCTATGGGGAAGGCTATACTTCGATTATCGACCTTCTGAGCGGCAATCCTGAGTCAATTGTCAACAGTTCGATTTTCTATAAGGACAGAGAGTCGGTGTGGTGGATTCTCGGATTCATAGCCGCATTGGTGTTGCTGAAATCATTTGCTACGGCATCGACCAACGGTGGCGGTGGCTGTGGCGGCACATTCGCTCCATCGCTCTATGTCGGGTGTATGGCCGGATTTTTCTTTGCCTATTTTATCAATACAGTTTTTGACCTTGATCTTTCGACCAAGAATTTCGCACTTATGGGCATGGCCGGAGTGATGTCGGGTGTGATGCACGCGCCATTGATGGGAATCTTCCTCACGGCTGAACTGACCGGCGGATACGATCTCTTCCTGCCGTTGCTGATTGTCTCGGCCATTTCATATGGCACGATAAAATTCTTCGAGCCTTACAGTATTTATACCATGCGTCTCGCCCATGAGGGAAAACTTATTACCCATCACAAAGATAAGGCAGTGTTGACGCTGTTGAAAATCAACAACGTCATAGAGACCGACTTTGTATCGGTGCAGCCTGAAATGAATCTTAAGGAGATGGTCAATGCCATATCCCGTTCGTCGCGCAATCTGTTTCCTGTGGTTGATGCCGGAGGAAGTCTGCTTGGGGTGGTGCTTCTCGACGAGATACGAAATATAATGTTCCGGCCGGACTTGTATAAGCGTATGTATGTCAATCAGTTCATGTCACTGCCGCCGGCGGTCATAGATGTCAGCCAGAGCATGGAAAGCGTGATGAATGCTTTTGACGATACGGGCGCGTGGAATCTGCCTGTGGTTGAAAACGGGAAATATGTCGGTTTCGTTTCGAAATCGAAGATCTTTAATTCCTATCGTCGCGTCCTGCGTCACTATTCTGAGGATTAGAGGCACAGAATAGTTGCCGGAGGGACACTATCTCAGCTCCCACAGATTTCAAGGCTTAATTTTGTTTCCAGCAACAAAATTAAGCCTTGAGTTATGAAAAAAGATCATCGTTATTCAGTGATTCGGTATCGAAATCGAATTTGACTGTCCGAACTGTCGGGCGGTTAAACGTAGCTTATGGCTGTCGCGCGGCCTGCCACGAAACGGTATAAACCCCTTGTGTCTGCGTGATAGTCGCTTGATGTATATCGGCACCCTGCATTGGCATTCAATCAGATGATAATGGTCTTCCCTGTGGTTCGCTCTTTTATTATCCCGTGGCGGAAGGCATAGAGCAGTTCTGTCAGCTCGTCTATCTGACTCTGAAGTATTTTGCCCTTGTCGGTATCGCGCACACGGATGCGCTGCGTAGTCTGCTCGACCATTTTGGTCGAGCGCACGATGTCTGTTCCGCTTCTGATGGCTTCTTCTTCAGATATAAATGGTTCGTGCTCGACAAGCTCAAAGTTGCTGCTGTGGTAAATCAGCGTGTATCCGGCTATGCCCGTTGTCTTGTGATAGGCTTTTGCAAAACCACCGTCGATTACCATAAGTTTGCCGTTGGCGCGTATCGGACTTTCTCCTTTCTGGGTTCTGACGGGGACATGGCCGTTGATAATGTGGCGCTGCGAGCCGTCCACTCCGAATTCGTCAAGAATCATGTCGCATATTTCCTCGTTCTGGCGCAGGGTGTAGTAGTAACCTTTCTCTTCCTTGTGAGCTTCAGGGTCTTTTATGAAATACCGTTCGAAAGTTGTCATCTTGCTCTTGTCGAACAATGGAGAGTCCGGGCCACACCACAGATACCAGTAGTAATCGCGTGCATAAGCCTTTTCTTCGGGAGGAGTGTCATCATTAAAGGCTGAACGCAGCAACATGCCGATTCTGTGGAAGAGTTCACGCCCGCGATATTTCTCTCCATATACTATCACGTCTTTGAGCGAGCCGTCGGCATTGAGAGGCATTGAAGCATGGAAAAGCAGATTGGAGTTGTAGATTCCATACATGCAGCCGTGGCTGAAAAGAAGCGCGATATGGTGCTTTAGTCCGGTGCTTACCGAGAATGAATGGCGTAGTTTTGCCATTAGCTCTTTTTCCTCTTCGGTGAGTTCATAGGGATTGGCCGGATCTATGGTGGGGAAGTTGGTGTCGCAGATGTCGTATGTCTTGCCGTCGATTTCGACAGTTCCTTTGGCATAGTCGATTTTGTGGAGCAGATTTCGGCCGGTCATTTCCCATTCGGTATGTTTGAGCGTCATTGCGCCTTCAAGTTTGAACTGGATGATTGCAATGGCCTTGTGCATCTGAGCCATCAGGCGGAGTGTCTTTTCAGGATGCTCGTTGTTCTCCTTGTCGACTCGGGGTGCGAATTCCGTGCAGGGGTCGTCGGCGTATGTTTCCATTGCCATTGTCGCCAGAGGTAAGAGGTTGATGCCATAGCCGTCCTCAAGGGTGGTGAGATTGCGTAGCGTAGCGACACACGCACGACGTTGGCTATGCAGCATTCGTTGCCTGCGGCTGCACCCATCCAGAGCATGTCGTGATTGCCCCACTGGATGTCCCAGTTGCCGTAGTGACACAGAGTGTCCATTATAAGATGTGCGCCCGGCCCTCGGTCATAGACATCGCCGAGTATGTGCAGCTGGTCGATGCTGAGTTTCTGGATGACCTTGCACATGGCGACGATAAAGGCATCGGCCTGTCCGGTGGAAATGATTGTCTCGATAATGCGGTTGAAATAGTCCTGCTTGTCATATTCGCCGCGTTCCTCGTGGAGGAGTTCCTCGATTATATATGCAAATTCTTTCGGGAGGGCTTTGCGGACTTTTGAGCGTGTGTATTTCGACGATACGCTTTGGCAGACCTTTATTAGCTGATGCAGAGTGATGTTATAGAAATCCTCCATGTTGTCCTCTGTCGAGCGGACTATCTGCATTTTTTCTTCCGGATAATATATGAGCGAGCAGAGCTGGCGGATTTCGTTTTCACGCATCGACGTGCCGTAGATATCGGTTACCTTACGTTTGATATTGCCGGAGGCGTTTTTTAATATGTGGCGGAATGCCTCATGCTCGCCGTGGAGGTCGGCGACGAAATGCTCAGTGCCTTTAGGCAGGTTGAGTATGGCTTCAAGATTGATGATTTCAGTGCTTGCCGAACTGATGTCGGGGTAAGTCTGGGCAAGCAGCTCAAGGATTCGGCGGTCGTTTTCTGCTTGTTGGGTTGTGACCTTTGTGTCGATAGGAGACATGGCGGTTAGATTATCGTTGATTTAACAAGGACATTGTTGTTTGGTCCCTCGATTTTGTCTTTGGAAGCAAATTTACAAAGAATTCCTATATTTGCGTCGAAAAGTATAAATAAAATTCAAATGACAGTCGGCTATGTGCAAATAGAGCTAATTTTCACAAGTTTTAAGTGGCTAAATTTGGGCGTGAATGTTAAAATTATTAATTTTACCACCGATTTGTGAAACATTTAGCTTCTCTACCTTAAACCATTGAAACTTATTAAACTACGCTTATATGGTAAATTTTTCACTTGAAGGCAAGGTCGCTCTTGTGACCGGTGCCGCTTATGGAATCGGACTCGCCATCGCTCAGGCATACGCTGAGGCCGGTGCAAAAATCGTGTTTAACTGCTCTCGTCAGGAAACGGTCGACCGCGGTCTCAAGGCATACAAGGAACTTGGCATAGAGGCCAAAGGTTATCTATGTGATGTCACTGATGAAGAGGCTGTAAAGGCTATGGTGGCTGATATCGAAGCGACTGTCGGAACAATTGATATCCTTGTCAATAATGCAGGTATCATCAAGCGCATCCCTATGGAACAGATGAGTGTGGAAGATTTCCGTCGCGTAGTCGATGTCGATCTCATCGCTCCTTATATCTGTGCCAAGGCTGTAATCCCCGGGATGATTAAGAAAGGTCACGGAAAAATCATCAATATCTGTTCTATGATGAGTGAGCTGGGGCGTGAGACTGTCAGCGCTTATGCTGCAGCAAAAGGCGGCTTGAAGATGCTCACACGCAACATTTGCTCGGAATACGGCGAACACAATATCCAGTGTAACGGTATCGGCCCGGGTTACATCGCAACAGAGCAGACCGCGCCCCTCCGCGAGCGTCAGGCTGACGGTAGCCGTCATCCTTTCGATCAGTTCATAATTTCCAAGACTCCTGCCGCACGCTGGGGCACCCCCGAGGATCTTATGGGGCCGGCTGTCTTCCTCGCATCTGATGCGTCGGATTTTGTCAATGGCCATGTCCTCTACGTGGACGGCGGTATCCTTGCATACATCGGAAAGCAGCCTAAATAACAAAAGCTGATGTTTCTGGCTCGGGTTTTGGAATGCCGGCTATATCATACATATGTCTATACGCATTGAATGTCCGGTGTCTGTCAATCCTGACTTTGAAACAAAGGGTCTATTCTACTCTATTAAACCATAAAAATTGGAACAGGTTTTTTCTTATATCATAGGACTGGGCGCGGCAGTGATGATGCCAATCATCTTTACCGTGCTCGGCCTTTGCATTGACCTCAGCTTCGGCAACTCGCTGAAATCCGGTTTGAAGGTAGGTGTCGGTTTCATCGGACTTTCGATAGTGACAGCCCTTCTTACTTCTGCTCTTGGCCCTGCGCTCGACGAGGTTGTTAAGATTTATGACCTTCAGCTCAAGGTGTTCGACATGGGATGGCCGGCTGCCGCTGCCGTCGCATATAATACCGCTGTCGGTGCATTTATCATCCCTGTTTGTCTTGGCGTGAACCTTCTGATGCTTCTCACAAAGACAACACGTACCGTCAATATCGACCTTTGGAACTACTGGCACTTTGCTTTTATCGGTGCTGTGATTTACTTTGCGAGCGAATCACTCGCATGGGGATTTTTCGGAGCAATCATCTGCTACATAATCACCTTGATTATAGCCGATATGACAGCCAAAAAATTTCAGGGCTTCTATAAGGATATGGACGGAATTTCGATTCCACAGCCTTTCTGTGGCGGTTTTGTGCCTTTCGCATGGGCTATCAACAAAGGTCTCGACATGATTCCCGGCATTGAGAAGCTTGAAATTGATGCTGAGGGAATGAAGAAGAAATTCGGACTCCTTGGCGAGCCTCTTTTCCTCGGTGTTGTGGTAGGTTTCGGCATCGGTTGCCTTACCTGCAACTCAGGTTCAGAGATTGTCGACAAAATTCCTTATATCCTCGGTCTCGGTATCAAAATGGGTGCCGTCATGGAGCTTATCCCCCGTGTAACAGTGTTGTTCATCGAAGGTCTTAAGCCTATCAGCGACGCTACACGCAGTCTGATTGCCCGTAAATTCAAGGGGGCTGACGGTCTGAATATCGGCATGAGCCCTGCGCTTGTGATCGGCCATCCGACCACTCTCGTGGTTTCGCTTCTGCTCATTCCCGTGACGCTTCTCCTTGCCGTCATTCTTCCGGGCAACCAGTTCCTGCCGCTCGCTTCGCTTGCCGGTATGTTCTATGTATTCCCTCTCGTGTTGCCTTTCACGAAGGGCAACGTGGTCAAGACTTTTATTATCGGTCTTGTGGTAATAGTGATGGGACTTTATATGGTGACAAATCTTGCCGGAGCGTTCACGCTTGCTGCCAAGGACGTCTACGCAGCTACAGGCGACGCTGCGGTTTCAATCCCGGCTGGTTTTCAGGGTGGCAGCCTTGATTTCGCATCAAGCCCTCTCGCATGGATTATCTATCAGTGCACTGAAAATCTTAAATGGATCGGGTCAGGTCTTCTTGTTATTGCGACAATGGGACTTATGATATGGAACCGTATTCTTATTGTACGCAACCAGAAAGCGATGGTTGCCAAGAACTCAGATGAAATTCAGAAAACAGAATAAATAGACTTATGAAGAAAATATTAACGGCTATCGCACTTATGAGCATTTCACTCTCAGGCATGGCACAGACTGAATATTCTGTGCTTCGTGCCTGTCACCCCGATGACGTGAAGCATTATGACACAAAGCAGCTCCGCTCGCGCTTCATGATGCCCAAGGTCATGGAACAGAACAAAATAAATCTTACATATTCCATGTATGACCGCCTTATCTACGGAGGTGTAAGTCCCGTAGGCAAGGAAATCGTTCTTGAAACCATCGATCCGCTCAAGTCAAAATATTTTCTTGAGCGTCGCGAGCTTGGTGTCATCAACACCGGTGGCGACGGCATCGTGACTGTCGACGGCAAAGAATATGAGCTTCATTTCAAAGATGCTCTTTATGTCGGCCGTGGCAAGCAGAATGTGACTTTCCGCAGCAAAGATGACTCAAATCCTGCGAAATTCTATATCAATTCAACTCCTGCCCACAAGGAATACAAGACACAGCTCATCACAATCGACGGACGCAAGGGTTCGATCAAGGCAAACTGCATCAAGGCCGGTTCGCTCGAAGAGTCAAATGACCGTGTGATCAACCAGCTCATTGTGTCAAATGTGCTTGAGGAAGGCCCCTGCCAGCTTCAGATGGGTCTTACCGAACTGAAGCCCGGTAGCGTATGGAACACAATGCCGGCTCACACCCATGACCGCCGTGTAGAGGCTTACTATTATTTCAATGTACCCGAAGGCAATGCTATCTGCCATATCATGGGTGAGCCTCAGGAAAACCGTCTCATCTGGCTTCACAACGAGCAGGCGGTGATGTCGCCCGAATGGTCAGTCCACGCAGCAGCCGGAACATCAAACTATATGTTCATCTGGGGCATGGGAGGCGAGAACCTTGATTATGGCGACATGGACAAGGTAACCTATCTTGAAATGGAATAATGTTTTTTAATCCCAATATAAATCATTAATTATCATGAAAGTCGTAACTTTAGGCGAAATCATGCTTCGCCTTTCTCCCGAAGGAAACCATCGTTTTGTTCAAGTAGATAATTTCGATGTCATCTGGGGTGGCGGTGAGGCCAATGTGGCTGTCAGCTGCGCAAACTATGGCCTTGACGCATACTTTGTGTCTAAGCTTCCCAAGCACGAAATCGGGCAGGCTGCTGTCAATGCGCTCCGTCGCTATGGCGTACACACCGAACACATTGCCCGTGGCGGCGACCGTGTAGGTATCTACTATTGCGAGACCGGTGCTTCAATGCGTCCTTCAAAGGTGATCTACGACCGTGCTAATTCAGCTATTGCTGAGGCCGATCCCGAAGATTTTGATTTCGATGCAATCATGGAAGGTGCCGACTGGTTCCACTGGAGCGGTATCACTCCCGCTATCAGTGACAAGGCTGCTGAGCTTACCCGTCTCGCCTGCGAGGCTGCAAAGCGTCACGGCGTGACTGTTTCTGTGGACCTTAACTTCCGTAAGAAACTCTGGACAAAGGAAAAGGCTCAGTCAATCATGCGTCCTCTTATGCAGTATGTCGATGTCTGCATCGGCAATGAGGAAGACGCTGAACTTTGCCTCGGCTTCAAGCCTGATGCTGACGTTGAAGGTGGCGAAACCAACGCTGAAGGCTACAAGGGCATCTTCAAGGCTATGGCCAAGGAATTTGACTTCAAGTATGTGATTTCTACCCTCCGTGAATCATTCTCTGCTACCCACAACGGCTGGAAGGCTATGATCTACAACGGTGAAGAATTCTATGAGTCAAAGCGCTACGACATCAACCCGATTATCGACCGTGTAGGTGGTGGTGACTCATTCTCAGGTGGTGTTATCTATGGCCTTCTCACCATGCCCACTCAGGGTGAGGCTCTCGAATTTGCAGTTGCTGCTTCTGCTCTTAAGCACACTATCCCCGGTGACTTCAACCTCGTTACTGTTGACGAAGTGAAGGCTCTCGCAGGCGGTAACGCAAACGGCCGTGTACAGCGCTAATCGAATTTATATAATTCACATAAAATTAACCACCCGCAATTCATGGTCAGCATGGTTGCGGGTGGTGCTGTTTTGTTTATACGACTTACGATTTGTTGAGGTGGTCAATCGCTTGGCTGAGGGCTTTGTCAAGATAATAGCCCGATTTTAGTTTTGCATTTATTCTTCTTGCATTGTCGGTGAGCAGCCTATATTCTTTGTCATCAATCTCTTTTAACCTATCGTCGAGTGTTGTCAGTGAATCGATGGTAATGCCTACTTTTTCTTTGTTGATGAATTCTGCGCGTCCTGCTCCGGACCACACGATTACAGGTGAATTACACCGAAGGTAGAGGGAGACTTTATGTGGATTATTATATGCCATGTACTCGCCGATGCGTCCTTCTCCGCTGTCAAGCGATTCGCCATACCATGAGAGACCGAAGTCTCCCATGTGGGATTTTATTATCTGACGGTCAGAGACTATGCCCATATAGTGCAGATTGGGATATTTCGCTATTTCTTCCAATTCCGGGTGCGTCCCGTAGAGATATATGTCGCGGTCGGGCATTATTTCTGCAAGTTTCCTCAGATAAGGATGGGTTTTGAAAGAGACATTCCCGACATAGTACAATGAATAGTTTCGGTCAACAGGTTCATGTGGGGCGCCTGATTCTCCATGAATATAGTCCATGATTTCATAATCAATCATTTTTACCTTGCATCCATGTTCAGAAAGCCATTCGCGCATGCGATGATTATGTGTGAGGAGTACATCGGTGGCATTCAGCCGCATTATTTCCTCGTCGGGCGTGAGTGATTTGTTTCTGAAAGATGACAGGTCGTGAATCAGGCAGATGATTTTTGCTCCGCGTTGGTGGGCTTTCTTACAGATTCTGTCGAATCCAATCTTCATCGGATATTGAAGGACTATGGCATCGTTTCTATGGATTGACATCATGGCTTTTTGCAGTCCGATGAAATTGCGGATACCATGAACGAGATTGTTGTGATAGAAAGACCGTCTGAGCCCTATGTTTTGATAACCTAAGTTTTCCAATGTGATGTCTATATCGCTTTTGGCTATTCCACCTCCATTGTCAAGATGCTTGTAGTTCCGAGATATGAATTTCCGATTTAACATTGCCGTTCATTGTTTTATTGCAAAATAAGATTCCCCTTAGATTTTTTCGGGCGTATGTAATATTCGACAAAATTACAATAAATGTAGGCAAACAGGCTAAATTTTTATGACTAAAATTAATTAATAATAAAATTTTAACATTGTCCGGATACGTTTGAAGTATTGTCGTCAGGGCTTGTCAGGGAGATGTCTTTTTCACATGAAAAAGCAGACCTGTGAAGACTTCTTACGCTATCACAGGTCTGTTTTGATTTGTTTCTATAAGACGTTTTAAATTTGCATGCTGAGAGGAAGGCAGCGATTAAGGTATTCGCGTGTGGTTGACCACGGAATATAGATGTCGCTCCGGCCGGGAATCAGAGGAACAGGAACTTCATTAAGGTCGACTCTTACATAATATTTCCCGCTCTCGGCACGGAAGACAATCATCTGAAGATTTGATGCCATTGGCACTACGTAGAAGTCGCGCCAATGAAGTCCTACGGTGTCGAAATAGTTGGTCATGTAGTAGCAGCCGGGTATGTGTATGAGCGCAAGTAGCGGCATCATTGTTTCCGCATGTCCGAAACGCAGCATCACACTGTATTGGTTCTTTCCGTCTATATAGTCATCAACGGTGCTTATGAGTTCAGCCAAAAGCCGGCTTGCGAGCTCCGGGGCTGCATTGGAGAGGGTGGAGGCTGAGTGGGTGAGATAGTGATGTAGGTTCTCGACACTCCAGAGAGCGTTGATTTCAGCTTTGGTAAAATACTTCTGTAGGTCAAGTTCGATTGACATTGCCGAACATCCGGCGAGCACCTTGTAGATGGCCATACTTACGTCTTTGGCTTCGTCGCCGTCAAACGGGTAGCTTTTCCCAAGTGTGCGTTCAGCCAATGATGGCGGGACTTGCTGGCTGAAATAATCGTCATAGACTTTGTGCCATGCTTCACCGGCCATGTATTCCTTATAGGCTTCATCGTCCTGCCACGGGCGCACGAGCGGTGAGTTCTGGCGTCCTGACGACATATAGATTTCAACTTTGTTGTTGAGTCGTGTAAGCTGATGGGTGAATTCGTCCATTGACATCACACAGCGTGGAACGTATGACGAGATTGCATTGATTTTTGTATTGTCAAACAGCGGTCGGAAAGCCATAAATGCCCGAGAGGCTATGGCACGTTGCTCAGCCATTCCGAGCGAGTCGAGTGCGCCCCATCGTCCGGCTGTGCGTTCGACAACCAGATTGCATATATTGATAAGTTCGCGTCCCATCGGGGTGATGGTGCGCAGACTGTCGGCCTTATGGAGAGAGCGGAGCAGCGATGTCGTGTACTTCGACGATGACAGAAACCTTGCGCCGTGACGGCCGACATGGTTCAGATAGACTGGTTTAAGGGAGTCGGGATAGGCAAGTCCGTCAACAGTGCGTTCAGGGTAGGGAATTGCAGAACCCTGACATTCGATAAATGTATAGTCGGTTGCAGTCGGGTCGAGTGCGTTGGCCGATAGGGCAGAACCGATGGCGAATGCAAGTAAAAAGTGTAGTTTCTTCATTGTGGATGACAATTCTTTTTAGTAGCTTTGCGGAAACGTAAGACCGTAGTAAAATAACACAGAGAAAATGGGTGTAGTTGAAACATATAGGCAATTGATTTCTGAAAACCGATTGCATGAGGCTATCAAGGAGCTTGACCGGCTCATAGAGGCGACGCCTGATGACGATGCGCTGCTCTTTGCCCGAGGAAAAGCTAAATGGCGTGTCGGCGACCATGCCGGCGCTACCGGCGACTATGCCAAAGCTTCGTTGATCAATCCGGAGAGTCCGGCTGTGAAAGCGCTTGAAAACGCCCGTGACATCGCTGACTTCTTTAATCCGGATCTATACAATCCGTAGAGAGATATAGCATAGCCGGTTTGGTGAAGAATCCGGCTATATTTGTTATATCAGTGTGTACACTTGGCCAAGTGTACACACTGATATAACGTTTGCTATTACGGTTTCGTTTAGTGCAAGCCGTTTAATGATTGTCCATTAACCGTCTTTTATTCTTTTTCCGATAGTTCAAGCCAACGGAGCTCCTTTTCATCAAGGATCTCCTTTAGCTCGCTGTATCGGCGCGCTTTGTCTGCTATGTCGGCTATTTCAGCTCCCGAATTAAAGAGCGCTTCAAGAGAATTTTTTTCTTCAGTCAGTTCATAGATCTCTTTTGTGAGCGTTTCCAGTTCCTTTCGTTCTTTAAAAGAGAGTTTTTTGCGGCCTGGCTGTCTCGCGTCGCTGTGGCTGTGACATCTGTGATGCCGAAGCGGTCGTTCTGGCAGCATCCTGTGTCGCTTTTTGCTGTTCTTTGAGATAATTACGGTAGTCAGTATAGTTTCCGGGGAAATCTTTGATGACACCTCCTCCTTCCATGACAAAAAGGTGGTCGACTATAGAATCGAGGAAGAAACGGTCGTGGGAGATGACGATGACACAGCCTTTGAACTCTCTTAGATATTCCTCAAGTATGCCGAGCGTCATGATGTCAAGGTCATTTGTCGGCTCGTCGAGAATAAGGAAATTTGGCTGGGTTATGAGAACGGCTGCGAGATGAAACCTGCGCATCTCTCCGCCGCTTAGAGTCGAGATATACTTCTGTTGGTCAGCCGGAGAGAATAGAAACCGTGTGAGGAACTGCATCGGCGAATAGTGCGTAGTTCCGTTTATGACCACATCTTCAGTGATATCGGTTATGGCATCGATCACTTTTTTGCCTGGAGGAAGCTGAAGTCCGTCCTGCGAATAATATCCGAAACGGACTGTCTCGCCCACGTTCCACTCTCCGCTGTCAGGAGCGACGAGCCCTTGGAGCATCTTGACGAAAGTTGATTTCCCTACGCCGTTGCCACCGATTATGCCGAGTTTTTCGTAGCGGGCGAAGGTGTATGTGAAATCATCGAGAATCACCTTCTCCCCGAAACGTTTGGATATGTTCTCGGCTTCAAAAATTTTAGATCCGATATATGATGATTTTATCTCTGTCGGGTCTATCTGTTTCTCGTCATAGTTGGCTCGTGAACGTTCCTTGAGGTCATAGAACGCATTTATACGGTAGCGGGCTTTCCCTGCGCGTGCCTGAGGCTGTCGTCTCATCCACTCCTGTTCCTTCCGTAGTGTATTTTTTACCTTTGCCAACTCACCTGTAAGGGCTTCGATGCGCTCCGCACGTCGGCGGAGATAAAGATCGAAATTGCCCTCGTAGGTGAAAATCTGCTTCATGTCGATTTCGATAATCTTGTTGCAGACACGGTCAAGGAAATAACGGTCATGCGTGACCATTAGAAGAGTGACACGCATGCGGGTAAGATAGTTTTCCAGCCATTCGACCGACTGGAGGTCAAGATGGTTGGTAGGCTCGTCGAGAATAAGCAGGTCGGGATTTCCAAGCAAAACCTGAGCGAGCGCGACACGCTTTATCTGTCCGCCGGAAAGGTGGTCGACATCTTGTCCCGGATTTTCTATGCCGAGCTGGGAAAGCATCTGGCGTATGCGGTCTTCATGACCCCATTCCTCATGCTCCTCCGGCTTTACTGTGGCAAGAAGATTGTCCATTATCGACATCCCCTTCTCGAATTCCGGCATTTGTGCGAGGAATCCGACACGAAGTCCGTTGCGGAATGTGACATTGCCACTGTCGGGGGCTTCTGCCCCGGACAGAATACGTAGAAGTGTTGATTTTCCTGTGCCGTTCTTGGCTATCAACCCTATTTTGTCACCCTCGTTTACCCCGAAAGTTACCGAGTCGAAGAGCATGCGGTCGCCGTAGCTCTTGGTGAGATTTTCAACTTGCAGATATGGTTTCATTGGTCAAGGCGGTCTTCAGGAGCTTATACGTCCAGACAGGCGTCAAGTGATTCTGTGATTGCTTTACGGTCAAGATTCTGCCCGATAAATACTATTTTAATCATACGGTCTCCATAGTCCGGATCCCAGTCGCGCAATATAGAGGGGTCTTGCTCGGCCATTTCGCGCAGTTCGTCTTCGGGTGCTGTGGCAAACCACATTCCGGCTTCTTTTAATTGTTTCTGACGGCCGGCGCTCTCGAATAGATACGACATGTCGGGGTTGTTGCCGAAATAGCAGATGCCTTTTGAGCGGATGATGCTCTTCGGCCATTTGTTTGCTGCGAGGTAGTCGAATTTGTTGAGATCGAAACCGGGACGGCGGAAATAGACAAACGAGCTTATGCCATACTCTTCGGCTTCTCCTTCACCATGATGATGGTGGTGATGACATCCGCATGTGCATTCAGAGCCATGCTCATGATGGTGTTCATGATGATGTCCGCACTCACATTCGTCGTCGTGGTCGTGATGATGACCGTGTTCATCATGCTCATCTTCATGGTGATGATGTCCGTGGTGCTCGTGGTGATGACGTTCCTCCTCCTCGATTTGCTCGATTGGTTTCTCGATTTCCTTGACCCATGCTGCGGAGGTGGCTACTTCAGTGAAATCAAACAGATGGGTATTGATTATGCTTTCGATGTCAACGTCGGCATAGTTACACTCGATGATCCGTGCCCCCGGATTGATAGTCTTGATGATTGCACGGATTCTGCCTCGCTCTTCGGCTGTGACTTCTGAAATCTTGTTGAGTATGACGATGTTGCAGAATTCAATCTGTTGGATTACGAGGTTCGCGATATCCTCCTCGTCGTGTTTTTCGGCGGTGAGAGCCTCGCCGCAGGAGAATTCATCCTGCATGCGGAGTGCATCGACCACAGTCACGATGCAGTCGAGACGAGGGACACCGTTTTTAAGAAATTCCTCGCCCATGCGCGGTATCGAGCAGATGGTCTGTGCAATGGGTGCGGGTTCACAGATTCCGCTTGCTTCAATGACGATATAGTCGAATTTACCCATCGCGAGTATTTCGTCGATCTGTTTTACAAGATCCATCTTTAATGTGCAGCAGATGCAGCCGTTCTGGAGGGCTACAAGAGAGTCGTCCTTCGAGCCGACTATTCCGCCGCGCTGAATCAGGTCGGCATCAATATTTACTTCGCCGATGTCATTGACGATGACTGCAAATTTGATTCCACGTTCGTTAGTGAGAATATGATTGACAAGTGTTGTTTTTCCGCTTCCGAGATAGCCGGTAAGCAAGAGGATTGGAGTTGATGCTGACATATATGTTTAAAGTAAAACTTTAATATGGTTAAACTGATAGTTGAATTGTGTGCTGTATATATCTGTTTTGCAGTCGCATTTTCAGCGTGGCTTACCACTCGATTCGTACTGCCGTCCCGTCAATGTCGGCATGAATCGGCGGATTGAGCTTTGTCAGCTTGATCGAGCCTGATATGATAGCCGGATAGGCTGCAAGCAAAGCCGAATGGATGCGTCCGACAACATGTTCGAGTAGCCGGGAAGGAATTTCCATCTCTTTGCGTATGATTTCGATGGCTTCCGCGTAATTTAGCGTGTCGGCTACATTGTCCGATTGCATGGCATTTTCAATCGGATAACAGAGGTGGACGGTCAACTCAAACGTGTTGCCGTTGATTCGTTCCTCCTCGAATACACCGTGACGCGCGAAGAGTCGTAGACCGTTGATTTCAATAATGCCTTTCATTTTTTTTGCGGTTTTTAGTTCCATGAAAGATTGCCGGCTCTCTTGAAGAAGCCTTTGATGCGGTAATAGAAGTTATAGATCGGCTCATAGGTCATGAACCACGGAACTGTCACAAACAACGGACGGGAGCCGAGCGCGCGTGATGTCTTTCGCCATGTAAACATCAGGATTATGGCTGTTGTGAGCAGTATGACGCAGGAAGCGATAAGGGGAATCAGTGAGGGGAATCCGACAATTGAAATTGCTATGGTTGATCCAAGCAATGCCCACCAAGCGAGTGAACATGAGCCGAAGAAGCGGCGGGCGGATGTCCTCAGTGATTTTGCTGTGTAATTATAGCGTATCTTTGCATTCCTGTGGGCAATCTGCGGATATGGGTCGTGAACCTCTACAATAGAGGCTGTGGATAGTTCGATGGCTGTATTGGCGGAATTGGACACTTCGTTGATGAACACATCGTCATCGCCATATTTTAGATGTAATGCGCGTGAAAAACCTTTGTTTTTGAAGAAAACGGAGCGGCGGTAGGCGAGATTGTAGCAGTTGCCCCTGTAGGGATGTCCTGCGATGGCCCATGAAAGATATTCAACGGCAGTTCGTACTTGGTCGAAAGCATGGAGGCGTTTCCACGGGTTCGGAGCGCCTTCGGGAATCAGGGATGTGGCGTAGCCGATGACAATCTCCTTGCCTTGGATAAAGTGACGGGTCATGCTTTTGAGCCATGTCTTTGATTCTATGCAGCAGTTGCCGGATGTCAGGATCACTGTCTCATAGCGGGATGCCTTTATTCCAAGTGTGATCGCGAGTTTCTTGCGCGAAAGCGAGCGCGACTGCAGTGGAGTGAATGTCATGTAGAGATTAGGATAGGTCCGATCGAGCTTCGCTATTACATCCTTGGTCGCAGAAACAGCACCGTCGTTGACAACGATGACTTCAAACTGGCTCTTATAGTCCTGCTCGAAAATCTGGTGAATAAGTGGTTCCAGATTTTCAGCATCGTCTTCGGAATAGATTATAATTGATACTGAAGGATAGTCAGATTCGTCAGACGGGAGAGAAGTGCCATCGTCAATGGTGACACGTTTGCTGACAGAAGAAACGTAGTGGCGGAAACCTGTCAGAAGATAGATTGTAGATATTACGATGATTGAGAAGAGTGTTATTATGGCCGGTGTGATTACAATTTCGAACATCGTGAGTGCATATAATGTAAATGTATGGACGTTGGAAAGACGTGATGCTTTCAATGTTAAATTTAGCTGCAAATTTACAAAATCCCTGCAAAAAAGCCTTGTCTGACTGCAAATTTATAGCTAAATGAAACTGATTTGTCATTTCTTACGGAATTCAGTTGACTTTCCTGCCCATGTAGTATGTATTCCATGTATCTTTGGCATAGCCATCTCTCATTACTTTAAATTTTCCGGCGGTAGCACCTGAAATTTTTATTCCGTCGAAGTATGCGTTCCACGTATCTTTGGCATATCCGTCGGAAAGTACATGGAAGCTGCCGGACGAGGCTTCCTTTACTTTCTTCCCCTTGAAATATACGAGCCATGAATCTTTGGCGTAGCCGTCTTTCAGTGTCTTAAAACCGTTTGGGGATGCGCCGGGAACTTTATGCCCGAAGAAATATACATTCCATGCGTCTTTTGCATAACCGTCGCCGATTACACGGAATGAATTGCTTGTCGCCCCTTGAATTTTCTCTCCGCGCCAGTACACGTTCCACGTATCCTTTGCATAATAGCCGTCGAGTACCTTAAAACTTGAAGGTGAAGCATCTTTGACGGGACGGCCATTGAAATATACACCTTTGCTGTCGACAAAATAGGTCTGACGGTGATGTCTGCGATGATTCTTCTCTTTGTCGGCATGGCGCATCCGTTCGTCGTGGCAGTATTCCATTTTGTCGTGGCGGTGTCCACGGTTCTGGGCTGTCAAATCCGCACCGGCTACAAATGAAAGGGAAAGAATAAGAATGAGATGAAGTTTGCGCATAATGTAGGAATTTAAGAGTTCATAGCGTGAATATGAAGTCGGTTGAGAAATTTCTGTGGATACTATACCTATATAGACGCTATGAATTCTTAAAAGTTTAGCGGTACGGACAGAAATGGCATATTTTTTCAGTTGCCCGCGGTGACGACTATCATTTTTGACAGATCGAAATATCTGCGCGCCATTCCGGCAAGTATCTCCGGGGTTAGTCTGCGGGCAAGAGATTCCTGTTGTTCGAAATAGTCTTCCGGCGTGTCGGCATAGATATGGGTCTGTGTGTAATCCATACGGCTGAACGGCGTGTCGAGCGTAGTGGCAAGATTTGAAAGGATGAATTTGGACAGACGTCTGATTTCATCATCGTTGTAAGAGCTTTCATCTTTCATTTTCTCGATTTCGTCGCAGATCAGACGTATCACCTCGTCTTTGGTCGAGCCGTCGGTCTGGGTGCTGACAGTGATGAAACTGCGGTCTGTGTAGCCGAACAGCGATGCCGATATGCCGTATGTCAAACCTTTGTCTTCACGGATGTTGAGCATAAGACGGCTTCCGAAATATCCTCCTAAGGCGATTACGGCCGCACGCAGTGGCACGAAGTCAGAGTCTGTACGGCCTACTGCCGGAATCATAAGCTTTACGGCGCTTTGCTGTGCGTGCTCCACAGGGATGTCCACTCTGCGTGGTTCGCCTGAGGTCGGAGTGGGAAACGACAGTCGGTTGAGCTGCGGCCCTGCATGGCGAGGGATACGGGTAAATATCATGTCGACTGTACGGATCATATCGTCGGTTATGTTACCGGCGAGAAAGATGTGCATGTTTGACGGATCAAGACGTGAGAAATGGAAGTCAGACAGTTCCTTTGGGTAAAGGACTTTACTTCATCGGGAGTCTCGCTTCTGGCAAGAGGGTTATCCTGGCCGTAGGCAAGCGGTCTTATCGTGGCGTCGGCTATGAACGAGACTTTTTTATGTTCGATCTCCAAGCGCGCCGCCTGTCGCTGGAGCAGACGAGAGGTGGCAGCTTCCGGGAAAGCCGGACATATTATCATGTCTGCGATGATGGGCAGGACATCTGCGAATTTGTCGTTGAGTGTCGACAGTATGATAGATGTATAATGGGTCGAAACGGTAGTGTTCACCCATGCACCGTTGTATTCAAATGTATTTGCGATTTCTTCACCGTTCATCCTTGCTGTTCCCTCGACCAGCATCATGGCTGCGCAACCTGCAAGTCCCGGTTTGGGAGATTCGGCTTCTCCGGCCGGAAGGGCTATCGTCAGACGGCTGACATCGATTTCGCTGCCGCTTTCAATATGGACACTGATGCCGTTTGGCAATATATGGGTCGATGCCGGAGAGAGGGTCAAAGGTCCGAAATTGTATACCTTAGGGGCTTCGTTACGGTTCATTGTGGTAATATTCTGTGATTTTGATAAGAGTTTCCTGCCTCTCATGGCTTGAGAATCGAATCAATTTTCTGTTCGATTATTGAATTGAGCACTGATTTGCGGGCTTGGTCGACACTCGGTTCTGGTTTTCCGTCGGTCTTGGAAGTCGTCACCGGCATAACCTTTGGAGTTGCGGCAGTCATGGATGTAGTGTCTTTTTTCACCGATGTGCCTTCAGCTTTCTGCGGATTCTGGCGTTCGATTTTCTTAGGCAATGATGTGACAGGAGTATATGTGATAGACTCTTCGTTAACGATAGTCGTAGTCGTTTCAATAGGTGAATCGGGCGATGTGACGGGTGTCGCCTTGATTATAGCGCCGACAGCAGTCTCAGTATCGTTTTTTATGACAGGGGATGTTGTTGGCGCTGAAATGCGGTCCTCGGATTTTTGTGGCTTCGGATTTTTTTTACCTGAAGTCGCCGCGATGGGTCGTGTTTCAGGCTTGACAGTCGGTGTCGGTTCGGTGTACTTCCCGGAAACCATTGCCCGGTATTTATCGACAGATCCTGCACCTGCATAAGTCCTTACATAGTAGTCCGCAGAGATATCGCTTACGATGACACCTTTTGACGATGAAGAATGTACCATCTTGCCGTCTCCGACATAAATTCCTACATGCGAGACTTTTTTTCTGGAACCTGACGTGGCAAAAAAGATCAGGTCGCCCGGCATGAGCTGATTTTTTTGTAACGGTGAACAATATCCGGCCTGTTCGGCGGAATTGCGTGGCAACTTGATATCAAGCGCGCTTTTGTAGACCTTAAGGACGAACCCCGAACAATCGACACCACGCTTGTCGTCACCACCATATCTATAAGGTGTGCCTATCCAGCTCTTGGCTTCTGTCAGGAGTGCATGTGACTGAGGCGGGAGTGACTTTGGAATCTCGAACGTGCGCGAGTCGCCGCTCCCGCCATGTCTGTAGGAGTGGCGCCCTGTATTCTTTGAACTGCCACATGACACAAGAAGTGACGCAATGGCAGCCACAAACAGCAATATGTACGATTTCTTTGACATCATAGGGCAAAATTAAGGAAAAAAACTGACAATCTTATTTTAACAAAACAACATATATCGGAGCATCGTGGGTAAATATATCTTAAATAGGGCGAAAATGGTCTTAATTTATTTTAAACCCATGACAATGGCATGTAACATTGCATGGTTTTTGCCGTCTAATAAACAAAAAGCATGAAACACGGCGCAATCTCTACGGATGGGATGCCGACATAAAAGAGTGCTTTAATTCATCAAAAAATAATTAACAACAATTTCATAATCATTCACAACTAATGAAATTATCCGGAAAAATCATCATGTTAGCTGCCGGTACGGCTGTCCTCAGTTCGGCAGTAACCGCCGTTGCAATGAAACGGGCTCTTTTTAACGATGGAGAAGTTCAGAGCTACAGTGAGTTGTTCGATCAGGGTGGTGCAACGTCAGGACATCTGACAAAGGTTGCCCAGTTGCCGGCCAATCATTCCGATTTCACGACGGCTGCTGAAAGTACAATCAACGGCGTTGTGTCAATTAAAAGTTATGCAACCCCGCGCGGATATAGCCAGAACAGTGGCAACGGCGGATTCTTCGGCGATCCTTTTTTCGAATATTTCTTCGGAAATCCCGGAGGGAACCGTCGCAGTCAGCCTCGTCAGGAACATCAGCCTCGTCAGCAGCAGCCGTCAGGTCTCGGATCGGGTGTGATCATAAGTGCCGACGGCTATATAGTCACGAACAACCATGTCATTGATGAGGCAGACCGTCTTGAGGTGACATTGAATGACAACCGCACATTTGACGCGACGGTTGTCGGTTCGGATGCGTCAACCGACCTTGCATTGATAAAAATTGAGGCAAAAGACCTTCCTGTCATCCCGATGGGCGACAGCGAGGCTCTTAAAGTCGGCGAATGGGTGCTTGCCGTCGGAAATCCGTTTGGTTTCACATCGACAGTGACTACAGGCATTGTATCGGCTAAAGGTCGCAGTATCGGTTCGCAGAGTCATGGCGGCCGTATGGGTATTGAATCGTATATTCAGACTGATGCTGCCGTCAACCCCGGAAATTCCGGTGGCGCTCTTGTGAATCTTGCAGGTGAGCTTATCGGGATAAACACCGCAATCTATAGCCAGACCGGAAACTATGCCGGATATTCGTTTGCGATTCCTACGACAATTGTTAAGAAGATTGTCAGCGATCTGCGTCAGTTCGGGACAGTACAACGTGCGGTGCTTGGCATCTCGATTATGGATCTCAGCAATGAAATCGCTAAAGAAAACAATATCACCGCTGTCACCAAAGGTGTTTTTGTCGGTGATGTCAGTGACCGCAGCTCTGCAAAAGAAGCCGGTCTGCAGAAAGGCGATGTCATAGTCAAGATTAATGACATCAATACGGATAATGTGGCACAGCTTCAGGAACAGGTTGCAAAACACCGCCCGGGCGATAAGATCAAAGTCACTTATATCCGTGACAACAACACTAAATCGGTTGATGTCACATTGCGAAATCCTCAGGGGAATATGCAGATAACTAAAGCTGGTGACATCACTGACCTTGGATGTGCGTTCAAGAAAGTCGACGAATCTGTGCTTCGTCAGCTTGGTCTTAGCAATGGCGTTCAGGTAGCCGGTCTGTCCGATGGCCGTTTCCGCGATTCGGGTGTCAAGAACGGTTTCATCATCTATTCAATCAATGACAGCCGTGTAAGTTCGCCTGAAGATGTCGAAAAAATTCACAAGGCTATCATGAAGGGTAGCGGTGATGAGAAAGTAATGATTCTCCGAGGTGTCTATCCTACCGGCAAACGCGGTATCTATGCCGTTGATCTCTCTGGAACTGAATAATGTTTAGTGCATTCTCCTCTCTTCCCTCTCTCTTCTGTGTATAAAAATGATTGGTAACATCCTTTCTCCTCTTTTAGGTTAGTTCTCCTCGCTCCTCGTTCATTTTTTTGTCCATTACAATTGTGAGGCTGTGTCAAAATAGGCGCAGCCTCTTTTCATAATCTATTATAAAACAAAGAGGCTGCGCCGTAAAACAGAATTACGACACAGCCTCACTGTTTTTTTGAGCTGATAGCTTATCCGAGGATTGCAATAACCTCAATTTCGACGAGCACCTGCTTGGGGAGTTCGCGGACTGCCACAGCCGAGCGGGCGGGGAATGGCTCGGTGAAGTTCTGGGCATATACTTCGTTCATTTCGCCGAAAAGGCTCATGTCGGCAAGGAAAACTGTAGTCTTCACGACGTTCTCAATGCTTGCACCTGCTGCGGCGAGAATAGCCTTGACGTTTGCAAGAGACTGGGCGGTCTGAGCCTTGATGCCTTCAGGGATTGTACCAGTAGCAGGGTCAACAGGTATCTGTCCTGAACAGTAGAGCATATTTCCTACTTTGATTGCCTGGCTGTAAGGGCCGATTGCGCCGGGAGCGGCGTTGGTTGAAATTACTTCTTTCATGATAAGACGTATGTTAATGATTTATTAAGAATGAGGAGGGTATGACCTGTAGGATGACGGATTGTGCATCCTGTTGTTTCATTTGTTCTTGCTGTCCTGTCTGCTGACGAGAGGGAGATGTATCTCGGACAAAAGTACTGATGAAGCTTTCTGTCGGAAGTCAATGTCGAGTTTGTCGCAGAGATCAAGCAATGGTTTGAAGTCGGTGTCAAATGTCGGGAGGAATGAATCCTCACCATGATTAGAAAGCACTTCCATGACATGCCCAAGCGTGTAGTGCTCAGGGCTCGTCGATGGCACTAATGGAGCATCGGTTAGAGGATCTTCTCCGTTTTTCGGCCCAAGTTTTGAGATGAGATTACAGTCGAGGAGGAAATTTACGACTTTGGCTGTCAGCCGAGGCGGGATGGCAAACCGCGTTGAGATTCCTGCAATGTTTAGAGGGGCTTCATCATTTTTGAACCGTTTGATTATTATCGTAAGTACGGCAAGGGTGACCTTGCGTCTGTATGCGCCGGAGATTTTGTTGGTCTGACGTTCAAATGAAAACAGGAATATATCCTGAGAAGAGCGACAGATGAGCGCTCCGGCGAGTGTTATGAGCCATGAAAATTGCATCCATATCAACATTAATGGCAGGAAAGAGAAACTACCGTAGATTGCATTGTATTTTGCAACGTAAATCTGACCCGTAAGGAAAAGCCATTGAAGCACCTGAAAGGCAATGCCCGCGATTGTACCGGTAATGAGTGCATTGCGGAAGTTGACTTTCGTGTTCGGAATTAGCATGTAGGCTCCGGCAAAGAACAGACATCCGAGAAGTACTGATACAAGGTCAAGGATGTCGCCGACAACAGGACCGATGAAATCAAATGGCAGGAGTTTCTGGATAGTGGTAGACATCAGGATGCGTAGGCCACCCGAACAAATCATAAGCACAGGGAGTATGATGCAGATAGCGAGATAGTCGGTGACTTTGCGTGCGAACGGACGGTCGACCTTTACCCCCCAGATGTTGTTGAATGAATTTTCGACGGAATCAAGGAGTGATATGAGTGTCCATAATAGGAAAACAATGCCGACCCCGACAAATATCCCTTCAGAAGCTTGTGCGAGACAGGAGTCTACGAAAGAGAATGCCATTTCCAATGCGCGGTGTTGCGATGGAAAATACTGGTAGAGTTGTGTCTGGAGGAGATTCTGAAACCCGAAGCCCCTTCCGATTGCAAAAAGCAATGCCAGCGCCGGGACTACGGCGAGCATTGTGCGATAGGTGAGGGCGCATGCCGATGACTGAAGGTCGCTGTCCATGAATGAACGCACGGTGAGATTGAGGGTCTTGACGATGTTGACTTTTGCAGTGTCGCGCTGGTCTTCCCATACTCCTTCGGCACAATACTCCCATATGGAGATTGCGCGGATTTTAGTGCGTTCGATCCAAGAGGCGAATTTGCCGGGTTTCTTTTCTTCAGTCATGACAGGAAAGGATTAGGGTTATTGTTCGTTGTCCTTCTCAACAAATGTGCGCGCTGCCTGATTTCTTGCAATCTCAACAGCGCGGCTCAGACGCTCTTTTTCAAGTGTCGCTACTTTGAAGCGTCGGAGGGTGGTCGCATAATCATAGAGCAGGGCTATTTCATTAGCTTGTTTTTCAGGCAGAGGCATGGAATAGGTGGTTGATCCGACAAATGTAAGAGTCATCGGTTGTCCGGCATGAGTGCTGACAAATTTGCCGAGACTGTCACATTCGACTCCCATAAATGTAATGACTTCTGCTCCCATCGACCGGTCATTACGCTCGCCGTCATGTGCGACTGTCGATGTCGCGGCCTTTTCTCCTCCGGCGCTCACTTCAACCGAAGTGCTTTTCACACTTTTGGCTTTGAGCGACGACATGATGTAGAAATCTCCATCAGGACTTACACGCGCCTGAAGGCCATTTGTACCGAAAAATTTTGATGGTTCTGTAGTTGCAGCCACATAGTAGCCTTCGATAGGATTTTTGACGAACTTCATTAACCGCTGGAGTGAATCGCCTCTGACGGCAAGTACTGCAGACAACGAATCGGCTTGCTGCAGACGTTGTACAGTCAGACCTTCGGTTGCCCGGGTTGACAGATGGAGTGCTTCACGACGCACGTCAATTTCCTTGGGATATGTGTTTTTGATTGAATCAGTGAGGGCAATTGCGGTCTCATAGTTCTTGGAATCGTATGCTCTTTGGGCCTGTTCGAGCAACTCGGTGGCCTTCTGGGTGTCACCATTCCCTCCGCAGGAGCATGCGATTGCAATCCCCGCGATAGCGGAGAGTCTGAGAATTCCGTTTTTATTAGTTACTACGTTCAACATCTTTTACGCCTTTTACGGTTTTGATTTTCTTTATAAGGTTGTTTAGTGAGGAAGTGTCGCTGATACCTACGACAATGAATCCGGAGAAGATGCCGTCGGAAGAGTCGATTGTTATATTTCTCAGTGTGACATCTTTCTCCTTGTTAATAATAGAGGTTATGTTGGTGACGATTTCGATATCGTCATTTCCGACTATGCGGAGCGTGGCGGCAAAGCGGCTGCCGACTTTTCCTGACCAGCGGGTGCGGATGACACGGTAGGGGTATTTGTAACGTATGTGTTCGGCATTCGGACAGTCATGGCGGTGGATTTTGATTACGCCTTCGGCTGATACAAAACCGAACACATCGTCACCGAAAATCGGGTTGCAACATTTTGAAAGCTTGTAGTTGATACCTTTTATGTTATCGCCGATAATCAGAATGTCGTCGGACAGATTGTTGGCACGCTCGTTGTTTTCAAGAAGCTCGAATTCTTCCGCGCTGCGACGTTCGGTTTCCGCGCGTTTGTCGGCATTCTCGATGAGTTCGTATTGGGTGATGACATCGTTGACATCAATGACTTCGTCGCCGATTGCCTTATAGAAGTCCGTGACCGTGCGGTAGCCCATTTTCTTGATGGTGCGCATCAGTGTGCCTTCTTCAAGTTCGACTTTGCGGTTTTTGCATCGACGCTGCAGAAGTTCCTTGCCGAGTTCGGCAGAACGGTTTGCCCGCTCGTTGATTGTCTGGCGTATCTTGTTACGGGCCTTGGATGTCACGACAAATGATAGCCAGTCCTGCTTGGGGACTTGGCCGGGAGCTGTGGTGATTTCGACCGTGTCGCCGGAATGCAGTTTATAGTTGAGTTTGCGGTTACGTCCGTTGACCTTGCCCCCGACGCATGTGCAGCCGAGTTTGGAATGGATGTTGAACGCAAAATCAAGCACAGTCGCACCAAGAGGAAGCCGGTAGAGGTCGCCACGCGGAGTAAAGACGAAGACTTCTTTGTCGTAAAGGTCCATCTTGAAATTTTTCATCAACTCCATCGGGCCGTCGGCCGTCTCAAGGATGTCGCGGATATTGTTCATCCACGTGTCAAGGTCGCCTTCGCTTTTAATCCCCTTATATTTCCAGTGTGCTGCAAGTCCCTTTTCAGCCACGAGATCCATGCGTTTGGTGCGGATTTGTACTTCCACCCATTTGTTGTCAGGGCCTTTGACCGTCGTATGAAGCGATTCGTAGCCGTTGCTTTTGGGAATGGACAGCCAGTCCTTCATTCGCGCGGGATTTGGTGTATACATGTCGGCGACAATCGAGTAGACGTTCCAGCAGTCGGCTTTCTCTCTTTCCAGCGGAACATCGAGAATTACGCGGATGGCAAAAAGGTCATATATGCCGGATAGCTCCACCTGCTGTTTGCGCAGTTTGTTCCAGATTGAATAAATAGACTTGGTTCGTCCCTTGATTTCATACTTCAAGCCTGTCGCGTCAAGTTTTTCTTTAAGCGGGGCAATGAAATTGGCTATATAGGCATCACGTGCCACCTTTGTTTCGTTTAGCTCGCGTGCGATTTTAGTATACGTCTCACGTGCGCTGTACTTGAGCGACATGTCTTCAAGTTCGCTCTTGATTTTATAGAGACCGAGCCTGTGGGCAAGAGGCGCATAGAGATAATTTGCTTCAAAAGCCGTGTCGGTGACAAATTTTTCGTCCGAGTGATGGTTGATTGCCCGCATTAGGGTCAGGCGCTCGACAATCATTATTATGATAACGCGGATATCTTCGGCGAAGGTCATTAGCAGACGGCGGAAATTATCGGTCTTGACCACACCTTGTTTTCCATAAAGCGTGGAGACTTTCCGCAATCCGTTGACCATGCGCTCGACATCTTCGTCCCAGAGCGAACGTACGTTTTCAAGCGATAGTGCTTCATCGACACACAGTCCGTAGACGAGTGTGGCGATAATCATATTGCGGTCAGGCGACACCATGTCACATAAAGCTATAGATGTCTCCAAAGTGTGTGCCACTTTGTTTAGCCCGTGGCGATCCATGACGGACCGCCCGTCGGCATAGGCATTTTTGATGGCCTTTTTGACGATGGTAAAATCGTCGGCCTTGGCTACGTCTGAGCTTTCAACGAGCAACCGACGTACAAGATTCCTTATATATGCCCTCTCATCGGAGGGACGGGGCGTTTTTTCCATTCTGATTAAGAAGTGTGCAAGAGTGGTGAGAAAGAGGAGGCTGATTTCCAGCCCGGAGAAAGTATATTATTAAAACCCCGGTTTATGCCGATGTCAGCCGGACAATCAGTCTCTTCGGTAGATACATGCGCCGACAGAGTTCAGACGTGTGTCGATTGCCTGATACCCACGGTCAATCTGATCGATATTGTCAATCGTAGATACACCTTTGGCGCTCATCGCTGCGAGAAGCATTGCGATGCCGGCACGGATGTCGGGCGAGTGCATCTTGTTTGCGCGAAGAGGAATTTTATGGTCCAGACCAATGACCACGGCACGATGCGGGTCGCATAACATTATCTGAGCTCCCATGTCTATGAGTCGGTCGACAAAAAAGAGTCGGCTTTCAAACATCTTCTGATGTATGAGCACACTGCCTTTACATTGGGTGGCGGTGACAAGCATGACTGACAAAAGGTCGGGTGTAAGTCCGGGCCAAGGCGCATCGGCGATGGTTGGAATCGAGCCGTCAAGGTTGGTCTCGATCTCGTAGTGTTCCTGAGATGGGATATAGATGTCGTCTCCACGTCGTTCGATATTGATGCCGAGGCGACGGAACGAATCAGGGATGATGCCAAGATTATCGTAGCTGACATCCTTTATGGTAAGTTCGCTTCGGGTGATTGCAGCCATACCGATGAAACTGCCTACTTCAATCATGTCAGGCAGAATAGTGTGTCCGGCACCTGCAAGTTTTTCCACTCCTGTTATGCGTAGCAGGTTAGAGCCGATGCCTTCGATTGAAGCGCCCATGCCTACGAGCATTTTACACAGTTGCTGGATATATGGTTCGCAGGCCGCGTTGTAGATTGTTGTAGTTCCCTCGGCAAGTGTGGCTGCCATGATTATGTTGGCTGTGCCTGTCACAGATGCTTCATCAAGAAGCATATAGCATCCCTTGAGACCGTTGACAGTCACAAGATAGTAAGCCTGACGTTCTTCGTTATATGCAATCATTGCTCCGAGTTTCGACAGGCCGGTGATATGTGTGTCGACTTTCCGTCGTCCGATCTTGTCACCTCCCGGTTTTGCGAAATAAGCTTGTCCCAAACGAGCAAGCAGCGGCCCTACGACAAGAACCGATCCTCGGAGCGAAGCACATCGCGACACAAAATCAGCACTTGAAATATATTCTTCGTCAAGGTCGTCGGCTTGGAATCTGTATGTGTCATCGCTCAGTTTATCAACCTTTACCCTCATGGCTTTAAGAAGGTTGATAAGGTTGACCACATCAAGAATATTGGGCACATTGTGGATGGTGACCGGCTCTGAAGTTAGAAGAGTTGCGCAGATAACTTCAAGCGCTTCGTTTTTGGCTCCTTGAGGTCTGATGCTTCCGCTCAGCCTATGGCCGCCCTCAATAATGTAAGTGCTCATGTCGGGAGTGATGTAATTAATAATTGAAACGTAGATATATTCTAAATGCCTGAATGGCCATTTGTGTTCACGGGCCGCCTTCAGATATGTTCGACTTCGGGTGAGAGTTTTATGCCGAACTTATCACGCACAGAGTCGATTATTTTCTTTTCAAGGGCGATGACTTCGCATGGCGATGCCTTACGCTCAGGATTGACTATCACGAGGGGCTGAAGATGCCATACAGCCACATTCCCTTCGCTGTATCCTTTCCATCCACATTGGTCAATCAGCCATGCGGCAGGGATCTTGTAGCCGCTATCGACACGGAAATGAGGAACATCCGGGCCTGATTCTCCGGCTACGATGGCATTGAAGCATTCTTCACTTACAACAGGGTTTTTGAAAAAGCTTCCTGCACTTGGGACAGTTGCCGGATCCGGAAGTTTGGATGACCGGGTTGCGATTACTGCGTGGCGGACATCATTGGGAGATAGAGATGACAGTTCACATCCTTCAAATTTTTTCTGCAATGCAGGATAGGAGAGGTTCGGACCGGCGTCCGGCGACAGTTCATAGTCGACTGCATGGATGATGTAGCGCTTTCTGGCATCAGGCTTCTTGAAAATAGAGTCACGATAGGCATATCTGCACTCTTCTTTCGTAAAGGTGACAAACTCTTGTTCGACTTCATCATAAGCGTGGACGGCTACGATGGCATCGCATGCCTCTGTGCCGTATGCCCCGACATTCTGCACTGCCGATGCTCCGACTTCACCCGGAATACCAGAGAGGTTTTCAATGCCCCACAATTCACGGTCGCAAGCCCATTTGACAAGATCTTCCATTATCTCGCCTGCGCCAGCCCTGACAATCACGTTACCCATGTTTTCTCCAAGAATCTGTATGCCTTTTATGGCACTGTGCAGTACCACTCCGGGATAATCATCAGTGAATAGGATGTTGCTCCCGGCACCGATGTGCATCTTTCCGATGTCTTTACGGATTGATGAAAGAAGAAAAGGAATATCATCGGCTTTGGTGTATTCCATGAATATCCCGCACTTCACATTCATTGCAAATGTGTTGCGGGCAGAAAGGTCGTAATTGTCAATTGTCGTAATCATTTTCGGAGCGGGTTGGCTGCAACGGGCAAACATTGCGCCCGGATGCGATTTCTTCCACAAATTTATGAAATTTTCATCAGTCTCAGTTATAAAACAGAAATATTTTTTCAATGAAAGAACGTGTCCGTTCGGAATAAAAGCGTTAATTTTGATGCTGGAAAATTAGAAAATAATTTAACTGTAATCTAAAAAATATGGTCAAACATATAGTATGCTTCAAGTTAAAAGGTGATGCAGATGTGCGTCGCGAAGTCGCCGAGCGGTTCAAGCGTGCTCTTCTTGAGCTGCCGTCGCAGATTGATGTTCTTCAATCAATGGAAGTGGGAATCAATGAAAACTCCGCCGAAGACTGGGATGTGGTTCTGACGGCTGTAGTTCCTGAAATGGAGGATGTGGCTGTGTATGCCAATCATCCGGCTCATCTGGCCGCAGCGGCGATTGTCGGGCCTCATAAGGAAGCTCGCGCTTGCGTGGACTATTATTTCGCCTGAAAAAACGGCAACATTCGGATGACTGTAGTCTTTGATCTTGATGATACCCTGTATGCCGAAATGGAATTTGTCAGATCGGCATACAGAGCTATCGCCCGGCGCTATGGATTGCATTTGCTTGACCCTATGATGCGTGCTTCCTCGCCACGTGAGGCTTTTGATTCTACCGGGCTGCCGATTGCCGATCAGCTCAAAGTCTACAGAGAACATTTCCCTGACATACGTTTGCCGTGGCTGTCGCTGTATACATTGTCAATGCTTCGGAATCGGGGGCACAGGCTTGGCCTCGTTACCGACGGCCGAAGCGTCACGCAGCGTAACAAGATCAGGGCTCTCGGGCTGGAGCGTTTCATCGATCCTGAACTGATATTCATTTCGGAGGAAGTAGGTTCGGACAAACTCTCAGGACAGGCATTCGGGCGGATAATGGCATTGTGTGGAGAGAATGATAAATATGTTTATGTGGGCGATAATCCACATAAAGATTTTGTGGCAGGAAACCGCCTCGGATGGCTTACGGTGTGTCTGCTGGACGGAGCTTTTGGCGAAAATCTTTTTGATCAGAGCCTTGGTGGCTTGCCTATTGAAAATTTGCCAAGAAAAATTATTTGTGGATTGACGGAGTTGCTTGATTTTGATGGTTTTGCGAAATCGTAGCTGTTGAAAAGTTATCCAAAACGCAATTTTAACAGCTTAATAATGTGGATGTTATAATTTTGGTGCAAGCTTAAAGTTTTCCAAAAAGTAAAATTTTACCTTGAAATAATTCAACAAAAATATTGGATTATTGTTTTTATCTGTGTAACTTTGCCGTCGCATTTCAGACGATAAAAATGCAGAAAACAGAGTTCAAAAACATAACAATCTATATTTCAAGCCCCCTCACAAAAAACAAGCAATTATGATACTGACAGTGGTAAAGCGCGATGGCAGAATCGTCGGTTACAATGAAGAAAAAATCAAGGCTGCAATCCGCAAGGCTATGCTCACAACCGAAATGGGCGAGGATGAAGCTCTCATTGCGCGTATTACCGATCGTATAGGCATGACCGGCAGTGAACAGATGTCTGTTGAAGAAATTCAGGACAATGTCGAGCTTGAGCTCATGAATTCTCCGCGAAAGGAAGTCGCCAAACGTTACATCGCATATCGCGATCAGCGGTCGATAGCCCGCAGAGCCAAGACCCGCGACATGTTCCTTGAAATTATCGAGGCCAAAAGCAATGACATCACCCGTGAGAATGCCAATATGAACACGGATTCGCCCGCAGGTATGATGATGAAGTTTGCAAGCGAGACAACAAAACCGTTTGTTGACGATTATCTTCTTTCGGAGGAAGCCCGTGAAGCTGTCCAGAACGGTTATCTCCACATCCATGACAAGGATTACTATCCGACCAAGAGCCTTACGTGTGTCCAGCATCCTCTTGACAGAATTTTAAAATATGGATTTGTCGCAGGCCACGGTGAGTCGCGTCCGGCAAAGCGTATTGAAACTGCAAGTATCATAGGCTGTATATCGCTTGAAACCGCACAGAACGAAATGCACGGAGGACAGGCCATCCCGGCATTTGATTTTTATCTCGCACCTTTCGTCCGTTCATCATACATCGAGGAAATCAAGAAGCTTGAAGACCTCAACGGTGTGAATCTGTCGCATCTGCATGACGTAGAAATCGACGATTACCTGAAGAAACCGCTTGACGGTCTGCAGGGTGAGGCCCGTTGGCTTCAGCATGCTGTAAACCAGACAGTGAGCCGTGTGCATCAGGCTATGGAGGCTTTCATCCACAATATGAATACCATTCATTCGCGTGGTGGCAATCAGGTGGTATTCAGCTCTATAAATTATGGTACTGATACGTCGGCTGAAGGGCGTTGCATCATTCGCGAATTGCTAAACTCGACTTACGAAGGCGTAGGCAATGGTGCTACTGCGATTTTCCCGATTCAGATATGGAAGAAAAAGCGTGGCGTAAGCTATCTGCCTGAGGATCGTAACTATGATCTCTACCAGCTCGCATGTAAGGTCACTGCACGCAGATTCTTCCCGAATTTCGTGAATCTTGATGCTACTTTCAATCAGCATGAGAAATGGGATGCGAATGATCCTTTGCGATACAACTATGAAGTCGCTACTATGGGATGTCGCACGCGTGTGTTTGAGAACCGTTATGGCGAAAAAACTTCGATAGGCCGTGGCAACATCAGCTTCTCTACAATGAATATTGTGCGTATGGCTATCGAATGTATGGACGTCGAAGATAAAGAAGAGCGTATAGCATGCTTCTTCAAGAAACTTGATGAGGTGCTTGATATCACTGCGCGTCAGCTATGTGCACGTTATGACTTCCAGAAGACAGCTATGGTTAAGCAGTTCCCCTTGCTTATGTCACGTCTATGGAACGGGTCTGAGAAGCTCGGCCCGAATGATACGATTGAAAGTGTGATAAATCAGGGTACTCTCGGCATAGGTTTTATCGGTCTTGCCGAATGTCTTATCGCACTTGTCGGCAAGCATCATGGTGAAAGTGAAGAGGCTCAGCAACTCGGTCTGAAAATCGTGGAACACATGCGAGACCGCGCCAATGAGTACAGTGAGAAATATCAGCATAATTTCTCCGTACTTGCCACTCCTGCAGAGGGTCTGTCGGGAAAATTCACTTCGCGTGACCGAAAGACTTTTGGCGTGATTCCGGGAATTACTGATAAGATTTACTACACAAATTCAAATCATGTTCCTGTCTATTATCATTGCTCTCCTTGTCACAAGGCAAAAGTTGAAGCTCCATATCATGAGTTGACACGCGGAGGCCATATATTCTATGTGGAGGTCGATGGTGATGCCACCCACAACCCCAAGGCAATTTCCGATATTGTCGATTTGATGGACCGACATAATATCGGCTATGCTTCCGTCAACCATAACCGCAACCGCTGCATGGACTGCGGATATGAGGACGCGCAGGAGAATCTTGAAGAATGTCCGAATTGCCACAGTCACAACATCGACTGCCTCCAGCGTATAACCGGCTATCTTGTCGGTACGACTGACCGTTGGAACAATGCGAAGCTCGCCGAGCTTAAAGACCGCATCGTCCATAAGTGATAATGGTCGTTTTGTACTAAACGAAAAGTGTAAACAGTTTTATAGAAACAGTGTTAGGCTTCTCAAACGCTATGAGAATACTTGATATAGTTCCGGGGACGTCAGTTGACGGCCCCGGACTTCGTACATCCATATATTTTGCCGGATGTAGCCATCAGTGTCCCGGATGCCACAACCCACAGTCGTGGGACTTTGCCGGAGGCCGTGAAATGTCGATTGACGAAATTATGGATATAGTGGACGAAAACGGATTTGATGTGACACTGTCGGGTGGAGATCCGATGTATAATGCCGGAATGATATTGCCTCTTGCCAGAAAGATAAAAGAGTCGGGTAAGACCTTATGGTGCTATACGGGATTTCGATATGAAGCGGTCATGGAACATCCGGATATGCGTCGACTCCTTGATTACGTTGATGTGCTTGTCGATGGTCCGTTTGTGGAGACACTTCGCGACGTCCATCTGTTATTTCGTGGCTCGTCAAACCAACGTCTGGTAGACGTAAAAAAAAGCACTCCCGATTCGGTTGTCGAATGGGAGTGGTAGATTTATTCGTTTATTAATGATTTCAGGGCTTGCGTGTAGTTTCATTAGAAAGTACGTAGGCTCTTACTTTTTGAAACAGGTCGTTGGCAAATACGAATTCGTTGAGGGCTTCGTTGGAAGTCTGGTAGATCTCGTGCATATCGCCGACCCATTCGCGGTGTCCCTTGTTGAGGAAAATTATATTCTCGCCGATGCCAAGCACCGAGTTCATGTCATGGGTGTTTATTATCGTTGTGATATTATACTCATGTGTGATATCGCTGAGGAGTTCATCAATGAGTATTGAAGTCCTCGGATCGAGTCCGGAGTTTGGCTCGTCGCAAAAAAGATATTTCGGATTCAATGCGATGGCTCGGGCTATGGCCACTCGTTTTTGCATACCGCCCGAAATTTCAGAGGGATATTTTTTGTCGGCACCTTTCAGATTTACTCGTTCAAGGCAAAACTGCGCTCTGTCTTTGATTTCCCCATATGTCATGTTGGTGAACATGGTGAGGGGGAACATCACATTCCCAAGTACTGTCTCTGAGTCGAAAAGGGCTGATCCTTGAAACAGCATTCCGATTTCTTTGCGCAGTTCCTTCATCTGGTTCTGGTCCATCTTCAGAATGTCGCGGCCATCGTAGAGGATTTCCCCCTTTTCAGGACGCAGCAACCCTACGAGTGATTTGACAAGGACCGTCTTTCCTGAACCGCTCTGCCCGATAATCAGATTGGTCTTTCCTGTCTGGAAAGAGGCCGAGACATCGTGGAGGATGGTTTTGCCGTCAAAGGATTTCGTGATATTTCTAACTTCGATCATTGTAACAGGAGTTTTGTCAACACCACGTCGAGAAGAAGAATGAGAATGCTTGATGCGACAACTGCATTGGTAGACGCCTTGCCTACTTCAAGCGCCCCGCCTTTGACAAAGTAGCCGTAGAAGGCTGCGACGGAAGTGATGATGAATGAAAAAAACAATGATTTGATGAGTCCATACCATACATACCATTCCGAAAACATCGTCTGGAGTCCGTAGATGAATCTGTTAAGCGGGATGATAGCTGTAAAGACCGAGATCAATACGCCTCCGAGAAATGATGTGAAGATACAGAATACGACAAGAACCGGCATATAAATCAGAAAGCCGATGATTTTTGGGAGTACAAGGAAGTTGGCGGAGTTAACACCCATTATGTCGAGAGCGTCAATCTGCTCTGTGACACGCATTGTCCCGATTTCAGATGCGATATTAGAGCCGACTTTGCCGGCGAGAATAAGGCACAGGATGGAGTTGGAAAACTCCAGCAGGATGATTTCGCGTGTCGCAAGCCCTGTTGAGTAGGAGGGAACAAGCGGGGAGACGATGTTAAGCTGCATCTGTATGGTGATTACAGCTCCGATAAACAATGAAATGACTATTACAAGCGGTATTGAGTCGACACCGAGTTTGGTGATTTCAAAAAATGTACGCTTGAAGAAGGTCTTCCATTTATCAGGAATGGAGAAGACCTTGTTTATGAACAGGCAATATTTGCCGAATGTAGTCAGTGAGTCGGATATAAGCATACCGATGGTTATATGAAGTATTGATTCCTCTGACAAAATTAACCATTTCTTGCCAAAAGAAGTTCAAAAGTTGGCCATTTGGCCAACTTTTTGGTAATATCAGATAGCCTGCCGGCTATTTTGGGAATTCTTACGGTTAGGCGAGGGCTTTGATAAGCTCCTCGACGCTCATTCGGTTCTGTTCGCCGGATGTCATGTTTTTAAGTGTCACATATCCGTCAGCAAGTTCACTTTCTCCAATAATTGCAACGAAAGGAATTCCGAGCGCGTCGGCACGTCCCATCTGTTTTTTCATCTTGGCATTGTCAGGATAGATTTCCGCTGAAATGCCGTTGGCACGTAGTTGTTTGATAATTTCGAGAGATTTGGCGGCTTCTGCCGGCCCGAAATTGGTGAACATCACTTTTGCCGCACCTGCGATATCCTCGGGATAAAGATTGAGCGTGTTGAGAACATCATAAATTCGGTCTGCGCCGAATGAAATGCCGACACCTGATACACCCGGGAGTCCGAACACGCCTGTGAGGTTGTCGTAGCGTCCGCCGCCGGTGATACTTCCGATTTCCACGTCGCGTGCTTTCACTTCTATGATTGTTCCGGTGTAGTAGTTCAGACCTCGTGCAAGGCACACGTCAAGTTCAAGCTCTGAGCGAAGGCCGAGTGTTTTTGAACCCTCCATTACTTCGCGCAGTTCAGCGACGCCTTTGAGACCGGTCTCGCTGTCGGCAAGAAGCTGTGACAGTTGTGAGAGGCGTTCTTCATTTGTCCCTGAGAGTGTGATGATAGGAGTTATGCGGTCGATGGCTTCTGCGCTGAGGCCTCGTTCCGAAAGTTCTGCCTTCACGTTTTCAAGACCGATTTTGTCTATCTTGTCAATTGCGACCGTGATGTCGACTATTTTCTCCGGCTCGCCTACAAGTTCTGCGATTCCGGCAAGCACCTTTCGGTTGTTGAGCTTGATGGTGGTGCGGATGCCGAGACGGGCAAAAACTTCGTCGATCATCTGTATCAGTTCGATTTCATTCAGAAGTGAATCCGAACCCACGACATCGGCGTCACACTGGTAAAACTCACGGTAGCGTCCCTTCTGCGGGCGGTCAGCTCGCCAGACCGGCTGAATTTGAAAGCGCTTGAAGGGAAAAGAGAGGTCGTTGCGGTGCATGACGACAAAACGTGCGAATGGCACTGTGAGGTCATATCGGAGACCTTTTTCACAAAGTTTCGGCGCAAGTTTCGGACAATCGCCCGATGCGATCAGTCCGGGGTCTACTCCGCGTAGGAAATCTCCTGAATTCAGAATCTTAAACAGGAGCTTGTCGCCCTCTTCGCCATATTTACCCATGAGGGTCGATAGATTTTCCATTGCAGGAGTCTCTATCTGCTGGAATCCGAACAGATGGAACACACTTCTGATTGTATCGAAAATATAGTTGCGGCGAGCCATCTCGGCCGGAGTAAAGTCACGTGTACCTTTGGGTATTGAGGGTTTCTGAGCCATAATTTAGAATTATGAATTAGGATTATAAATGTTAGCCTAAAAATTTTTGCAAAGATAGCGAAATTTAGTAAATTTGCGAAAATTTAATGCGTAATCATACTTAACCAATGAAATACATCGGGGCTCATGTCTCGGTGGAGCAAGGTGTCAGCCGTGCTCCACTCAATGCACATCTTATCGGAGCAAAATCCTTTGCGCTTTTTACACGCAATCCATCCAGATGGACTTCCAAGGCTATTTCAGTCAAGGAAGCCGAAGCTTTTAAGGAGAATTGTGCCCGGTTTGGCTACACTCCGGATGTCATACTTCCCCATGACAGTTTCTTGATCAATCTTGGCTCTCCGAACAGCGAAAAACTTGCAAAGTCGCGCGTGGCATTTCTTGACGAAATGCGTCGGTGCGAGCAGCTTGGACTGGCTATGCTTAATTTCCATCCGGGGTCTCATTTGCGTGAAATTGATACGGATGCTTGTCTTGATCTGATTGCAGAATCGCTCAATCGCATACTTGACGAGACTTCAGGAGTGAAGGCGGTGATTGAAAATACTGCGGGACAGGGAAGCAATCTCGGATATACATTCGAGCAGATTGCCCATATAATCGACAAGGTTGAAGACAAGACTCGTGTCGGGGTCTGTATAGATACTTGTCATGCCTATACAGCTGGTTATGACCTTGTTGACGAAGAGTCTTATACCCGCACTTGGAATGATTTTGACAGGATTATCGGTATGGAATATCTCTGTGGAATGCACTTGAACGATACGATTAAGAAATTAGGCTCAAAAGTCGACAGACACGCTCCTATTCTTACCGGCAACCTTAACGAATGGTTCTGGCATCGCCTGATGAACGATTCGCGCATGGATAACATCCCTCTGATACTTGAAACTCCAAATGAAGATATTTGGATCCATGAAATAAAACAGCTTTATGCCATGATAGACGAATGATTGCCTGACTTACTATAAGGTTAAGACATAATAGTTAAAAATATTCAATAACAGATTATATCAATTACTTACAGACTTATTAATTATGGTGAAAAATAAACCAGATCAAAGTTTTATGAAACTCTGGAATCTGAGTTTCGGCTTTTTCGGCGTGCAGATTGCCTATGCGTTGCAAAGCGCCAATATATCGCGTATTTTTGCGACTCTCGGAGCAGACCCTCATTCGCTTAGCTTCTTCTGGATTCTCCCACCTCTGATGGGAATTCTTGTGCAGCCGCTTGTCGGGGCTGCGAGTGACCGCACATGGAATCGACTTGGACGACGCTTGCCTTACCTGCTTCTCGGAGCTGCCGTGGCGGTCGTTGTGATGTGTCTGCTTCCAAATGCCGGTAGTTTCGGCTTGTCAGTCGGTGGAGCGATGATTTTTGGCTTTATCGCACTTATGTTTCTCGATACATCCATCAATATGGCAATGCAGTCGTTCAAGATGCTTGTCGGTGATCAGGTCAACGAGCGTCAGAAGGGCCTTGCGTATTCTATTCAGAGCTTCCTTTGCAACGCCGGCAGCCTTGTCGGTTATCTTGCCCCGATTACATTGACTGCTATCGGCGTGAGCAATCTCGCTCCGATAGGTCAAGTGCCCGATGCGGTGACCTATTCATTTTATATTGGTGCGGCCGTGCTTATCCTGTGTGTAATCTACAGTTTCGCTACCATACGTGAAATGCCTCCAAAGGAATATGCTGAATATCACGGTATCACCGAGTCGCAGAAAGAAGAAAAAAGCGGCATGCTTTACCTTCTGCGTCATGCTCCGAAAACATTTTGGACAGTTGGTCTCGTTCAGTTCTTCTGCTGGGCAGCCTTCCTCTATATGTGGACTTACACTCCCGGTGCGATTGCCGATACTGTATGGGGTACAACTGATACTGAGACTGAAGCATATCAGACAGCCGGCAACTGGGTTGGCGTGTTGTTTGCCGTGCAGGCCGTTGGTTCTGTGCTCTGGGCTATTGTAATCCCGCGTTTCAAGAACCATAAAGTGATTTATGCACTTAGTCTGCTTCTCGGTGCTGTCGGTTTTATCTCGACATTGTTCATTACCGATAAATTTGTGCTTTTCATCTCGTTCCTCCTTGTAGGTTGTGCATGGGCTGCTATGCTTGCTCTTCCTTTCACTATTCTGACCAATTCTATTTCCGGCAAGAATATGGGTACTTATCTTGGCCTTTTCAATGGCACAATCTGTGTGCCTCAGATTTGCGCTGCGGCTTTAGGCGGAGTGATTCTTTCACTCCTCGGTGGCCGTCAGATCAGCATGCTTGTGCTGGCAGGAATATTCCTTGTTTTAGGTGCGATATGCGTGTCATTTGTAAAGGAAACTTACCCTGAAGTTCAGGATGAAACTGTAATGGAATAAGAGATATACACAATAAAAGGCAGAAAACCCATGCCGTCACAGAACTCATGACGGCATGGGTTTTCTGCCTTTTATTGTGCTTGAATTATTTTGCCTTGACCAACCTATGGCGCAAGAATGTGAGTATAAGCCCGCGAGACAAGAGGTAAGCAAGAAAAGCGACCCACAGCCCATGATTGCCAAGAGTCCCGAAAAGTGTTGAATAAAGGGCGAAATATACGAGCGTTGCGATAGCGATAGAAATCAGCATTTCGCGTGTGCGTGTAGCTCCAATGAAAATGCCGTCCCATGTGAATGCAGCAAATCCTACTGCCGGAATAGCGATTACCCATGCGAAAAATTCTTTTGACGACGATATGACATCCTTGTCATCACTCAGAAGGGTCATAATCCATTCTCCGGCAACAGCATACAGGACTGTAAATATAATAACCATTATGGCGCTCCATCGAAACAGAGCTTTAATTGTGCTGTTTAGCTCGTATATGTCTTGTTTCCCGATAGAATTACCGCATAAAGACTCTCCGGCAAATGCAAATCCATCCATGAAATAGGAGAACAATATAAAGAATTGCATGAGCAGAGTATTGACGGCAAGTATGACAGTCCCTTGTGTAGAGCCTACTCGTGTGAACCATACGGTTACAACAATCAGACACAAGGTGCGGAACAGAATGTCAATATTGACGGAGAAAAAGCGTTTTAATTCTGTGGGTTGACGAGCGAGTTTAAAGATGGAAATTCCGGATGGTATTTTAAGAATGCGATTGAAATCCCGACAATGAATCCTATCCACTGTGCACTGAGTGTGCCACAGGCCACACCTTTTACTTTCAGTCCGAGAACGAATACGAGAAACAGGCTGATTGCTATGTTCGACAGATTTATTATGAAAGATACCCACATCGGGGCTTTGGCATTTTTAAGCCCTAGAAACCAACCCGTAAGAACGAATGTCCCGAGATAGGCCGGTGCACCCCATATCAATATTGAAAAATATTCGCCGACAATCATTCCGATATCGCTTTTTACTTCGAGAATCCCGTTCGCAAACGTCAGAATTATATTTCTGCATAGAAGCATGATGACTGAAGCTGCAAATGTGACGAGAAGACCGCGTGCGAGCACAAGGTCGCACGAATTCTTGTTATTTGCCCCATTAGCCTGTGCGGTCAGTCCGCTTGAACCCATGCGCAGAAATGCAAACAGCCAGTATAACATATTGAAGATCGTCCCTCCGACAGCAATGGCTGCAATGTAGCCGGCACTCCCCATATGACCAACAATCACCACATCCATCAGCGCGAGCAGTGGAGTGGTGATGTTGGTGATTATCGAGGGTACTGCGATTGACAGTATTTCACGATTAATCCTTTTCATGACAATGTGTCGGGAATCAGTCTTTGAGGGTCTTGGCTTTCATTGATTCCCAGATGAGATAAATGATCAGCAGTGCATAGACAGCGAGTCCGGCCCATTGTGTGGCGATTACATCCATCGGATTCTGATATTCAAAACCGAGGAATCGAGTCAGTGCTGCGAATACACCGAAGAGCGCGCCACCGGCAATAAGACCCGATGAAATGAGAGTGCCACGGTCGCGACGGGCATCGTTGACGGCCTTGTCCTTTGAACGGCTACCCACGAACCATGCTATAGCGCCTCCTACCAGAAGCGGAGTGTTGAGCTGAAGCGGTATGAACATGCCAAGGCAGAATGCAAGCGCAGGAACGCCGAGCCAGTTCAACAGGAGGGCGAGTATCGCACCAACCATGTAGAGAATCCAAGGTGTGTCGCCACCCATCATAAGTGGTTCGATGACTTTAGCCATCGCGTTGGCCTGAGGCGCTACAAGTGCATTGTCGCCGGTGAATCCGTAAACCTGATTCAAAAGAAGAATCACACCGCCTACTGTGGCAGCCGACACGAGTGTGCCGAGGAACTTCCAGCTTTCCTGCTTTTTAGGTGTAGAGCCTAACCAGTAGCCGACTTTAAGGTCGGTGACAAAGCCGCCGGCCATTGAAAGCGCTGTGCAGACAACTCCACCGATGACCATTGAGGCTACTATGCCTGACGAACCACTGAGCCCTATGCCGACGAAGATGGCAGAAGCTATGATGAGGGTCATAAGGGTCATGCCCGACACGGGGTTTGAGCCTACGATTGCAATAGCGTTAGCGGCCACGGTGGTGAACAGGAATGCGATGAGTGTGACGACAAGCCATGCGACAAATGCCTGCCAGAATGTGTTGATGACACCGATCCAGAAGAATAATAGTACTGCGATCAAAGCGATGGAGACGAAGAATACGATATGTTTCATCGAAATATCGCTCTGCCAGCGCACGGTCGAAGAGCTGTCGGCTTTGCCTTTGAGTTCACGGCCGGCTAGACCTACAGCACTTTGAATTATACTCCATGATTTTACAATGCCGATGATACCGGCCATCGCGATACCGCCGATACCGATAAGACGGGCGTAGTCTGCAAAGATGGCTTCAGGTGACATTGCTGTAATCTCGGAGCTTCCGTATGTGCCGAGCATCGGGATGAGAACCCACCACACAAACACAGAACCTGCAAAGATTATGAATGCGTAGTTGAGCCCGATAATATAACCGAGTCCAAGCACGGCCGCGCCGGTGTTGCAGCTGACAACAAGCTTGGTCTTTTCTGCAAGAGTCTGTCCCCAGCTTGTCACAGCGGTATTAAGCACTCCGGCCCACCAGCCGAAAGTTTCCACGACATAGTCGTAGACACCACCGATAAGCGATGCAATGACAAGTGTTTTGGCTTGTCCGTCATTTTTAGCTGAAGCTTTGGCAATACCGCTTGCAAGCACCTGCGTAGTGGCTGTCGCTTCCGGAAAAGGATACTTTCCGTGCATATCCTTCACAAAATATTTTCGGAAAGGAATGAAGAAAAGTATTCCAAGTATGCCTCCGAGTAGTGAACTTAGGAAAATCTGAAGGAAGTTGACTGTGATTTCAGGATATTTAGCCTGAAGGATGTAGAGGGCGGGCAGGGTGAATATCGCTCCCGCGACAATCACGCCTGAACATGCTCCGATACTTTGGATGATTACATTCTGGCCAAGCGGATTCTGCTTTTTCAATGCGCCTGAAAGCCCGACCGCGATGATGGCGATTGGAATTGCGGCTTCAAACACCTGTCCGACCTTGAGTCCGAGATATGCGGCCGCGGCACTGAATATAACAGCGAGCACAAGACCCATTGTCACCGAGTAGGGGGTGACTTCGGCGTAATCGCGGGCAGGGTGCATGATAGGACGATATTCTTCATCATTCCCGAGTTCGCGGAATGCGTTTTCGGGAAGTTCAAGAGGATCGGCCTCCATGTATATTTCTTTAGCTTCTCTATGGTCTGCCATTATAAATAATGTGATTTAAATGAATGGTCTTTATTCTGAAAAATATGAAGGCGGGAATGGACGGCAGTTGTAGCGTGAGGCCATAATCTCGCCGTATGCTCCGGCTGATCTGAGAGCTAAAAGGTCGCCGCGTTTCAGTGCCGGGAGTGTCTCGTCCTGACCGAAACAGTCGGAAGACTCACAAATCGGGCCTACCACATCGTAGTGATGGAGTTCGCCGTTAGGATTGGTGATGTTCTCAATTTTATGGTGTGCGTTGTAGAGGGCGGGACGTATGAGGTCGCTCATGCCTGCATCGACGATTGCAAACTTTTTGGTAGTTCCTTCCTTGACATACAGCACACGTGTGATGAGCGAGCCACATTGGGCGACAACTGAACGGCCTAATTCGAAATGAACTTCTTGATCCGGTCGGATGTGCAGATGGTTGTGGAATGTCGTGAAATATCCTTCGAAATCCGGGATAGGATGACGTTCGGGATGTGCATAGTCTATTCCAAGTCCTCCGCCGAGATTTATTGATGAAAACGTGATTCCACGGCTTTCATATTCATCCTGAAGGCGGTTGATTGTCTCACAGAGCATGACGAACGGCTCGTTTTCTGTGATTTGTGAACCGATGTGGAAGTGAAGCCCTTTTAATTCGATGTTGGGGAGAGTGCAGGCAAGCGCTACCATTCCGGGAAGCATTTCAAGGTTTATGCCGAATTTGTTTTCGGCAAGACCTGTAGTGATGTAGGCGTGGGTATGGGCATCGATATTGGGATTCACACGGATGGCTATGCGCGCGGTTTTTCCCATCTCGGTGGCTATCTGACTTATGACACGCAGTTCCGGCTCTGATTCGACGTTGAAACATTCAATATCTTTTTCAAGTCCGAGACGGATCTCATTGTCGCTTTTGCCTACGCCCGCAAACACGATGCGGTCGCCACGGAACCCGGCCTCAATAGCAGTTTCTATTTCCCATCCGCTCACACAGTCGACACCGAAGCCGGCCGCCTGTATATATCGGAGTATGCCGGGGTTGGCATTGGCTTTTATAGCATAATGGACTTTGAAACGGGAATCGCGCGCTGTGCGCTTGATTTCTTTGAGTGTACGGTCAAGCAGCTTCAGGTCGTAGAAATAAAACGGGGTCTGAAGAGATGAAAATTCTTCTATTGGAAAACGTGTCATTATTTTTCGTTGAAAAGGGTTTCACTGAGACGACGCAGGGCTGTAATCTTGTCTTCCTTGCGGATGAGGAACGAAATGTTATAGTTTGAACCGCCATAGGAAATCATACGGACAGGAATATCAGCAAGTGCTTCCATCGCCTTTGCTTCATAACCAGTGTTGGTCCATTCCATGTTTCCCACCACACAGATGATCACCATGTCGCGGTCAATGGTCACAGTACCGAATTTTTTCAGCTCGTCGACTATCTCAGGCAGGAAGCGTTCTGAATCGATGGTGAGTGACACACCGACTTCGCTTGTTGCAATCATGTCTATCGGAGTGCGGTATTTCTCAAATGTCTCGAACACACGGGTCAGGTAGCCGTAGGCAAGAAGCATGCGTGAGCTCTTGATTTTGATAGCTACGATATTGTCTTTTGCTGCGACGGCTTTGATTGTCGGTTCAGTGATGTTGTTGTAGATGAGTGTTCCGTGAGCTTCCGGCTCAAGTGTGTTGAGGAGGCGTAGCGGGATGTTGTTGACCTTTGCCGGAAGTACGCATGTCGGATGAAGAATCTTGGCTCCGAAATAAGCGAGTTCAGAGGCTTCCTCATAGTGGAGTTCATTCACAGGACTGGTCTTGTCGACAAAACGCGGGTCGTTGTTGTGCATACCGTCGATGTCGGTCCAGATTTCTATTTCTTCAGCCTCGATGGCTGCACCGATGAGCGATGCCGTGTAGTCGCTTCCTCCACGCTGCAGGTTGTCGATTTCGCCTGTGGAGTTGCGGCAGATAAAGCCTTGGGTGACATAGATGTCGGCATCCACATATTTATCGAGCAGAGGCTGGAGATGGAGCGATATATGCTGCATGTCTGGCTCGCCGTTAGTGTCGGTCTTCATGAAATCGAGAGCGGGAAGTGCTTCCGCATAAAGTCCACGTTCGTTAAGTAATATAGTCATCATTGCCACGCTCATGATTTCGCCTTGGGCAAGGATGATTTTTTCTTCAACTTCGCTGAAAGTCTCGCGCTGGGTGAACGAACGGATATAGTTGAAACAGGCTTTTATCTCTTTGAGTGCTTTCTCGCGGCTCTCATGTTTGTCATAGAGTGCGGCAATTGTTTTGAGATATTTTGACTCAAGAAGGTTGATTGTTTCTTTAGCACCGTTGGTATTCTTTTTGTAGAGATAATCGGAAATCTCGACAAGCGAATTGGTAGTGCCTGACATTGCGGAAAGCACTATGATGTTTTTACCTCTCTCCGACACGAGATCGGCAACGTGACGGATGCGTTCTGCGGAACCGACCGAGGTTCCTCCAAACTTTAAAACTTTCATGTGTTAAACTGTATAATGAATGTGATATTTGTTAATCGGAAACTGTTTGCAAGAGTGACAATTTATGCGATTTTAGTAAATTATTCGCAAAATTACAACAAAATCTCTAAAAAGCGAACCAAATGACCGTTAAACCTTTCATTTTTACGGTCATTTGGTTCGAAAATTTAATAATTATATATGTGGCACTGTCTGCCGTCTTGTTTTAGTTTACAATGCCGTTATGGTTATCGTTGTTTCCAGTGTTTTAATGATCAGAGGTCATCCGCTTAAGCAGAGAGTAGGAGGGGACTATGCCAAGTTCGCCCGATCGGCTGAGGTCGGGGAATGCTTTTGCCTTGTCGCCCATTGTCAGATAGACAAATCCTCGGTTGTAGAAAGCCTCTCCGAAGTCACGTTTAAGCTCAATTGCTTTGGTAAAAGCCTTGACAGCATCGTCGAGACGGCCGGTTTCGGCAAGAATCACACCTTTATTATAATAGGCTACAGGCATGAATGGTGACAACCTGATAGCGTTGTCAATATCATGGAGAATTTCTTCGGTCTCATTTGCTGTCAGCAATGTCCTGCTTTCACGGTTCATTCCTCCTTTCATGCTGTAGCGGATCTGTGCTCTGAGCAGATAGGCGAGAGCAAAGTCAGGTGTAAGCTCAATCGCTTTGTCAAGGTCGGAAATTGCATTGGAATAATCTTCGATGGTGTACAGATCCATTGCACGACCGAAATAGTCAATGGCTCGCGGTGGATGATTGGCGATGTAGGAGTTATAGAAATTTATTGACGAGCGGTGGGTCTCGTCGGCTTCCGGCCCTTTGATGCTTGCCTCGCGATTCGTTACCTGAAGGATAAACCGTAGTAGCCCTGTGGCGTTGAGTTCGTTCACTTCGCGGATATACTCGCTGTTTAGCTTTATCTCGGTGGGCGAGGTATAATATGTCACGATAAAAATCGGTTCGAGTTCCACTCGGATATCCTGATCCTGTACCTTGCCACGGATTGTTGCGATTTCATTCTCGTTGGTTGCGCTGGCGGAGATTGTGGCAAGCGAAGAGAACCGTTTTTTCACCTGTTCCTGCGTCTCTGTCACCTGCGGGCGCTCATCATTGTCTCTGCCATTTTTGGCGCTTTCGTCGGTTGAAGAGCCTGCATTGCCCGCGAACTGACGGTCTGCCGGGACTTGTACGTTTGTTTTTGCAAGAGCGAGTGATTTGTTATAGTCCTTTTCGGCAGATGCCATATCCCCTTTGCGACGTTTGATGTCATAGCGCAGGAAGTATGCAGCCGCAAAATCGGGATAAGCTTCAATCACACGGTTGAGGTCGGCGAGAGCACTGTCGAAGTCGCCGATTTCGGCTAACAGTATAGAACGGTTATAAAGCGTCTTGTAATCGTCAGGGTTAAGATTGATGACAGATGAAAAGTCTTCAATAGCTTTGTTAGTGTCATGGACTTCTGCTCGGAGTAAACCTCGGTTGAATAGCGCCAAAGTGTTAAGCGGATTGAGTTTCAACGCATGTTCATAGTCATCGAATGCTCCGTAGATATCATCGGTCATATATCTGAGATATGCACGGTTGATATAGAATCCCGCATTCTCAGGCTGTAGTTTGATGGCCATATCCATGTCTCCGAGAGCACTTTTGTAGTCCTGTCCTGAGTGGATGGCGATGTCGGCCCGCATGAGATAGCCGTTGATGGCAGACGAGTTTATTGACAGGGCTTTTTCAATGTCGGCTTTCGCGGCTACAGTGTCCTTTTCTTCAAGTCGTATGCGGGCCCGACCAAGATAGCCGTTTTCAAAGCGGGGATATTTTTTGAGCAGTGATTCAAATGTATTCAAAGCTCCTTCGCGATCTTTGACCTCGTTCTGTGCCATCGCCTTGTTAAACATTACTCCCCTGCTTTCAGGAAGCATTTCAAGCACTTTGTTGTAGTCTTCGATGGCTTCTCGGTTTTTCCCTTGGTTCTGGCGTGCGACACCCCTGACTTCATAGGCATCGACAATGAACGGGTTGCGTTCGATAGCGAGCGTCGCATCTTCTTCTGCACCGGCGAAATCGTCAAGATTGAGTTTGGCAATAGCTCTGTAGAAATATGGCTTTGCCAGTTTCGGATTCACACTTATAACCTGATTAAAATATTGGATTGACAGTATGTAATCTTCGAAATAATGGGTGTTTGCACCAATTCTAAGCACCTGCTCGGTATTGATTTGTGCGCGGATGGAGATGAATGTGGAGAATAGCAATGTGATTACAATTGCAGACTGATATAATCGCGACATTTGCGTTGAATATGATGATTCTGATTTTTATTTAACGGCAAATGTAGTGTTTTATGAGAAAACGACGAAAAATTTAAGGAAATTTTGGAATTTTAGTGGACGCGATTGCGGTCCGAATGAATCAGGGAGTATATTTATAGCCGGAATGCCTTTATGATTTGTTCTTATGGGAAATAATTGATTAATTTTGCAATACTGTTTTCGGTATGATTAAAAATGGAATCTGATTGTGTTTATAACTATGCCATTAGCAGGTTCAGAATATTGCTTATGGCCTTATTTGTATGTATGGGAACTCATATTTATGCCGCCTCTCTTTCAGAGGTTTTGGAGGCGAGAGGTTTCGTGGCTGTCAATAGGATGGACACGACTATAAAGGTACGGCTTATGTATGCCGCACCTGACAACTTCACAGAAGTGACTCTTTATGATGATATCCGTGATGCCTATCTTCATCCCGATGCTGCCAAGGCGCTTCTGAAGGCTCAGGAAGAGCTTCACAAGCTTTTCCCTTCTTACAATCTGCTTGTGAAAGACGCGGCACGCCCTATGAGCGTCCAACGGAGAATGTTTTCAGCGGTTCAGGGCACACCGAAAACCAACTATGTCGCTAATCCGTCAAAAGGAGGAGGACTGCATAACTATGGCCTTGCAGTAGACATAACGATTGTTGATGAAAACGGAAATGAGCTTGCGATGGGAACTCCCGTAGACCACCTTGGCTCCGAAGCCAATATTGATAAGGAAGAACGGATGGTTCGTAATGGTGTCATATCGGAGACTGAACACCAGAACCGTCTTTTGCTCCGGCGTGTGATGACCGCTGCCGGATTCAAACCTCTGAGGACGGAGTGGTGGCATTTTAATTTTGTCAGCAAGCGTCAGGCACAAGCCGCATATAAATTGCTCGATTTCTGACAGGCGAGCATGTCGTCTATGTGTAAAATCATAAATTTTCACTAATTTTGCATCCGATTTCGGACGGAGATGTCTGTCCGGCATGATTGTCAGGGTATCTTGACAAAACCAATCTGTAAAAGAACGAAAAATAATAGCAATATTCCTATGGCATTGAAAGAAGAAATAGCGCGCCGGCGCACTTTTGCGATTATCTCGCATCCTGACGCGGGAAAGACCACCTTGACTGAAAAACTACTCCTTTTCGGAGGTGCAATTCACGTGGCGGGAGCTGTCAAGTCTAACAAGATTAAAAAGACTGCCACCTCCGACTGGATGGAGATTGAGAAACAGCGTGGTATTTCTGTCGCTACATCTGTGATGGGTTTCAATTATGGAGATTATAAAATAAATATTCTCGATACCCCGGGTCATCAGGATTTTGCAGAGGATACTTACCGCACGCTGACTGCGGTCGATAGCGTTATTATCGTTGTCGACGTTGCCAAGGGTGTCGAACAGCAGACCCGAAAGCTTATGGAGGTGTGTCGTATGCGAAACACGCCGGTTATTATTTTTGTCAACAAGCTTGACCGTGAGGGTCGTGATCCGTTTGATATTCTCGACGAGCTTGAGAGTGAACTGAAAATAAAGGTGCGTCCTCTGTCATGGCCTATTAATATAGGTGCCAAGTTCAAGGGTGTGTATAATATTTTCGAGCACTCTCTCGATTTGTTTACTCCTGACAAGCAACGTGTCAGCGAACGTGTGGAGATCGACTCTGTTGATGATCCACGTATTGACGAAAGTGTTGGCGAGACTGACGCGGCCAAACTTCGTGAGGACCTTGAACTTATTGAAGGCGTTTATCCCGAATTTAACGTTGAGGAATATCTTGAGGGAAAAGTTGCACCGGTGTTCTTTGGATCGGCACTCAATACGTTTGGTGTCAAGGAGCTGCTTGACTGTTTTGTACAGATAGCTCCCGCACCACGTCCGACAACTTCTGAAGAGCGTGAAATCAAGCCTGACGAGGAAGGTTTCTCGGGCTTTGTGTTCAAGATTCATGCCAATATGGATCCTAACCACCGCTCATGTATCGCCTTTGTGAAAGTCTGCTCAGGAAAGTTTGAGCGTAACGCTCCTTATCGTCACATCCGTTCGGGCAAGACCATGAAGTTTGCTGCTCCGACAGCATTTATGGCTCAGAAAAAAAATATTGTCGATGAGGCCTTCCCCGGTGATATAGTCGGTATTCCCGATACAGGTAACTTTAAGATCGGTGATACTCTGACTTCAGGTGAATCACTTCATTTTAAGGGGCTTCCGAGCTTCTCGCCGGAGATGTTCAAATATATTGAGAATTCCGACCCGATGAAGACGAAACAGCTTGATAAGGGTATACAGCAGCTTATGGACGAGGGCGTTGCTCAGCTGTTTGTCAACCAGTTCAACGGACGCAAGATTATCGGTACGGTCGGACAGCTTCAGTTTGAGGTGATTCAATATCGTCTGCTCCATGAATATGGTGCTCAGTGTCGCTGGGAACCAATTTCGCTCTATAAGGCGTGCTGGATTGAAAGTGACGATGCCGAGGCTCTTGCCGCGTTCAAAAAACGCAAATTCCAGTTCATGGCTGTTGACCGTGAAGGGCGTGATGTGTTCCTCGCGGATTCAAACTATGTGCTTCAGATGGCCCAGAGTGATTTTCCCAGATTCGCTTTCACTTTACCAGTGAATTTTAATAAATTTTGCGATAACATTCTGTCTGTATTTCTCCGTCATGCCTACAGTGGTGTGGCGGGGTTCTTTTAGATGGCTGGATGTTGTAATTATGAGGTGAGATGGACGTGTTATCTACATGTCGTTATTTTGTCATTAATGAATATGAGTCAAAAATTTATTATTCATGCAGATGAATTTGCGGTGATGTTAATTGTCTGGATTGATAGAGAAAAGATTGATTTTTTCAGATGAAAGGACATTATTATGATTAAAATAAGTGGTATATTTGCATTGTTAACTTTAATCATAAAAACCGAAAAATATTACCGATGGAAAGCAAAAATTCATTTGCCATGAGCCGTAACCATGTAGAGCGGACTCTTGGAAAATCATCAGCTGATTTTACGAGGCCTGACATCATTGACTATATCAGTCAGGAAGGAATTGAAATGGTCAATTTTATGTATGTCGCTGCCGACGGTCGGTTGAAGACTCTTAATTTTGTAATCAATTCGCTTGAATATCTCGAAACTATTCTTTCAACAGGGGAGCGTGTAGATGGTTCGAGTCTCTTTCCTTTCATTGAAGCAGGCCGAAGCGATCTGTATGTAATACCGCGTTATTCATCGGCTTTCCGTGACCCGTTTGCCGAAATTCCGACACTGACATTGCTGTGCAGCTATTTCGACAAAGACGGCTGTCCGCTTGATTCAGATCCGCGTCAGATTCTTGAACGTGCATGTAGGGAGTTTACTGAGGTGTCGGGGCTTGAATTCGAGTGCATGGGAGAATTGGAATTCTATGTCATAGGCACAGATCCCGGGACTTTCCCTGCAACCGATCAGAAAGGGTATCACGAATCCGGTCCGTTTGCCAAATTCAACGATTTTCGCACAAAAGCAATGTCGCTGATTGCATCGACGGGAGGACAGATAAAATACGGACATTCCGAAGTCGGAAACTTCAAACACAATTCGCTCATTTATGAGCAGAACGAGATTGAATTTCTTCCGAATCCGGCGCTCCGGGCGGCAGACCAGTTGTTGCTTGCCAAATGGATTATTCGTGAACTTGCCGCAAAGGAGGGACTTGATATAACATTTGCACCTAAAATCACGGTCGGCAAGGCCGGTTCGGGTTTCCATATCCACATGCGGCTCATGAAAGACGGTATGAATGTGACTCAGAATACTAAGCGGGAACTTAGTGATGAAGCACGCCGAGTGATTGCCGGTCTGATGATTCTCGCACCTTCAATCACAGCATTCGGCAATAAGAATCCGACAAGCTATATGCGCCTTGTCCCCCATCAGGAAGCCCCGACCAATATCTGCTGGGGTGACCGCAATCGCTCGGTACTGGTCAGAGTGCCGCTTGGTTGGACCTCCGGCAAAGATATGTGCGTGCAGGTTAATCCATCAGATCGTTGTGACATGGAAACTTATGCAAAGCAGACATTCGAGATGCGCTCTCCTGACTGCTCGGCGAATGTTTATGAACTTCTTGCTGCTCTCTGTGTGGGTGCGCGTCTCGGATTCGAAATGGACGAGAAAGAAGCTCTTGAGATTGCCAAGCGCACTTATGTCGATGTAAATATCCATGCAAAAGAAAATGCTTCAAGGCTTGCCGGACTTGAGACTCTGCCGACATGTTGCGTGGAGTCGGCCGAATGTCTTGAAAAACAACGTGCCATTTATGAGTCTCGCAATGTATTTGCAAAGGCAATGATTGACGATGTCATTCGTCAGCTTAGAAGTTTTGACGACAAGCATCTTGCCGAACGTCTGAAGTCTGACCCTGTCGAACTTCAGAAACTTGTCAGCCGTTATTTCTATTGCGGTTAGCATTTTATGATTTAAACAGATCTTATATTAAGTAACATTAATCCCTATTTTGACCAATGTCATCTGTCGAACAACGTATCTACGAGCTACGCGAACAGCTCGACCGACACAACCATGCCTACTATGTTAATAATGCCCCTGAGATTAGCGACTATGAATACGACATGCTGATGAAGGAGCTTGAAAAGCTTGAAACTGAGAATCCTGAATTTGACGACCCTCTGTCGCCAACTCATCGTGTCGGATCAGATATAACAAAGGGCTTCGAGCAGGTGGTGCACCAGCATCCCATGTTGTCGCTTGGCAATACATATAGTGTTGAAGAAGTCGATGACTGGGTCAGACGCTGCAATGATTTACTTGGAAATTCGTCAGGTTTGAAATCAGTTCCTATTGTTGGTGAAATGAAGTTTGACGGTACGAGTATCTCGCTGATTTATGAAAAAGGCAGACTTGTCCGTGCTGTCACCAGAGGAGACGGTGAAAAGGGCGATGATGTTACTGAAAACGTAAAAACAATCAGGAGTATCCCTCTCAAACTACGCGGAGAGGGATACCCTGATAAATTTGAAATAAGAGGCGAGATAGTCTTGCCTTGGAAAGCTTTCGACCGTCTCAACGAGGAACGTGCTTTCAACGAAGAGCCTCTGTTTGCCAATCCGCGCAATGCGGCGGCAGGAACTCTGAAGATGCAGAATTCTTCGATTGTCTCGCGTCGTGGTCTTGACGCATATTTCTACTATCTTATTTCCGATCAACTTCCGTGTGACAATCATTACGACAACATGTTGCGTGCAAAAGAATGGGGATTCAAGGTCAGTAGCCTGATGACGCTGATGAATTCAATCGAAGAGGTCGACGAATTTATCAGAAGGCTTGACATTGAGCGCAAAGAGCTGCCTGTTGCGACGGATGGACTTGTTTTTAAGGTCAACAATCTTCGCCAGCAGTTAAATCTTGGCTATACTTCAAAGTCGCCGCGCTGGGCTATCGCCTACAAGTTTGCTGCTGAAAGGGCTTTGACCCGACTCCGTTTTGTCTCGTTTGAGGTTGGTCGTATGGGCATAGTGACACCTGTGGCGAATCTTGAACCTGTATTGCTTTCAGGTACGATAGTGAAACGTGCTTCTCTTCACAATGAGGACATAGTGAAGACACTCGGTATACATGAACACGACATGCTCTATGTGGAAAAGGGCGGAGAGATTATTCCGAAGATAACAGGAGTCGACACTGCCGCGCGTGAGAATGATGCCGCGCCTGTCAGGTTTGTCACCCTTTGTCCGGATTGCGGAACAGCTCTGATTCGTATTCCCGGTGAAGCTGCTTGGCAGTGTCCCAACAAATATGGATGTCGTCCGCAGCTTATAGGACGGTTGGAACATTTTGTTGGCCGTCATGCTATGGATATTGAAGGTGTAGGAGAGGAGAATGCCGCACTTCTTTATGATGCCGGGCTTGTGAAGGATATCGCTGATTTCTATACGTTGAAAGCATCCGACCTTGAAGCTCTCGAAAGAGTCGGACCTCGTACTGCGCAGAGAATTCTCGAAGGAGTCGAAGCCTCCAAGTCTGTGCCTTTTGACAGAGTGGTCTATTCGCTTTCCATACCATTTGTCGGTGAGACGGTCGCACGAAAGCTTGCGCGTGGAGTGGGGGATATCGATACGCTTCTTGCCATGAGTCGTGAAGAATTGGTTGCTATCGACGATATTGGTCCGAAGATTGCGGATGCGGTTATAGAGTATTTCTGTGTCCATTCCAACAGGACTATAGTCGAGCGCTTGCGTGAAGCCGGTGTGCAGATGGAGATGCCGGAAGAGGATAAATCGGGCCATTCCGATATCCTTGCCGGTAAGACCATCGTAATCAGTGGAGTTTTTTCCCTCCATTCGCGGGAGGAATATAAGGAAATGATTGAGAAAAACGGAGGTAAGAATTCCGGTTCGATTTCAAAGAAGACATCATTTGTTCTCGCTGGCGACAATATGGGGCCGGCCAAACTTGAAAAAGCCCGTTCGCTTGGAGTGCCTGTCATAGATGAATCAGCCTTTTTGGAGATGATAGGAAAGTAAACAGAAGATAGGGATGGTCATTTCTGTGAATATCGGCAGAAATGACCATTTTGTCAAACATAAACCGGTTGCTTATGCTGATGCTTATTGCTGAATCAAAGACAATGACACCTTGCGACGGCATGATTAATGAATGTGATTACATGTCACACCGTCCGGCTCTTGAATCGGACGCTGCCGAAATTATGTCAAATTTGCGTAGTCTGAGTGTCGAGTCGCTTTGTGGATCAGTGAAACTCAGTCTGCCTATGGTCAGGAAGCTCCAGCAGATGATTTACGAGTTTCCAAACAAGGCATCAGGATCTAAAGCTATGAATGCTTTTATGGGAGTGGTCTTTAAAGCGTTTTCTTATCAGACTTTAGGCGAGGCATCAAGAGTTCGGACAAATGGGAGGGTGAGAATAATCTCATCTCTCTATGGATGGCTGAAACCTGATGACATAATCAAGAGTTATCGTTTTGATTTCACGACACCGCTTGCTCCTGACGGAAAGACATTTTCTTCATATTGGCGTGACAGTGTGACAAAACTCCTGTTGAAAGAAATCGAAAAGCAAGATTGTCATGATGTTTTAAATCTGCTGCCGGGTGATGCTGCACGTTGCATCGACTGGAAAGTTATAAATAGTCGGGTCAAAGTCTGGAAAGCAGATTTTAAAGAGGTTCATCCTGGCGCTGTCATGCGCACTCCAAATGCCGGACGGTTGAAAACTCTGCGAGGACGGCTTTTACGTCAGATTATTAACGAAGATATCATGTCGCCCGAACAATTGGTCTCAATAATCGGTGACGGCTATATTGGTCCTGATTCTATTGACGTATCGGGAAATATTTTATTCCATTCAATTGCGGATAATTGATTAGAATGTAGGTGAGATTGAGCTGAGCTTCGCCTGAATAGTGCGTGCTATCCGATAATGCCCATTGTCGTTCGGATGCAGACGGTCTGTCTCGGCATGATGGAAATATATGTCATGCTTGTGCTCCATAGGGAAAAGCCCGCTTTCAGAATATAGGTCTATCATTGGAACGGCCCACAATGTTGCTGCCTGTCGGAGAATGTCTATATAACTTTCGACATATAATCCTTGCCCGTTGGCATAATTTTCATTCGGCTGTACATTATTGTCGTTAAATTTAGCGTAACCACGATGGATCGGAGTCATGATTATTATCTGTTTTGTCGGATAGTTATGTTTAAGATATGACATCACACGGTTGATATTGCCTGTGAAAGTCGAGTCGTTCATTTCAAATGTCCTGTGCTTTCTCTGTTCGATATGACCGTTGACGTTTACACTATCGGTTGTCTCTGTGAAGAATTGTCCGACGGGAATGCTGTGGTTATAGTCGTTTGTCCCTGCCCATATAATAATCACGTCGATAGAATCTCCGACAGCAGTCTTCATCTCTTCAGCCTTTTTATAGATGCCGTCCCATTTATAGCCACTTCGGGCAAAAACACATGGCTTGATACCCATTAAGGTTTCAAGATATTTCCAATAATGTTTTTTGGTGGATTTGTTTTTGGGATCTGTCATAGAGTCACCGAGAAATGCCACTTTCTTACCGTTCCATGAAGTTGACAGATTGATGTCTTCGGCCGGAACATTGACTGTAGGAGCATGTGTATGTCCATCGTGAGAGTATGCGTTGATTGACGATAGCAGTAATGCGGTGGAGAGACATATAATAGATTTTGGCAGTTTCATGGTAAGACCTGTTTGACAAATTAT